>JBGARJ010000055.1:0-36769 GCA_044230315.1 Saprospiraceae bacterium
CAAAAGGCCACTTTCTTTTATCATTTTTTGCGGAAAACGTATGCTTCGCATGTGTTTTTGCTCAATCTACGAACTTAATTTGACTTTAGCCTGACGGCTATGGCGTCCTCGCCAACAGCAAAATGTACCGGACTATTGCTACATTTTAACCCCGGGAAGGGTCCATTTTCGCGTTGGAATATGGAGCGCAGCGAAATAGCTGAATATAACCCATAGTACCCTTTGCATTTTGTCATCCTGAGCGGAGCGAAAAATCTGAAAGCGACAAAAATTCGGGATGACGCTCCTGCTATGCTTCCTGAATTTTATACCCCCGCAACACGAAAAACACCACGTATGAAAAGCAAACAAACGGCACCAGAAGGGCCATTTTCATTCCGCCGGTTTGCGACAGCAGCCCGGCGATGGGTGGCAGCACCGATCCGCCTACGATGGCCATGATCACCAGGGACGAGGCCAGTTTTCGTTCAGCAGGGGGCATCCCCTTCGTCGCCAGCGCAAAGATCGTCGGGAACATAATGCTCTGGCAGAAATACGTGAGCATGATGCACACGATACCGGTGAGGCCGCCCAGAGTAAAGGCCAGCGCCACGAGTACCACGGAGGCCATGCAATACCAGGACAGCACTTTGCGCGGGTCGGTTTTGCTCATCAGGTAGGTGCCCAGAAAACGCCCGAGCATAAACAACACCAGTGCCGCCGAGGCGTGAAAGCCGGCGATCTGGTCGGGTGTCATGCCTTCGGTGACCCGGTACAGGGAATTGACCAGCGCGACGTGTTCGTTTTTGGCAAAATCGATCTTGAAGTCTACGAAATACCCCCATAGCGTGGCTTGCGCGCCCACATTGGCAAATTGAGCGATCACGCCCAACACGAGGTGCCGGTACTTACGCAGGGGGTCGAGGATGCCTACTTTGCCTTCAGCCAATTCCTCCTCCCGCCCTACTTCGGGCATTTTGGTTACCCAGAACAGCAGCGCCACCAACAGCACCACGCCGGCCACGGCCAGGTACGGGCCCTGCACCGAGAGTGCTTCCTGTACGCGGGCGGCGTCGATTTGGTCGGGCGTCATCGCGGCCAACACCTCCTTGGTGTATTCTTTTTTAGAAAAAATAAACAAACTGCCGATCACCGGCCCGAGGATAATGCTGATGCCGTTGAACGACTGGGCAAAATTGATCCGCCATTCGGCGTCTTTTTTATCCCCCAAAACCGTCACATACAGGTTGGCGGCCGTTTCGAGGAACGCCAGGCCCGAGGCAATGGTAAACAGGGCAAACAAGAAAAAAGCATACACCCGGATGCCCGCTGCGGGATAGAACAACAGCGCGCCGCCGGCGTACAGCAACAGCCCGGCCAGAATACCGCGCTTGTACCCGAATTTGCGCATGAAAATACCTGCAGGGATCGCCATGACGAAATAGCCAAAATAAAAAGCCGAATCGACGATTCCCGCCTGCCAGCGCTTCAGGTCGAGCGCAAACTGAAAATGGCGGATCAGCGATCCGTTCAGGCTGTTGGCGATGCCCCAGAGAAAAAACAGGCTGCACACCAGGGCAAAAGGCAGCAGGTAAGGGTTGCGATTGGTCGAAGATGTATTCATGGTTGGTTGATTTGCGTTGTCGGATCAGGCCGGTTCGCCCAGGTGGTATTTCAGCGCCAGATGGTGCAGCATGTCCTTGGTCATGGCATGCAGGTCGTATTCGGGTTTCCAGTTCCAGTCGTGCCGCGCCGCCGAGTCGTCGATCGAGGCCGGCCAGGAATCGGCAATGGCCTGGCGGAAATCGGGCTTGTAACTGATCTTGAAATGGGGCATGAGCCGACGAATGCTGTCGGCTACTTCGGCCGGCGTAAAACTCATGCCCGACAGGTTATAGCTCGTGCGCACCGACAGTCGGTTGGCGGGCGCTTCCATCAGTTCGAGCGTGCCGCGGATGGCGTCGGGCATATAGAGCATCGGCAGGGCCGTATCGGGGCCGAGAAAGCACTCGTACGATTTTTGCTGGATAGCGTAGTGGTAAATATCGACGGCGTAGTCGGTGGTGCCGCCGCCCGGCATGCTTTGGTAGCCGATGATGCCGGGGTACCGCACCGAGCGGACGTCTACGCCATAGCGCCTGTAATAATAATTCGCCCAGTTCTCACCCGCCACTTTGCTGATACCGTATACGGTTTCCGGGATAAGCACCTCGTATTGCGGCGTGTTTTTGTGGGCGGCTTCGCGGCCAAATACGGCGATCGACGAAGGATAGTACACCTTGTTCAGGCTGCGTTGCCGGGCAATTTCCAGGACGTTGAACAGGCTGCCCATGTTGACGTTCCAGGCCCACATCGGGTCTTTTTCGCCGTTGGCGCTGAGAATAGCGGCCAGGTGGTAGATCTGGTTAATGCGCCATTTTTTGACGACGGCCTCCAGGGCTGGTCCGTCCAGGGCGTTGAGCACTTCGGTAGGGCCGGCCTCATCCTCCAGCGGCCGCAGGTCGGAAGCGATCACCTGGTCGTTGCCATACACTTCGCGGAGCGCCTCGGTGAGTACGGCGCCGATTTGGCCTCCGGCGCCGATAATCAGGATATGGTCTTTTTTCATGTGTGGTGCGGGCATTGATTTGTGGCCGAAATGTAGCGCGAGGTGCCGAAAGCGCCAAATGTTCCGCCATAGTCTCCGCCAGCATTTGCCAATCTAACCGGTTCTATACCTTATACCCTCCCAATAAATCTTCTAAACCTTCTAAACAGAGTAAAACCTACTTTTGCCCTCCGGGGAAAATGCTCAACTGTTTCATGATCAACCTGCTGATTCTTGTGTTTACCCTTTTCATATCGATTTCAGACCATCCGCCCATGTCGCATCTATGAAAAAACTACCCCTTGCCCTGTTCTGCGGGCTAACACTCCGCCTTGTCGCCCAATCGCCTACCCTCCTGACGCCCGACGAAGCCGTCCGCCTTGCGCTGGAGCGCAATTTTGATATCCGCGTTGTGCAGGGTGATGCCGAAACGGCCCGGCTCAACAACACCAAAGGGAATGCCGGCATGCTGCCTACGGTCAATTTTGTGGCGGGCGACAACATCGGCCTCAACGCCTTTCAACAGCAAAACCTGGCCGACGGCCGCACCATCGAGGCCTACGGCCGCCTCAACAACACCCTCAATGCCGGTGTACAACTCAGCTGGACCCTTTTCGACGGCGGCCGTATGCAAATTGCCAAGAAACGGCTGGAAGAACTGGAAGCGCTCGGGCAAACCAACCTGCAGGCCACTGTCCAACAAACAACTGCCGCTGTGTTGTTAACCTATTATGAAATCGTCCGCAGCCGCTTGCAGGAACGCTCCACCGAAGAACTGATCGCCCTCAATACCGAACGGCTCCGCATCGCGGAAGCGCGCCTGGCGGCCGGTTTCGCCGCCCAAACCGACGCCCTGCAAGCCCGCATCGACCTGAATGAGCAACGCTCCAACCTGCTGACCCAACAAACCGCCACCGCCACCGCCAAACGCAGCCTCAACCTCCTGCTGGCCCGGCCGGCCGAAACGGCGTTCGAGGTTTCGGAAGACCTGAGCGCTTCGTATACGCCGGACCGGGTGCGCCTGCTCGAACAGCTGCGCACGCAAAACCCCCAGCTCGCCGCCCTGCAAAAGAGCGCCGACGTAGCTGCGCTGGTGGTACAGGAAAATGAAAAATTGAAGAAGCCCAGGATTAATGGCATCGGGCAGTTCACTACGCAACGCACCGACAACGGCGCCGGCTTTCTGCTCAATACCACCCAAGCCGGCCTTGTGGTGGGCGCCACGCTCACGATCCCGCTTTATACCGGCGGTAATCTGCAGCGACAGGTCGACGTGGCCCGCGTAGGCGCCGAACAAGCCGCCACCCGCCTGGCCGCCCAACGCCTCAGCGCCGAAACCGAAGTGGACAACCAACTGGCCTTTTTCCAAACGCAACAACAAGTACTCGCCCTCGAAACAGACAATGTAAAAAATGCCCGCGAAAGCCTGAACGTCAGCACCGAGCGCTTCCGGCTGGGTCAAACCAACGCCCTGGAGGTGCAATCGGCTCAAAACGCCCTGGAACAAGCCCTGCTGCGGCAAAACGTCGTGCTGTACAACCTGAAAACGGCCGAAGTGCAATTGCGTTTGCTGGCCGGTGCGTTGTAATACCCGGCCCGGTTTGTGCTGCGCTAAAGCGAAAAGAATGACGCACAACAGAAATATGCCCGGCGGACCAAACGGATATCTTCAGAATACGACACCTTTGTACATCAGCCATAACAGGTATCCAAACGCAAGAATCAAGCATGCCTGACCAAACCAATTCCAAATCTGCCGTCGTGGTCGGCGCCGGCCTTGTCGGTGCATTATGGGCCGTGTTCCTGGCCCGCCGCGGCTACCGCGTCGACGTGTACGAACGCCGTCCCGACATGCGCGCCGCCGGATACGCGGGCGGCCGGTCGATCAACCTGGCGATGAGCGAACGCGGCTGGGCCGCCATCGATAAAGCGGGTATCCGCGAAAAGATCGAAAAGGTGGCGATCCCAATGCCGGGGCGTATGATGCACGCGCTAAGCGGCGACCTCACGTACCAGCCGTACGGCAAAGAAGGCGAAGCTATCTACTCCGTATCGCGCGGCGGGCTCAACCTCGAGCTGATCAACATCGCCGCCAGTTTCGCGAATGTGCATTTTCACTTTGACCACCGTTGCGTCGACGTCGACCTGCAAAGCCCGCGCATTACCTTTGAAAACCAACAAACGGGCGCCGTCAGCACCGTAGAAGCGCCGCTGATCTTCGGCGCCGACGGCGCTTTTTCCGCCGTTCGGTATGCCTTGCAACGCACCGACCGCTTCGATTATATCCAGCGCTATATCGAACACGGCTATAAGGAATTGACTATCCCGCCGGGGCCTGGCGGCAGCCACCTGATCGACCCCAAAGCCCTCCATATCTGGCCGCGCGGCAATTTCATGCTTATAGCACTGCCCAATTTCGACGGCAGTTTTACCTGCACCCTCTTCCTGCCTTTCGAGGGCGACATTTCCTTTGAGCACCTGACCGACAACGACACGGTACTCGCCTTTTTCAACCGCTACTTTGCCGATGCTGTGCGACTGATGCCTACGCTGCTCGACGACTTCTGGCAAAACCCCACTGCATCGCTGGTTACCGTGCAATGCTACCCTTGGCAGTGGCAGGACCGTATCCTGCTCCTCGGCGACGCCGCCCACGCCATTGTGCCTTTTTACGGCCAGGGCATGAATGCCGGTTTCGAAGACTGCACCATCCTCGACACCATGTACGACGAGTATGCCGGCGATTGGGCGCGCATTATCCCGGATTTCTCCCGCAACCGCAAGCAGGACGGCGATGCGATCCTCGAACTTGCCCTCCGCAATTTTATCGAAATGCGCGACCTCGTGGGCGATCCGATGTTTTTGCTTCGCAAAAAAATTGCCGCCCGTTTGCACGAGCGGCACCCCGACTTTTTGCCGGTATATTCCATGGTATCGTTCAGCAATATCCCTTACCATATTGCCTTGCGCGAAGACGACCGCCAAAACGAACTGTTCCGGAAGATTCTGGCGCTGCCGGGCATTGAACAGGAATGGGACGGGCCGGCTGTCAGCCTGGCGTTTGAAGCCTGGAAAAAATCGAACCGCTGAATGAAGAATAGTTTTTAATTTCGAATGACACGGATACCGCGTCCGCTGCTGCCCCCCATGGCCCGAATGCGGTCGTCCATCATTTTTTGAAAATCGGCCTGGGTTGTTTTCTCGCCTTTTTTGGGCGCTTCCAGCTCGCCTTTCTTTGGCGTTTTCAGTTCGATGCTCAGCGCGGTGATTTGCAGTTCACCGTCGTTGATATCGATGGCCAGGATCATACCCGGCAATTGGCCATAGGTAACCGGGCCCGCCGAAACCGGAAGATCCGGCGCAAACCAGGCCACTACGGTGCGCTTGCGGTCGGTGGTGGTATCCTCCCAAACGGCTTTCATGCAATTGTAGCCCAGGATGGTGCGCGTTTCGCCGCTTACCTTCCACGGCGTTTGTCCGATGGCGTCTTCGATCAGGTAAAATTTACCCATAAACTCGCGCTGGTCAATTTTTTGCCCCGAGGTATAATTCCGGTAAAAAGTGGCTTCCGGGCGCTGCATTTTAATCATCACCTGGCCGTTGCCGGCTTCCTCATCGTCTTCCTCTTCCTCCACATTCCGGTACAGGCTTTCGGTGGCGGTGAACAACAATTCGCTTTTCATTACCCGGAACTCCGGGATCATCGCCTTCATGTCGCTGGCTTCGGGCGGCAGGTTGCGGTGCATGTTCATTTTTTCTTCGAAAATGATTGTTCCCTCCGTGGTTTGCGCAAAAGCCGCGGCGCAATAACCGAGGGTCAACCAAAACAGTAGAACCTGGAATTTCATAGACGTGCGTTTTATGTGTCAGAAAATTTGGCTTGCTGTTGCCCGTTTAAATTTTACCCGACAAAAGTAGATCGCCCGCAATTCCCCGCACGTTAACCGACCTTGATATTAGGTTAATTAAGGTTAATCGCCTGCATCACCCCGGGCAAAAGCCGGTACTTTTGCCAATCATTGGAATCAGCAGGAACGGCGAACTTCGCCTGACGCATGACAAAATTTCGATTCATCGGATTGATCATCAGCAGCTTGGCCTTGCTTGGCGTTTTCGAAACGCTCTGGCTGCTCCAGGTATGGAAAGAACAATCCGATAGCCTGCACCAGGAAACCGAGTACCTGTTCCAACACACGGTCGCCACGCTGCAGGATTCGCTGGTGCGCCGGAGCATGACCCGCAATCATATTATGCCCGACGATATGCTGCTGCGTCGCACGCCCCAGACCTGGCAATTAAAGACACCGGCGCCAATGACGATGCTCCCGCCGCCGTTCGAGGCGAACACCAATATGGTTGTGCGGGTTGAAAAAAACGGCGACCGGTTCAAGCGCGACTCCTTCCGGGTCGATCAAATGCAAATATTCATCGCCACTGCCGATAGCGGCGCAACTATTACGCATTCCGGAGTGGACCGCCTGTTGCTGAATTTGCCCGACAAGATCCGGCAGTTCAGCGATAAGGAACGCTTCTTTCAAATCGAAAAAGACACCCTTTCCACGGCCGAACTGGAACGGGAATACCGGGAAAAACTCCAAACATCCGGCATTTCCCTGCCCTTCCATTTATACCAAACCGACAGCTTGCCTTTTCATCTTAATGCCGGCGGCATCAATACTCAACCTGCCTTTGCGGGGCTACTGGTACATCGCTTCTATTCGGCCAACTTCCCGGAATACCGCGCTTATCTCTGGCGAAAGATGCTGCCTTCTCTGGCCTTTGCCATTCTGCTGTTTGGCGTAACCGCGGCAGCATTTACCCTTATTTACCGCAGCCTCCGCCAGCAGCAACGGCTTACCCGGTTGAAAAATGAATTTATCAGCAACATCACGCACGAATTGAAAACGCCCATTACCACGGTGGGCGTCGCCCTGGAAGCCCTCAGCGATTTCCAGGCGCTGCACGACCCGGAAAAAACGCGCGAATACCTGGCCTTGTCCAAACTTGAATTGGAACGCTTGTCGCTGCTGGTCGACAAAGTGCTGCGGTTGTCGATGTTCGAAGACCAGGTGCCGCGGCTGCAACCGGAAATGCTCGACCTGGCGACTCTGGCCCGACAGGTGGCCGGCGCGCTGACCCTCCAGGCCGAACGAGCAGGAACCCATATTCGCCTCGAGATCCCCTCCGGTAGCGACTTTACCGTGCAAGGTGACCGCCTGCATCTGTCGAGCGTGATCTTCAACCTGCTGGACAACGCGCTGAAGTACACCACCGAAGCGCCCGATATTCGGCTTTGCCTGGAAAAAGCACCCGGTTTGGTGCGCTTGTCCGTCAGCGACAACGGTATTGGCATTGCCCCGGATGACCAGGCGAGGGTATTTGAAAAATTTTTCCGGGCGCCCAGCGGAAACCGCCACGACGTGAAAGGTCATGGCCTCGGATTGAGTTACGCCGCCCAGGTGGTGCGCCAGCACGGCGGGGAAATCCGGCTGGAGAGTACGCCCGGTAAAGGCAGTACGTTCATCGTTGAATTGCCGGGCGTCGACGATCGACCGCCGGAATGAGATCCGAAATTTATTGCTTCCAGGCTTGCAGCGCCGCCACCAGTTGGTCGATCTCCGCTTCGGTGTTGTAGTAATGCGGCGAAATACGCAGGGCCCATTCCACGCCTTTCCGGGGAAAATCGATGCGGGCTACATACAGTGACGAAATACGCGCATTGATGCGTTGCGCCTTTAAATACTCCATCAGGGCCTGCTGTTCCCAATCGGGGTTATGCGCCGTGACAATGCCACAACGGTCGGCCGACAGGTCCAACACTCTCACACCGGGCAGTTCCTCCAGGTGGCGACGGGCACGGTCGGCCAGGCGGCGCACGCGGTCCTCAATCCAGTCGATGCCGATCCCGAGCACATATTCGGCGGCGGCCTTGCTGCCGAGGATCAGCGCAGGCGCCATCTCCCAGTATTCAAAACGGCGGGCGTCGGTGGCAGCTTGGTAGGTGTCGGGACTTGTCCAGTGGCCGCTGCGCATATCGGGCAGCAACATTTCCAGACCGGCTTGCAGTACCCGGTCCGAAACATACAGAAAGCCGGCGCCGCGCGGGCCGCGCAGAAATTTCCGGAATGTGGCCGTCAGAAAATCACAGCCAATCCGCTCCACGTCGACCGCTAACTGGCCTACCGACTGGCAGGCATCGACCAGATACCAGATTCCGTGAGCCCGGCACAACGCTCCGATGGCTTCTACCGGTTGCACGAGGCCGCTGTTGGTCGGCACATGCGTTACCGCTACCAATTTGGGTTGGTGCTGCCGGATCAGATATTCCATATCTGCCACCGCTACGCCGCCGTCGCTGTGATCGCTGGCACGCAGGAGGCGGATCTGAAAGCGTTTTTGCAGCGAAAGAAAGGCGATTTGGTTGGAGACGTAATCATTTTCAGTAGTTAGCACGGTATCGCCTGGTTGCCAGGGGATGGCGCTGAGTGCGCGAGCATAGGCATCGGTGGCATTTGTAGCGAATGCGATATTGCCCGGGCGTGTATGGAGCAGGCGAGCCACAACCGGATAAAACTCTGCCAGGCGATCGGCCGCGGCGTCGGCGGCTTCGTACCCGCCGATTTGCGCCTCCATTTCGAGGTGTTGCCCGACGGCATCCAATACGGGGCGGGGCTGCAACGCCGCGCCGGCGTTGTTCAGGTGGTTGCGGTGTGCGCAGCCGGGCGTATCGGCCCGCAATTGATCTAGGGTAAACATGTAGTTGGCAAGTGAAGCCATGCGTTCAGGTAAAAGGGCGGGAATCACACCTCATAAGTCGCCACCAGGCCTTTCAATTCCTCCAGGTATTGTTGCTTGATGGGCTCGCGCAGGGCGTTATTCGTATGGGTGTGGAAATGGTGAGCGGTCAGAAAATTCACCTGCAAGCGGTTCCAGGCCTGTTCGCTGGAAATGAGCTGGTAGGTGGTCATTTCTTCAAAAAGCGTTTCAGCGATCGGGTAGAAGTCTTCCCGGCCCAGATAATCCAAATCGGCATCGCAAATAATCTCTTCGAGCAAATTGGTCGGTGACTGCGGGATTTTGGTCGCCATGATCATTCCGCAAATGGCTTCAATGGCTTCAGTGGTATACCCGAATCCGGGTAAAGCCGCCCGGGCCATTAAGCATCCTTCGAATTCGTGTCCGGCATGCTTGTCTTTGACAAAACCCGCGTCGTGAAACAGCGCCGCGGTTTTGACCAGGATCAGCGCCGTTCCGTGCACCCCTTCGCTTTCGCACAACGCTTTCGACACCTTCAGCACATCCAGTGTATGGTGCATGCCATGGTAGGAAAGTCGGTCGGAAAGCTCCGCTCGCAATTTGGCCAGGATGTATTGTTTGGCAGCGCGATAATCCATTTGAGCTGATCGGTGTTTCGGTGAACGCTGTTTGTTTGGGCAATGTTGGACAGCGGACCGCGTAAAAATCATGATTTTCTGAAAATTAACGCGTCCGATTCAAATTATTTTGCTCAAAGAGCCAATTTTGTGCCGGAATAGGGGAATGTTCAAAAAATATCGCTCCTGTTTTCGTATCTTTTCAGGCAACCCTCGTCAAAAGCCGGCTTGCGAAATTAAACTTTACCACCTACGCTTGCCCATTTTACACACATTCATTTTTCAATAAATACAAAATTCCGACGTATGAATTTAATGGACATATTGCAAGGCCAACTTTCTGACGACATGCTGGGTCAGATGAGCCAGCAAATCGGCGCCGACAAAGAACAGACTGCCGTTGCGGCTAACGGCATTTTTGCCACTTTGTTGGGCGGTTTGGCCAACAATGCCTCCACCGAATCGGGGTTGGCCTCCCTGGGCGCAGCGCTCGACCGCGACCACGACGGTAGCGTATTGGACGACCTGATGGGCATGGTTGGTGGCATGATGCAAGACAATAACACAGCCAATGCACCCAGTGCATTAAACGGGGCCGGTATTCTCGGTCACATCCTCGGCGACCGCCAGGAGGTAGCCGCCCAGCAGATCAGTCAATCGTCGGGCCTCAATATTGGTCAAATCATGAAGCTGATGCCGATCCTGGCGCCAATCGTAATGGGTGTGCTGGGCCGCGCCAAAAGTTCAGGTGGTCTCGACCTCGGCGGCCTGGCCAATATCCTCATGGGTTCGGCTCAACATGCCCAGGCCGGCGGCTTCGGCGACCTCATCGGTTCAGTGTTGGGCGGTGTGCTCGGTGGCGGCCAAGCTGCACCGCAGCAGCAACAAGGGGGTGGCCTCTTCGGTCAGATACTGGGCGGCATTTTTGGCAAATAACCCTTGCTTGCTTTGCACAAACAAAAAAGGCAGCGCCATGGCGTTGCCTTTTTTGTTTGTGCTGATTATCAATCTTTTATTTTGCCTGAACCATTTTGCGTACGGCACTCCCGGTGGCTGTTTCCACTTTGTAGTACAGCACCCCGCTTGCCTCCAGTAAAGCCCGATCCAGTGCGACAGCATTGTAACCTTTGCCGTAGGCGCCTTTCCGGGTCAGCAGCGTCCGGCCCGTTTCGTCGTACACGGTCAGCGTCGCCTCGCCTGCCTCCGGCAGGTAGAAACCGATTTGGGTGCGGTGCAGCCAGGGATTCGGCTGGTTCTGGTACAACTCGAAACCCTGTACCGAAATCACCGGCCCGTTCGGATCGTTGAACCGCAGCGCCACATCCAGCCGCTCATTGACCCCATTGACCACATTGACCCCATTGACCACATTCCTGTACGCCTCTGCTTTCGTGATCCGGCTCGATACCGTCAGCATCCGGCTCAACTTACCTGCTGCCTTGGCCCGGAAGGTCACCGCAAAGGCGCCTGCTACTTTGTCATTGTCAAACGACGTGGTCAGGGCATGGTCTCCGTTGAACACCCCGAAGTTATCCAGTGCCATGTCAGCTCCCGGCGTCACATTTACCACCTCCAGGTTCGGGAAGTACAGCGTGAATTGGTAACCCTGCACTTTTTCCGCCGCATTGAAATCGACGGTAAAGGTCTCCCCGGCATGTATCTCGCGGTCCTGAAGATCAAACATCAGCGTGCCTGCGCTCCGGTCGTCCACTTGTACCAGGCTGTTCGTTATGGCGTTGCCGTTCACGTCACCCACTTTCACCGATACGAAATCTTCAGCAGCCATGCTTGCCGTCATGTTGGCAATCTGCTTCGTTTCCGGGAAGATTTCCGCAAACGGATTGGTCGGCGTCGGGAAGCCATAGGCTTTGTCGACAAAACGCCACGAGGTGTTGTTCGGCAACTCGGTGTAGATACCCAGGATCAGTTTGCGCAACTCAACGATGTCGAACGTCGTGATCGAACGGCTGTTGTTAGCGTCCGCAGCGATCATTTTGTACGGCGTGTTGAGCGGCTCCAGACCCAGGATGTGCTTGTTGATCAGCACCAGGTCAAAGGTCGATACGCCGTTGAGCGGATCGTTGTCTTTGCTCGGCGTGAGCGTGAAGTCACCCAGGTACGGAATACCGTTCAGTTCGTATTTACCGGCGTTGTCCGTGATATCGAACACGCTGCCACCGGGCAGAGCCGGGTGGTTACCCGTCAGGGTTACCGTAGCGTCTTCCAGACCGTTGGTCATTTCCGTTTTCAGCGTACCGGCAACCGTACCGGCGCCAGCGCCCGTGCAGTTGTTCATGTTGTCTTGTACGATCACGTAGGTCTGGCAGAAGTCAGCGTTGCTGGCTTTGTCCATGCCCCACAGTTCAACCAGGCGCGTGCCCAGTTCCGTGCATGGTCGGGAAGCCCGTGCCAGCGCCGGCTTTGCGGATACCAATCTTGATCTGGTCGGCAGGCGTGCAGTTGTCTTCCGTGTATTTCAGGAAGTCGGATGCCCACAGGGTGATCATCTTCGTCGGCATGATGTTAACGCTCAGGCCGTTGACACATACCACGGTCGGCGCCTTCTTGTCTTCCACTACAATATTGTATTCACACACGGATTCGTTGCCACAGCCATCTTCGATGATCCATTTGATCTTGTGCGTCCCGTATGGCAGTTCCGGCACCACATAGTTGCTCGGTTGCTGTTGGGTGTTCCAGCGCACGCATGCCGTTCTGTTGTCGCCATTGACGGTCATCTGGATGGTGAACCCGTATTTCTGATTGGCGGGCACAGGCCGTTCGTCGAACTGCCTGGCGGTGCCGCCGGCGAAGTTCGGCGTAGCCGCATTGCCGTAGTAAATCGTGTTATAGCCCGGAAGGTTCGTGCTGCTGATCACCGTTTCCATCGTTCCGTCGTTGTTCAAATCCAGGAACAACAAATACCGGATGTTCAGATTGGAACCGGAACACAGATCACTGGCAGTCATGCACAGATCGGTTTGTCCTTCGCACAAGTCGTGACTGCTGATGGTGTTATCCCACCAGTACGACTCGTTCCACAATTGAGCATCATTAGGCGATTTATCTTCAAATACCGCAGGACTGGGCGGGCAATGGATGACCGGCGCCTGCGTATCGATGATCTTGATGATCTGTTTGTACTTGTAGCAGTTGGCATTCGCATCCCAGAACGTGCAGAAGTTGGTCGACGTCGGATCCGTCGGGTTGATCTTCGTAATCGTCGGAGCCCACGGCGCCGGCGTACCACAAGCCGATACCGTCGGGCCTGTCAGATTGGTCGAACTGTTCACCGTCGCGCTCGGGTTCGGGTTCGGTATGTAGATGCACCCCGCGTTGGGATTGTACGTGCACCAGTTGATGATCGTCCACGTACGCTCGATCTTGTAGCACGCATCCGGTACCACCGTGAAGATCTCGTCTTCGAACGATACGCCCAAAAGTTCGCAGTCTTCGCCGTAGAAACTCGGCTCTCCGTAGTTACCCGTACCGTCGCAAGTCGTTACGATCCGGTCGTCCGGGAACTTCACGTAGATCCGCTGCGAACACTGGCTCTGCTGACCACCGCAGTCGAAGGCCCGGAAGTTCCGAACGATCGTGCCCTTGTTGCACACCGTGTCGAACTGGCCGTAGTTGCGCGTCTCCGTGATCGTGTCCACGCAGCAGTTGTCGGCAGCGGTAGCCGCGCCATACGCCCACAGGCTCGGATCGAAGTTCTCGCAACTCACCGTCACGTTCGCCGGTGCGCTACAGATCGGCTTGATCTTGTCTTCTACAAACACCTGCACCATGCAGTCGTTGTAGTGACCAGCACCGAAGTCAAGTGCAATCGGACCGTTTTCTACCGGAATATCGTAAACCCGGAATACCACCAGAATGGTGTCATTGATATCCGAGCAGCAGAATTTAACCTGATCGTAGAAGAAGGAATCTGATTGACAGACATTGCTGTTCATCCGACGAGCCTTGAAGTAAACCGGGTTGCAAACGTCATACGAACCGTCGTTGAACGTGTAAGCATTCACAAAGGCCATACCGTCGCCGCCAAGTGCTACCTGGGTGAACTCATCGCAAGCCGCAACCGGCGGAATCAGGTCTTCAACCACCATCGTAAAGGTGCATTTCGATACGTTCTCGCAACCGTCTACTGCCGTGTAGGTAACCGTGTACTCACCCAAAGGCAAGCAGGGGGTCAGACCGAAGATACCCAGGGTATCCGGGTTCCAGTAGTTGTTGCCTGCAAAGTCGCCGAGGTGACCGGTGCCTTCGAACAGTACGATGTTGCCCGAGTTGAGATCGTAACCAACAACTTTGTACGTCAGCGAAGTCACATTCGAGCAACCTTCGGAGATGATCACATCCGGAAGATCAACCGTAGCGCAGCAATTGAACGGATCGGTGCTCACCGTGATATCATTCGGACAAGCAATGGCCGGGCCGTGCGTGTCGACTACTTTAATCACCTGAACATGCTCGATCGGGTTGGTGCTGCTCACCGGCAGGCACATATTGCGCACCTTCCAGGTACGGATCAGTTCATAACTGCCCGGGCAAATGTCGTAGTACTCATCCGTTTTGCTGATGGAAGCCATGCACAGGCCACCGGTACCGATCGGGGAACCGTTGATGGTCGGAACACCCGTTGCATTCGGATCGGTGCTGTTTACATTTTCACAGTTCAGCGTCACGTCAGCAGGGAACACTACATCGGCCAGATCAAACGGCGCGATGGTGATCTTCTGCGAGCAGGTCGACTGGTTGCCAGAAGCATCGGTTACCACCCAAGTGCGGATAATTTGTGCACGCGGGTTGGAGCATGAACCGAAGTCGGTGTAATCATCGGTGGATACAGAGGTCGTCGTGCTGCAGTCCGAAACGAGCGGCGAGCCCGTGAAGAACGTTTCAGTCGGATCGCTGCATTTCACCGTGATGTTAGCCGGGCATGTAAGGGCCGGCGGTTCTTTATCCTCTACCTTGATCTGACCCCAGCAGACATTACCGCTGTTGGCGTGGACCAGGCTGTACTTCAACGTTTTGCCGATGTGCGTGTAATCCAGGCGGTTCGGCGGGTTGAAGGAGTGCGTACCAAACGGATAGGTCAGCACAACCGAATAGTCGTCGAAGCAACCGTAGGTGCCTTCCAGCACATCATCGGGTTCAACGATGAATACGCAGTCGCCGCCGTCGTTGTGCAGGGAAATTTGCACCAGGTCGTTGCAAACAACCGTCGTCGGGGTCGGCACTACTTGTACCACCTTCGTGATCTTTTGTTGGCAACCCGGATCAGCCAGGGCTTGCGCTTCGGTGCCGCCTACCAATATGCCGTTGATGACAAGGTTGGTGGTTGCGCCGCCGGCGTCGAACACTGCCATTACCGTGTGTGCGCCGAGGCCGAGAGCAGCAGCGTTGAAGATGTTCGTCGAAACGCCATCCACCATAATGCTGATCACTGTGCCTTGTGCATTGTTCGTCTCACCTACCTGAATAACGAAAGGCGGTGTGTTGATACAGAACGGATCGTTCAGGTTGATAAAGTACGGAGTCGGGTAGTAGCCTTTGTTGTGGATGGTTGCGGTCACGTTAAGGTTGTTCTTAATCGAGATCGTGTAACCAATGGCTTCTACATGGATGCCTTTCAGCGTGTAGTACACCATTTCATCGGCCTCATCGGTCTGACCGTCGCCATCGTTGTCGATACCATCGGCGGTACCCGCCGTGAAGGCGGTGCCGATCGGCAGCGCTACCGGAGCAGCCGGCGGAGCCGGGCTGGTCGTCGCGTACAAACCGGTGTTCGTCACCAACGTCCACGTTTGCATGGCCAGCGATTTCACCGTGATCAGGTCAATAAATTGGCCATTGTCCAAGGTGGTCGCATTGTTCAGGCAAGAGGTCGTTACCGTGTATTGCGGCGTGCACGGGCCCGGGCCTTCCAGCACGGTCACCGTCGCGGTGCAGGTTGCACTGTTGCCACATTCATCTGTTACCGTAAGGGTTACCACATTCGGGCCGAGGTTGGCGCAGGTAAACGCGCTTGGCGTTACTGTCAGCGTCAGGTCAGCTTGTGCGGAGCAGTTATCGAAGCTGCCGTTGTTGATCTGGCCGGGCGTTACGGTGGCATTGCCGAATTTATCCAGCGTTACCGTAGCGTTTTTGCACAGAGCAGTCGGTGCTTTCGTGTCCACCACAGTGATCTTCTGCGTGTGGATCAGCATATTGCCTGCTTCGTCGGTGACTTTCCAGGTACGGGTCAGGATGTAGTTGAATTTGCAGTTGCCGTCGGTGCGAACCTGGGTGTAGGTAATCACCAGCAGGTTGGACGGCGTGCAGTTGTCGTGTACATCATTCGTCGTGAGTACGAAGGGCGCCGGAACAGCGTCGCATTGTACCGTAACATCGGCCGGCATAACGATGTCGGCGTCAAATTCCGGATTCTGCGTATCCATCACCATCACTACGAAGGAGCAGGTGGACATATTGCCCATAGCATCCGTGGCTTTGAAGGTAACGGTGTACGTGCCAACGGCCACAATCGAACCAGCCGTCGGGCCGCCTGTTTGTACTACCGTCGGAATGCTGCAGTTGTCGACAGCCACCGGATTCGGCCAGTTGATCTTAGCCGAGCATTTATCCGGGTCGTTGCCGAACACCAGCGGGCCATTCGGGCAGTTCAGGAATACCGGCGGTTGCGTATCCATCACCGTCACGGTTTGCGTGCAGGCGGCGGAGTTACCGCATTGGTCGGTTACCCGGTACGTGCGGGTGTACACATTGCCATTCGCAACTTCACTGATCATACCAAAGGAATTCACATTCAGGCCGCAGTTGTCGGAAGCCGTACCCCCGGCCGAAGTAAATTCATTCAGGTTAGCATACGGCGGTATTTCAGCCGGCGAGCATTGTGCCTGAAGCGGGCCCGGGCAGGTGATGACCGGAGCGATATCGTCATTCACATTGATCAGCTGCTGACGCACGGTGCTATTGCCACAGTCATCCTGCGCTACCCAGGTGCGAACGAGGGTAAAGCGGTTGAGGCAGTTGCCCGGCGTAACCGTTTCGCTAAAGTCGATATACACTGGAGCATTGCAATTATCCGTAGCCGTTTGAGCCGGAGCAGACGGAACGTCGGCAGCGCACTTCACATTGATCGGCGAAGCCGGCGGGTCCTGGTTCCAGGACGGCGCTTGCGTATCGTTGATCGTGATCGTTTGCACGAACGACGTGGAGTTACCACAGTCGTCTTGTGCCGTCCAGGTACGGATAAGCGTGTATTGATTCGGGCAAGTACCCGGAACTTCAACTTCCGTCGGAATAATGACGATCGGAGCGTTGCAGTTGTCGGTAGCCGTCACTGTCGGGTAAGCCGGTACGTTTTCCGAGCAGGAAACGCTGACGGAAACATTGGCCGGCAAGCCCGTCATCACCGGAGCCTGGGTATCGCTCACGTTGATCGTTTGCACGAACGACGTGGAGTTGCCGCAGTCATCCTGTGCCGTCCAGGTACGAACGATAGCGTATTGGTTCGGGCAAGTACCCGGAACTTCAACTTCGCTGAATTGTACCACGATCGGCTTGATGCAGTTGTCGGTAGCCGTCACCACCGGAACAACCGGGGTGCTTTCCGAGCAGGAAATATTTACAACAGCAGCCGTGGGCAAGCCGGACATGACCGGAGCCTGCGTGTCGCTGATGTTGATCGTTTGTACGAAGAACGTCGAGTTGCCACAGTCATCCTGAGCCGACCAGGTACGCGTGATGCTGTACTGGTTCGGGCAGGTGCCCGGGATTTCGACTTCGCTAAATTGTACCACGATCGGCTTGATGCAGTTGTCGGTAGCCGTCACCACCGGAACAGCCGGCACGTTTTCCGAGCAGGATACATTCACTGTCGGTTCGGTGGGCAGGCCAACCAGGACCGGAGCTTGCGTATCGTTGACGTTAATCGTCTGGACGAACGATGTGATGTTACCGCAATCGTCTTCGGCCGTCCAGGTGCGGACCACCGAGTATTGGTTCGGGCAGGTGCCCGGAACTTCAATTTCGCTTAATTCAACATCCACCGGAGCATTGCAGTTGTCCGTAGCAGTCACCACCGCAACAGCCGGCACGTTTTCCGAGCAGGAAACGTTGACCGTAGCCGCCGGCAAACCGGCAAACACGGGCGCCTGGGTGTCGCTGATGGTAATGGTTTGGGTGAATACCGTGGAGTTGCCGCAGTCGTCTTGTGCCGACCAGGTACGCTTGATCACGTATTGGTTCGGGCAAGTACCCGGAATTTCCACTTCGCTGAATTGTAACACGATCGGAGCGGCGCAGTTGTCCGTAGCCGTAACCACCGCAACAGCAGGCACGTTTTCCGAGCAGGAAACGTTGACCGTAGCCGCCGGCAAACCCGACAGTACGGGCGCCTGGGTGTCGCTGATCGTGATCGTCTGCGTGAACACCGTCGAGTTTCCGCAATCATCCTGCGCAAACCATGTACGTTTGATCACGTATTGGTTCGGGCAGGTGCCCGGAATTTCCACTTCGCTGAAGTCGAGGAAAATGGGCTTGACGCAGTTATCGGTTGCCGTTACGTTAGCAACAGCAGGCACTTGTTCGGAGCATTCGACATTAACGGTAGCCGCCGGCAAGCCAGCCAATACCGGTGCTTGCGTATCGGATACATTGATCACTTGTACACGGGTCGTGATGTTACCGCAGTCGTCGGCAGCCGTCCAGGTGCGAACCACCTGGAACTGGTTAGTGCAGGTACCCCAGTTGATCACTTCATTGAAGTTGAGGTCAACCGGTTTGCCGCAGTTGTCGGTAGCGGTTTGAACCGGCACGGGCGGTACGTTCTCGGAACACGATACATTCACCGGAGAAGCCGGAGCGGGTTGATCCCATACCGGAGCTTCGGTATCGCTAACATTGATCACCTGTACGCGGGTCGTGATGTTACCGCAGTCGTCGGCAGCCGTCCAGGTGCGAACCACCTGGAACTGGTTGGTGCAGGTGCCCCAGTTGATCACTTCGTTGAAGTTGATGTCAACCGGTTTGGCACAGTTGTCGGTAGCCGTTTGCACCGGCACCGGCGGCACATTCTCGGAACAAGCCACATTCACCGGAGAGGCCGGAGCCGGCTGGTCCCATACCGGGGCCAGAATATCCGACACCACAATCACCTGTACGCGGGTGGTTGCGTTGCCGCAATCATCCTGTACGTGCCAGGTGCGGATCACCGTAAACTGGTTGGGGCAAGTGCCCGGGGCAACCACTTCGGAGAAATCCACGATCACCGGAGCGGCGCAGTTGTCGGTAGCCGTTTGTACTGGCACGGCCGGAACTTGTTCGGAGCATTCGACCGATACGTTCGGCGGCGCGGGTTGATCCCAAACGGGAGCCTGACCGTCGTAGACGTTGATCGTTTGCGTATAGCGCAACAGGTTGCTGCAGAGGTCTTCAGCCGTCCAGGTACGAACGATGCTGAATTTGTTGCCGCAGTCGCCGGGCTTCAATTCTTCGCTGTAAATCACCGTCACGGGGCCGTCGCAGTTGTCGGTAGCCGTCAACACGGCAGCAGCCGGAACATCTTGCGCGCAGGATACGTTGACCACGGCCGGCGGTACTTGCTGATTGAATGTCGGCGCAATTTGGTCGCTGACATTGATCACTTGGGTCACGGTCGCCTGGTTGCCGCACAGATCGGTGGCCACCCAGCGGCGTACTACCGTGTAACTGTTGTGGCAATCGCCAGGAATGGTGTATTCGGCAAAGTCAACGTTCACCTCTTTGCAGTTGTCATGGGCAACCGGATGTACCAACGCAGGCACTTGAGTGGCGCAGGTTACATTGGCATCGGCCGGAACGCCAGTAAAGTACGGCGGCACGTCATCGTTGACCGTAATCGTCTGCCAGTGTTCCACCGTATTGCCGCACAGGTCGTATGCATACCAGCGACGGATGATCACCGTTTGGTTCAGGCATGGGCCCGGGTTTTCCGTTTCTTCAAAGTTGAGCGTTACTACGCCGCAGTTATCGGTAGCCACCTGAACCGGAGCCGCTTCCACATCTTCGATGCAGGCGTAGTTCCGGTCAACCGGTGTGGCTGACAAGACGGGCGGAATCGTATCATGAACGATGATTTCCTGCTCCCATTCCGTCGTGTTGCCGCACTCATCGTAGGCCACCCAACGGCGGGTGATAATCGTCTGGTTCAGGCAATCGCCCGGATCTTCCGATTCGGAGAAGTCCACAAATGCCACACCGCAGTTATCCGTAGCGGTTTGGTACGGCGCAGCAGGCACGTCTTCGATGCAATCGAGACGGAGGCGCAGCGGCGTAACAGCCAGTACCGGCGGGATCGAGTCGTAAACGTCGATCTCTTGTTCCCACTCGGAGGAGTTACCGCAGTAGTCATACGCCACCCAACGGCGGGTAATGATCGTTTGATTCAGGCAAGCGCCCGGCTCAGCCGATTCGGAGAAGTCGATAAAGTCAACACCGCAGTTATCCGTAGCAAATTGATACGGAGCGGCAGGTACGTCGTCGATGCAATCCAGGTGCAGGCGCAACGGCTTGACCGTCAGCACCGGCGGTTCGGTATCTTCGATATACGAGAAAGTTTGAGCACAGGTGGCCGAGTTGCCGGCAGCGTCGAAAGCAACATACGTACGAACGATCGTGCGGATGCCGTCATACGGGCAGTGCGTCAAACCGTTGTCGTATTCGCTGTTTTCCAGTGCGGTCACACCGCAGTTGTCCGTCAACGTACCGCCGGTAAAGCCGCCGGCCAGGGTCAACGGAGCAGGAAGGGCTTGCAGGCAGGTCAGGTTGGTCACATTTGCCGGGCAAACGATCGTCGGTTTCTGACGATCTTCCACCGTCACTACAAAGGTGCAGTACACCGTATAGCCACTAGCCGAGGTGTAGGAGTATTTCACCGTCGTGTTGCCGATGAGGAAAACACCGCCAGGAGCCGGGCCCTGAACGAGCACGCCCAGTTTCGGGCTGCCACAGCCGTCGTTAAACGTCGGCAGCGGGTAGGTCACATGCGCGGAGCATACACCAGGCTCAGTAGCGACCACTGTATCGGCCGGGCAGTATGCATTGCCAGGCAGTTGCATGTCCTGAACCGTCACCATAGCAACGCAAGTCGCTTCATTCGGCGTCGGGTTCGAGCAATCTTTCACGCGCATGGTAATGGCTACTGTCGTGCCCACATCAGCGCAAGTCAGGGTCACCGTCGGACCGTAAGCCGACGTAGCTCGCTTGATTTCTTTTGCGCAAATGCCGCAGTTATCCATGGTGCCCGGAGCGTCGATGTCGGCAACCGAAAGTTGCATCACGCCGTCGGGTTCCATATTCACCGTAAACGGACCGGCGCACATGGCCACCGGCGGTTGCGGATCGGAGATGAGCACTTCCACCGTGCAGGTGGAGGAGTTGCCTTCTGCATCCGTAGCCGTGTAAGTTACCACCGTGCGGCCAACCGGGAACAGGGCGCAATCTTCGTCGCCCACCTGGTTGATCATTACGGTCGGATCGCTCACCGTTACCACCACCGTAGGCGGCGGGCACGGGCCGGGATATTCGCAGTTGTCATAAGCCGTCGGACGCTTCCAGCATTTCATCTGGTAGCAGTCGTTCGTCACGGTTTGCGCAACGATCGGCGCCTGCGGGCAATCGTTCCACAGCGGCGCTTCGTTATCCTTGATCGTGATGAAGAACATGCACATCACGCCAGGCTTGTTGTTGCCGTGTTCGTCGCGAACGCGGTAGATGATCTTGTATTGGTTGTCCGTGCAGTACGGGCCTTTGGAGAACATGTAAGAAGCCGAAGTTTGGCCCAATACATTGATCTCGAGGTTAGGCGTCGGGAAATCATTGGCTGGATTTACCGTCACAAACTGGCCATTGATCATTTTCTGCACTTCCATCGTATAGCACATCACCGAGCAGTTGTCGTGCGGAACCGGGTGATTCCAGGTCGCATTGACGCGGCAATCGTAACCCGGTTTGTCGGACGTGTAGAACGTCATATCCGACGGGCAGGTGATGGTCGGCGGTTCTTCGTCTTTAATCGTAATCGTCGTCGTGCAATAGTCGGTTTGATCGCAGTTATCCGTTACGAGCATTTGGATCGTGATAATATATGAATTATCCACGTTGGCGCCGCAATTCGGAATATTCGGAATGTCAGAGCAATCAAACGTCAGTTTGTCGTACCACGGGCCGGAAGAGCCGCGGCGGATCTGGATCTTTTTAATGCCACAGTTGTCGAAACTGCCGTTGTCAAACTCGCTGGCATTTACCATCACCATACCATTATGGTCAAGGTTGCGGGTCAGCGCTTTGCAAAGTGCCTGGGGCGCCTGCATGTCGACCACCGTAATGCGGTGGGACACGGAGGAGGTATTGCCCGAGCAGTCGGTCAGTTTGTACCAGCGCGTGATAATGAGCGGGCTGGCCATGCAACCGGTGCCGCCGTTATTTTGGGTGGCGTTAGGCAGAAATTCTACCGTGGGCGGGTTGGGCGAGCAGGCGTCCGACTCATCCGAGATGACCGCCGGGTTCGGGTTCGGCACCTGCGAGGGGCAGGAGTACGTCGACGTCACCGGCGTAGCCGTCGGCGGCGTGTTGTCGTAAACCGTCACCTTGGCTGTGGCGCTAACCGTATTGCCGCAGTCGTCCTTGGCATAAAACGTTACCGTTGTCATGCCGGCTTTCGGCGCGCAAGGGCCCAAAGCATTGAGGATTTTATTGACCGAGTTGTGGTTGACGTCGGCGTAATAGGTCAGGTTGCTGCCGCTGCACTGGTCCAGCGCAGCGCTGCTGCCGCCGTGATCTTGCAGCCATTGGTTCAGGATGGTGTTCAACGAACCGTTGGTGCAGCTGATCGAAATGTCGTCCGGAAGGTTGGTCCAGGACGGCGGTGTTTGGTCTTTTACCTGGATCATTTGCGAAACGATCCGGGTATTGCCGGCACAGTCGGTCAGGCGCCATCTGCGAATGATCACAAACGGGTTGTTGACACAGCCTTCGCCGGCAGGCGGGTTGGCCTCGATCGCTACAAGCACCGTATTGCCGGGGCTGCAGTTGTCCGTCAGGCCAGTGACCTGGCTGGCGAGCATCTGCGGCACATCGTCGGCGCAATCGTACATCGCCATCGCAGGAGGCGTGCCATTCGGCGCTTGCGTATCCATCAGCCGGATATTGGCCGTGGCCGTACGCGAATTGCCGCAAGCATCGGTTGCCGTAAACATCACCGTCACCGTCCGGCTGTTGTTGCCGGGGGTAGCACAGAAATTGAGCAAATCGGTGCGGATCTGCATGGCCGTTTTGTTATAGGTAACGGTAGGCGTGCCGCAGTTATCGAGCGCGGTGCCGCCGCCGTTGTCGTTCAGCCAAGCCTGAATCTGATTCAACAGTTCAGTCTGATCGCACACATCCATCATGAACTTGGCCTGCGGGGCCGGGTTCCAGTATGGATTTTCCTCGTCATTAACATATATGGTGTGCGTGCGGTCTTTGTAATTGCCGTCGCAATCGGTGATCCGGTAGGTACGCACCAAGGTGTAATGGTTCGGACAGCCTTGCGGGGTGGTTTGCTCATTGATCAACTGGATGGTCAGTTTGTTCGATGGCGTGCAGTTGTCCGTCGCGCCGATTACCACGCCGGTGTTCGGCGCTGGCGGCACGTCGCTGGCACAGCTGTAGTACGAGTTCTGAATCGGCGGAACAGTCGGTTCCACGTTGTCGACGAAACGAACCTTTGCCGAACGGGTGGATTGGTTGCCACAGCCGTCATTGGCTGTGAACACGACAATCACTTCGCGCGGGTTCGGGTCGCAGGCAGCCGGCATCTCATTCAAAATCTCGGCAGCCGTTCCCGGCACCGCTGTGATCATGACCATGTTCGCCGAGCAGTTGTCGACCACTACGGCATCCTGGCCCGACTGATTGCCCGGGTTGGTATTGGCTGCCAACCAAGCGGTGATAGCAGCAAGTTGGCACGGAGCCGGGGAGTCATCATCGTCGTCGTGACCGCCACCGCCACCGCCGCCGCCAACCGGGATGCAGTCGCAGGAAAGGACCAGGTCGGCAGGATCTTCGGTAAAGGTAGGCGGCACATTATCGGCTACTACGATATCCTGCATGCAGGACTTCGAGTTGCCGTTCACATCATACGCCCAAAAAGTCCGTTTGATGACCCGGTTAGTTTTACACACCGGATCGGTCGAAACGACTTGGTCCTTATACAATATACCCCACAGGCCGCATGCGTCGGCGGCTGAGCCACCCAACGCCGCGAACTGGGCGGGTGTAATAAACTTGTAACCAGAGTAGTTGGTACCGGGCCGTGGGATGCCCTCGTCGC
This sequence comes from Saprospiraceae bacterium, assembly GCA_044230315.1. Classification (GTDB taxonomy): domain Bacteria; phylum Bacteroidota; class Bacteroidia; order Chitinophagales; family Saprospiraceae; genus M3007. The sequence continues at coordinate 24,299 of JBGARJ010000055.1, forward strand.
AGACGTACATCCCCATGGGCGGGCAGGCGATGGAAGGCGGTTCGCAGTCTTTGATCCAGACGCGAACTTTGACCAGCGAACTGCGGCATTCCGTCCAGCCCGGTTTTTCCCGGGAGACCCACAGGTCGACGTGGTCGCCCACATTACTGCAATCTTTCCAGATGGTGTCAAGCTGTTCTTCCATGCCCATCGCATCTTTCCAAACCCGGGTGAGCGAACACGCAGGATTGGGAGAGGAGGTGTAGGAAGCCACCCATGCTGGCGTAATTCCAGTGTGACCGTAATTGTCGGGGGCCAGGCACAGGGAAATGTCGGCCGGGCAAGTGATTGAACAAGCGCCGCCGGGGCATCCGCCGCCTTGAGCGGACACGGAGCTAACCCCTAAAACAGCAAAGCAGACCAACGTCAGATAGCGGGAAAACGCTGACATTGTTCTGCTCGAAAAAAGATCAATCACTATCCTCGACACACGGCTACAGCCAGGCGAAGAAGCCTCGTAGACTTTTTTCATGAGATTGAAATTTTGTTATTATTACAGATGAATCAAAATAGTTCCGAGTACTATGGATTAAAAAAGGATTGATCAGTTTTTGGAACCTCATCGAATCATCCCCGAACAGCAAAGGCATTTTACCACAAAAATGGTGCCTAACATAATGGAAACCGAAAGATGATATTCCATCACCTTTCACCTTGCGAAGGTAGCAGATTATTTTTAATTTCCATCCGTGTAAAACAATAATCGTCGAAATTTATTCATAAACGGTCTGCTTATCGCCGGCAATCAGGGGGGCGCCCCGCTCCACCGGCGTACCTGTTGTGTGGAAATCATTCTTTCCACCGCCTTGCGGCGTCTTTTGGCTACCGGCAAAATATGCTGTTGCAGCTGTATTTCTTCCGGTAGAAGCGACGTGATATATTCGAGGTTGACCAAAAATTTCTTGTGCACGCGGAAAAAGGTAGCACCCGGTAATTGGCGTTCCCAGTAGCCCAGGTTGCGGGTGGCGATAATTTTATCCTGCCCCGGCAAATTCAGGTGCACACAGGTTACCTCCCCCCGAGCCTCCAGAAAAAGAATATCTTTCTCCTGCACCGACAGTTTCCGGCCTTTGGTCAGCAGCAGTTCCAGATTTTGTTGATAAAATGAAGCAGGAGATATTTGATTTTTCCAGTAGAAACATTGGACGGCCCGCTCCAGGGCCTTGTGAAAATCGTCCAGGGTGAACGGCCGGAGTAAAAAATAGGCGGCACCCAATTCCCAGGCTCGCAAGGCATCCGATTTACGCGAAGAAATCAGGACCCAGGGCCACGCTGTATGTCCAGCCATGGAGACGAGTTTGTTCACCTTGTTTGCCGGCAGGAGCAACACATCGACGGAGGATGCTTCCATTGGAAAGGAGATCATTTTGATCTCCCAATTTTTATTTCGGAGTATCCGTTCCCGGAAAGCATCCGAAGCAATAAATGAAACATCTTCCGGATCTGCGCTCGCAAATCCTATTATGATCATGGGGAGGCGGTTTTTGCACTTGCGCTCAAAGTTATAAACAGTACCTTAACTTCCAAGCATTTGGGTGCAGAAACCGCCCAGCATAAAACTGCCGGCGGCAACCTTCGATCAGGCTGCCGCCGGCAAATGATATATATTATATAGGTGTGAGCTGGCTGGAGGGGCGCCATATCGCCTACAGAAACCAGGTCAGCGTCAGCCGTATGGAGCTGCTGCGGATGCTGGGCCCGGCGGCCACGAAATCGAGGTAGTTGTACAGGTTTCGGGCGCCGTAGTAGTAGCGGACGTTGGCACGCAAACGGCCGTCGCCGGCCGAGATGCCCACAGCCGGGCCAAAATCGATCCCGGCAAAAGCGTCGTTGAGATCAACGGCGCGGGTGGCGTTGTTGATGTTGTCGTAATCGCCGATCATGAGTTCACGCTGCGACCGGTCGAGCGTATGGAAGTTGGCGCCGAAGAAGCCGCCGAACTGCAATCGAACGGGCAGGGTGCCCGACGGTTGAAATCCGGCAAACAGACCGGTCTCAAACGTATTATAATAATAGGCGTAGGTATGCTCTTCCGGCTTGACCTCCGGGCGGAAATACACCGCGCGGGCGTTGGCGCCTTTCATGGTAAACACGATTTCCTGGTTGAGTTCGAACCGGTCGTTCAACCCAACCACGAACGAACAGCCGATCGCCGGCGCCAGGCGCCCGGAAGCCGTGGTAAAAATTTTGGATTGCAACAGGGAATAATTGGTGCCGGCAGTGACGCCCATTTGATAACGGATCTGAGCAGAAACTCCAACGGTAACGGCAAGCAGCAAAAATGCCGCGCAAAACGTCCTGATTTTCATTGAAAGAAGATTGTGTTTGCAGTTTGGTAAAAAACTAAGTTGGGTAGCGTTGTTTCGGTAATCAGGACGGATGTTGATGGCGGTGAAGCAATATTTGTTCGATTTCTGCCAGCGATATGCCTTTATGAACCAATAAAACCAGCAGGTGATACAGCAAGTCGGCCGTTTCATTTCGCAAACGGTCCAGATCGGTTCCAAGGGCTTCGATCACGGTTTCTACGGCTTCTTCTCCTACTTTTTGCGCTATTTTGGCCGTTCCTGCAGCAAATAACCGCGCCGTGTAGGATTCTTCCGGGGCCGATACGCGCCGGCTTCGGATGATCGTCTCCAGTTCTACCAAAAACCCGGCCAAATCGTTCGGCTCTTTCCAACAAGTATCAGCGCCCGTATGACAAACCGGGCCATTCGGCTCTGCTTTTATCAGTAAGGCATCCCGGTCACAATCGAGCAGGATGGCTTTCATGTGCAGCCAGTGTCCCGAAGATTCTCCTTTGGTCCACAACCGCTGCTTCGAACGGCTGAAAAACGTTACCAACCCCGTGCTCCGGGTTTGTTCCAGCGCAGCGGCATTCATATACCCGAGCATCAGCACTTTCCCGGTACGGGCATCCTGCACCACGGCCGGCAACAACCCGTCGGGCATTTTGTCAAAATCAGGCGCCGGCGGTTCAACCGGCAGCGGCGTATTCGGTTCGGATGGGTATGCCATGGTCGATCAAATATTGTTTTAACTCCGGAATGGATATTTCGCCAAAGTGGAAAATGCTGGCCGCAAGGGCGGCATCTGCACGCCCCAGGGTAAAGACATCCAGAAAATGTGCTTTGGCGCCGGCGCCGCCCGAAGCAATGACCGGGATGGGCACCGACTCAGCCGCGGCCCGGGTCAGTTCGAGGGCAAACCCGCCTTTGGTGCCGTCGTGCGCCATCGAGGTCAGCAAGATTTCGCCGGCGCCCCGATCGGCCACTTCCCGAACCCAGTTCAGAGCGTCCGTAACCGTGGGAATGCGCCCGCCGTTGAGGTAAACATACCAGCGGCCTGTAGCATCGGGCCGGGCGTCGATGGCCACTACAATACACTGACTGCCAAATGTTTTGGCGAGCTCACTCACCAGGGCTGGGTTGCGCACTGCCGCCGAATTGACGCTTATTTTATCCGCTCCTGCCTGCAAAAGGGTCTCCACCTGGCGCACCGACCCAACGCCGCCGCCCACCGTGAACGGTATATCCAGCACTTCGGCCACCCGGTGGACCAGATCGGCAAAGGTTTCGCGTGCCTCATGGGTGGCCGTAATATCCAGCAAAACCAGTTCGTCGGCGCCTTGACGCGCATACGCCGCGGCCAACCCAACTGGGTCACCGGCCTGTCGGAGTTGTTCGAAGCGGATGCCTTTTACCGTTTGCCCGTCTTTGATGTCGAGACAGGGGATAATGCGTTTGGCAAGCGTCACGGTATCAGGTTTTGGAATACACTTTGAAATATTGGATGGGGATTTTGCCCTCGAAAAAAGCCTTTCCCACGATGGCGCCGGCGCATCCGATCGATTGCAGTTCTTCGAGATCGGGCACTCCGCTTACGCCGCCGCTGGCCACCAGTTGAATATCGGGAAAATGGGCTAAGATATCGCGGTACAGTTCAACGGCCGGGCCGCCCAATTCGCCGTCGCGGGCAATATCGGTGACCGACACCTGCCGGACGCCGAGTTTGTCAAGGCGCCGGAGCAGGTCAAAAAGGCCCATCGTGGTCTGCTCTTTCCATCCATGCACGGCCACGAGCCGGTTGCGCACATCCGCGCCAACCAAAAACCGGTCGGCGCCAAACCGCTCTACCCAGGCCCCGAATTCATCGGGCGCCATCACCGCCACACTCCCGACCGAAAACATCTCGGCGCCCGCATCCCACACCTGGCGCAAGGCCGGGATCGATCGCAGCCCTCCGCCATAATCGATCAGCAAGCGGGTGCGGGCGGCAATTTGCTCCAATACCGCCAGGTTCACCGGCCGGCCCTCCCGCGCTCCGTCCAAATCCACCATATGCAAACGGCGAATACCGGCAGCCTCCAGTTCGCGGGCCAAATCCAACGGCTCCGTCGGATATTCTGTCTTTTGTTCAAAATCGCCCTGGCGGAGCCGGACCAACCGGCCGTCCATTAAATCGAAGGAAGGAATAATTTGCATGCGCTATAGAGTCAAAAAGTTTTTCAAAATCCGCTGCCCGGCCGGACCCGATTTTTCCGGGTGAAATTGTACGGCGTAGAAATTATTCCGTTGTAAAGCAGCGCTATAGGAGACGCCATATTGAGAATCCGCAATGGCATCCGGATGTGATTCCGCATAAAAACTGTGCACAAAATACACGTAAGTTCCCTCCGGCACGCCTAAAAACAGGGGGCCTTTTAAATTTTGTACCGTATCCCAACCCATGTGGGGCACTTTAAGCCGCGGCTGCCCGGTTGTCGCGCCGTTTCCACGGGCAGACGCTTCGAACTGCCGGACCGCTGCGTCAAATATACCCAAACAAGCCGTGTCGCCCTCATCCGAATGCCGGCAAAACAACTGCAAGCCCAAACAAATGCCCAAAACAGGCTGCCGCAGCTCAGTCATTACTTCCGCTAATCCGCGTTCGCGGAGGTAACGCATGGCAGAAGATGCCTCCCCTACACCCGGAAAGATCACCTGATCTGCTGCACGCAATTGAGCAGGGTCATCCGTCCAAATGGCTGGTATCCGGAGTCGCTCCAACGCGAAAAGGACCGAGCGGACATTACCCGCATTGTATTTGACAATAGCCACCATATAGCAGGAGAATTTCGTGATATAAACTAGATAATCAAGCCTTTAAATATTATAGCATACCCTTCGTGGAAGGCAGATTTCGATTTTCAGGGTCGCGCCGAACGGCCAATTTAAGAGCCCGGGCAAAGGCTTTGAATATCGCTTCGATCTTGTGGTGCTCGTTTTGCCCTTCCACCCGGATATGCAGGTTGCAGCGCGCCGCGTCGCTGAACGATTTAAAAAAATGCAGAAACATCTCCGTGGGCATGTCGCCGATTTTTTCCCGCTGAAAATCAGCCGCCCACACCAGCCAGGGCCGGCCGCCAAAATCCAGCGCGACCTCCGCCAGGGCGTCATCCATGGGAAGGCGGAATACGGAAGGCGGAATACGGAAGGCGGAATTTTGATATTCAGCATATGGCAAGATCTGGATTCCGTATTCCGCATCCCGTATTCCGTATTTCGCATCCCGTATTCCGTATTCCGCATTCCGCATTCCGTATTCCGCATTCCGCCTTCCGTATTCCGCATTCCGCCTTCCGTACTCCGCACTCCCGTAGCGTTCGAGGCCGCGCTTGTCCCGGATGGCTTGAGCGAAGGCCTCGCCAAGGGTCAGGGCCGTGTCTTCAATGGTATGATGCTCGTCGATATGCAGGTCGCCTTGGGTTTGGATGCGGAGGTCGAGCCCGCCGTGACGGGCCAGTTGCTCGAGCATATGATCGAAAAAACCGAGGCCGGTGCGGATGTCGCTTTGGCCGGAACCATCGAGGTTGAGTTCAATGGAAATATCTGTTTCGCGCGTGGTGCGGCGATGGCTGACCCGGCGCGACGGCAACCGCAAATATTGGTAGATCTGCTCCCAGTTTTCGGCGATCAAATCAATGTCCGCTTCCCGGCCGGTGGGGTCGTCCCATTGGCGGAACAGAATGGCTTTGGCGCCGAGATTTTTGGCCAGCTGCACGTCGGTCAGCCGGTCGCCGATCACATACGATTGGTCCAGGTCAAAACGGCCGTCCAGGTATTCCGTCAGCATACCGGTGCCGGGTTTTCGGGTAGGTAGGTTATCAGCCGGGAATGAACGGTCAATATGCACACTCCTGAACTTAATGCCTTCGTTCTCAAGTGTTTTTATCATTTTATCCTGCGCCGGCCAGAAGTGGGCCTCCGGGAAACTCGCAGTTCCCAAACCGTCCTGATTGGTCACCAGCACCAGCTCGAAATCCAGCTCCCGCACGATGCGCGCCAGGGCGTACACAACACCCGGCACAAACTCGAGTTTTTCCAGGCTATCCACCTGCTGGCTGGGCTGCGGTTCAACGATCAGGACCCCGTCGCGGTCGAGAAAAAGGATCTTTTGCATGATCGGCAATTTATGGTGTTTCAATGGGCGGCACCCGGGAAGCAGGCGCGGGCCTAACTACTTGCAGGGCTTCCAGCAGGCGGTCGTTCTCGGCCGGCGTGCCCACGGTAATGCGCAGGCAATTGTGGCAATGCAACTCACGGGACCGGTTCCGGACCACAATCTCCCGCTGCAGCAAAAATTGATAAATATCCTCGGCATGCACGGTTTGGACCAACAGGAAATTCGCGGCACTCGGAAATACCCGTGTCACGCAAGGCAGCGAAGCCAGGGCCTCAGCCAGCCGGCGGCGTTCTTCAAGCAGCCGGTTTACCTTTTGATGTACGGATGCTTCGCGCTGTAAGGCAGTTTCCACCAACTGAAGCGTCACCGCGTTCATATTGTAGGGGTATTTTATTTTATCTAAAACACTGATAATAAAGGCACTGGAAAAGGCCATACCCACGCGCAGCCCAGCCATTCCCCAGGCTTTGGAAAAGGTTTTGAGCACCACCAGGTTCGGAAATTCCGGCAGCCAACCGGTAAGCGAGGGCTGTCCGGAAAAATCGCCGTAGGCTTCGTCCACCACAACCAAACCGGGAAAAGAAAGCAGCATATTGCGGATAAAATCGTCGGGCAGGCAATTGCCGCTCGGGTTGTTGGGCGAACACAGAAAGAGTATCTTGGAGTGCGCATCCATCGCCGCCTGCACAGCCTCCGGGTCGGGTGAAAAATCGGGATGCAACGGGGCGCTGCGGATCTCCACATCCTGAATGTCGGCTTGCACGGCGTACATCCCATACGTAGGCGGTAGCAGTACCACATTGTCCGTTCCGGGGTTGCAAAAGGCCCGGATCAGCAAGTCGATGGCCTCGTCGCTGCCATTGCCCACAAAAACCTGCTCCGGTTCGAGCCCTTCACGCCGGGCGATGCGCTGCTTCAGTGCACGCCGGTGCGGGTCGGGGTAACGACTGAAATCGCCGTCCAAGGGCCCTCCCAAGCTATTTTCGTTAGCATCGAGAAAAATCAGGTTGTCCACGTCCGGGGAGGCTGTTTCGCCGGCCGGCCGGAACTCGTCGCGGGCGCTGGAATATGGTTTTAGCGCCCGGATATTGGGCCGCAACAGCGCCGTTATGTCTTCTGGATTTCGATGTAAAACAAGCATATTCAGCATTTTATTGAACCCCGGTTCGGATCGTGACCGCATTGGCATGTGCGTCGAGTCCTTCTGCCCGGGCCATTTCGACAATAGTCGGCCCCAAACGCCGGAGCCCCGGAGCGGTGATCTGTTGAAACGTTATTTTTTTGACAAAACTGTCGAGCGATACGCCCCCGTACGCCCGGGCATAACCGCCGGTGGGCAGGGTGTGGTTGGTCCCCGAGGCATAGTCGCCGGCGCTCTCGGGCGTATTGGGCCCGATAAATACCGAACCGGCGTTGACAACCCGCTGCGCCCAGTGCTCAGCACCGGCCACCTGCAAGATCAGGTGTTCGGGCGCGTAGGCGTTGGCCCAAGTCATCGCTTCTTCTAAGTTGCTGACCAGCAAGGCTTTGCTTTGCGACAAGGCTTGTTCTGCCACGACCCGCCGCGGCAATTGCGCCACTTGACGACCCAATTCAGCCTCTAAGGCTTCCAGCAGCGCAGGGCTGTCGGTCAGGAGCAGCACCTGGCTGTCGGCGCCATGTTCGGCCTGGCTGAGCAGGTCGGCCGCTACAAACGCCGGATTCGCCGTTTGGTCGGCAATCACCGCCACTTCGGAAGGACCCGCCGGCAGATCGATCGCTACGCCATCGAGGCTGACCAACTGCTTGGCGGCCGTCACCCAGGGGTTGCCCGGGCCGAAGATTTTCCACACCCGGGGTATCGTTTCGGTGCCGTAGGCCATGGCGCCGATGGCCTGCACGCCACCGAGTTTGAACACCGTTTTGATGCCGCAAAGTGCGGCGGCAAAAAGCACGGCCGGGTGCAGGGCGCCGTTTTCTTGCGGTGGCGTGCACAATACAATTTCCTGACATTCCGCCAATTGTGCCGGGACGCCCAACATCAGCACCGTTGAAAACAACGGCGCCGTGCCACCGGGCACATACAGGCCTACCCGCTCTACCGGCACGCTCCGCCGCCAGCACTGCACGCCCGGCAGGGGTTCCTGCACGGGCATTTTTTCTTGCTGAGCGGCGTGGAAGGCCCGAATGTTGGCATAGGCTTGCCGGATGGCCGTTTGCAGCGCCGGCGAGAGCGCGGCTGCTGCGGCTTCAAATTCAACTGCCTCGACAAGCGAAGGCTCCTGCCCGTCGAATTGGAGGGCCAATTCCCGCACGGCCGCATCTCCCCGGCTGCGGATATCGGCCAACATGTTCGACACTTTTTGGCGGTACACCGACAGGTCGGCAGCAGGGCGGGCGAGCAGGCGATCCGACTCGCTAATATTCGGATAATGAAGGTGTTGCATGTACATACAGTGGCGATTTTAAAGGATCATGCGTTCGATGGGCGCCACCAGGATGCCTTGTGCGCCTGCGGCTTTGAGTTGTTCGAGTACATCCCAGAATACGTCTTCCGTCACCACGCTGTGCAGACTACTCCAGCCTTCCAAGGCGAGCGGCAGCACGGTCGGGCTTTTCATGCCGGGAAGCAGGCGCGCGATTTCGTCGAGGCGGTCGTTGGGCGCATTGAGCAGGATATAGCGGTGTTGGCGGGCGTTGCGGTTGGCATGTATCCGGAATTGGAGCCGGGCCAGCGTATCCTGTTGTTCCGGCGCCAATTGGGGGCTTGCGATGAGCACTGCTTCCGAATGGAGCACCGTTTCCACTTCGCGCAACCCATTGGCCAGCAGGGTGCTGCCGGTGCTTACGATGTCGAAGATGGCGTCGGCCAGGCCAAGCGACGGCGCCAGTTCGACGGCGCCGCTGATTTCGTGTACTTCGGCCCGGATGTTTTGGCGGGTAAGAAAATCGGTCAGCACCTGGCGGTAGGTAGTGGCAATGCGCAGATTTTCAAGACTTTGCAACCCTTCATATGGCATTGCTCGGGGAAACGCGATACTGAGCCGGCATTTGCCAAAGCCGAGCCGCTCGATAGTGCGTACGGTTTTGCGTTTTTCAAGCATCACATTTTCACCCAGGATGCCGGCATCCACTACGCCGCCTTCGACGTATTCGGGGATATCGTCGTCGCGCAGAAAAATGATCTCGAGCGGAAAGTTGGTCGCCTGGGAACGCAATCGGTTGGGGCTGTTGCCGAATGAAATACCCGCATCGCGCAGCAGCGCAACGGAGTCTTCGAACAGGCGCCCGGATTTTTGAATGGCAATTCGCAACATAGAGGCTTGGATGTAAGACTGTGACCGGAAAAACAAAACCGGCTTGCCGTGTGAAGTCGGCAAGCCGGTTTTGCAATTTGGAAAATCAAGCGTTCCAATAGCAACAACTCATCGCCTCCCGGGTGGCAAATGATGGTGGTGCAGATGGAAAGCAGCGGTGTTAAACATGGCGGCAAAGGTATGGGCCTTGCGGGTGGAAATCCAAACCGCATTGCGTCAAAAAAATGTCAGGGCCCGGGCCCGGCAGGCTTCCGTAGTCCTAACTTGTTGATTTAAAACCAATAATGTACGCCCAACCCAATCGTTCCGAAGGCAAATTTGGGGTCGGGCAGGCTGAAGAAGTTCAGGTCCACGTCGCCTTCCCAATGGCTGTTAATCGTTTTGGTCAGGCTGGCCCGCAGGCCGTACCCCCAGGTGGTATCCAAATTTTTGGGCTTGAACACACCTAAGCCGGCAGCCGCCCGGGCGCCCCAACCGGGGCCAAACAGGTCGGGGTTGGTGTAGGCTCCAAACAAAGAAGCGCCCACAATGGAAAACCCGGACTGGAAGCCGTAATAACCGCCCACCAGTTCGAGGGAATACAGCTGCCGGAGTTGATAAGCCAGGTCGATTTCGGCGTAAAATCCGGAATTGTACAGCGAATCCAGTTTGGAGAAGGGCAGCGTGGCGCCGGCGTGGGCGCTCAGGGCAAAACTCCGGTTGAAACAACGCAGGCATTTCTCCAGAATGGGCGTATTAGGGTCGATCACACCCACAGTAACCGTCGGATTGGCGCCGGCAGGCACGTTTAGCGGGATCGAATAGGAGCCATCCAGGTTATCGACGATTTTACCGACCGATCCTTGCGAAAGTTTGACGTAGATCCGCCGTTCCTGCGCAGGCCCAAGTCTCCGGTTGAAGCGGTTGGTCGGGGTGATTTGAAGCACATAGGACTGATCTTTGACGCCGGTGCTGAGCAATTGCTCGTGGAGGGTGATGTCGTCGGGGTGGGCGAAATCGAAATAAGCGCCTTCCAGCTCCCAACCTTCGAAGGATTCGCCGCTGGGGAGACTACCTTCGAACCGGGCAATTACCCGGTAACCGCCGACTACACTGTTTTGACTTCCCGGAAATGTGCCTGTGAATACGCCATTCCCAATATGCGTTAACAAGATTTCGTGCTCGGCTTCCCGCTCCAGTGCTGTGCGGTAAGCGGCTTGCGCGGATACGGCATTGATTTTTGCTTGCCCCAACGAGGACGAATCCTGATTCAGTGCCTGACTTAACGAGTCCTTTGGAACCTGGATATTCGAAACGAAATCGCCCAGATCCTCCTGCGGCCGCACCAGGCGCGCCACTACTTTGGCCGTTGTTACCGGTACGCCGCCTGCGACGAGTTCAAGCCGGACCGGTAGATCATCATTGGTGGCAAAAGCCTTTTTGCCGTCAAAATTGAGCAAGGGTTTGGCCTGTTTATCGTCGGCAAACACGGTAATCATGCAGGGAACGAGCAACATATCGCCATACAATATCGTCCAGGTTCCTTTGGGATCGGCTACCAGGACGCTGTCGCCTCTGGAATACGGGAAATCCAGGTCTAAGAGGATAGCCCGTTGATTGCTCACCTTGGGCACAAAGGGGATTGTCACGCCGTCTTTCTGCAACACGACCATTGCGGCGGTAAACCCGGCCTGGTCGGTGGCGACAAACTGAATAGTGAGATTTTTTACGCCGCCGTTTACAACGAAAGACTGGCCGTGGTAAGCGCTTACCTGACGGGTTTGATAATGGCTCACGATCGGCATAGTGTCCCGAAAAATATTCAGGATTCGCGGCGAGTGCCCTTTGAAAATACGTGGAATGGTCGTATTGAAAAACAAGGTCATATTAGCGGCATTCTGCGAATTGACAAATTCCTCGCTCATATGGTCCAAATCCGCTCCTGTTGCAGCGTGAATGCCGGTGCCAATCCCCACGGAGAACATATGGATATCATTCAGCGCAAAACGTTCGTCGGTAATTGGCAGCTGGCCCAGGCCCGAGCCAGCGCCGAGAATAGCCGGGTCATGGCTCCAGTTAGGGCTTATCAAGTCTTCGTGAATCTCAAAGTTATAGCCGCTGCCGCCCGGCGCCGGCGTAACCGACACCCGCGGGTTTTGGTTTTGATCGCCGTCGGTCAATAACATTACAGCGCGTCCTTTTCCAAGCCCTTTGGGCGTGCCCAGCCCGATGGGGGTGGTCGCATCGTTAAAAAAATTCATCAAAGACGACTGCAAACCGGCGCCCATCGGAGTATTACCCAAAGGCGAAGGCCATGTGGCGGTGGATAAAGCGCTGCCAAAATTGCCGATATGGCTGGCGGGCGTGTGTTGCACCTGATTGCCTCCGAAAAAGAACAAGCCCCAGCGGTCGTCGCTGCCCAAACCGGCCGTGCTGGCCATGGTTTGGATGTAATTCACGCCGGGCGTACTGCTGAAGATTTGCAGCACCCGGTTCCAGCGGGATGGGCTTTCGTAATTCATGCTGCCCGAGCGATCCAGTACAAAGGCAATATCCCAGATACAAGGACCGGCGGTGATGGGGCTGGAGCAGGTCGGATCGATAAAAAGCGTAAAATCGCCCTGGCGCAGGACACCGTCAATCGTTGCCGTGACCCGGACGGGTTGGGAGCCTGTGTGCCCGGTGTTGAGCAAGCCGGAAAGTTGGGTGGGGT
>JBGARJ010000056.1:0-34911 GCA_044230315.1 Saprospiraceae bacterium
GTAACGATGAAAGAATAACCTCACGATTTGGAGGAGCGTGATTTGGAGCCAGGCAAGGCGCGAAGAAGGCGCATAGTGGAGCTACGCAACTGATGAGCAACGAAGCATGACTTCAAATTACGCCCTCCAAATTGTGCGGTTATTCTTTCATCGTTACTTAGCCATTTCATAAACACAAAAAGCGTTTCTCGGGTATGCAGGTCGTATTTTGAAAACAATACGTCATGCTCCACTATTCTCCGGATGTCTCCCTCCGGTCGACATGACCTTTCACAAAACTTCCATATGACGATAGGTCAATGAGGTGTTTAAATCCAATCCGATCACCTGATACAGCCTGGTAATCGCTTTTTTAGTCCTTTCAAATGGCTAAAGTCGAACTTAGAACATGTTTGGATTTTCATGCTGAGGCGAAAATGGAAAAATTTAATTTCAGACAAGGCAAATTTTGCAGGCTTATGCGGGCAATCCGCCGAAAAATTTAACGCAGTATGAAATTAAATTTTCTATTTGCAGCCCAGCGATGAAATTCCAAACATGTTCTTAGTCTTTTGCCGGAACGACCATGCGTTTCGGGGGCACGGGGTCGGTCGCGAGCGCTGGGTTGGGGTTGCGGGGGAGCTTGCCGGGGGCCTTGTCGCGGTCGTATGGTGAGGGGTTGTGCGGCGGGTGCTGGCTGCTGCTGTCGGTAGCGGGCGCCGCCGGGTTTTCGATCCGGATTTCGCCTTCCTCGAGTCCCATCCGGATGCGGATGTCCTGCGGGAGGGCTTTTTTATTGACGGTAAAGGAAAGGGTATTGAGCCGCATATAGGCTTCCGACACATCCAGAAAACCCTTCAGTTCGGATATTTCGCCCCAGGAGTTTTTCACCACATAGTACGATCCGCCGTGTACCTCGTTGAGCATGCCCACGATGTGCATCAGGTGATCGTCCTGTGTTTCCAGCCGGTCAAAAGCCTTTTGGCGGTAGGCCTGGTCGACGGCCTTTTCCGGCTCCCAATACTTGAAGGTGTTTGCCAGTTGCTCCTTCGATTTGCTCGACTGATCGACCTCGGGCACTATGGCCAGGCCGTGGCGCGCGGCAAAGCCGGCGTTGCTCACATCGGCGTCCCATTCCACGGTATAGCCCTGCTGGAGCGAGTAGTTGAGGCAGCGCATCAGATCGCCCAACGGCATGTTGAAATACTGGCCACCCGCAAAATTATCGGGCACTTCAAGGATAAAACCGGTCCAGAACGGGTGATGGGTGAAGGACGTAATATTGACATAATCGTCGGCGTTCAGCCCCAGGTAATCGCGGTACGAGACCGGGGTGAACAGGATGTTCTGTTCGGTAAACTGGGCCGGCACGGGGCCAAATTCCTCGTCGAGCACCCGGTCGATTTCTGCAAGCCAGTTTTCGGGCAAAGCGCCGCGTTTAGCCTGGGCAATGTATTCGAGGCACATGGCCTGGAGCCGCTGCACGAGCTGGGTATGGTTGAAAGGCTTGGAGGGGTCTTTGCGCCCGGGGTACACGCTTTCGGGCACCGCCCCGTATTCCCGGAGGGCGTTGAGTTCGTCGTGGGCCAGGCCGCCTTCGCCAAACTGTGCTTTACCCAGCCGCCGTACGAAGTTCTCGCATTTCTGGTGGTATACATTGCGTACAATGTACATTTCCGAGAGGTTGTGCTGGCCTTTGCCCTGGCGAAGCGCTTCGCTTTCCAGAAAAGAGGTAGTGGAAAAACTCCAGCAGGTGCCCGTCTGGTCCTGACTTTTGACGGAGGTAACGGGGAGCATTTTGTATTCCTTGAATTCGTAGGGTTCGGCATCCTGTGCCGCCAGGGCCGCGGTAAGGCCGGCAAAAAGCAGCGTGAAAACAAATTTATTCATAGCCGTTTCTGTGTTTAGAAGTTGTTTGAGTTATTCTTGTCAGGTCAAAAAGGCATTTTTTCAAGCCATACTTCCCCTTTTTCTCAGTCCATAGTTCCCCTCTATGAACTTCGAAAAACGGGTTGTCTGCCCTGAAAACCTGCTCTTTTTGCCTCCGACAGAATAACTCAAACAACTTCTTAATTTTTTCGCCAAACGCAATGCCGGTGGCTGAAATTTCAACTAAGACAGACATTGTGCGGGAAGCGGGCCGCAAAATACGGCGATTTCGCCGAAAGCGCCTGCCGGAACTGCCGTAATCAGGCGTCGGCGTAAACACTCAATTCCAATCCCTCCTGCCGGCTCAACCGCACGAGAACCTGGCGGTGGCCAAAATCCAGCACCAGGGCATCGTTCAGGTAGAGCCCGGCGGCATTGCGCGACAGGCGAACGGCCTCGAGGGCATGCCCTACCACCGGCTGCCACAAGGGGAATGCCCCGGCGTTGACCCGCTGGACCGACACCTGCCCGTGCAACGTTTGCAGATCGCGGGCTGTCTGTATCAGCGCCTCGGCAGCCAGGAGCCGTATAGCAGCCGTATCCTCCCCCGAACTCAGCAATAATGCGCCTGAAACCTCAAAAATCAACTCCAGGCTGTACAAAAAACGATAGGGAACGGCGCCGGCTTCCGTCCGGTTCAGCCACAGGTAATAATTCACATCGAGCAATTCCTGCGCCTCAAACGATTGAAGCGCCTGAATTTCAGCCAACCGGAAACAATCGGGCGGCGTGGGATCCGGATCGGATGCGGGCGGTGCGAACATCCGGGCAAAGGTAAAAGTTCGGCAGGCAAATGCCGCGTTTTACCCTTTCTACGAAAAAATTCGTAGAATAATTTGCAACTACGAAATATTTCGTAGAAACTTGCATCTCGAAATCCGGACTACAAACGCTTTTTAGTTATGCAAGCAACCAAGCCAACCGAATCCGAACTGGAAATCCTGCAGTTGTTGTGGGAACTGGGACCGAGCACGGTGCGCGCCGTCAACGAACGGCTGAACGATCCGCAAAATCCGCCGCGCGGCGGACGCAGGACCGCCGGCGAACCCCGTGAGGTAGGGTACACCACCACCTTAAAACTGCTGCAGATCATGCACGAGAAAGGGCTGGTGTCGCGCACCGAAGACGGGCGTACGCACATTTATGCGGCCGAGGTCAGCGAGCAGGACACCCAGTCGGTGTTGCTCCAGCAATTCGTCGATTCGGCCTTTCGGGGCAGCGCCATGAAGATGGTGCTGCAGGCGCTGGGCAACCACGATGCCAGCCCCGACGAACTGGATGAGATCAAACTGCTTATTGCTCAAATGGAACAAAACCAGTCGAAGCCATGATCCACCGCGCTTTTTACCTCTCCGACGCCGTTGTCCATGCCCTGGGCTGGACCCTGATCCACTCGCTGTGGCAAGGCGTGGCTGCAGCGCTGTTGCTTTGGTTGCTGCTGCCCCGCCTGCAAACGGCTCAAAAGCGGTATTGGGCAGCCTATGGGGCCTTGTTGACGGTGCTGACGGCCGCCCTGGTATCGTTTTGCTGGGTGTACCATGCACAACCAGTTTCAACAGACGCCGGAACCGCCGTCGCGATCGCCCCATCCATCGAACTGGCCCAGATCGTTACTCCTGCAGCGCTCCCCGGGCCGGCGTTCTGGCAGCGGGCAGCGGGCTGGCTCGATCTGTACAACCCGCTGATCGTTACCGTCTGGCTTTTCGGCTTTGCCTTTTTCCTGCTCCAGTTGTTTGGCGGCCTGCACTTTATCTACCGGCTTCGCCGCCGGCAAAACCAACCCCTCGCTTCCGAGTGGCAGGAAAAACTGCGGCAAATGAGCGAACAGATCGGTCGAAGCCGCCCGGTTGCCCTGCTCGAGTCGGCACTCGTACAGGCGCCTATGGCCATCGGTTTTTTCAAACCGCTTATCCTGCTCCCCCTTGGCCTGGTCAACCAACTCAGCCCGGTTGAAGTGGAGGCCATTCTGGCCCATGAATTGGCGCATATTACCCGCCGCGACTGGCTGTTCAACCTCCTGCAAGCGCTCATCGAGGCCGTGTTTTATTTTCATCCGGCTATCTGGTGGATTTCATCTACCATCCGCGCCGAACGCGAAAACTGCTGCGACGACGCTGCTGTAGCGCTGACCGGCAACCGGCTGGCATACGCCAAAACCCTGGTGCGCCTGCAGGATATGGCACGCCCCCACACTCCACCGGCCCTGGCCCTGGGCATCGATGGCGCGCCGCCGCTGCTGCGACGACGCCCGTTATTGCTGGAGCGGGTCCGGCGCATTCTTCACCAACCACAACAATCCGCATCTCTTATGGAAAAAATGATCGCCCTGGCCATCCTCGTGGCCCTGATCACCCTCTGGACCGTACGCGCCAATACCCCGCCGGCCCTCGCCGAAGCCATTCGCGATATCGCTGAAAAACCCATCGCCTGGATCACCGGAACGCCCGGCGCCGGCCAGCCGGAACGCAACTGGCAAGCCGTAGCGGATTCGGTGCCGAAACCGGCACGACGGCAAAAAATCGTGCGGGAAGACGATGACCAGCGCGTTGAAATGGAACTGGAAGGCGGAAAAATTACCCGCCTGAACGTCGACGGCAAGGAAATCCCCGCCGAGCAGTATGCCGAATATCAAAAATTGACGGATGAATTGCGCCATGAAACCACGCCGCCGCCTGCACCGCCCGCGCCACCTGCGCCACCAGCCTTGTGGGTCGTGCCGCCTACCCCGCCGGTTGCCCCTCAGCCCTTCCTGTACCGGGTCGCGCCCGCAGCGCCGGAAGCGCCCGCTGCGCGCATCAGCACCGACAAAGACGACGAAGGAAATACCGTCATCCGGCTGGAGCGCGATGGAAAACCGATGGAGATCACCGTCAAAGACGGCGAAGTGTGGATCGATGGCAATAAAATAGAAGCAGGTGAATCCCTCGATATCCCGGGTGAAGCGCCGTCCATGCTTTGGCAAGGCGCCGAAGGGCATTCGTTC
This sequence comes from Saprospiraceae bacterium, assembly GCA_044230315.1. Lineage (GTDB taxonomy): Bacteria > Bacteroidota > Bacteroidia > Chitinophagales > Saprospiraceae > M3007. The sequence continues at coordinate 4,892 of JBGARJ010000056.1, forward strand.
TGGCTCAATGGCGAACAATTCCACCTCCAGGGCCCCGACAATCTGCTGATCCAGGTTCCGCAACCGGCCCCGGCCCCGGAGGTTCGCCTGTTTAGGATGCCGAAGATGACCATGCCTTACATGTCGCCTGAACAATTGCACAAGATGCAATCCGAGTCGCTTCAGCAACTGCGGGAACAACAATTAGAGTTGGCAGCGCGGTTAAAAGAACAAGAGAAATTGTGGAAGAAGAACCGCAAAAGCTGGACCAAGCAACAAAAAGAACAGTATAAAGCGCAGGAGGAAGCCCTTCGCGCGTTCCAACTTTCACAACAGGAACAACGCCAGGCCCTGGATGAAGTGCGCATGGAACGGGAGCGGGCCCTGCTAGAAGCCCGCATCGCCCAACGCGACGCCATGTTGCATATGAAAGAGGAGCAACGCCAGGCCCTCGAGCAGGCCCGCATCGCCAAGCGGGAACAGGTAGAAGCGGCACGCGAACAGCAGCGCGCCGAATCGGCTGGCGTCGTACTGAAAAATGCCCTGATCGAAGATAAACTCATCGGCGATCCGAACAATTTCACCTTCAAACTCTCCGCCAAAGAAATGCGCGTCAACGGCCAGAAACAACCCGACGCCGTACACCGCAAATACCTCGAACTCTACCAGGCCAGAACGGGCAAGGAACTGAGCAAAAAAGACAGCATCCGTATCGAGGAAGAAAATTGAATGCAATCGACCCCGGTTGCGTAATTTCGTATTGATTTGCGATTTAGAACATGTTTGGAATTTCATCGCTGGGCTCCAAACATGTTCTTAGATTCGCCACCAATCTGTTGGACAAAAGCACGCAGGTTGGTGGCGAATTCATATAAAGCACCCTGCTTTGATCAAAGTTTTGTACGTCGAAGACGAGCCGTTTCTGGGTAAAATCGTCAAAGAAAGCCTGGAAAGCCGGGCCTATGAAGTACACATGGTGGCCGACGGCGCGCTGGTCATGCCCGCATTGGAGCGCTTCCAGCCCGATATTTGTGTGCTGGATGTCATGCTGCCGCATCGCGACGGCTATTCGCTCGCCGCCGAGATCCGCCGCAACCGACCGGACCTGCCAATCCTGTTCCTGACGGCCAAAGACCAAACCGACGACGTGCTCAAGGGTTTTGCCGCCGGCGGCAACGACTACGTGCGCAAGCCCTTCAGCATGGAGGAGCTCATCGCCCGTATCAACAACCTGCTGGCGCTGGTCAACCGCCAACCCAGCCCCACCCGGCGCCCCGACGAGGGCATTGCCATCGGCCAGTACGTGTTTTTTCCCCTGAAATACGAACTGCGCTACGGGCCCGACGATTCGGCCCGCAAACTCAGCGCCCGCGAAGCCGACCTGCTCAAAATCCTGGTCGACCACCAGAACTTCACGGTATCGCGCAAGGATATCCTCCTCCAGGTATGGGGCGACGATCATTTCTTCAACTCGCGCAACCTCGACGTGTACATTACCAAATTGCGCGAATTCCTGCGCCGCGACCCCGCCATTCAGATCATTACGATCAAAGGCGTGGGGTATCATTTTGTGGTGGGATGAGCTTCGTAGCCAGACTTTTGTATCCAGGTCGCCTGTAAAAGCGAACCGTCCGGGGTACTTTTGCGTCAGTACGGAAATGTACCGCGCAATCAGACTTATGAAGAATCTTTGTTCCCGGGGCTATACCGGCCTGTTTGGCATCGCCTTTCTTGTAATAATTTCCACTCCCCTTCCCGCCCAAACCGGCGACAACCCCCGCAACGAGCAGCGGATTTACGACGACGATATCCTGGCCGTCCAGCTGCACCTGCAGGGCGCCCCGCTCACCTTCCCCATGGTCGACCTCAATGCCGGCATCGGCACCCTGGTGCTGGAATTCGACCACCTGGGTGCCGAATTGCGCGAATACGAATATACCCTTCAGCATTGCAATGCCGACTGGCAACCCTCCGATCTCGTCGACAACCAGTACATCACCGGCTTCACCGAAGACCGCCTGACCGACAGTTACAACTCGCTCAACACGATCCAGCAATACGTGCACTATACCCTGACGCTCCCCAATGCCAACATGCGCTGGACCAAATCCGGCAACTACCTGCTGAAAGTGTACGACAACACCGGCGAGAAATACCTGGCCCTGGTCCGCCGCTTCGTGGTAGTGGAACGGCAGTGGGATATTTCGACGGACTTTGTGAAACCGGTCGGCATCGACAAATTGAACACGCACCAGGAAATCGATTTCAGCATCAGCACCAAGAACGCGCATATTTCCTACCCGCAAAAGGAGGTAAAAGCCTACATCCTCCAAAACGGTCGCTGGGACAAAATCATCGGCCCGCTGCCGCCCTATGTGGTGCGCGGCGACCAACTCGTGTACGATTATCAGGACAAGATCGTATTCCCCGGCGGCAAAGAATGGCGGTACTTCGATCTGCGCACCTTCGAATACCGCGGCGAATACGTCAAAGACATCGTCAACCGCTCCAATTATTACGAAGTGACGCTCAACACCGATGAAAGCCGGGGTAACCGCAGTTATGTGTACCACGGCGACCTCAACGGCCGCTTCAGCATCGAAAACCTGAACAACAACCAGGGTCTCAACGAATGCGACTATGCCGAGGTGCTGTTCTCCTTGAAACAAAACATTCCGTTCGACGATGCCGACGTGTACGTGTTCGGCGAATTGTCGGACTGGCAGATCAAACCCGAATTCAAAATGCGCTTCGCGCCCGAGGTAGGCGCTTATGTGTGCACGCCATACCTGAAACAGGGGTACTACAATTATGAATACGTGGTGGTAGACCGCAAAACGGGCCAGGTCGACGACGAGGCCCTCGAAGGCAATTCCTACGAAACCGGGAATACTTACCAAATTTTGGTCTATTACCGCCCGTTCGGCGAACGCTACGACCACCTCGTGGTCACGGCTTCGATGGACTCCCGGATAAAATAGCCGTTTGCCCACCGGAGGCAATGCTAATGCTCTTCGGGTCGGCCGAGTATTTTGCCCTGGTTGTATTTTGTCTTTAACGCTTCTTCTTCCTGCCGTTCGGCTTCGGAGGCAATCACCGGGTCCATTTGCGACAAGTCGGGCTGGCCGGCATCCACCCAGGCGGTGTACCAAACGTTGGCCACGGCGTGAATGGCCGCGCACATGCGCCGTTCCACCATGCCCTGCATGGCCGTTTGATACGTGGCGGCAAAATCGCGGCAAGGCGCAAGCACCACCACGCCGTTGCGCATATCGGGGCATATCTGCCTGTCCTTCGGAATACTCAACCGCAGGGCGCGCTCGATGTCCAGTACGCTATCCACCATCGAATGGCTGGCCAGTACGATGTCCCAGAAATAGTCGGTGGTGCGGCCGATGTATTCCGGTTTGCCCACAAAATAATCGTACTGTTCGTCGGCAAAGAGTTCGGGAATGCGGCTTTCCCAGAAACCGTGAATCCCCTCCTGGCCGGTTTTTTGGCCGTTGTAGTTACTGGTCGTATGCAGGGGCACGTGTGCGTCGGCCACATAATGCCCCATATCGGCGCAGAGGCGCAGGATGCGTTTGCTGTCGCGCCGGCGGAACGCATTGGTCAGGTCGCGCTGCATTTTTTGCAGGTGCCAGGGCACAATACCATGGGCCGTAAGGCTTTCCTGGAAAAATGCCGCCTGCCAGGCCGTGGAGTCGTAACCGTTGGTTCGCAAAAAAACGGCGAGCGTGTCGGGGTTCAGCGATTTGTCTTCGTCGCTGAAATGCGGCATGATTTGCCGGGCAAAAAACGACTTCCAGGCGGCATCCGGTTCGAAAGGCTGAGGGCGCTCGCCGCCGAAAACCAACACCGTATCGCCCGAAGGCCGCACGCCCCAGATGTCGCTGAATTGTAAAACGGCATCCAGGTAAGCACGCGGCAGGCCGGCGAAGGGCGGTTCGCCGTATGCATCCAGGTCGATGTAGTGCCGCGGCGCTTCCCACGACGTGGCGTAGCGCCGCATATCGGGGTCGGTTGCATGATCGGCGATCCAGTCGATATTCGGTTTAAAAAAAACCATCATCTCCGGCGGCAGGGTGAGCACGGCCAACCGGTTGATGCGGCGGTGGGCAAAAAAGCCCCAGGAGGGAATGCACAAGGATGGTTTATGATCTGCACGCGACCGGCTTATCCCCGGCTTGCCTGCACCGCAATCGAGGCGAAATGGCGGCTGCGGAGGAGTGGACGGTGCCGGGGCAAAACCGGTTAAAACAGACAAAACGAGCGCGGCCAGCAGGCCCGTACCAATTTTGTGTAGATGGAAAAGGTAGAAGCGGTTCATAGCGATCGGTTGGCGCCGCTGGTATCCGGCGTGTCCAGCACCTGTACCGTCCACGCTTCTGCTTTTTCGGCAAACAACGCCTTGGTTTTGGCCCAGGTGGTTTGAAAAAGTTCGGATTGCCGGTACGTCTCCAGGTCGGCCGCCTGCTCCCAAATGCTCAGGGTAAACAGCACGTTGGGCTGGCTTTCCCATTGCAGGAGTTCCATGTGCCGGCAGCCGGGGAAAGCCCGGATAGCGGATTTGCTGGGTTCGAAAACCTCGTTTAAAAACGTGCCGACAGCTTCCGGGCGAAAGGTTAATTTGACGATGCGTTTGATCATGGCTGCGAAGCAGGTCTTACCGGTTGTAGCGCGTTTTCATGAGGGTGGCCATTTCGCGGTCGCCGGGTAAGGCCGACTGTTCCAAACCGGCGATTACCTGGCCGATCTCTTTTTCGCTGCGGTTCTGGCTCATTTTTTCTTTGCCTTCGAGGCGGCTGACGGGTATTTCAAATGCCACCAGGCCCTTGGCCAGCGCGGTGCGGTACGCCTCCGGCAAGCGGTTCCAGTGGTCGAGGTATGCAGATTCCGATGCCCGGATCAGTTTTTCCAATACCCCGAAGACGGCCGCTTCCGATTCGATCAGTTGCGGCCGGCCGTAGGCGTGTACGGCGGCATAATTCCAGGTCGGAACGCTGAGTTCCTTGTCGTACCAGCGCGGCGAGATGTAGGCGTGCGGTTCCTGGAAAATGACCAGGACTTCCCCCTGTGCAAATTGCTCCCACTGCCGGTTGGCGCGGGCCATGTGGGCGATCAGCCAAATCCCGGCGTCGCGTTTTTCCACCGTAAACGGCAAATGCGTGGCCACCGGCGCTTCGCCCGGTACGGCGGTGACCAGCGCTGCAAACGAGTACTGCTGCATAAACGCAAACAGCACATCGGGGTCGTCGAGCCGGAAATGATTGGGTGTGTACATGATCGGGCAACGTGTTCCTGAAACAATTGTCGGCAAAGGTACGCCATCCGGCAGGCCGGGGAGTGCCCAATGGCCTGTCGTTTTTTCGCCGAATTATTTTTTTCCCGGACGACAAGGAATGTGTAAAAAACAAATCTACCTTTGCATTACCGTACCAGTACAATGATATATTTAAATGACGACGTTAACCCACACCGATTTTCAAGCGCAAATCCTGGCTTCCGCTGGTTATTACGGCGCCTATGGCGGCTGTTTTGTACCCGAAGTGCTGTTGCCAGGCCTGGAGGAGATCGCCCATGCGTTTGAACGTATTAAAACCGACCCGGCATTTTTGGCGGAGTTGGAGCGTACCATGCAGGAGTTTTCCGGCCGGCCTACGCCACTCACGCCGCTTCCGCGTCTTACGGAGCAGTTGGGCGGCGCTCAATTGTATTTGAAAAACGAGGGCCTCAACCACACGGGCGCCCACAAGATCAATCACTGTATCGGGCAGGCTTTGTTGGCCAAACGCCTCGGCAAACGCCGGATTATCGCCGAAACGGGCGCCGGGCAGCATGGCTATGCCACGGCAGCGGTGTGCGCCAGGTTCGGGCTCGACTGCACGGTGTACATGGGCCGGAAAGATTACGAGCGCCAGCGCCCCAATGTGTATTGGATGGAACTGCTCGGCGCCCGCGTAGTGCCGGTGGAAGACGGCAGCCAGACGCTCAATGATGCCGTTATTGCGGCATTTAAAGATTGGGTGGCGCATCCGGAGGAGACGTATTACCTTCTCGGTTCGGCGGTTGGCCCGCACCCGTATCCGGCGATGAACACGTTTTTCCAAAAGATCGTGGGGGAAGAAATTCGCCGGCAATGCCTGCGCCAGGCCGGGCGCCTGCCCGATGCCTGTGTGGCTTGTGTGGGCGGGGGCTCGAATGCGCTGGGCATGTTTTTCGATTTTCTCGATGAAGCATCGGTACGGCTCATTGGGGTGGAGGCCGGCGGCCGGGGTACACAACCCGGCGAACATGCGGCTAAGTTGCTCCGCGGCGAGCGGGGCATTTTCGAAGGTTATCACTCGTATTTTTTGCAGGACGGCGATGGAAATATCGCCGCTACCCATTCGGTTTCAGCCGGGCTGGATTATTGCGGCGTCAGCCCGATTCTGGCCTGGCTGGCCGAGGAGTCGCGTGTGGAGTTTGCCACCGCTTCCGATGCAGCATCGCTGGCGGCGGTGCAGACGCTGGCCCGCGCCGAGGGCATCATCCCCGCGCTCGAATCGGCGCACGCCTTTGCTTATGCTTTCGAACTGGCTGCCACACTCCCGCGCGAATCGGTGGTGGTGGTGAACGCTTCGGGCCGGGGTGAAAAAGATCTGTTTATTACCATGCGGCATTTTCAGGAAGATTCGCTCCTGCAATATGCCGCCCATTTATTGAAATAACCGACCATGGCTATACCGATCATGGCCCACCTGGTGCTGGGCTACCCCACGCTCAGCGAAAGTATCCGCACCGCAGAAGCGTATATTGCGGCGGGTGTTGCGATCCTCGAATTGCAGATCCCCTTCTCGCACCCCACCGCCGACGGGCCGGTCATTACAGCCGCGTGCCGCAGTGCGGTGAACGATCAGCGCGTGTCGGTGGCCGGTTGTCTGGCAGCCTTGCGCATGTTGCGTGAAAAATACCCCGAACAAGAGATGATGGTGATGTCGTACCTCAACCGGATTTACACCTTTGGCTTGAAAAAATTCGGACTGGAAATGAAGGCGTTGGGAATCCGGCGCCTGATTATTCCGGATTTACCGGTGGATGCGCCGCCCATGCCCTGGCGCTGGCCCGACTATCTCGTTCCGGTGCTCGCCGCCAATATTTCGGACGATCGGTTGGACCAGTTGCTCCTCCGGGGGTTCGATTTTTACTATCTGATGTCCGATTTTAAGGTCACCGGCAGTACCTTCAGCCTCCATCCCCGTTTGGGTCAAATGATCCGGCGCATCCGGGCCGCCAACCCTGCCGCACGCGTGGGCATCGGCTTCGGGATCGAAACGCCGGAGCAGGTGCAGGCGGTGCTGGCAGTAGCCGATTATGCCATTATCGGCTCCGCCTTCCTTCGCGCACAAATGACCGGCAAATTGCCCCAATACCTGGATCAATTGAAAAATGCGGTCCACCCCGCAACCCGAACTCCCTAGATTTTGTTCTTTCAAAAAGTATTGAAACACCCTATTGACCACCTTCCCCACATTGACCACATTTCCCACATTGACCACATTGACCACATTTCCCACATTCACCACATTCATCACATGACCTTCCAACCTGTTTTCGACCTCAAACGCCCTATCCTAATCGCCGGCCCCTGTTCGGCGGAAACAGAGGATCAAGTACTGGCCACTGCGCAAGGTTTAAAAGACCAGGGAGTCGATCTGTTTCGGGCGGGCATCTGGAAACCCCGCACACGTCCCGGTGCCTTTGAAGGCATCGGCATGCCCGGTTTGCGCTGGCTTCGGCGGGTAAAAGAAGAAACGGGCATGCTGGTAACCACCGAAGTGGCGAATGCGCAGCATGTGTATGACTGTCTGAAATTTGGCATCGATGTATTTTGGATCGGCGCCCGTACTACGGTCAACCCCTTTTCAGTGCAGGAGATAGCCGATGCACTCGAAGGCACCAATATACCCGTGCTGGTAAAAAATCCGGTCAATCCGGATTATAAATTGTGGGTGGGCGCCCTGGAGCGGCTTTACAAAGCCGGACTGCGGCGTATCGCCGCCGTGCACCGCGGGTTTTCCAGTTACGGCGACTCCAAATACCGAAACCTGCCGCGCTGGCAAATGGCCATCGACCTGATGCAGGAATTCCCCGAGCTGGAGGTGATCTGCGATATCAGCCATATTTGCGGACGCCGGGATATCCTGGCCGAAACCGCACAAAAGGCCTACGACCTCAATTTTGATGGACTTATGGTGGAAGTGCACCCCAATCCCGACCAGGCCTGGAGCGACGCTTCCCAGCAAGTTACCCCCGAGCGGTACCGTGAAATGATCCAGGGGCTCGTGCGCCGGGCTGTGACTACCGACGACCCCGATTTCCTGGCCCGAATGGAGAACTGCCGAAGCGAGATCGACGAGATCGATGAAGAGATCATTCACCTGATCGCGCAGCGGATGAACCTCGTGAAGGAAATCGGGGTCATTAAAAAGGATAAAAATGTGGCGGTGCTTCAACCCGAGCGCTTCCGGGCCCTGCGCGAAGCCCTCCGGCGGCGCGGTGAAAAAAATGAGCTGAGCCCGGAGTTCATCGCTTTATTCCTCGAAGCGATCCACCAGGAAAGCATCAATCAACAGGAGCGCATCATCAACGAAAACGCCGTGTCCAAGTCGGTGCCGACCAATTTATGGCTTGACGACTGACCGGCGAGCCGGACTACTCGATTTTCCGGAGTATCGTGGTTTGAAACAGGTGTTTTTCCGCCAGCAGTTGCCCGAGCGCCGGATCGGTGGGATTGATCACGTATTTGTTATCGTCCGTTTTCCGGAAAGGTGTGATCGCGTTGAAATAGTCTTGCCGGCGCTCGAAATCCTCGGAGTCCTCCAGATTGGATATTTTTACCAGCAGTTGATCTTTTGCGGGTTGGGTAACGTACAGCAAAGCCCATTTGGCGTCCGGCCCCTCCTCCTGGGTGTTGAAATAATACCCGTTTCGCAATTGGCGGGCCACCAGCCGGATTTGTTTTATGGTCAGGCTGTCGGAACCGGGCAACCACTCTGCCTTGAGATTTCCACCATCTTGTTGTTCAAATTCCTGTTGCGTGCCTGCTTCCAGATCGAAGATCCGGAAGGGCGCAACCGTTTGAGTGAGGATATACCAGGAGCCTTTTTTGATCAGCGGCGTAAACTGCTGCTCGGTAGCGCCGGCCGGTTCGGGTTCATCCAATTTTACAGTGCACCGGATATATCCACCGCAGATCTGGTAATCCAGCAACTTGCCCGTCTTTTTTTCACCGTCGAGGGCCTTGCGCAAGCGCGGCAGATCATTTTCATGCAAACGGGTTTCGGACAATACCAACAACTTTCGGTCGCTCAGGCGTTCGAAACGGTAGCAGGTGCGGAAAATTTGCTCGAATTCCGATTTACCCTCTTCTCCCTTGGTATCCGAAACGTAGGTGCCAACCCAATCGGCCGGAAATCCGCGCAATACATCGCCTTTTTGAGGTACAGGCTGGTCAAAATTGACGTTCGTGCAAGCCAAAAACGGCAGGAACAACAACAACGCTTTATAGATGAGACAATTCCAGGTGTTTTTCATGATCGTTCCAGTTTATAAATTCACGACTTTAGTTAAATAACGTTAAAGTCATTTTAAAATTATGTTAAGAAATCGTATAGATCCGGTTTACGATCCAGGTGTTTCCCCGGTATTCATCCGCTTCATTTGCCTGGTAAGGGACGGAAATTCAATATCTTGCCGTCCGAATAAGCGACTCCAGTCATGAAAATAATGTTCCTGATCGGCGCCGGCAGTTTCCTGGGTGGCGTGTGCCGGTACCTTGCTGCTCAACTGATCCAGGATAAATTCCTCTCGGCCTTTCCCTATGGTACACTGGGTGTCAATCTACTGGGTTGTTTTGCCATCGGACTGGTTTTCGGGTGGAGCGAGCGGGCCAGCCTCCCGGTCGAATGGCGCTTGTTTCTGGCCACGGGGTTTTGCGGCGGGTTCACTACATTTTCGGCCTTATCCAACGAAACGCTCGGCCTGCTCCGCGACGGGCAGTTCTGGAGCGCCTCGGTGTATGTGATTGCGAGTATCGTTCTCGGTTTGGTGGCAACGCTGGCCGGCATTTCACTCTTCAAAATCGTCTAACGCAATTCCCGAACCATGGAAAAAGATCCGAATGCCAAGCTGCTGCGCATTTTTGTCGGCGAATCTGACAAAGCGGGAAATCAGCCCTTGTACGAGGCTATTGTATATGAAGCGAAAAAGCAGGGTCTGGCCGGCGCCACTGTATTGAAGGGGATCATGGGCTTTGGCGCCAACAGCCGGGTGCACACGGCCAAATTGTTTGAAATTTCGGCCGATCTGCCAATGGTCATTGAAATTGTCGACGGCGAGGAAAAGATCCGGGCGTTTACCCTGGTCGTGGAGCAGTTGTTCGAGGCCACCCACTCGGGTGGTATGATCACCATCGAAAAAGCGGAAGTAATCCGGTATAAGGCGGGAAAATAGGCCTGTTGCGACGAGGGGGCTTTGAGCGGAAAAAAATGCCGGTCGCAACAAGTCCAATAAATACAAATGGACAGGACCTGCACGATCGGCACATCCTGTCCATTTTGTTATTTGTTGCGTTCAAGCGTACGCTGCGCCATTGCCGGCTGTTGCGGCTGGCACAAACGATCAGATTATTTTTGTTCTACAGCGTCGGCAGCGGCGGCCTTGGCAGCGCAGCAGGATTTCCCTTCTTTGGCGCCCGCAGCGCAGCAGGCTTTCGAGCCGCCGGCAGCACAGGCTTTTTTCGTCATGCCCGCTTTGGCTTCGTCGGTCATGGGTTTCGGCGCTACGTTCACAAAAGTGTTGGTAGCTTCGTCGAACTGAACGCTGACGAATTTCACATTGCCTTGTGCGTCGGCTTCTTTGCGCACGTAGGCGACGGTGCCGTCGTCAGCCATGCGTTTTTCGATGTTGGCGTCGGTAGAAGCAGCCTTGGCGGCTTTGGAAGCGCAGCAGGATTTGCCGGCGCTGGCGCTAGCATGGCAGGATTGGGCATTGGCGGCAGCGATACCCAGAACGAACAGGAAAGAGAAGAGGAATAAGCCTTTTTTCATAGCGAGAAACAACTTTTGTGAATCATAGAGATTTGTTAAAAACGGCACCAAAAGTAAGTATAAACAGCAAATGAACAAGCCATTTATAATTTCTTAACAGAATTCATTTCCGCCATTTCTCCTACTTTCGCCGTTAAATGAAGTGTACTGTGCTATGTCCAAGCGAAAATTGACCAAGCCCGCTTCCAGATCCACCCCACCCTACCGCAGATCGACCGGCGCCCCGGCTCGCCGGCAGCCTGTTTTTCAGCCGCCTGCTGCATTGGGCCCCGCATGGGTTGGCTTGCTCGCCGTAGTGCTTGGTTTCGTCCTGTATATCAATACGTTCGGCCACCAGTACTGCCTCGACGACTACTCGGCGATCAAGGAAAACTGGGTGACCAAAGGCGGGTTTAAAAACCTCGCCACCATTTTTAGTACCGAATACCGCTATGGCGCCTGGAACAGCCCCGGCTCGCTGTACCGCCCCATGACCCTGCTCATGTTCGCGCTGGAATGGCAGTTGTCGCCCGATAACCCCATGGTTGGCCATGTGTTGAATGCGGTTTTCTACGCCCTGAGCGGTTGGGTGCTTTGGATCACCTGGCGCCGTATTCTGGCGGGTTATCCGCCGCTTTTGCCGGCGCTCACGGTATTGCTGTTCATGGCACACCCGGTGCATACCGAGGTGGTGGCTAATATCAAAAGCCGCGACGAGATCATGGCCCTGCTGCTGAGTACCGGCGCTTTGTATTTTTTGTGGCGATATTTTGAGCGGCTCAACCGCGAATGGCTGGTGTCCGCCGTCCTGTTATACGGACTCGGCTTGTTTTTCAAGGAAAGCGCCATTACGTTTCTCGCGATCATACCGCTGACCATCTGGTTTTTCACCGACCAACCGCTTGGGAAAAACTTGCGCATCTCGGCGCTGTTTCTGCTACCGGCCGTCGTGTTTCTCGGCATCCGGCACCAGGTGCTCAGCGCCCAGCCTTACCAGGAAGTGTATTCGGCGCTCGACAATTTCATGATCGCGGCCAAAGACACCTCCTCGCGCCTCGCCTCGGCGTTTATGATGTGCGGACGCTACCTGCAAACGCTTATTTTTCCCCATCCGCTCGTAAGCGACCTCGGATATCCGCAGATGAAACCCGTGACCTTCGGCGACGCGCGGGCGCTGCTCGGCTTTTTCGTGTATGCCGGACTGTTCTTCTGGGCGCTGTTCCACCTGGGGAAAAAACATTTCCTGGCGTTCGCCATTTTGTTCTACCTCGTCTCCTTTTCCTTGTTCAGCAATGTGCTGCTGGTGATCGGGACCTCGTACGGCGAACGCGTCCTGTACACACCCTCGCTCGGATTCACTATGGCGTTGGCCTGGCTGATCGTGGCAGGCTTTAAAATAAAACCGGAGACAGAAACCGCTGCGTCCGATCAGATCACCAATCCCAACGGGAAAGGCGTCCTGGTATGGGCACTTGCCGGCGTGATCCTGCTGGCCTACTGTGCCAAAACCGTCCTGCGCAACCCCGTTTGGTACACCAGTTTCAATTTATACAAGGCCGACCTGCCCAATTCGCCAAATTGCGCCAAACTCAACTACCATATCGGAATCGAAACGACCAAAGAAGGCGTGAATGAGGATGCAGGCATAGTGAAAGATACTGCCTGGGTGAAAAAGGGCATCGATGCGTATACCAGGGCCATTCAGTTGTTCCCGGCCTACCACGACGCCTATGGCAGCCGGGGGCTGGCATATTTCCGGTTGCAGCGGTATGATTCGGCTTACGCCGACTACCAGAACGCACTCCGGTATCGCCCCAACGACGACAAGGTGTTGTCCAACCTCGGTTTTATATACTTCCTCAGGCAACAACTGGACTCGGCCGAAACCGTGTACCGGAAATCGGTGGCGCTCAACCCGCGGTTTATCGATGCCCGCCGCAACCTCGGCGCCGTGCTGGCCATGAAGAAACAATTCCCGCAAGCCATCGAACAATGGCAACAGGGGCTCCTGTACGAACCCGAGAATGCGACTTTGTTGCAATACATCGGCTCGGCTTATACTGATATGGGCCAACCCGAAAATGCCAAACCCTGGCTCGAACGCGCAGAAGCCGCTAAAAAGAAAGTGCAGAAAAAGTAGCCTTGTGGGTTGTCGTGGTTTTGTTCCCGGCGAAGGAGGATTATACGTCCCACTTGCCTTTCCGCGCGGCCCGCACTACCAGGTAAACCAGCAGCCCGGCCGGGCCCGCCAACAGCGTAAGGATCAGCCCGGGCACCACGGCAATATGCGCGATCTTCTCCTGGCGCGCATCGTGTACTTGCCAGATCCCGACCAAAAGCGAAAACGACAGGTAATTGAACCACCCCGTCAGGATCATGGATTTGCTGCGAAATAAACTGGTGAGGCCCTCCAGCGACAGCAAGCTACCGCCCTGTTCGCCATTGGTCAAATATTGAAAGGTAAACCAGGCAGCCACCAGCGAGAGCAACAAGGCAGAACCGAACGCCACGGGCTCGGTGAAACGCCACTTGGGGGCAAACACCAAAAGCACCCAGGGGATAAAAATAAGAGTGGATACGTACCAGTAAAAGTTATCGGCTGTCATGGCAACGGTGGGTTTGTGGTATTCACTGTGTCGGCTGGATTCCGGGTTACCTGCCTTTCGGTTAAAAGAGACTACTCGCGGACAATTTTCAGGCTCATATCGAGCGGCTGCGCGGAGTGCGTGAGTGCGCCGGCGGAAACGTAGTCCACGCCCGTCATGGCATATTTGCGCACATTAAACAGCGTGATGCCGCCGGAGGCTTCCGTTTCGAAACGCTTGTTTACCGTGGCGACGGCTTCCGACAGAATAGGGATCTCAAAATTGTCGAACATCAGCCGCGTGACTCCGCCGATCTCGAGCGCTTCGTGCACTTCCACCAGGTTGCGCACTTCCAGGGTAATGTTCAGATCCAGGTTGTTGGCTTTCAGGTAGGCATGCGCGCTTTCTACGGCGGGCCGGATGCCGCCGCTGGCGTCGATATGGTTATCTTTGATCATGACCCAGTCGTAAAGCCCCCAGCGGTAGTTCTCGCAGCCGCCGATCTTGACGGCCCATTTTTCCAGAAAACGGATCAGCGGGGTGGTTTTGCGGGTGTCAAGTACTTTAACAGGCAGATCGCCTACTTCGAACGCGAAACGGCTCGACAGGGTGGCGATGCCGCTCATGCGTTGCATGGCGTTCAATACCAGCCGTTCGGCCTGGAGCAATGCCCGGGTGTTGCCTTCTACTTCAAAAGCGATTTCACCGTAAAAAACATCGTCGCCATCCGTTTTGCGCGCGGTAAAGTTGCTGCCGGGGTCCACTTGCCGGAAAATATGGCGGGCCAGTTCAACACCGGCGAGCACGCCATAGTCTTTTACTTTAAGGGCTGCACGGCTGCGGTGATCGGCTGGTATGGTCGATAGCGAAGTATGGTCGCCGCCCTGCACATCTTCGTACAAGGCTGCTTTAATAAAATCGTGAAGGAGTTGATCGGTGATTTGTGTTGGTCGCATATGTTATGATTTCCACTTAATGTTACAACCGCCGGAAGGCCGTTGCGCCGGACTGACCGGCTGATTGTTTAACACGGCATGCAGGGCGGCGCGCAGGTCTTCGCCGGTAGGGGGAACGGGGTTACGCTTGGGCCGGCTGCCGTCCAATTGACCGCGGTACACCAGTTGCATCTGGTCATTGAAGACATAAAAATCGGGCGTGCAGGCGGCATCGTAGCGGCGTGCCACCTCCTGCGTTTCGTCGTAAAGGTATGGAAAGGGATAGCCGACTTCACGCGCATGGTCGCGCATTTTATCCGGACTGTCCTCGGGGTAGGCCCCAGCGTCGTTGCTGCTGATCGCAATAAAAGCTACGCCCCTGGCCTGAAATTCGGTGGCGACCCGCACAATTTCCTCGTTCACGTACAGCACATACGGACAATGGTTACACAAAAACATTACCACCGTGGCCGGCGCGCCCGTCACATCTTTCAGTTGCACCATACGGCCGCTAACCACATCAGGCAGCGTAAATTCGGGGGCTTTAGTGCCCAATGGCAACATATGTGATTCGGTATAAGCCATAGTCCAATTGAAGTTGGCCCTCGATCCGTTTCGGGGCTCGTGCAACTCCTAAACCCCGGAGTTTTACGCGGAGGGAAGCCGGTTATTTACAAGCCTGGTTAATGCCTGCAGCGTAGTGTTTGACGATCCCGATCGACGGCGCTGTTTCGGCGCCGGCAAAACCGGTGATCATATCGTCGCGCATGATATCCAGATAGTGTTCAAGCAGCGGCGTTGCCAAGGGCAGGTACGACCAATGCCAGCGTTCCTCGTTGTAGCCACCGGGCCGTTGCTCGCTTTTAGCCGAATACGGTTGACAAAAGCCGTATTCGCCCGCGTGATTTTGCAGCCAGGCGTAGGTCTTTTCCAGCGGTCCGCCAGGTGCGAAGGTAGCATTATTCAAATCGTTGAGGTCAACATCAGTGCCCCAATGGTGCCGGGAAGCGCCGGGCATGGCGGAGTATTCCAGTATTTTTAAGGCCCGCGTCCTGGCATCCGGCACGCTTGCGGCAAACCGGGTCCATTTGCCTTCCCAAATGGCTTTTTGCTGGTCGAAAGTGCGGGTGGAGGAAATGATTCGCAGGTTGATACCGTCCTGTTTGGCGGCAGCCCACATTTTTTTAAAGGCCTCCAGCGTTTCCCGCCGCAGAAACATGCCGGGCTTGTCGGTGTAGGGCGCGCTTACGGATTCAAAATCGGGGCGTTTGGCGGGGTCGATTTTACCGGTCAGGTAGTTGACGTCCACCGCGCCGGTATTCCTGGCGATTTGCCTGGCCCCCGGCGGGGTCGTGTCGTGTGGCTGGGTTGTTGCCGGGTGTTTGCCCGATCGGGCGATATACCGTTTGAAGGGGGCGCCCGTTTCGGCTTCGGGGCCGCAACCCCATCCGGTTAAAACCGTTGCTGCCAGCAGGATTGGCAGCAGGCATTGTCTGTTCATTGTTCGGCTGCTTCAATTACTTTTTTCAAGGACGCCTTCGTCAGTACGCCGGGTTGACGCCACAATTCCTGTCCATCCCGGTACAACATGAACGTGGGCACCCCCATCACTTTCATTTCCACCGCAAAGTCGAGGTGCTCGTCTACGTCGACCTTCAGGATCTGCACACGGGTACCCAACTCGGCCTGTAGCTCGTCGAGCACCGGGTGCATGGCCATGCAGGGGCTGCACCAGGTGGCGAAAAAATCGAGCAACACCAGCGTTTCGGCGCGGTTCAACGCTTCTGTTGGCGATGATATGACTGGCTGCATAAAATTTGGATGTTTGCGGAAAAGCGGCGCAAGATAGGGCAGATTATTGGGAGGTTTCAATTTCTTCCCGGCCAAACCCGGCAATCCTTCCAACGGCGCCCGCCTCAACCGGTTGATCGAAAAAGCGAAAAAACGCGAGGCGCAGCGTTCATTTTTGCCTGAAACAACCCGCAACACATGAAATTGTTCCGAATTCTGCTCGTTATCCCCGCTTTTTTTTCACTCCAAAAAGCCACGGCCCAAAAAGAAGACAAGGCCATCAAGGCAGTGATCAATCAGTTCTTTGAAGGCATGCAAAAAGGCGACACCACCTTGCTCAAAGATGCCTGCACCGAAGCGCCGGTCCTGCAAACGTTCAGGGTCGATAAGGACGGGAACCGGAGCGTTTTGACCGAAGATTTTCACGAGTTCGTGCAATTTATCGGCAACTCCAACCAAAACAAGTTGGATGAACGCATCGTATTTGCCGCCATCCATGCCGAAAAAATGCTCGCCAGCGTTTGGACGCCCTACCGGTTTTTTCTCAACGGCAAATTGTCGCATTGCGGCACCAATTCTTTTCAATTGGTCAAAACGACCGCCGGCTGGAAGATCCAGTACATCATCGATACGCGCCGGAAAGAATGCCGCTGACAAAGGCGGTCGGCGTTTGAAGTTGACGCTTTCCGGGAAGAGCCCGGGAAAAGTTTACCCCGATAACTTGCTGGAGTTTTGAAGTTTTTATAATCAATTTAGCAACTTTGCATCCACCCCGTTTAAGCATTTGGTTGGATGTTCACCGTTGGGCTCCAAACAGGTTGACTGCCTCAAACTTCAAACGCCCCGGGCCCCCGGGGCAAATTTCAAACTATAATTATGGCCAGCAAGAAGGTAAATAAGGCGACATTCTCCTATGGAGGCGTGAAATTGAGTTTCACCAAGAGTAAAACCAAAGCAGCCGTTCAATACACCCCGGGGAGCCGGAGCGCCAAAGTTGCCCGGCGCGGCGCAGTGGCGCCGCCGAGCATCGAAAACTTCGAAGTCGTGACGAGCAAACGCGGCATCGACCAAAAACTGGACGCATTGCGCGCGCAACCAGAGGTGGCCGTGGGCACGCACGTATGGAACGTGGAAGGGGAAGACGACACGCCATTTATCCCGACCGGAAACCTTTATGTCGAATTCAAAGCCGGTTCGGAGGCCCAGAAACAGCTCGAATTGCTGGAAAAAATGGGGCTCAGTATAAAAGAAGTCGTCGGCCCCGGTGCTTTCCGGGTATCCGTCACCCCCAATTCGCCCAACCCCATCAAGTGCGCTATGGACCTGCAGAAGAACAAAATGGTGTCGGTTGCCGAACCCGAATTTGCCACAACGCCCGCCCCGCGCGACTTTTCCATGCCCAGCGGCCGGTTTATCACCACGCAATGGCACCACGAAAATACGGGACAGGCGATTCCCGCCGTCGATGTGCCGAACTCCGTATATGCCGCTTCCCACTTCAAACGCGGCGCCGATGCCAAGGTAAAGGAAGCGTGGATGTACCTGGGCAGCCTGGGCAACCCCAACCTCAAAATCGCCGTAATCGATACCGGTTTCGCCACCGACCATCCGCAATTGCGCGGCGACGGCGCCAAGATCCGGAACCCATATAACGCCTCGGCGCGTACGGCCGACGTATCGCCGTTTGTGCGGTATAGCGATGGTTCGTACGGCGTGGTCAGCCACGGCACCTCTTGCGCCGCGGTAGCCGCCGGCGCCTGGGACGTTCAGGGCATCCTCGGCGCGGCTCCCAACGTACGGCTCATCCTGATCAAACTGGATGTCCTGAGCGACGAAGCCATCAAAAACGCATTCGAACACGCCCTGCTCAACGGCGCCGACGTGATCTCGTGCAGCCTTGGCTACCCCAAGCCTGTACCGCTGTCTACCTACGTGACCAATTACCTGAGCAAGGTAGCGCGCGAAGGCCGCGGCGGCCGCGGAATGCCCATGTTCTTTGCAGCCGGCAATGCCAACCCGGCCTCGAACAACATGCCCAGGCAGGTGAGCGATTTCGCCGCCCACCCGGAGGCCATCTGCGTCACGGCGTCGAATAGCCTCGATCAGCGCTCCAGTTATTCCTTCTACGGCCCGAGCGCATTTCTTTGCGCCCCGACCAACGGCGATTCCGGCGTGGGCATCACCACCGCCACCTGCGACATCAGCTCCGACGGCCGCTCGGTAGTACTCGGTTATACCAGCGGGTTCGGGGGCACTTCCAGCGCAACGCCGCTGGCTGCCGGCATTGGAGCGCTGCTGCTCACGGCCAATCCCAACCTGACCGTTTGGGACATCAAAAACATCCTCCGCCAAACCGCCGATAAAATCGGCCCCGGAGGCACCTACAACACAGCTGGCCATTCTGATTATTACGGATTTGGCCGGATCAACGCCCTGCGGGCGGTACAAATGGCCCAAATGATGAGCGGCAGCACCGCAGGAGCCGGCGGTACAGGTGCCAACACCGGCAGTCCGGGCACGACCAGCGGCGACAGCGGTGCTGTAAGCGCGGCGGCGAGAGGCCGCGTCGTGTCCAAATTTCTTAACGTACGCTCCGGCCCTTCCACTGCCACTTCAATTGTGACGCGGCTCAACCAGGGCGATGTGGTGCAACTGCTGGAAAAAGTATCCGGGTTCTGGCGCATTAACCAGGGGCAGTACGTCAGCGCCGATTATATCCAGGTACTGGCCTCAGGCCCTGCCGCTGCGCCGGCCTCCCGCCAAGGCAGGGTGACCTCTGCTACCCTCAACGTACGCTCCGGCCCCTCCACCGCGTATGGCCGGGTCGGTCAATTGAAAAAAGGGAACCTGGTCAATATTTACGAAACGAGCCGCGATGGTTGGCACCGGATCGGGACCAACCAATGGGTATTGGGGGATTATATCCAGGCGGTATAAATTCCCGGTGGTTGAAAAACGGGTATGATGCTGAATCCGGTTTTTCAGGCAAAAAAACTGTTAATTAATACATCATCCAGCAAGGTAAAGGGCAGCCCAATCAGATGGCCTGCAATTTTCCCGGCCAGCCTGCGGTGCGCCGGTTGCGCAGTCGGGTTTTTCCGCTCCGCGAAAAAGTCGGCGATGCAACCCACTACGTATTCCTGCTCTTCCACCGTCAGTTCATGATAAAGCGGCAGACGCAACAGTTGCTGGGAAAACATTTCAGCATTGGGCAAAGCGCCGCTATACTGGTGTTTCCCAGTATAATATGGGCTCAGGTGCAGTCCGATATAATGGAAGGTGGCAATGATGCCGCGCTCTTTCAGGTACAACATAAGTTGGTCCCGCTCCGTACCGCTTTTTAAAATGATATAGAAGATGTGGGCGTTGTGGCGGTTGCTATCATTCAGTACCGGGAGCATAAAGGTTTCTTCGTGCTGAAGCGCTGACAACTGCGTAAAATAGTGCGTCCACATCTGCTTCCGCCGCTCGGTGATCGCTTCAACGTGTTGCAGTTGAGGATACAAATAGGCGCAACACAATTCGGACAAATTAAACACCGATCCGGTATCGATCCAGGTGTATTTGTCTTCGAGCCCGAGCATGAACTTGTGTCGGTTGGTGCCGCAGTTTTTCAGTACGGTTGCCCGTTCCACGAATGCCTTATTGTGTATCAGCAATGCTCCCCCCTGGCCGCAAGTCACGTTTTTGGTTTCGTGAAACGAGAACGCGGCAAAATCCCCGAACGAACCCAGGGGTTTGTCGTCGAAAAAAGCGTGAATGCCTTGTGCGGCGTCCTCAATCAGCAAGAGGTTGTGTTTCCGCACGATTTCCATCAGCCGGTACATGTCAACGCTGACCCCGGCATAATGCACCACCACAATGGCCCTGGTTTTGGGCGTGATCAATGCCTCCAACTGCTCGATATCCATATTGGGCGAGGCAACGCAGGAATCGCAAAATTTGATCGTGGCGCCGTACAACTCGAAGGCGTTCGCACCCCGGCATAATGCACCACCACAATGGCCCTGGTTTTGGGCGTGATCAATGCCTCCAACTGCTCGATATCCATATTGGGCGAGGCAACGCAGGAATCGCAAAATTTGATCGTGGCGCCGTACAACTCGAAGGCGTTCGCGGTGGATACATAGGTGTAAGCCGGTACAATGACTTCGTCGCCGGCTTTAAATTCCATCAGCATGGCAGCCATCTCCAATGCCCGCGTACAGGAAGAGGTGAGCACTACCTCTTCCGCCGCATAATTCTCTTTGAAAAAGGCCTTCACTTTGGCGGCAAATTTTCCGGAAAACAAACGCGTGCTGTCGAAAGTAGTTGTTACTATTTCATGAAAGGAAGAAGTACAATCAAACGGAACATTAAACGGAATTTTCATAGTTCGCAGTGGTTGACACAACGTGGTTTTGTTTTTGAATAGGTATGCTCGCAACCTCGTCCGGTATGCCGGTAGGAGGACCTGTTTGGAATTTAATTACCGCGCTCCAATAGGTTCTCAAGCGATTCTCACTCCCTGCATGGTCCGGCACAAAACCGGAGCATGATAATATCCTGATGAAAAATGGCAGGCTTGCACAAAGGGTCAAAACTATCCGGTAATTTCAATCCGGAAACATTTGCCAATCATTTTCCGCAGGGTATAAAACAGCCTTGATTAACAGGAGAAAGAAACCACGCGCCACGCCAACCACATGTTCTAAAAACAACGTACAACCTTGCGGCGAGTTGTTGGGTATTTATGAAGCATATTGCCCTGGCAATAACCCGTGTTGGTGTACTCATGCCAGGTTGGCATTGCGCCGATTAGGAGGAGAAAAAAAACAAAAATCTTGCCAGAGAAGGTTAACGACAAGTGCGTGTACAGAGGATGAACGTTATCATCCGAAGCGAAACAAAATTAATCCGCAGGGTTTAATCCTGCAATACCTCAGGCGGCTTGGGGGAACAAAACAATGCCGGGACTGTCCAAACACTGTGCAGTCGGGAAAATTTAACTATGAGCGTGTTTGGAATTTCTTCGCCGGGCTCCAACCATGTTCTACATCGCCGCCCCCCGTAATGCCTCCAGAATATGTTGTTCGATCTGTTCCGCCGGGTTTTCGAATGCATGCCGCTCAAATAACCGGCCGGTCACTTGTTCATACAGTTCGATATAGCGGTCGGAAATTTCCGCGACAAAGGCGTCGGGCATGTCGGGCATTTGTTGGCCTGTTTTGCCCTGAAATCCATGCGCAATGAGCCATTCCCGGACAAACTCCTTGCTAAGTTGGCGCTGGCGTTCGCCGTTGGCTTGCCGCTCGGCGTACCCATCGGCATAAAAATATCGGGAGCTGTCGGGGGTGTGAATTTCATCCATCAGCATAATCCGGCCGTCTTTTTTACCGAATTCATACTTGGTATCCACCAGGATGAGCCCTTGCTGCGCAGCCATCTCGGTGCCCCGGCGAAACAGTGCGCGCGTGAAGGCTTCCATTTGTTCGTAATCGGCGCGGCTCACGAGGCCTTGAGCCAGGATCGCTTCCCTGGAAATATCCTCGTCGTGACCGGCTTCGGCCTTGGTGGTCGGGGTGATGATCGGTTCAGGGAACGGGTCGTTTTCGCGCATTCCTTCGGGCAGGGGCACGCCGCACAATTCCCGTTTGCCCGCGGCGTACGTGCGGGCTGCATGGCCCGCGAGGTAGCCGCGAATGACCATTTCAACCCGTATCGGCGTACATCGGTAGCCAATAGCCACGTTGGGATCGGGCGTGCTGATCAACCAATTGGGACATATATCGCGTGTAGCCTGCAGGAAATGCGCGGCGATTCCATTGAGTACGGCGCCTTTAAAGGGAATAGGGCGCGAAAGTACGTGGTCGAATGCCGATATCCGGTCGGTGGCAACCATGATCAGCCGGTCGCCTACAGTATATACATCGCGGACTTTGCCGCGGTAAAAAGCCGTTTGGCCGGGAAGTTGGAAATGCGTTTCGCGAATCGCGTGCATGGAAGCTTGTGGTGTTTGCCCCGATCCGATCGGGGGATGTTCGGCGTTTATTTGATTTCTTCGTAATCGATATAATCGTTTTCGTCCGGGGGGCGAGGTTTTTCCCGCGGTGGTGGCGGAGGTTCGGGAGTCGGGGGCGAAGCGTCCTTTAGACCAGTCGACCCGTCAAAATAGGGGCGAACGGCCTGGATGAGCCAGATAATTGCCAGAAGTGTAAAAAGCCATTTGAACAACATAATCAGGAAGCGGCAGAGCCGGGTGGCTCCGTTTTTTCAACTAACTTCTTCAAAAACGGGTGTCCGAATACAGCGATTAAAATAATTCCCACACCGAGATAAAAGCCGGGCGCCAGGTCCCTGTCCTCCCGAAAAAGCAGCCCCGCCAGTAAAACACCGTACACGGGTTCGAGGTTGATGGTCAGGTTGGTGGCAAAAGCGGAAATATGCCGCATGGCCTGCAAGGTAAGGTAATAGGGCAAAAGGGTGCATACCCAAGCCAGGATCAGCATCCAAAGCCAGTCCAATCCGGCCGGTATCACAGATATGTCCTGCTGCGTGCCAAAGGCAAAAGGCAACGCCACGGACGTCACCAGCAAGCCGCCCGACAGCTCGATAAAACTCATCGGCAACGACGGCGGAGGCGGCTTTTGCTCAATAATTTTTTTGTTGAGGGAGGTGAAAATAGCCGCGAGCAACGCGCCTAAGATCCCGACGGCAAAACCCCTGCGCATCGCCCAATCGATATTGCCGACCACGAGCGCCATGCCGGGCAGGATCAGGATACCAAGCGCTAACTCGTACCATTTGACCCTTTGCCGCAACAAAACGGGTTCGGTCAACGCCGCAAAAAAGGAGGTAGTTGCCATGGAAGCTACCGCGATCGAGGCGTTGGACAACTTGATCGCGCCGTAAAAACAAAGCCAGTGGACGCCCACCATAACCCCCACGCCCAGCATTTGCCACATCGTACGGCGGGGCAACCCCCGCAATTGCGCCTTGGGCAATATCCACCACAATGTCGCACAACACAACAGCACCCGCCACCATACCAGGGGTAAGGCCTGCAGGGAGATCAACTTGCCCAAAATAGCAGTAAACCCCCACAAAAACACACAGAAATGCAGGTAAAAATAGGCGCGTAGTTTGTCCGTCATCGTTCGGCAAAAGTAGAAGGCTTTGTTTAGACATCGTCCAAATTTTAATCATCCTGAGCAGTGACACAGGTATGACAGTGCCTGCATTGCGACCCATTACTTTTGCCCGACGTCTTACAAAGGGCCCTGGTAACAATATTGATGCTTTTTGTTTAATACCGCCATGCTCAACGGCTACCATATTCTAACCTTAACGCACCGCCAAACGGCCCTGGAATCGATTGGCAAAGCGATCATTCCCGGCGACGATGCCGCTTCTACCCTCCGGATGCTCCGGGAACAGATGGGCTGGGATGAGCTGCTGTACCTCGCTACCTGCAATCGGGTGGTATATTTGTTTTACACCCAGCAACCGGTCCCGGACACCCTGCCGGCCGATCTGCTGGCAGCCATCCGGCCCGATCTTCCGGCTGAATCCAGAACCGATATTGCCGCCAAAATGCGCTTGTTACACGGCGCTGACGCCATCCGGCACCTGCTCGAAGTGGCCGCATCGATGGACAGCCTGGTCGTGGGCGAGCGCGAGATCTTGCGCCAATTGCGCGAAGCTTTTGACCACAGCCGCGATTGGGGGCTCACCGACGACCATCTTCGCCTGCTGATCCGCTTCACCATTGAAACGGCCAAAGAAGTGTACACCGCTACCGGCATCGGCGAAAAAGCCCTTTCTGTTGTCGCGCTCGCTTTTCAAAACCTGCTCCAAAGTGGTTTGCGCCCCAACGCCCGGGTGCTGCTGGTTGGAGCCGGCCAAACCAACGCACTGGTCGCCAAGTTTTTGTTCAAATATGGCTTTCGCAATGTGACGGTATTCAACCGCACCCTGGCAAAGGCCCAGGCTGTAGCCGAATACCTCGATGGATTGGCCTTGCCCCTCCAGGCGCTTGAATCCTACAACAATGGTTTCGATGCCCTGATCGTTTGTACCGGCGCGACCGAACCGATTATCACACCAGCCGTTTACCGGCAACTGCTGGCCGGCGAGCCGGGCCCGAAAGTGGTGGTCGATTTGTCGGTCCCAAACAATGTTGACAAACGCATTCTGTCTGAGTTCCCGGTCCAGTATACCGAGGTCGAAAGCCTGCGCGAAGTGGCCCGCGAAAACCTGGCACACCGTGAACTGGAGCGCCGCAAAGCCGAAACGCTGATCACGGCAAAACTGCGCGCTTACCGCGATTTGTGGCATCAACGGCAAGTGGAACGCGCCCTGATGCCGGTAGTGGATGATGTGCGGATAGCAAAAGAACGCGCCCTGACCACCGTTTTTGCCAAGCAATTCGACAGCCTGGACCCGGCTACCCGTGAATTGGTACAACAAATGATGGACTACCTGGAACAAAAAAGCGTGGCTACGGCCATGCGCATCATGAAGGAAATTGCCGCCAACGCCGGGCGGCAAATCTCTGTAGGGCCCTCTTCTTGAAGATCACTGACCGTTAATGTTTGCGCAGTGCTGCATTGAACCGTTCAATGCGCTTCCAGCCAATTCTCCCCTACCCCCATTTCCACTAAAATCGGTACCCGCAGGTTTGGGATAGCCGTGGTCATTTTTTCCCGAATAATAGGTTTGAGCGCATCCAGCTCGGATTTATGTACATCAAATACCAGTTCGTCGTGCACCTGCAGGATCATACTGGAACGGAACCCGCCTGCCCGCATGGCATTCCAGATGTTGACCATGGCTACCTTGATCATATCGGCAGCCGTGCCCTGGATCGGCGTATTGATCGCCATGCGCTCGGCCATGCTGCGGTGCATGCCATTGCGGCTTTCGATATCGCGCAGGTGGCGGCGGCGGCCAAGCAGGGTTTCGACGTAGCCGTGTTTGCGCGCAAACTCCACCGTGGTTTCCATGTAGTGTTTCAGGCCACGGTATTGCGCAAAATAGTTGTCGATGATCTCCTTGGCTTCGGCGCGTTTGATCCCCAGTTGGTTGCTCAGATTGGTAGCGCCGGCGCCGTATATAATGCTGAAATTCACGGTCTTGGCGGCCCTGCGCTGCTCGGGCGTAACTTGTTCGAGCGGCACGCCGAACACCCGCGCGGCGGTGGCCTGGTGGATATCCAGGTTGAGTTGAAAAGCTTCCAGCATCGCCTCCTCGTGGCTGATCTCGGCGATCAGGCGCAGTTCGATCTGGGAGTAGTCGGCTGACAGCAACACATGGTCGGCATCGCGGGGGATGAATGCCTCGCGTACTTTGCGGCCCTCGGCGGTCCGGATTGGGATATTCTGGAGGTTGGGATTCTGGCTGCTCAGTCGACCCGTGGCGGCGAGGGCCTGGTTGAACGACGAGTGCACGCGCCCCGTGCGCGGGTTGATCAAGGCGGGCAACGCGTCCACATACGTACTTTTGAGTTTCATCAACGCGCGGTGCTGCAAAATATCGGCGCAAATGGGATAATCGGCAGCCAGGGCGGTCAACACCTCTTCATCGGTCGAATATTGGCCGCTTTTCATTTTCTTGCCCGGATACGGCAGTTTCATCCGGTCGAACAGCACCTCCCCCACTTGTTTGGGGCTGGCCACGTTAAACGTATACCCGGTTTCCTCCAGGACCTTTTTTTCCAGCGCCTGAATGTCGACCGCCAGTTCTTTCGAATACGCCTGTAAGAAATCCGGATCGATCCGGACGCCGGCAAACTCGATATCGGCCAACACTTTAACCAGAGGCGTCTCCACCAGGTGGAATAATTTGGTGAGGCTCTGACCGCCCGCTTCGAGCTTGGGTTCGAGGTATCGTTTCAGTTGCAGGGTAATATCGGCGTCTTCGGCGGCGTATTCTTTGATTTGCTCCACCGGCACATCCCGCATGTTGCCTTGCGCAGCGCCTTTTTTGCCGATGAGCTCTTCGATTTTGACCGGAGAATAATCGAGATAGGTTTCCGCCAGGTAATTCATGTTGTGGCGGAGTTCGGGTTCCAGCAGGTAATGGGCGATCATCGTATCCCAAAAGGACCCGCGCAGGTCTACGCCGTAGTTTTTCAGCACGATCATATCGTACTTGAGGTTCTGGCCAATCTTCTCTATTTTTTCCTGTTCAAAAACCGGGCGGAAGGTTTCCACGACAGCCTGAGCGGCATCACGGTCGGCAGGTACCGGCACATACCAGGCTTCGTGTGGCTTGAAAGCAAACGAAAACCCCACCAGGTCGGCCTGCGTCGGCTCGATGGCAGTGGTCTCCGAATCGTAGGAGATATCGGGACGGCTGAGAAGCAATTGCACCAGTTCGGCGCGTTGCTCCGGTGTTTCGGCGACGTGGTAAGTGTGCGGCACGTTGCCGATATTTTTTGTCGTGCGGCGAAAACCTGCCTCGTCGGCCGGGGCTTGTTCCGGATGGGCCGAAGCACCAGCCGCTTCATCGGGCATTTCTTCAAAAAGGCTCCCTTGCATGCCGGCCTTGTTGCCCGCCGCTGCCGGCGCCTGGTTGGGTTTCGGAGCCCCGGGAGTTTGAACGCCTGCAGGCGTGGCCAAGGGGTGTTTCAAAATATCGTTGGCGAGCGTGCGAAACTCGAGTTCCTTGAAAATCTCAATCAGCTCGTCGCGGTTGAAGGGTTCGATCTCGAAGAATTTTTCGTCGAACTGAACGGGTGCATTAATCTCGATCCTGGCCAGCCATTTGGACAAACGCGCTTTTTCTGCATTCGTTTGCACGATTTCCTGTTGTTTCCCTTTGAGTTTGTCGGCGTTCGCCAGCAGGTTTTCCACGTTGTCAAATTCCTGCAGCAATTTGGCCGCGGTCTTTTCGCCGATGCCCGGCAGGCCGGGTATATTGTCTACAGCATCGCCCATGAGGCCCAGCATGTCGATTACCTGGTCGACCCGCTGAATGCCCCAACGCTCACAGACCTCGCGGACGCCCCATATCTCCACCTCGTTCCCCTGGCGACCGGGTTTGTAAAGGAAAATATGCTCGTCGACCAATTGCCCGAAGTCTTTGTCCGGCGTCACCATGAACACATCATACCCTTGTTTTTCCGCCTGTTTGGCCAGGGTGCCGATCACATCGTCGGCCTCGTAGTTCGGCACGATCAGCACCGGAATGTTCATCGCCTTGATGATCTTCTCCACCCATGGGATGGCCAGGGTGATATCTTCCGGCTGCGCTTCGCGGTTGGCTTTGTACAGATCAAACTCCTGGTGGCGAAAGGTGCCGCCCGGCGGATCGAACACGACTGCCAGATGGGACGGCTTTTCCTTTTGGATCATTTCCCACAACGTGCGCATAAAACCCTGAATCGCCGAAACGTTCCAGCCTTTCGAATTAATAAGCGGGCGGGTAATAAAGGCATAGTGCGCGCGATAAATGAGGGCGTGGCCGTCGAGGAGAAAGAGTTTTTTCATGGTATCGGAAGAGTTAGCCTGTGTTGCTTAGGCTGGCAAAGGTTTTATTTTTTAACGCCAATTTCCCAGGACATGGGCCAAAATTCCATTGGTTGCCGCATGTCCCCCGGCCTCCAGCGCTTCAAACGACTGCCGTTCAAAAGCTTGTATCATTTGTCGTTCGCCGGGAAGGTTCCCCCGACCGGCGCAGCCATTTGGTTTTCCAACAGCTGCCGTCCCGGCACGCGGCAATTCCCCAACATACGCATAAATCAAACAGCCCCTGCTTCCATGTGCAGGGCCGTCAGTTTGAACCAGTTCAGCACCCAAATCCAAATAAAATTTAGCCCGGGAAGCGTTTTTGGCGTCCTATTTGTGCGTAAAAATAACGAATGCCCTCAAATTGATCTATCTTTGCCGGCCCTTGTGAAAATCGCATTTTTCCGGATCAGAATCCGGTCATCGTCCCCTGTATCCGATTGTTTTCCATTAACTGAGTCTTGCCCGTGCAATACCTTCAACTGGCAGCCGTCCCGGTCAGCCACACCGACGACAACATCGTTTTACTCGCCGAAAAAACGTCCCTGGGTCAACTGGATTGGGTTTTGCAACCCAATGAAATGGCCTACCTGCTCCAAACGGTGGAACAAGGCGTTCAGTCCTGTTTTTTTCCACAAGCCAGCCGTGGCGTATTTGTTCAGATACTGGACCCTCTGCGCGGTGAAGACCCGGAGGGATTGGAAGACACGCGCCTGAAAGGCAACGCCCTGCTGCGCGAACTCCGGCATTATCATGTGGAATCGCTGACGTTGCGCAGTTTTTGCCCTGAAAGCCATGCATTGGCCTTTTTGGAAGGCCTTATGCTCGGCAACTACCAATTTCTGAACTATTTCACCCAGCCGGAAAAAAGGGAAAAGCGGCTCCGTTCGCTTTGTTGGGCGAACGACGCGGCGCCGGAACATGCGATCGAGGAACTGAACGCTTTGGTGCAGGCTGTTTTTCTGGCCCGCAACCTGGTCAACGAGCCGCATTCGCATTTCAATACGCTTAAACTGGCGGAAGCCGTCCGCGAAGCCGGGCGGACGCACGGTTTTGCGGTGGAGGTGTTGGAAAAAGAGCAAATCGAATGCCTTAAAATGGGCGGTTTACTGGCCGTCAACCAGGCTAGTGATGTGCCGCCCCAGTTTTGTATCCTTGAATGGCGCCCCGAAAATGCGCGCAATGCCAAACCCATCGTACTGATTGGCAAAGGAGTGGTGTACGATACCGGTGGGCTCAGTCTGAAGCCCAGCGAAGGCATGGAAAACATGAAATGCGATATGGCCGGCGCCGCTGCCATCATCGGCGTGTTCACTGCCATCGCCCGGATCAACCTGCCCGTTCAGGTGATTGGCCTGATCCCGGCCACCGACAACAAGATCGGAGAGCGGGCCTTGTCGCCTGGCGATGTCATCCGGATGTATTCCGGCACTACCGTGGAAGTAGTGAACACCGATGCGGAAGGCCGGCTGATCCTCGCAGACGCGCTGCATTACGCCAAAAAGTTTGACCCGGAATTGGCACTCGACCTGGCAACGCTAACCGGTGCAGCGATCCGGGCTTTGGGCAACCAGGCGATTTGTTACATGGGCACCGCATCCGCCGATCAGAAGCGCGCCCTCGAAGACAGCGGTTGGCAAACCTATGAGCGTTTGGTCGAACTTCCCCTCTGGCGGGAGTACGGCGAAGAATTGAAAAGCAATATTGCCGACCTGAAAAATATGAGCACAGGAGCTGCAGGCATGATCACCGCCGGAAAATTTTTAGAACATTTTGCAGATTATCCCTGGCTACACCTCGACATCGCCGGGCCTGCTTATCTTCGCAATCCGAATGGCTATCGCACCAAAGACGGCACCGGAGTAGGCGTGCGGCTGTTGTTTGATTTTTTGAAAAAATGGAAAGATTAATGAGATCAATGTGGTCAATGTGGGCAATGTGGGCAATGTGGGCAATGGAGTGAATGCCAGGCCATTTGAATTTGATGCTATATTTTTCATTTAAATTTATTTATTAACCACATTGATCTCATTAACCACATTGACCACATTAACCACATTAACCACATTGACCACATTAACCACATTGACCACATTGACCACAT
This sequence comes from Saprospiraceae bacterium, assembly GCA_044230315.1. Classification (GTDB taxonomy): domain Bacteria; phylum Bacteroidota; class Bacteroidia; order Chitinophagales; family Saprospiraceae; genus M3007. Next base: position 34,844 of record JBGARJ010000056.1, read on the forward strand.
TGACCACATTAACCACATTAACCACCTTGACCATATTGACCACATTGACCACATTGACCATATTGACC
>JBGARJ010000057.1:0-34228 GCA_044230315.1 Saprospiraceae bacterium
CGCTGGCCCTGCAGGTGATCGATGCAGGCGGCAATCGGTTCCACCTTCATGACCATGCCCGCACCGCCGCCGAAGGCGTAATCGTCGACCTGCCGGTGTTTGCCCGTTGCGTAATCGCGCAGGGCATGGAGTTGTACCTCCAGCAGGCCCTTCTGGTTGGCCCGTTTTAAAATGGAGTGGTTGAACGGGCTTTCCAGCAACTCCGGCAGGACGGTGATAATATCGAATCGCATCATCGTAAGGCTACAAACTGGTCAAAAAAGACATGACATCCACGCCGTCGGCATAATCCGAGAGGCCTGGTTGTTGGGATTGCCCGAACGGTACTGTGGCCCAGCCGGGGACAGGCGTTTTGCTTACCACGCATTGAATGGCCTCGCGGCGTTGGTCCAAATCCGCCAGGAGTTGTTCCGGATCGGCGTAGTATGCATAATGAATGCTGGAAATGCGCGCCTGCAACGAGTCGTCGGCCTTCAGCAACAGGCATCCGTTGTTCAGGTACGGCACATTGTTCAGGATATAAAGGGTCAGGTTGTAATCGAAGTTGTTCTTGTATTTGTCGTGGTGGATCAGGTCGCGATATTCATGCAAGGCTTCGAGCAAGGGATTAAAATCGAAGCCCGCCGGCACGTACAATTTGCTCACATTGCGGCAGCCTAGCCCGAAGTATGCAAAGATATCCCGGCCCAGTGCATAGTAATCGGCCATCGTTTCGGCGCCGTCGAGCACGGCTACGCTGTTGCGGTTGCGGCGGACGATGTGCGCATAGCGGCCAAAATACTGCTCGAAGTACCGGGCGGTATTGTTGCTGCCGGTGGCGATCACGGCGTCGAAGCCGCTCAAGGGGTCTGACACGTCCAAAAACTCGGTGTATTCCCAGGATTCGAAAGCCCAGCCGCCCATTTTCCGGACCAGGAAGGGCAACAGGTAGCGGTCTTTCTCCGACAATTTCACCCGTGCCCGCTGTCCGGCGGCGAATACGCAGAGCCAGTCGTGAAATCCCACCAGGGGCAGGTTGCCGGCCATGACCAACCCGATGGTTTTAGCCGGGTGCGGCGCCGGCGATATGGCATAGCCCGCCACCCATCGTTGCAAGGCATCGCGATCCAGAAAAGCGGCGGCAATGGACTGCAGGGCCATGCACACATTGTCTTCGGTAAACCAGCGGTTGGCCAGGTAACTCTGCCGCATGACCTGCCGGAGTTCGTCGTCCGGGGTTTCCCGCAGGTAATGGCCCAGTTCCGCCAGCAGATCGAGTCGTTCGGTAATATTCAACGCGGATGAATTTTGCCACAAAAGTAAGCGGCTGGGCGCTAAGAACAGATTTGGATTTTCATGCTGCAGCGAAAACGGAAAAATCCCAATCTGATTAATTCTCAAACTACTCGCCCCCCGGATGTCTCATTTAATTCGACATGACAATACTCAGACAATCAACCATTTCCAACCGATTTCTCGCTTCGCCCGAAATTCCGGCAGGCCCGGGGAAATTTCAAGCAGAGCAAGAAATCAAATGGATATACTTGAAAATCAATGAGTTGCCATGTCGAATGAGGTCAGACCTCCGTAAAGCGATTCGAATGTAGTTTGATCAAATGATATCCGGACCGAACAAGATAAGCCGATCATCGTTTTAGACGGGTTCTCAACCATAAGAATTGTTCCCATGAATTTTGAAAAAACACCTCCTTTGACCCCCGTGCGGCGTTTAGCCAGGCTGTTGTCGGCCTACCGCCGCGAGATTCGGCATATTTTACTATACGCCGTGGTGGCCGGATTGATCGGATTGTCGCTGCCATTGGGGGTTCAGGCGATTATCGGGCTGATCGCCGGCGGCAGCATTTCCGCATCCTGGGCGGTGCTGGTGTTGCTGGTGATCGTAGGCGCGTTGGTCAGCGGGCTGTTGCGCCTCATGCAATTGTCTATCATGGAATACTTACAGCGCCGCATTTTCGCCGATTCGGCGCTGGAGTTTGCGATCCGGATTCCCCGACTGAACCTGGAATTGTTGCGCAAAGAACATTTGCCCGAACTGGTCAATCGCTTTTTTGACACCCAAACGATTCAAAAAACCCTGCCCAAATTGCTCATCGATGGCACAACGGCTGTCCTTCAGATCTTGTTCAGCCTCCTCTTGCTCTCGTTTTACCACACTACTTTCGTGTTTTCCTCCCTGTTGCTGCTCGGCGTGTTGGGCGTCTTATTCTGGTGGACGGGCCCTTTGGGCTTGCAAAGTAGTTTGAAGGAATCCAAATACAAGTACAAGATCGCCTATTGGTTGGAAGAGGTCGGCCGAATGGCCGCCACGTTCAAACTGGCCGGCGAGAACCGCTTCCCGCTACTCCGAACCGATGAATTGACCCTCGACTACCTCAGCGCCCGGGCCAAACACTGGCGGATCCTTGTGATCCAGTTTCTGAGCAGCGTCATCTTTCGCGCGCTGGTGGTAGGCGGGTTCTTAATCTTGGGAAGTGTGCTGGTGATGCAAAACCAGTTGAATATCGGACAGTTCGTAGCCGCCGAGATCCTGGTGTTGTTTATCGTCGATTCAGTAGAAAAACTAATCCTGCTCCTCGAATCGGGTTACGATGTACTCACCGCTATGGAAAAAATCGGACAGGTGGTCGATTTGCCGATCGAACGGGAAGACGGTATCCGGGTGGAAGATTTTTGCCCCAATCAACCCCTGCAGATCGAAATGCGCAACCTCTCGTACCAGTACGAAGATAGCGACCGGCCCGTATTGAACGACCTGACGCTAACCATTGCCGCCGGCGAACGGGTCGCCATTGCCGGTTACAGCGGCGCCGGCAAAAGCACCCTGATGCAGGTATTGTCGGTGCTCAAGCGCGATTTTTCAGGCGCGCTCCTGTTCAACGGATTGCCCAAACAAAACCTGAACCTGCGCAGCCTCCGCGAACATATCGGCGATTTCTCCTCCCAGGAAGATATATTCAAAGGCACCGTCCGGGAGAACATCACGCTGGGCCGCCAGGATATCCCGCTGCAACATGTCCTGCGCGTCATCGATGAAGTGGGTTTGAGCGACTTTATCCGGCACTATTCCACGGGTATTGATACGGAATTGCTGCCCGGCGGGAAAAACATGTCGCGCAGCATCATTACCAAAATCCTGATTGCGCGCGCCATCGTGTCGGAGCCCAACCTGCTCGTGATGGAGGAACCGCTCAACCACCTGAATATGTTGGACCGCCGCCGCATTGGCCAGATTCTCGCCGACCGGCGCCACCAATGGACGCTCATTTGCAGTACGGAAGATCCGCTGCTGGCCGCGTTTTGCGACCGGGTGGTGGTCTTGAAAGCCGGGAGTATCGTGTTTGCCGGTTCGTTTGACGCCGTCCGGCAAACAGAACATTACGAACACATTTTCCGCGACAACCCGGTTACCGTACCCGAATAGCCCTGCGCAACCTCAACCTTCAGCCATTCCCGCCATGCTAAACATAACTGACAACTCCGTTCATTGTGAAAATGACCTCCGGCAACTCCAATCGCCCGACGCCATCAAACTGTCGCCGCTGCACTTGTCGGCCCGAAACCTGCTGCTGGTGCTGCTGGCCCTTTTTACAGCGTTCATGCTGCTGCCCTGGACGCAAAATGTGCGCGCCGACGGCCAGGTGACCACACTCCGCCCCGAACAACGCCCGCAAACCATACACGCTACTATCGCCGGGCGCATCGAGCGCTGGTATGTCACGGAAGGACAGGCCGTACGGCAAGGCGACACGATCGTATTTCTGTCGGAAGTCAAGTCCGAGTATTTTGACCCGAATATGATTAACCGGGTGGGCAACCAGGTGCAGGCCAAAGAGGGCACTATTGCATCGTACGATAATAAGGTCGGAGCGCTCGACCGGCAAGTGGCGGCCATGCAGGGTGAACAGGAGAATAAGCTACAGCAAGTGTTGAACAAGATCAAACAGGCCGAACTAAAGGTGGAATCGAACCGGGCTGCCGTAGAACAAATCAACGTCGAAATTCAGATCGCCCGGCGACAATTTGACGGCGTGAAAAACCTGTATGAAAAAGGCCTCAAATCGCTCACGGAGTTGGAGGAGAAGAAAAGCAAATTGCAGGAAACCGAGGCCAAGGTGATGAGTACGGAAAATGGACTGGCGTCCAGCCAACAGGAATTGGAAATCTACCGCAGCGAGTTGCAATTGATCCGGAATGAATACCGCAACAAGATCGCCAAAACCCAAAGCGATAAATTCAGCACGTTGTCCGATAAATTCGACGCGCAGGCCAGCGTCAACAAACTTCGCATTGAACAGGAAAACTACCGGCTGCGCTCGCGTTTTTACTACATCCTGGCGCCGCAGGACGGTTATGTTGTAAAGGCGATCAGGCCCGGCATCGGCGAGATGATCAAAGAAGGCGATCCCGTCGTAAGCATCATGCCGGCGCATTACCAACTGGCTGTGGAATTATATGTCAAACCTATGGACCTGCCCCTGATCCAAACCGGGCGCAAGGTGCGGTTCATGTTCGACGGCTGGCCGGCGTTTTTCTTCAGCGGTTGGCCTGGAGCTTCGCTGGGTACCTTCGGCGGTTCCGTAGTTGCCATAGATCGCCAAATAAGCGCTAACGGGAAATTTCGGATGCTGGTTGCTCCCGACGCCGGCGAAATGCCCTGGCCGGAAGCGCTGCAGGTAGGCGGCGGCGCCAAAGGGATCGCCTTGCTCGATAACGTGCCCGTCTGGTACGAACTCTGGCGTGTGCTGAACGGATTTCCACCCAATTTGTACCAACCGGAACATTCGGCTAAGGGCGCCGGTGATGTTGGCCCGGAACCCCAAAACCCAGCGAAAAATGCCAAATAACATGCGCAACAACGTATTGCTTGTCCTGGCCCTGCTCGTCCCTGTCTGGAGTCGGGCTCAGGAAACAGCTCCCCTGGATTGGCTGCACTTTCGGGCAGCGGTACTGCAACACCATCCCCTGGCGCGGCAAGCAGATCAGTACCTGAACCTGGCACAGGCTACCGTGCTGCGGGCAAAAGGCGGCTTTGACCCCAAATGGTACGCCGATTTCTCCAGCAAGCAGTTCAATGGCAAAACCTATTTCCAGTATACGGAGACCGGCATAAAATGGCCGCTCGGTCTGGGCCTGGAAATAAAAGGCAATTACAGCCTGGCCAACGGCGATTTTTTGAATCCCGAATCCAAAATCCCAAAAGCCGGCCAGGTTTCGGCCGGTATCAACTGGACGCTTTGGCAGGGGTTGTTGTTTGACGAACGGCGCGCCGACGTGCAACAAAGCCGGTTTAGCCGGCAGCAATACGAAGCGGAATGGGCCTTGGCGCGCAACAACCTGCTGTTCGACGCGGCCAAAGCCTATTGGACCTGGGTAGTGGCCGATAACCAACGGAGCATTTATGCCGAAGCCCTCCGGCAGGCCAATATTCGCTGCGAAGCCTTGAAAGAAAGCTATCGGCAGGGCGACAAACCCGCCATTGATACCCTGGAAGCCTTTCTCCAGGTCCAGAACCGGGCGCTCGACCTGGAGTTTGCTCAAATGGACCTGCAGGACGCCGCCCTGTCGCTCGGCCAGTTCCGCTGGGATGCCAACGGTCAACCCCTGGGCGCCAGTGCACCGGCAACGGCGATCGCACTTACCGAAGACGCCATGCCTCTAATTCCTGCCGAACTCACTCCAGATTGGCTCGAAACTGCGCTCGAAGAGCACCCCGAACTACTGTGGTACGATGCCAAACAGAAAAGCCTCGAAGTAGAGCGCCGCCTGAAACGGGAAAAACTCAAGCCCGGACTCGACCTGAACTATTCGTTGCTGGGCAACGGTTGGGAATTCTTCCCGAGCGCTACCCCCAGTGGTATAGGCATGCTGGCCAACGACATCAAATGGGGACTTCAATTCCGCTTCCCCATCCCCAACCGGAAAGCCCGTGGCGATGCGCAAATTGCGCAGGTCAAAATCGAACAAACCAACCTGGCGCGTCAGCAAAAGCGGCTCGATCTGGAAGTGAAAATCCGGCAATATCAAAACGAACTGGGGGTATTGGCCAGGCAAATTGCGCAATTCCGTGCCATGATCACAAATTACCGCAGCCTGCTCGATGCGGAAAATGAAAAATTCCGCTTTGGGGAAAGCTCGGTATTCCTGATCAATGCCCGGGAGCAACGCTGGCTTGAGGCCCGGATCAAATTCCTCAAATTATTGGGTGAGTACCGCAAAACAGAAGCCGGATTGCTTCAAGCGGCAGGCCGGTTGGCCCGGTAAAGCTGCTGGCACCCTACTCCACCGCCGGCACCTTGGGCAACGAAGGAAACACCGCTACCACTGTCCGCCGGTTTTTTTGCCGCCCCTCGGGGGTTTCATTTGAGGTAACCGGGAAGAATTCCCCTTTGCCCACCGGCGTCAGCTGGTTGGCATTGATGTTGAACTCCCGGATTAGAAGCCGGACGACATTGGTGGCGCGCGCCAGGCTCCAGTCCCAGGTATCGTCCAGGTTTTTGGCGCCTTTCGGGAGCGTGTTGTCGGTATAGGCTCTTACTTCGACGTCCAGCTCCGGCCGGGTGGCGAACAAATTGGCAAGGGGGGCCAGCAGCGTTTTACTGGCGCTGCTGACAGCCAGGCCGTTTTTATCGAATAACGCAACATCGGGCAGCGTCAGCAGCACGGCCTTGTCGGTTTGCTCCAGGGTGACGCCGCCGGAAGCGGGATAACTTTTGAGTATTTCGGCTTTTAGGTCGTCGAGGATCTTCTGGCGGCTGTTTTGCGCGGAAGACACCCCTTGCAGCACCGCATCTTTTTTCTCCAGTATGGCTTTTTTGGCAGCCAGGTCCTGTTCGAGCGCGGTTTTTTCGGCAAACAGTTTGGTCGACGACTCCCCCATCTGTTGGGTGCGGGAAGCGAGTTCGGTTTTGAGTTCACGGATTTCGGCGTCCTGGTTGCCCAGGTTGCGGTTCAGGTCGCCCACCTGTTTCACGAGGTCGGCTGTTTCTTTCCGGCGGCCCATAACTTCCTGGACCAATACTTTTTCGCGGGCTTCTGCCTGTTCGCGCAGGGACTGTTCGGCGTGGTACACCTTGGAGGATACACAAGCGGCAAAGGTGCAGCAAAGCGCCAATCCGGGTAGTAGTAAACGATAATGCATAGTTAGAGAACGCTTTCGGTCAATAATACGGTGATAAAGGGTCAACGCCGCGGCAACCGGAAAGTATATCCGGTACTTCGACAAAATTTACCGGGCAGCGGTTTTCCGGGTTTGCCAGGTGCCGGGCGACGGTACCAAGCAGAATATTTTAGAAAAGAGTTGACTATGACAGGGTGCAGTACGACTTTTGCCGGACCGTTATGCATAAAATTTACATTTGGTTGGCTTTGACCGGCTGTTGGGCTATCATCAACCCGGCTTGCACCCCGCAGGAACACGAACTGGCTGGCGAATGGCAGGCCGTAGCCTTTTACGAAGACGGCAAGACCCTACCGACAAATCTCGATTCCGTGGCGCTCCGGCTAATGGCCGATGGCAGCTACGAATTCCGGAGCCAGGGGCTGTACCGCGAAAGCGGAAATTACCACTGTTCGATGTTTTACCTTTTCCTGACCGATACCCTGGCCCAACCGGTCAAGGAACACACCATCAAAGTGCTGTACGTTTCGGCTGACTCGCTCAAGATCCGGATGAGCAATGCCGACCGGGAACAGGTGCTGTTTTTCACGCGTAAACGCTGAATACAACGACGGATTTACTGGAGTAATTCAGCCAGTTTTCCTGTTTTACCCAAACGGATGCGGCCGTCGGGGCCGGTTTCGGGTATACCGCTGTCGATCACCGGATCATGTTCGAACAGCAGGATTTGCCGCCGCTGTGCCGCGGTGTTCAGCAATCGGGCCTTCTCCTCCAGCGTGAGCAGGGGTCGCACATCGTAGGCCATTACATAAGGCAGCCCCACGTGCCATTGCGATGGAATAGTATCGGCGCAATACACGAGCTCGGCGCTGCCGGTTCGGAGTACCGGAACCATCATCGCTTCAGTATGGCCGAATACGAAGCGAATCCGGAAGCCGGGCAAAAACGCCGTGTTTTGCCGGACGGGAACATACTGCAACCGACCTTTCTCTTCCATCAGGGGCAAGATATTTTCCGAAAGAAACGATGCTTTTTCCCGCGCATTCGGGTGAAGGGCCCATTGCAAGTGTCGTTCATTGGTCCAGTACACCGCGTTTGGAAACGACGGTTCCACCTGGCCGGTTGCTTCGTTGCGCCACAGGGCGCCCCCGCAATGGTCGAAATGGAGGTGCGTCAGGAATACATCGGTGATCGCCTCGCGGCTTACGCCCGCCCCCGCCAAGGAGCCGAACAGCGACTCCGTCCCATGGGGCTCGAAATGCGCCCGGAATTTGGCGTCCTGTTTGTTCCCGATCCCGGTATCGATCAGGATTTTCCGGTTGCCGGTTTCCACCAGCAGGGCGCGCATGGCCCAGGTGCACATATTGTACGCATCGGGCGGGTTCAATTTTTCCCACATCCGCTTGGGCACCACGCCGAACATGGCGCCTCCGTCCAGTTTAAAAAAGCCGGTATGAATAACGCTTAGTCGCATCGTTTGCAGCGGCGCTTAAAAGCCGATTTTCTTTTTTCCTTCGGCGCCTTCTTTGCGGAGGGCGGCCATCCGGATGGCCGTAATGGCGGCCTCCACGCCTTTGTTGCCGTACTTGCCGCCGGCCCGGTCGAGGGCCTGTTGCTGGTCGTTGGGCGTCAGCACGCCGAACACAAAGGGTTTGCCGGCAGCCAGGCTGAGGCTCATCAACCCCTGGGCAACGGATTGATTGATGTACTCGTTGTGGTTGGTCTCCCCCTTGATCACACAGCCCAGGCAAATGAGGGCGTCGGGGTTTTGGCGGCTGTTCAGCATACGGGCGCCAACCGGTAGCTCAAACGATCCCGGCACCTGCAGGGTGTGGATGTTCTCCGGTTTTGCGCCGTGCCGGACGAGCGCTTCGTAGCACCCCTCATACAAGGCATGGGTGATTTCGGCGTTCCACTCGGCCACCACAACTCCAAAAACGAAGGGTTCGGCAGAGGGAACGGTGTTGTCGTCGTATTGCGACAAATTTTTCAGTGCGCTGGCCATCAGGAAACGGTTCGGATTTATTTATCGGCGGGTTTTCTCAAAAACTGGTAAGCGATGCCTTTGGGCGCATACATCCCTTTTTCTCCCGGTTTGGTATCGACCAGGTTATAAAAGGTGAGCGTATCGTTCTGGCCATTGTACTTGAACCCATAAAACTTTTCCGAGTTTGCCTCTTTCGAGCGCCGCAGGGTGATCACGTCCATGTCGTTGGCGGCTACGAAACAATCGCCCGCGGTGCAAACGGAGTACCGGTCGTAGGGCGCCCAGTCGAGGATGAAACCGCCGGGCGAAAACTGGATATCCTTGCCTTTGGCGACGTTTTTACCCAGGGGCACAAAAGCCCCGCTGAACAGGTTGTGGTTCAAAGCGGCCAGAAATGCCGTGTAACCATCCCGCGCGTTGGCTTTCGATTTTACAAACCGGTCCATTTGCACCGAACCTTGTGTGGGGTCGAACATGGTCATGTCCTTTTGCCCTGTGGAGTGATACACCAGGTACACCGACTGGCCCGGCCGGGCATTGAGGATCTCGACAGTATCGACATTGTACTTGACGGGCACCGTCCAGCTTTCCATGCCGTTGAAACAAATGGCACTGTCCGGTTTGTTTGGATCGAAGCTTATGGCATAGGCATAAGGCACATGTGAGTTGGTCATGGTCGTGAGCACCGAACCGTACTGGTTGGCGCGCGAACAGAAATCCATGTCGATCCAGTGGCCGGCCAGGTAAGTGGGGCTGGCATTGGGCTGGGCGGCGGGTTCTGACTGGTTGCCCGCCGAGGTTTTGGGATCCGACTTGCATGCGGCGAGCAAGAGCGTCACCGCGCTGATCAGGAGAAGTGTTTTTTTCATGTCGTTCGAAAAATTATGGCGCCTGTTCAATTGGGCGCGCAAAAATAGCATCCCGGACGTTGTTCCAAAAAAGATCAGTAAAGGAACCGCACTTTAACAAAAAATCGCGGGTCGCGGGCGCTGATTTGCCGGGCTGCCGCCGGCGACAGGATGACTTCAATGTTACTCTCATAGCCCACGGGGATGCGCCCGATAACTTTGGCATACACTGTCCGGCGGCTCATCGGATTGGTCACAGCAATGACGCTTCCGATCGCGGCTTCGCGGTGCAAGGCGTACAGATCGCCTTTTTCGTTACTGTCGCGCTGCCAGAAGCATACGCCTTGCGAGAGCCGCTCGCGGTGGTTTTTCTTCTCTTCTTCATACCGGGCCTGATGCACGCTGACCGTTGTGGGCGCCGTGGAACTGCGCCATTCGGCGCGCACGCCTTCGAGGCTGAGCCAGCCCATATGGATCAGCTGGCCGGGGTGGATTTGTTCATTCCTGAGTTGGTTGCGTTTCAGAATGGTGTCTACCGGCATGCTGAAGTTGCGCTTACAGATCTGAAACAGGTTGTCGCCGGGCTGCACCACGTAATAAATCGGCGCGAAGCCGGCGGCATCAAAGTTTTTACCTTTGTAGCGCCGGATAGCCCGGTTGGGAATGGGAATTTTGACGATGGCTCCGGCTTTCAACCCGGGATCCGTCTGAAATTCCGGATGACTTTCGTACAGCTCCTGCAGGCTGAGTCCGTAGAATCGCGCCAACGAAAACAACGTCTGCTTGGGCTTGACCAGGTGGTGTATAATTTTTTTTTCACCGTCCATGGTCAACAGGACGGTGTCTTTTGGCGTCAGCAAACTCCCGGCAGCAACGGCTTTGACCGCCACGGTTTTAGGAGTGGTCTGCGCAATAGTCGTGACAGGGCCAATAAGTGCCGGCACGAGTAGAAGGGGCAGTAAATAACGCATGATGTTTCTCAAAGATGTTGGAGCAAAAGTACACAGCCTTCAGCAAAACGGATAAAAACAACGCAATTGTATGGTTCTCGGCATTATTCCGGCCCGGTTTGCCTCAACGCGATTCCCCGGAAAACCCCTGGTGTTGATCCACGGGAAAAGCATGATCCAGCGGGTCTACGAGCAGGTTGAGCAGGCCCGGCGGGTCAACCGGGTGGTCGTAGCCACCGACGATGCACGCATTTACGATCATGTGCGCAGCTTTGGTGGCGAAGTGCTGCTCACCCGGGCCGATCACCCCAGCGGTACCGACCGCTGCGCGGAAGTGGCACAGCAATTCCCGGAAGCCGAATGGGTGCTGAATATCCAGGGCGACGAACCCTTCATTCAGCCCGAACAGATTGATCTACTGGCGGATACGCTATCCCAATCGGCGCGATTCTCCATTGCTACCCTGGCCAAACAAATCGAACAACCGGAACATCTGCTCAACCCCAATGTGGTCAAGGTAGTCTTTTCCCGGCGGTTTGGCGCCCTCTATTTCAGCCGGCACCCTATCCCATACCTGCGCAACCACCCGGCATCCGACTGGCTGACACACTTACCATTTTACAAACACATCGGCTTGTACGGATTCAGCCGCAAAACCTTGCTGCGCGTGGCGCGGCTCCGGCCTACCCCCCTGGAGCAGGCCGAATCGCTGGAACAACTGCGCTGGCTGGAGCACGGCTGCCGGATCGCCGTCGGGGTGACGACCCAGGAAACGGTTGGTATCGATACGCCGGAAGACCTGGAACGCGTGGAGCGAAGCGTGTTTTTGTAGAGTTTGTCTAAATTTCAGTGCCGAGGCGAAAGCGAGCAAATTTTACTTCAGGCAAGGCAAAATTTGCAGGCATAGCAGGAAAAATTTTAACGCAGCATGAAATAAAATTGGCCGCTTGCAGCCCGGTAACCGAAATTTTAGACAAACTCTAAATGCACCACGCAGCACAGAGAATCGCTACTGATGATTTTTCTTTGTGCCTCCGGGGTAAAAAACATCAGGCCAACGGCTCGAACGCTCCGATCTGGCGGATCAACACGTGCGGCAGACCACGGGTATTGCGGCTGATGATCGGTTGGAAGCGGGCGTTCCAAACGATTTCTTCGGCAATGTATGACCGCCGGGTGTGCACCATCTGCTGGTTGGCTTCGTCGGTCCCTTTCACCAGCACCAGAAATTCGGCGTTGGCGTCGAGCAGATCCTCCCGGGAAAAACCCGAAAGCGGGCTTTCTTCCGTGATGCCGTGCACGACCGTCCACGACAGGGAGAAAAACGACACTTTAGCAAACTCGAGTTTCAGGGAGTAGAACCGCCGAACGGTGGAGCCGTCGTCGTCGGCCTGATTCATAGCCATAATGACCTGGACTTCCGTTTCGATCAGTTCGCTTTTTCGTGCGTTACCCATCCGGAACATCAGCCCCTGCCCACCGCGATAAGGCGCTACGAGGATATTTTCGCTGAAAACGATCTTGGCGGTGGGTCGTGAAAAACGTCCGTACAACAAACCGGAGATCAGGGCGAATGCCAGCAAACCGGTGAACGACTCCAGCGAAGCGATCAGATTGGCTGTCCAACCAACCGGGCTGATCAATCCATAGCCGACGGTAGTGAGCGTTTGGGTGCTGAAAAAATAGATCATCGATACCTGATGCCAGAAACCACCTGGCGGTAATCCCTGCAATTGCTCCATGCCTGCAACAAAATACAAGCCGGTGAAGAACAGGTTGAGCGTTACATAACTCAGCAACACCAACATAAAAAATCTCGACCACGGCATGGTGACCAGGTGAAAGTAGGTATTGTCCCAACGACTAAGGTGCTCGCGCACTACATTAAAGGTGCCGTCGGGGTTCATCATGCGGCCGGTGGTGGTTACGTTTTTGCCGAAACCGAGTTCCTGTTCCAGGGGTCGGGTGAAGATTCTGCGTGGCATTTTTACCATGGTGGAGGCTGCAAAGAGATTGATTTGGAAAGCAAAGTGCCAAGGTACCCGGTCCTTTCAGAACCGTCAAAAAACAATGGCTTTGCGAAACAAACAGCGGTTTTAAAAGTTTTACCATTTTCCATTTCCACTGGTTCCAACCCATCTCTTATGATCAAGCGCCGCGCCATCGTCTGGTTTCGCCAGGATTTGCGTTTGCACGACAACGAAGCCCTGACGACCGCCCTGCGGATGGCAGACGAAGTGATCCCTGTTTACGTATTCGATGAGCGGGTGTTTGCCGGCCAAACCCGGTTTGGTTTCCCCAAAACAGGCAAATTCAGGGCGCGGTTTGTCCTGGAGAGCGTGGAAGACCTCCGGCAAAGCCTCCGAAAGATCGGCTCCGGCCTGGTTGTCCGGGTTGGAAAACCGGAACACGTGATCGCAGACCTGGCGCAACAACTCAAAATCGCCTGGGTGCTCTGCAACCGCGAACGCACCGAGGAAGAAGTGCATGTGCAGGACGCGCTGGAGCAGAAACTATGGGGGATTGGCGCCGAATTGGTGTACACCCGGGGGAAAATGCTCTACCATACCCAGGACTTGCCGGTACCGGTGCAGCACACGCCGGACATTTTTACCCAATTCCGGAAAGAAAACGAGCATATCACCACCGTCCGGCCGCCACTGCCCACTCCTACAGCCTTGCCGGCCTTGCCGACCGAACTCGATTGTGGCACCCTCCCGACCCTGCAGGACTTCGGTCACGAACCCTTTGAACTCGATACGCGCATCGTGCTGCCGTTCAAAGGCGGCGAGCGCGAGGGGTTGCAACGCCTGCGCCATTATTTGTGGGAATCCAATGCCATCGCCACGTACAAAGAAACCCGGAATGGGTTGATCGGCAGCGACTATTCGTCCAAGCTTTCGCCCTGGCTGGCCGCCGGGTGTCTGTCACCCAAATTTATATACCACGAAATCCAGCGCTACGAACTCGAGCGAACCTGCAACGACAGTACCTACTGGATGTTCTTTGAGTTGTTGTGGCGCGATTATTTCCGCCTGATGGGTAAAAAATATGGGAACCGGATCTTTCTGAAAACGGGTCCCCAGAACAGACCCATGCGTCACCTGAAAAACAACCGCGAACAATTTAACCTCTGGAAAGAAGGCAAAACCGGCATTCCGTTCATCGACGCCAATATGCGCGAACTCAACGCCACCGGCTGGATGAGCAACCGCGGCCGGCAAAATGTCGCCTCCTTTCTCGTGAAAGACCTCAAAGTCAACTGGCAAATGGGTGCGGAGTATTTCGAATCCCTCCTGCTCGACTACGACCCCTGCAGCAACTGGGGCAACTGGAATTATGTGGCTGGCGTGGGTAGCGATCCCCGCGAAGACCGTTATTTCAATATACTTACCCAGGCACGCAATTATGATCCGCAGGGTGATTATGTGCGGTTGTGGTGCCCGGAATTGCGCGAAGTGCCGGCGGAGAAGATCCACCGGCCCGACCTGCTCACAGCGGGCGAACGCCAGGCCTTGAAGATGAACAACTATCCCAAGGCAGTGGTACGCATCGAAAAATGGGTGTGAAAGTGGCGGGACGCGATCTTAAATCGCCGTAAGTACCTATTCTTTTTCTTTTTTCCGGTAGGGACAATGCCGGCAGCCGCTCCCGCAGCATTTACCCCGTTTGAGGAGGTAATGCTCGGTGAATACCCAGTAGCCGTTTTCCAGGTAATAATCGACGCCTTCCTTCAACGGCTCCGGCGTTTTGGAAATTTCCATTTTGTTCATGCAGGCACGACAAAGGTTGCTGCACAAAACGCTGAAATGGTCAAAAGGTTGTCGGTGGGAGCGCCAACCGCTGTTCGTGGTGGCGCGTCATGCCTCCAAATCCGCTTCGGCATGGATCACCAGCACAGGCGTACTGGTGTGCAACAGCATGTCTTTCGAAATACTGTGGTGCAGCACTTCATCCCAGAAGGAACGGCGGTGCGTTACGAATACGAAGAGGTCGATCCGGTGCTCAAAGGCGTATTCGTGCAGGCTTTCCACCACATTGTTGCCCACCACTTTGCTGAATATGAACGGCCGCTCCGGGTCGGAGTAGACATAATTGATTTCGAACAATTTCTTCTCCATATCCACGCCCTTCTCACCGGGTTCGCCGACGTGCACAAAGTGAAGTTGACCGTTGAACCGGCGCGCAAAGGCCACGGTTTGTTTGACGGTCAGGGGGTCGAGCGACTCGAAGTTGCTGGCGTACAGGATGTTTTCAAAACCGATGTATTGCGTTTGCGGGGGCACCAGGAGTACCGGGCAATGGCCGGTTTTCGAAACGGAAATACTGACCGAGCCAAACAGTTTGCGGGTCAGGTTGCCGCGTCCGGTGGTGCCCATGACCAGGAGATCGGCTTTTTTGGTGAGCTCGCCCAGCACCTCTTCCGGGAAGCCAAACGCAATATTGGTCCGCAGCCAGGGACGCGTGGCGCCGGGCTGTGGCGCCTTATTAGAAGCTTCGGGGTCGTTAGAGCAATTCATATCGCTGCTGGTCGTGGCTTTGCGCACGAAGGCGTCCACCTCGTCCTGCATGGTTTTGCGGTAACTGGATAAAAATCCGGAAGGCGAAGGTGTCGCTCCCTCGAAAATACTGTCCATCACATACACCACCTCCATATTCGCGTCAAACAAATGCGCCAGTTTGCAAGCAAAAAGCAGCGCATTTTCCGAAGCCGGGCTCAAATCCACGGGCACCATGATTCGGCGCAGGCGGAACAACTTGCTCCGAAGCAAGTTGCGGTTGCGCAGCATCTTTTTGATTTCCTCCACACTCGGCACCTCGCCTTCCGACACAATTTCACCGTCGAGCAACAACGCCGGAGGCGCTGTCACACCACTCGCATAAATCTTGTTATATTCCGAAATTTCTTCAATTTTACCCTGTATGGGGAATTGAGCAAGGGCCTGCATCAGGTTATGCTTCAAGGCATGCATTTTCGCATCGCCGATGCCGTATATTTGAATCGTAGTCATGTTTCAACAGGTTAAGGTAGTAATGACCCTTATGTAAGCCTAACCCCGGCCGCTATGCCTGATGCCATCCTCAGTCCAGGTTTTCGTACACCATATGCGGCTCTCTCGGTTTCTCGTTCAGAATGCTTTTGATGACATCCTGTGTGGTGACGATACCTACCAATTCATCGTTTTGAACAACTGGCAAGGCGTGAAACCAGTTTTTACTAAATATTTCCAGGGCCACGTTGATGCGGTCATCGGGCTCCAGTTTGCCTATACCCTTGGTCATTATGTCTTCCGCCCTGGTTTGCTCCAGCCGGCTCTCGTCGACGGTGCGATCTTTAGCGGAATGGCTTAACCCGCCGGTAAAATGTTGGAAGTCGGTTTTGGATATGATCCCGACAATTTTCCGGAAACGCACCACCGGTAAATGGTGGAACGTATGGGTATCAAATATCTTTTTGACTTGAAGGAGGCTATCCTCTGGGTTGACCGTTACCAGATCGGTCACCATAATAGTAGAAATCGGCGCGTAGGCATTCATGTTTTTGCTGATTGTTTATTAGGAAAGAGTTTTTGTTTGTCGCATGCTTTGGAGTTTCTTTGCACTAGCAAAAATGCCTGTTAGGGGCAGGCGTAGCGGATGACCATACTCAGGCAAGCCAATGATTTCAGTCAGCCGCGCGTTGCATCTGGAACAGCGAAATTTGATCTAACGTTAGGATGAACACACGACTTCATACGTTTAAGGGTTTTATTTGGCGCCCTCGTGTTTTTGAGATCGCCTGTTTCCGGGGCAATTTCGATGAGTGCCTGGTCTGCGTCAAATTGCCCCGCTCAAAAGCGCGAAATCGCTCCTTCATCATCACTAGGTAAAAAACCAGCTTTTCATGAAAAAAATACTGATCATCGAGGATAATACGGAAGTGCGGGAAAATTTATCGGAGATTTTATCGCTTAGCGGTTATCAAACCTTTACCGCCGAGAACGGCAAAGTGGGCGTTGAAAAAGCCGTGTCGGAACACCCCGACCTGGTGTTGTGCGATGTAATGATGCCCGAGCTCGATGGTTTCGGCGTGTTGCATATTTTGAGCAAGCAGCAGACTACGGCCGATATTCCCTTCATTTTTCTGACCGCCAAGGCCGAAAAGGACGATTTCCGAAAAGGGATGTCGTTGGGCGCCGACGATTACATCGTCAAACCGTTCGACGATACCATCCTGCTCCAGACGATCGAAACGCGCCTGCGCAAAAACGAACGCCTGCGCCAGGCATCGGCCAAGCAGAACGGCGGCGGCCTCGAACATTTCATCAATGAAGCCCGCGCGCTGGAAGCCATTCAGCGCCTGTCGGAAAACCGGGAGATCCGCCATTACCGCAAAAAAGACCCCATCTTTCAGGAAGGCGAGGTGCCGCGTTGGCTGTTCTACGTGGAAAAAGGCAGCGTCAAGATCTTCAAAACCAACGACGACGGCCGCGAATTGATCCTCCGGGTGGCCGGCGCCGGCGAATTTCTGGGCTACCTGGCCCTCCTGCGCGACGACCGCTACCCGGAAAGCGCCACCTCGCTCGAAGAATCCACCGTGCGTCTGATTCCCAAGGACGATTTCTTCGCCCTTGTGTATGGCCACCGCGACGTAAACGCCCGGTTTATCAAACTCCTGGCCGGACACGTCGCCGAACAGGAACAACAGCTCATCGACCTGGCTTACAACTCCGTGCGCAAACGCGTGGCTACCGCCATCATCCACCTCTTCGATCAGGGATACCGCGAGATCAGCCTGCTGCGCGAAGACCTGGCCGCACTGGCCGGCACTGCCAAGGAAACCGTCATCCGGACGCTGACCGATTTCAAATCGGAAGGTCTGATCGACATCCGCGAAGGCTTTATCGCGGTGCTGAAACCCGACAAGCTCCGGGACATGCCCAACTGAAGCGCCCCTGCAGCCATAAAAAATGCCACATCCGTGCAAACAGATGTGGCATTTTCTTTTTCCCGTTTCAACCTCTTCGAAAACCTCAAATGGAATCGAGGTCCTGTGAATTGGTTTTTGGATTAAAAAAAAGCGATTATAGATCAGGTGAGTAAAGCAATTTTTAAGGTTCAACTAAAACCATGCCAATAACCCACAATGTGCAAATACGCTGCCGTCAAAATTTTTCAATACGGCAGGCGCGCAGCAAACTTCGGTTTTTGCAGCAAAGCAGCAAGCGATTCGGATTAAGGCGGGAAAGATAAGGTATTTTTTCACTGTGACAACAAGCCCAAATGTGTATTCGGCTGTGCTGCTGCGATAAAAAACGGATCGGCCTGCACCAGGGCTATCGGTGAATATCGCAACTGAATCTTTTGCAATTAAGTGTTATAATTTTAAAATTATTAAAACGTACCTTGTCCGGCAAATCTTACTCACCGAAATCAAATCCATGACAGACAAAAAGATCATTACCGTATTCGGCGCAACCGGCGCCCAGGGTGGCGGGCTCGTCCGGGCCATTCTCAACGACCCCAACAGCGTATTTTCGGTGCGGGCCGTTACCAGAGATCCCCGATCCGACAAGGCCCTGGCCCTTGCGCAAGCAGGCGCAGAAGTGGTGGAAGGCAACATTGACGACCCTGAAAGCCTGAAAAGGGTATTACAAGGAGCGTACGGCGCCTTTTTTGTCACCTTTTTCTGGGATCACTATTCTGCAGAAAAAGAAACGGTGGAAGCAAAGCAACTGGCCGAAGCCGCCAGGGCAGCAGGGTTGAAACATATCATCTGGTCGACCTTGGAAGACGTCCGGAATTTTGTCCCACTCGATGATCCCAGCATGCCTACCCTGCAAGGCAAATACAAAGTGCCGCACTTCGACGGGAAGGGCGAAGGCGATCAGTACTTTGCCGGCTTGCCCACTACGTTTTTTCGGGCGTCGTATTATTGGGAAAACATGATCTATTTCGGCATGGGCCCCAAGAAAGGCCCTGACGGCAAACTCGCCATCACCTTCCCTCTGGGCGACAAAAAAATGGCCGGCATCGCCGGCGAAGATATCGGCAAATGCGCCTATGGCATCTTTAAAAACGGGGATGCGTACATCGGCAAAACGGTGGGCGTCGCCGGCGACCAGATCAGCTGCCGGGATATGGCCAAAGCGATGTCTGAAGCCTTTGGCCAACCGGTCGTCTACAACGAGATTAGCCCTGAGGTATACCGCAGTTTCGGCTTTCCCGGCGCCGATGACCTGGGCAATATGTTCCAGTTCTACCGCGATTTTGACGAGGCTTGCAACAGCGTCCGCGACGTCCAACGGTCCAAAGCGCTGAATCCGGAATTGCAATCTTTTTCCGAATGGCTGGCCAAAAACGCAGCGCGTATCCCGCTCGATTAGCGGGTTGCGCGGGTTGCCGCACGGGAGTGTACCGCTTTTAGGCTGTATTGCCGGTTGACCGGCAGGGCATGCAGACATTAATCCAGGACTTTTTCAACGTGTGTACCGGCAGGTAAACCCCGACTTGATCCTCTTTCACTGGCTTCCGGTGAGCGGTGATGTTATTGTGCCCCGACAAAGGTCCACCGCACGGAAGGGCTATGCAACCCGGGCCGATATCAGTCCTTTTTCACCTGGCGGCCCGGGTGATTTTGGAATGCTTTTGCCCCGGCGTAAAAAGGTTTAGCATCGATTCTGGCGAATTGAGACCGCCTTTTTCCTTATTCGGCAGCGTTCATGCTGAGAAAACGGTTGCAACAGCCCAAATTTGATTCCATGAAACAGCTCCTTATCATAGCAATTGGTATTGCCCTGGCCTTTGGAAGTATGCCGGGCAAAGAATTGTCCGGACCTCCTGGTCCGAGGCAGACCCAATCGTTTCATCTTAATACCACCCCCCGTTTGGATTTTGCCGACTGCGTGCCATTGCGCCCAAAAAAACAGACCGGCAACCGTCACAACCGGCGTCAACACAAATTGCCAACGCATCGCGGTGCTGTCCGGGCCGGCGCCATATTGGTTATCGCCCAGACGATTCTGGGGTTAACGGAGACGGATGCATGCCTGTCCGGCGCTGCGTCTGACGATACCTTTTTCTATTGCTTTCCGAAAACGGAGCAGGATCTGCGTCCCCTCCTGGAGCCTCCAAATCTGTTTTTGTAGCAGTCCGGCCAGGTAGGCCCATCACCTGCTCTGTCATTCCACATTTTATTTTAGCCCTTATTCATGCCTTTTCAACGCTGTTGAAGGCCTTGAGATCTGTTGCCTGAAACGAGCGCCTGGGGCCTGCTGAAATTAAATTTATTCCACCCGTTCACCTCTTTTGCATCAAATCCTGTACAATGCGCCTATTACCTGTCATATTCATGTTGTTGGTGCTGCAATCCGCCTCCCCGGCGGGCGCGCAAACCACCCTGTTCCCGGGCGATGTAGCGGTAGTAGGCGTGGCAACCAATGTTGGCGACGATGACCTCTCCAGCTACTGCGAAACCGGAACGGGAACCGGAAGAGACCGGGTGAGTATTGTTTTTTTCAAAGATGTGGAACCGGGAACGAGTCTCGATCTGACCGACAATGGCTGGGAGCGCAGCCTGCCAGGCAAATGGGGTAACTCGGAGGGTTTTTTGAATATCGTGCGCACCGGCGCCGTTATCCCGGCAGGCACAACCGTCACGTTTGAGTTTTCCCGCACCGGCGGGCCGGCGCCGATTGCCATATTACCCGATGGGGACTGGGCGTTTATCCAGTTGGGTACCCGTTACCTGAACCTGGGCTCGGGGGGCGACCAGTTGTTTCTCCTGCAAGACGGTGTTTGGTACAATGGAACCGGCTGCCCTCCGGGTAGCTCCTGCAACAATGACGCTACCTATACCGGTGGCCGGCTTTTGTTCGGGTATTCCACCAATGGTTGGATTACCACCCCGCCGGGTTCGGCCAACAACGTGCGGTATTCCCGATTGCCGCCCAGCCTCAACCCCTGCTTCAACGTGTCACTGCCCGGCAACTTTAACAGCTACCAGGCCCCCACTTCGGCCGCTACCCAGCCCAATTGGCTTGTCCGGATAAGATCGCTGGCCAATTGGGGGCTCTACGGTAATTGCCTGACCTACCAGGAGCCGCCGGAAGCGTTTCCCTTGTTAACGCCCGCCGTATACCTGGAATGCATCGGCAACTGCAGCGGATGTGCTCCACTCCACTCCACCCTGCGCCTGACCATCGGATTGCCGGCCAACTGGGGGCCTTTTACAGTGGTGTACAATGATGGTAGCACCAACGTCACGATCAACAACGCCACCAATGGCCAGATAATCAGTGTCACGAATACGGTTTCACGCTTGTACAAGATCATCTCGATCACGGCTGCAAACGGCTGTCCGCTCATATATTCCTTTGGCCCGGACGTGCCGGTAACGGTTTTCCCAAAACCTGAATTTCAAAATTATAATATGCAGGTATGCGCCGGCAGTATGGTTGACTTGAGCGCGCTGAACTACAACGGGGACAATACAGCCGGCGCAACGGTTACCTTTCACAGCAGTTTGCCGCCGGGTCCGTCAAATCAATTGCCCAATCCGGTGGTTACGGTAAACAATACGGTCACGTACTACGGCTTGGCAATCAGCCCGGACGGATGCCTGGATACCTTTCCAATCGCCCTGACGGCCCTGGCCGCTCCGAATGCCGGCACAGCCCAAAATAGCCAGTTTTGCCGCGCCGCGCCGGGCGCACCGACCTTATTCTTACCGAATTATCTAACCGGGGAAAACCCGGGAGGACAATGGTCGCTTGCGCCGGGCAGCGACGATCCCGGTGCGCTGTTCAATGCCGGCGCCGGAACCCTTGATCTGAATGGGCTTGTGCCGGGTAATTATGCCTTTGTTTACACCGTTACAACTGCCCAATGCGGGAGTGATGACGAAACGCTATCCATCATCATCAACGACATTCCACAGGTGACGGTTGAAACCACCGAGGCTGCCTGCAACGGCGGGAGCGGCGGGAGCCTCACCGTATTGCCCACCGCCGGTTTGCCACCGTTCTTATTCAACGCAGGGGGCGGTTTTCAAAGCAGCAATACGTTCGTCAACCTCCCGGCCGGCGCCTATACTGTAACGGTCGCGGACGCCAACGGATGTACCACTACCGGGACGGGGACGGTGCAACAATCGCCGGCCATAAGCTTGTCGTGCGGCCAGATCAGTCCGGCCACCCCGGCCGGGAATGATGGAGTTGGTAGCATAAACTTCGGCGGCGGCGTGCCCGGATACGTCATTGCATGGTCGGGACCGCAGTCGGGCAGTCAATCGGGCGCAGTACCCGGAACGGTGCAGCTGGTCAATTTGCCCGCCGGAGCCTATACCGTTACGGTCACCGATTCCAACAATTGTACCGCAACCTGCTCCTTCAGCATAGATCAATTGCCCTGTATGATGACGGCCACGGCCGATCTGATCCAGGGTGTGCAATGTTTTGGCGGAAGCGATGGCAGCATAAGCGTTAGCGTGAGTGGAACCACGCTGTCGCCTTACTTCGATTGGAATATCAACGCCTACGATGGTCTGCAAAATTTAACCGGCGTCCCGGCGGGCGTCTATACCGTAACCGTTACTGCCGGGGTAAATTGCCTCGCTGTGGCGAGCGTTATCGTAACCGGGCCAGATGCAATCGCCCTGCAACCGGCCCTTGTGCAGGTGTCCTGCCCGGGCGGCTCCGACGGCAGTATTGCCCTCCAGGTTACCGGTGGAACACCCGGGTATCTGTACGCCTGGGACCCCAGCGCCTATACCGGACAGTCGATAGCCGCTAATCTGACGGCAGGTATCTACGCTGTAACTGTGACCGATATGCAGGGGTGTACTCAATCCGGATCGTTCCAGATCCTCGACGGGCAGCCACTCCTTTTGGATTGCAGCCAACTCAACCCGGTATCCATTGCAGGCGGAAACGATGGTACTGGCCAGATCGTGATCAATGGCAATGCCTTTTTTCCGATGCAGGTGCAATGGTCAGGGCCGGCTTCAGGCAATCAAAGTACATTGGCCGCTTCCACTAACCTGAATAATCTGCCCGCCGGAAATTATTCCGTCACCGTCACCAATAGCCTGAATTGTACCGAAGTCTGCAGTTTTAGTATTGAGGAGCCCGATTGCTCTACACCTGATAGTACTTACTTGAATTTTGCGACCTGCGATCCTGCGCTTGCCGGCGTTACCGTTCAATCATTAACAGCGGCTAACGGTTGCGACAGTATTGTTGTCACTACAACAGTCTTGTTCTTGCCCGACACCGTTTACCTCAGCGCAACCACCTGCGATCCGGCACAGGTCGGCATCTCCCTGCTAACCCTGACCAACGCAAACGGCTGCGACAGCACAGTGATCACAACGACTAACCTGCTTTTGCCCGACACCGTTTACCTCAACGCAACCACCTGCGATCCGGCACACAGGTCGGCGTCTCCCTGCAAAACGGGTGCGACCTGACCAATGCAAACAGCAATCCGGCACAGGCGACAGTACGGTGATCATGCAACGACAACCTGACTTTGACTAACCTGCTTTTGCCGGACACCGTTTACCTCAGCGCAACCACCTGCAATCCGGCACAGGTCGGCGTCTCCCTGCTAACCCTGACCAATGCAAACGGCTGCGACAGTACGGTGATCACAACGACTAACCTGCTTTTGCCCGACAGGTCGGCGTCCGTTTACGCTCCAGTGCAACCACCTGCTTTTGCGGATCCAACGCACAGGTCGGCGTCTCCCTGCTAACCTTGACCAATGCAAACGGCTGCGACAGTACGGTGATCACAACGACTGCCCTGCTTTTGCCCGACACCGTTTACCTCAACGCAACCACCTGCAATCCCGCACTGGTCGGCGTCTCCCTGCAAACCCTGACCAACGCAAACGGCTGCGACAGCACGGTGATCACAACGACTACCCTGCTTTTGCCCGACACGCGTCTACCTCAACGCAACGACCTGCGATCCGGCACAGGTCGGCGTCTCCCTGCTAACCCTGACCAACGCAAACGGCTGCGACAGTCTACCTTTACGGTGATGCGCAACGATTTCTCTCCTGCCCTGCGACAGCTTTTCACCCGACTTGATATCGTTTACCTCAGCGCAACCACCTGCGATCCCACACAGGTCGGCGTCTCCCTGCAAACCCTGACCAATGTGAATGGCTGCGACAGCATCGTGATCACGACAACTACGTTGCTTTTGTCGGATACGTCTACCTGAGTGCAACGACCTGCGATCCCGCCCAGGTCGGCGTCTCTCTGCAAACCCTGACCAACGCAAACGGCTGCGACAGCATCGTCTTCACGACAACTACGTTGCTCTTGTTTACTCCTAATGCCGATCCCGCACAGTCAGCAGCGGGTGAACGGCTGCGACAGCATCGTCTTCACAACAACTGCACTTGTGATCCTGCGCAAGCCGGTATTTCTCTCCAATCCCTGACCAACGCAAACGGCTGCGATAGCATCATTTTCAAAACAACTACATTGATTTTATCAGATACCGTCTACCTGAGCGCAACCACCTGCGATCCCGCACAGGCCGGCATTTCCCTCCAATCCCTGACCAATGCAAACGGCTGCGACAGCATCATTTTCAAAACAACTACATTGATTTTATCAGATACGGTCTACCTGAGCGCAACTACCTGCGATCCCGCACAGGCCGGCATTTCCCTCCAATCCCTGAGCAACGCAAACGGCTGCGACAGCATCGTCTTCACAACAACTGCGTTATTCTTGTCCGATACGGTCTACCTGAGTACAACAACCTGTGATCCTGCACAAGCCGGAATCTCGCTGCAAACCTTCAGCAATACCAACGGCTGCGACAGCATCGTTATCACCACCACCTCCCTGGCTCCCAATAGCCTGGATGTTCTGTTGACGGCATTTGATCCCGCCTGCCATGGCGCCGCCGACGGCGGGATCGTAATTGAAGGCCTCTTGAGTGGAATGCCCCCCGTCACACTGGAAAATAACGGCATGCTGGTAGGCGAAATCCCGATGCCATTTGAAATCAATCAACTGAGCGCAGGCGCCTATTTGCTGGCATTCGAAGATGCCCAGCATTGCCGGGTTGAACAATCCGTTGTGCTGAATGACCCCGTGGAACTCAGCCTTCAATTAGGCGGGCCGTACACGATCCAATTGGGCGACAGCCTTCAACTCGTTCCGACACTCAATTTCCTGCCGGACAGCCTGTCGTGGATACCGGCAGATCATGTAGATTGTGCAATTTGCCTGGAGCCCAATGCCAGCCCGCACCAAACGACCCAATACAGGCTTACGGCATATGACCTAAACGGCTGTTCGGCAGAAGCCTCGACAACCGTCGTAGTGGAAAAATCCATCGGCGTATATGTGGGCAATGCCTTCAGTCCAAACGGCGATGGCCGGAATGATGAATTGACCGTGTTCGCCAGCGCTGCCATAGCCCGCATCCGCCAGTTTCGTGTGTTTGACCGTTGGGGCGAAGTGGTGTTCCGGCAAGACAATTTGCTACCCGGGAACTCCGGGGTTGGTTGGAACGGAATAATTGACGGCCGTATGGCAACACCCGGCGTTTATGTGTGGTGGGTGGAAGTGGAGTACGTAAACGGCGATACAGCCGTAATTTCCGGAGACGCTGCCTTGATTTTGTAGTATAAATCCAATTTACAACCAGCACTTCAACCTGTAATAATGAAATACTTTCTGCTCTTATCGACTTGCCTGCTCCTTCAGCGGTTGCCCGCTCAAATTACCCGCCAATGGACCGCCTATTTCAACGGTACCGGCGATTTTAACGATCGTTTCACCTGCGCCACCCACGACGCCGCAGGCAATTTCCTGCTTGGCGGTTCAGTGACCAATCCGGACGCCGACCGGGATTTTCTGGTCCGGAAACTCGGGTCCAACGGCGCCGTACTTTGGACCTGGATGTATAACGGCCCGGGCAGTGGCTCGGATGAGATCCGGGCTATCGCTACCGATCCTGCGGGCAATGTGTATGTAACAGGGTTGTCGCAAGGCGAAAACACCGATATGGATTACCTGACGGTGAAACTCACTCCGGGAGGCGACACGCTTTGGACGCGCCGTTATGATTTCATCGGTGAATATGATCAACCCAATGCGCTTTTTGTTGACCAGGAAGGCAATGTGTTGGTCACCGGGCAAAGCGACAGCGATCCATCACCGCTGACCAACAACGACTATGCTACCCTGAAATACACACCGAATGGTGATCAATTGTGGATAAAACGCTACAATGGCCTGGGCGATGCAACGGACGAAGCGGTCGCTGTGGTAGCCGACGCCGCCGGCAATATTTTCGTAACCGGTCGGACCAGCAATGGCGTAAACGACGATTACGGCACGCTCAGCTATACCCCGGGCGGCGGCCTGCAATGGTTCCGCTTTGATGATCGCGGCGGCCGTGACCGCGCCACCGCCATGACTATAGATGGCAATAACAACCTGATCATCACCGGACGCAGCAGCAATGGTGACAACGACGATTTCTGGACCCTAAAATGCACCGCCGACGGCCAACTGCTTTGGGACGCTGCGTATGATTTCCTCGACCAGGACCGGCCTGTCGCCGTAACAACCGACCCCACTGGCAATATTGTGGTGACGGGGCAAAGCGACAAAAGCCTGGTCCCTCCGACCGACTGGGATTTCCTGACCGTGGCCTACCTGCCCAATGGCACGCAACTATGGGCCAAACGGTACGACGGCGGTCTGGCCACGGATGACATCCCCGCCGCAGTCGGCACAAATTCCAGCGGCGACGTGTATGTGACAGGGGTCAGCGACGTCAATCCGACGGCTTCGATTTCAAATCAGCTGGTTACGATCCGGTACAACATCGGAACCGGACAACAAGTGTGGGTAAAGACCATCGCCACCACGGGCAACAGCGACCAGGCCGGCAATGCCGTGATCGCACTGCCGGACGGTTGTCTGATTGCGGGTTACTCGGAAGACACCAACGGCCGTCGAGATGCCGTAGCGTACCGGTTCGACACCGCCGGCGCCCAAAATTGGCAAGACACCTTCAATGGCACGGGCGACAACAACGATAATGTGCGGGCACTGACGGTGGATGCCTTGGGCAATGTCTTCGCCGCAGGGTATAGTACCGGCGGCAGCAATAACCGCGACATGGCACTGGTGCAGTTCGACCAAGGCGGGGTCCTGCTGTGTTCGCACACCCAGGAAGGCACCGCTCCGGGTGGGGCCGACGATGCCGCCGGTATCGCACTCGACGCTTCCGGCAATGCAATCGTGGCCGGCGTGCTAAAGAACAGCGGGAGTTCAAACGATATCGCCTTGCAGAAAACGAATACCCTGTGCGACACCCTGTGGACCAGGATCGTCAACGGCCCCGGCAATGGTTCGGACCGCGTATACGACCTGGTCAGGGATGCTGCCGGCGCACTGTACATTACCGGCCGGGTTGACACCGATCCGGCCTCCACGGCAAACGATGATTGTTTTACCGCAAAATTCAGTTCCGATGGGGTGCTGCTTTGGAGTAAAACGTACAATTCCGGCGGCGCCAATGCCGACCGGGGGGTGGTCCTCCGGATGGGTCCTGCCGGTGACCTATATGTGGCCGGGCGTAGTTGGGATGGGCTGCAATACGATATTTTTCTGCTGAAATACAACAACGCCGGGCAACAGCAATGGGTAAAAACCTGGAACGGCGGCGGCAACGATGAGCCCCGCGATCTGGCCATCGACAATGCCGGCAACCCGGTGTTGTGCGGCACGGCCAACCAAAGCGCCGGCGATACGCTCAACGATTTTATTACCCTGAAATTCAACCCCGCCGGCAATCTGCTCTGGGAAAAACGCTACGACGGCGCGGGCGCCGGAAATGACCGCGCAGAGGCCTTGGCCATCGACCAGCAGGGCTATGTCCTGGTAGCGGGCCGCAGCGATGTGGATTATACCAGCGCCCTGAATGAAGCCGCCGTACTCCTCAAATATGCCCCCAATGGCGATTTGCAATGGGGTGTCACTCTGAATGACAAGGGCAACGACGCTTTGGATGACGTAGCGCTGGGCGAGGGCGATTTGATCTACCTGACCGGCCACTTTGCCCATGACGCCAATCAACCGAACCGGTATGCTATAGCCACCTACATTTACAGCCCGGCTGGTGAATACCTGTGGTCCGACCTGTTGGATGCTCCCGTGGGCGGCAGCAACGTACCCAACTTCCTTTACCTCGACGGGTCCGATTTTTACGTAGCCGGAAGCAGCAACCAGGGCCTTCAACAGCGCGATATGCTGGTGATTAAATACAGCGGCATGCTGGTTGGCGCCATAGCGCCGTCCGACCGGGCCTACGTCCGGGTGTACCCCAACCCCTTTTTCCGTGAACTGCGCGTTGAACTGCCGGAAATACCCGCTGCCGGTGCGGTCTTTACCCTGTTCGATGCACTGGGCCGCATTGTGTTTCAGGAAAATTTGCAGGCCGCCCAACAGCATTTCACCCTTCCGGATTTGCCGCCAGGACTTTGCTATTACCGTATAACCGCGGATCAACAAACACTGGCCGCCGGCAAACTCTCGCATTGGTAGTGCAGCCGGCGACGAAATTCCTAAGACGTTCGTAATCTACTCATTCACTTATCCTCACAACATCTGTTCATTATGAAACTGAAAAAAACAATAGTATCGAAGGATGTCAGGCATTACACGCTGAATACTGATATCATACAAACCCACAAAATGCAAGCGGGAGATCTCGGCGTATTTGAAGTGATAGAACCGGGCCGGCACGAAAACGCGCAGATGATAGACGGCCGGAATCGCTCCATATTCCCGGGCGACCATATTGTAGCCGCCTTTGCCGACCGCTATGCCACCGCCCAGTTCGAGGGGTACGTCCCCGAGTCGCCCACTCCCGACAATATGTATCAGATACTCGGCGCAGGCGGGGTGATCGGTTTGGTAACCAGCAAAAACTACGCACTCCGCGATGTGGAGCCCACCACGGTTCGCCTGGTAGGATACTGTTGCGACAACGCCGGCAAGGTGATCAATACCAAATTCTATCGCAAGGATCGAAAAGCCTTCCGCGGGGAAACACCGGGGAAAGTCATACTCAGCATCGGTTCGACTATGGATAGCGGAAAAACCACCACGGCGGCTTTTGTTGCGCGCGGATTGGCCAAAGACGGCCACCGGGTCGCATTTATCAAGCTCACCGGAACCTGCTATACCCGCGATCGCGAGTTTGTGTACGATTGCGGCGCGCACGTGACTACCGATTTCAGCGACATGGGATACCCGTCCACGTATATGTGCAGCAAGGCGGAAATTCTGGATATATACCAGTCCTTGCTGGATCAGCTCGCCGCGGAACGGCCGGACTTCATCGTCATGGAAATTGCCGACGGTCTGCTTCAGCGCGAAACGATGTTCCTGTTGCAGGACCGCGCCTTCATGGCCACGATCCACCGCGTGGTGTTCAGTTGCGGCGACAGCCTGAGCGCATTCCATGGCGCCCAGTTGCTCCAGGAATGGGGCATTCGGGTAGCCGGCATCAGCGGCCGCTTTACCATGTCGCCCCTATTGGTCAAGGAAGTCGGCAATCAGCTGAGCATCCCGGTATTTACCATTGAAGAGGCGATGAACCGGAAGGTGAACAACCTTTTTGTCGAAGAAAAAGCCCTTGAAATGGCCTAATTTTGAGCATTAGATTCAAGACCCGTGCAACCACAAGTTTCTGTCAAACAATTGATTACCGAGTTCGTTCGGAGCTATATCCGGCTGATAGCGATCGTCGTCGTCATTACCCTGTTCAACAATTTCCTGAACGTATTGCTGCCCCTGAGCATCGGCTCGTTTTATGATGTTGTGTTGCAGGATCACAGTACTAAAGGGCAAATGCTGCATTGGCTGCCATTCCCCATCCATACCCCCCGCGATTTTTTTATTTTTTTTACGGTATTGGTGGCGCTCAAAGTTTGCCTGACGTATTGGGAAAAATATCTGACCAGCCTGACGGCCGAACACTTCGTCCGGAATCTGCGCGAGCGCACCTTCGCCGCGCAACTGCGGCAGACCTGGGTAACGTTCCGGCGAAAACCGGTTAGCAAGTACCTGCTCCGGTACAGCGGCGATCTCGGCGCGGTGCAGCGTTTCGTCGACAAGGGTTTGCTGGGTTTCAGCGGCGATGCCTTCTTTTTGTTCAGCACGTTTATCGTGCTGTACAGGATGCAACCCCTGCTCGCAACAGCAGTCCTGACCTTGTTTGCCCTGACCGTAGGCGCCTATGCCGTGCTTAGCCGCCGGCTGGGCCTGGCAAACGCCGCGCGCCGGGATCAACGGGCGGTAAACCTCGATTTCGTAAGCGCGCGGCTGTTGGCCTTCCATACCGTCAAGAGTTTTAACCGGGAAACCCGGGAGGCCAACCGTTTTCGCCGGCACAGCGCCGCCATGTTTGAAAAGAACCGGCGTTATTTCCGCCTTGCCTCCCTCCTGCAGGCGCTCAACCCCTTCTTTTTCTTCGCCACCATGGCTTTGGTGTTATTCCTCGTGGCCGAATGGCTCGTGGCGGAGGGTGCGGGCATCGGCCGCTCGGAAGTGCTGGTTTTTGTCTTGCTGCTGTTGTACATGCGGGGTGTGATGCGCCGCGTACTGGAGGTGAATGTCGTGTGGCAATCCGGCCTGTTATCGTTGGGAAAATTGGTAAAAATGCTGAACCAGCCCGCCGAGCCCCAGCCTTCAAAAGCAATTTCTGAAACCGGGGAAGACGCGGAAGACAGCCGGCTCACCCGCGCCGGCGGTGTCGGATTGCGCTGGGAAAACGTGGCGTTCGCCTACGAACCCGGAAAACCGGTACTGGCCGGATTTTCGGGAGAATGCCACCCCCATACGATCAACCTGCTTCGCGGCTCGGGCAAATCCAGCTGGTTCAAACTTTTGCACAAATTGTATGAACCCGAAAACGGGCAGATCTGGATCGACGGGCTCGATTATGCGCGGCTCACCCCCTTTGAAGTGCGCAAACGCGCCGCCCTGGTATCGGACGAGGCGCCTCTATTGGGCAAAACCGTGTTCAAGGCTATTGTCTTCCGGCCCGACCCGGCCAAACGCGAAAAAGCGCTCCGGGTCTTAAAGCGCCTCCGGCTGCACTTTGGCGAAGCGGCCGAGGACACCCTCGACTTCCCGCTGGACGAAAACGGACGCAACCTGGCGGCCGGGGAAGTGGCCTTGTTGCAAATGGCCCGCGCGCTCCTCTCCGGCAAGCCCCTGCTGCTGCTCGACGAGCCTTTTCGCCACCTCGACGGAGCCGGCCGGCGGCGACTGGCCCGCCTGCTCAACCAATTGAAAACCAAACACACGATTATCCTGGCTGCCGAAGCGCCGCCCCGTCAACTGGAAATTGACCAGATCATTTACTTACAACCGGAATCCGTTCAGGCGGACCTGGACAATGCCGAAATACAACATGAAGAATAAATTATTCTGGGCCCTGGTCCTCACCAGCCTGCTCGCCTGCAAAAAACCCGGGCCGGGCGGCGACGCCACGATCCGCGGATACGTGCAGGCGCAGAAATTCAACAGCACTTTTACCCAGTTTATCGGCGAATACCCGGCCCGCGACGCAGATGTGTTTCTCATCTATGGCGACCATAACTTCGGTTATGACGACCGCACGCATACCGACTACAACGGCCGGTTCGAATTCCCCTTTCTGTATGAAGGAGATTACCGCATTTACGTCTATACCCGCGACAGCACCCACCACGACGCCAGCGGCATCGGAACCGTCGTGCGCGACGTCCGGATCGACGGCCGGAAGGATGTCGTGGAGCTGGATACCATCCTCATCTTCGAATAAAAATCCGCCATGAAATACGTCCTGATCCTGTTGCTGTTTGCCGTCGGCCGGACCCCTGCGCCAGCGCAATCCCGGCGCGACATCGCCGAACGGCATATCAAATCGGTGCGCATTCGCAACGAAGCGCAACGCAAAAAAGGCCTCCGCGTGGAAACCACCTTCCAGCGCTACGATAAGGATGGCAACGTCACCGAACGCATTGAATACGACGCCGACAGTACCATCACCCATTGGGAACGCACCCAATACAACGCCAAAGGCGATGAGGTGCTCCAGGAACGCCTGGACTCGGCCGGCGCCGTCATCCGGAAAACCGTTACGGAATACGACCGCGACGGGCACGAAACGCAACGCGTGGTTTACGACCGGACCGGCGCCGTACGCGAACGCGAGGTGACGGAATACAACCAGTTTGGCGATAAGGTCCGCGTCACCGTGTTTGGCAAAGACGGCTCCATGGAGGAAAAAACCGAATACGAGTACGACAATAAAGCCATGCTGAAGACCCGGCGTCAATACAACAAAGCCGGGGAACTGGTTGAAACCCGTACGTATACCTACGAATACTGATGGGAAGGAGCCTGCTATTCGGATGCCTGCTGTTGGCCGGAAATTGCCTGGCACAAGGTCCCAATCAAATCGATTTCCGGGGTACGATGCTGGTGCACGTCGAGAAAAAAATTTCTTCGGCCTGGTCCCTTACCGGTATGGCCGCCGGTACGCTGACCTATGATTTCCAGGAACTGGGTTTTGCCTGGGCCGACCTCGGCGCCAAATACCGCATCAACCGGCACTTTGGCGTCAACCTGAATTACCGGCCCCTGCTCAGCCGGAACCTGCGAAATTTTTACCGGCTCCGCCAAATCCTGTATGCCGACCTGGACTTCTCCTGGGGCCGCCGACGCTGGTCATACGGCGGCACCGCTCGTATTCAGCAATCCGGCTTTACCGACTTCTTCGAGACCGGCCGTTCAGCCAGTTGGTACAGCCGCAATAAGTTCAACATCCGGTATAAAGCGGATTACTACTGGCAACCGTTCGTGGAGGCCGAATTGTTTGTTCCCATTCACCACCCTACCCGCAAACGCCCCGATCAATGGCGTCTGGCCATGGGCGTGTACTACACCATAAACCGGTACATCCGGGTGGAACTCAGCGAGCAAATCCAGCAACAAATCAACCGTGCACCGCAAAATACCAACTATCTTACCGCCCTGAACTGGTATATCCGGTTTTAGAAACCGTATGAAAACCCCTGGCGAGGCGGTTTGCGGCCCGCCGGCGGCATACCCAACCGGTTTGTAACCAATGAATTTGCCATATTGATGTCAATCGTTCGCCAAGCCCGGCTTGTCATCCTGGGGCTGCTGATCCTTCCCGTTTGCATGAATGGACAATCCAAAATCGCCATCGCCGTTCACGGCGGCGCCGGCAATATCAAAAACATGAACCTTAGTCCCGAGCAGGAGCAAGCCTATACCGCCACGTTGTCGGCAGCGCTTGATTCGGGGTACCTTATTTTACAAAACGGCGGGAGCAGCCTGGAAGCCGCGATCGCCGCCGTGCGTATCCTGGAAAATAGCCCGCTTTTCAATGCCGGTTACGGATCGGTGCTGACCCACGACGAAAAAATTGAAATGGATGCGGCCGTCATGGAAGGCCGGGGCCATCGCTGCGGCGCGGTGGCGGGGGTAAGCACGGTCAAAAACCCCGTTTTGGCGGCAAAGGCTGTGCTGGAAAAAGGGCAGGCCGTATTGCTGTCGGGCCAGGGCGCCGAGCAATTTGCCCAAAAACAGGGCGTGGAAATAGTGGACACCGCTTATTTTTTCACGCCGTTCCGCCGGGAGCAACTGCAAAAAGTAAAAAATCGCGACACCACGGCGCTCGATAACGACAGCCAGGGCAGCGTTCTGCCGTTCGACGAACAACAAGAAGAAAAATACGGCACCGTGGGCTGTGTGGCGCTCGACCAGAACGGCAACCTCGCCGCGGCGACCAGCACCGGCGGGATCGTGAACAAACGCTATAACCGCATCGGCGATTCGCCGCTGATCGGCGCCGGCACCTATGCCGACAATGGCAGTTGTGCCGTTTCGTGTACGGGCAAAGGGGAAGACTTTATCCGCCTGGTCGTAGCCTACGATATTGCCGCCCGGATGCGTTACCAACACGCCACCTTGCGGCAAGCCGCGCGCGAAGTGATCCTCAAACGGCTGAAAGCCGCCCAGGGCCGGGGCGGCTGCATCGCCATCGACCAACGGGGCCATATCGAAATGCCGTTTACCACGTCCGGGATGTTTCGCGGCATGATCGACGCCAAAGGGCGCAAAAAAGTAGCGATATACCGGGAAGAAAGGAAGAAATGAGATGCGGCGCCTCCGCCGCGGTCAGCTGGGAACGCGCTGATTGCCAGGGTATCTATCGCTTTTTAGCGAGAGTCAGATATGTTGTGGAGTGAGAAGGCTGCTCCAGGCCCTCATGTCCCT
>JBGARJ010000058.1:0-33380 GCA_044230315.1 Saprospiraceae bacterium
CCGTAGTAGTCGCCGTTGACGTGCAGGGCTTGCTTGGGCGAGGTGGTGCCGATGCCCACCTTGTTGCCGACAAGTACGTTGCTGCCGACAATAACGTTGCCGCCAACATTGACGTTGGGGTCGACATTATCGGCGCCGCCGGGCGAATCCTTGAAGTAGAACGTGTTGCTTTTGTATCCGATAAAGTCCTCGCTGACGCCTGAATGCCCAAAAGAAATAAAATTGCCCGCGGTGCCGATGAAGGCAGTATCCGGATCGAAACTGCCCGGCAGGCGAAGCCCTGCTCCGCTGATCGTTCCGTTCACGCTGAGCTTGAAGCCCGGCGTCGTGGTGCCGATGCCGACGTTCACACTATTGGTTGCGCCATTTACACCCGCAATGGAGCCGAGCACAAGGCTGTTGTCTTGCGCGACATAAGCATTGGCCCCTATAGCCGAGGCGTTCGTTAAATTGTTGGTGGAAACGTTAGCGTTATAACCTAAACCGGTGTTCATAATACCCGTTGTATTTATTTCCAATGCACCTGCCCCGCTTGCAGTGTTCTTTATACCGGTGGTGTTAGACCCAAGCGCGCCTACCCCACTTGCGGTGTTGGCACCACCGGTGGTGTTGGACCCAAGCGCGCCTGCACCGCCGGCGGTGTTACTATAGCCTTCCGTGTTGGCCTGAAGCGCAGTTGCTCCACTGGCAGTATTAGCATAGCCGGAAGTGTTGGATTTAAGGGCATTCGCCCCACTGGCTGTATTGCTATAGCCCGTGGTATTCAGTGAAAGCGCCTGAAAGCCACCCGCGGTGTTATACGTGCCTGTAGTATTGGTATAGAGGGATTTAGAGCCAAGCGCCGTGTTTCCGACCCCCGTGTTGTTGTACAGCGCAGAATCGCCCACGGCGACCAGGTTGCTCGTGGTGGTATTTTTATTCAAGGCACTGACGCCGATGCCTACGTTGGAGTAGCCCGTAGTGTTGTGTAGAAGGGCATTTGCTCCACCGGCGGTGTTGTTGTCCCCTGTCGAGTTAGCATCGAGCGCGCCCTGCCCATTGGCGGTGTTGTTGTTACCCGTGGCGTTGTTCCGAAGTGCGCCATAGCCATTGGCGGTATTGTTACTGCCTGTAGTATTGGAATTAAGGGTGTATGCCCCTGCGGCAGTGTTAGAACCACCGGCAGTATTGGATTCAAGGGCTCTCACGCCGTTGGCGGTGTTGTTCATGCCACTGGTGTTGTACAGAAGGGCGGTATAGCCATTGGCCGTATTGTTACTGCCTGTGGTGTTGGAATACAGCGCACCTGTCCCGGTGGCAGTGTTAAAACCGCCGGTAGTATTGGATTCCAGAGCGCTCACGCCGTTGGCCGTGTTGTTCATGCCGCTGGTGTTGCTTAAAAGGGCCTGGAAACCACTGGCCGTGTTGTTTATACCACTGGTGTTGGCTTGAAGAGCAGCCACTCCCAACGCTGTATTATTGCCTACGCCGTTGTTTCCCCTGCCCACCGTAAGTCCATATACACGTGCATCGCTGTTGGCTACTTCCAGTTTGGCACCCGGCGTAACGGTGCCGATGCCTACATTTCCGCCATTGTTGTAAATGTTGCTGCTGTTCAGTACCCATTGGCTGCCGTCCCAGTACGGGGTATTGCCGGCTGTTGCGCCGGCGGGTAATACACCCGGGTCGCCCTGTGGCCCCTGTGGTCCCTGCGGTCCTACAGGTCCTTCCATACGCACCCAGGCGGCGCCATTCCAGTAATAGAAATAATCGTTGCCATCGGGCCAGTCGCCGTTACCGCCGATACCAAACACCAGCAAGCCGAAGGCCGGCGCTGCC
Source organism: Saprospiraceae bacterium (assembly GCA_044230315.1). Taxonomy (GTDB): domain Bacteria; phylum Bacteroidota; class Bacteroidia; order Chitinophagales; family Saprospiraceae; genus M3007. The sequence continues at coordinate 1,819 of JBGARJ010000058.1, forward strand.
GGGGTGTTGTAGTACATCACCCGGGGAATGAGTATGCCCTTGTTGGCGCTTTTCACATCGAGCATGGCGGTAGGGTCTGGGGCGGAGTTGTCCTGATTGACGCTGACCTGGGCGCTGAGTGTGATAGCGGTCAGCAGGAGCAGCAATGGAAACAAGTGCTTTTTCATAGTGGAAATCATTTGTTACGGATTCAATTCGGAGGTAAAGGTGCGGGAGTGGGTCGCGAAAAGGCTTTATCCATTGTTCGCAATACTTTACCTATTGTTCACGATGGGGGAAAATGCTTTACCTATTGTTCAGGAAGGGAAAACGAGATCGATCTAAACAACTGAAGAACAGTTATTTGTATGTTCGGTGGGCGGGCCAATAGAAATCTTTTCGCCACAATTGCCGAATGAACCGTTTAAAAAAAAGTGAGCGCCTCCCGTTAGGAGAGACGCTCACTATATTTCACTGTATTAACCCCTTTTTTACCAAACCAGCTGCACCTTCCGGGTGAGCACCCCGGCATCCGTCGTCAAGCGCAGCAGATAGATCCCGGCCGGTTGCGCGCTTGCGCTACGGGCATCCCAACTGGCTTCATAGGCGCCGACCGCTTGCGCTGCCCGCACCAGACTGGCGATCCGCCGGCCGGTCAGGTCGTACACCTCGAGCGAAACCGGACTTGCCGAGCCGAGTTCGTAGCGTATGCTCAGCCGGTCGGTGAACGGATTGGGATAGGCACTCAGAGCCTCCGCTCCTGCACCAACTGGATTAGTATCGCCAGCATGTTCCGGCGCCGTTCCGTTCCGGCTTGCAGCGGTGCATTGCAGGTAGGTCTCTACGGCATGCGATCCAACATTTCCGGCATCGTCAGTGGCGCTGACGACCAGCGTGAGCGAGTCGTTCTTGATCTGCTCGAGCACGCCGCCATTGCTGAAGTTGTACTGGATATTGTCCGAGCCGTTATTGGCCAGCAATTCGATCTGTTGAGCCTGCGTTACGGCTACTCCGCCGTCGGCCTGTATTTGTGCCCACCAGACCTGGGCGCCCATGTTGCCCGGGGCTTCCACGGTGATCTCGTTGGATGCCAGCTTGAACTTCAGGCCCTTCTTGTTCTTCTTCTTGAAGATCAGCGTCGGGTTGCTCATGACCGGCAGGGCGATCACCGCCAGCTCGTCAGGTTCCGTATCGCAGTTGTCGCTGACCGTCCAGTTCACTTCGTAAATGTCGCCGTCCGTTTGGTTGATGCAGTCGATGAAGGCCAGTTCGGCAGTGACGACCGGCGCTTCGGTATCGCTGACGGTTACCGTGAACGAACAGGAAGCCGTGTTGCCGCTGGCATCGGTTATAACGAAGGTATTGGTCGTGACGCCTACCGGGAAGGCGGAAGCACTGGCCAGGCCTTCGGTTTGTGCCAGGGTGGCTTCGCTGCAATTGTCGCTTGAAGTAATACTGTACTCGAAGTTCGCGCTGCAAAGCCCGGTCTGGTTTTCTATACTGGCATCGGCCGGGCAGAAGATCGTCGGCGCTTCGGTATCGCTGACGGTCACCGTGAACGAACAGGAAGCCGTGTTGCCGCCGGCATCGGTTATAACGAAGGTATTGGTCGTGATGCCTACCGGGAAGGCGGAAGCACTGGCCAGGCCTTCGGTTTGCTCCAGGGTGGCTTCGCTGCAATTATCCGATGAAGTAATACTATACTCCAGGTTCGCGCTGCAAAGACCCGACTGGTTTCCCAGACTGGCATCGGCCGGGCAGGAAATTGTCGGCGCTTCGGTATCGTTGACGGTCACCGTGAACGAACAGGAAGCCGTGTTGCCGCTGGCATCGCTTATGACGAAGGTATTGGTTGTGACGCCCACCGGGAAGGCGGAGCCGGTAGTCAGGCCCGACGCCTGGTTTACGCTGATGACAGCACAGTTGTCGGACACGCCCACCGGAAATTCCACTACTGTGCTGCACTGGCCTTCCTCATTGCTGACTTCGATATTGGCCGGGCAAAGGACGGTGGGTGCTTCCGCATCCACTACGGTGACATTCGCCGTGCAGTAGCCGACATTGCCGTTCACATCAAAACGGAAGACGGAGACCTCGATGACCTGGCCGGCCTGTGCGCAGGTGACCGTATTGGGCGAGACACCGCCGCCACTGGCCACCTCGCAGTTGTCCGTCACTTCGACTTCGAACAGGGCATTGTAGAGCACGAATTGGCCGGTGTTATCCAGATAAACCGTGTTATCGTGACAAGTCAATACCGGAGGTGTATTGTCGGTGACGGTGATCGTCGCGGTGCAGGCGCCGGTAAAGCCGTAGTTGTCGGTGACGGTCAGGGTAACGACCGTATTTCCTGTATTAAAAGGCCCCTCGGGTGAAAGGGCATAGCCCAGCGGGGCGCCTTCGGGGTCGTAGGAGCCGTTGTCGACATCCTGTGCCGTAACACTTGCCTGACAGTTGGCATCGGCTGAAACAGAGACGCTTTGGCAGTGGGCTACCGGAACCTGGCTACAGGTACCCCCGTCCAAGATGAACCAGCCTTTGTCGGTGATGAGGGTGTTTCGTGCGCTTACACCCTCGGCGCTATACTTTACAAGGAATGCTTCCAGCCATCGACCCTGAGGCGTAGCGGGATTGTTGGCCCAGCCGAGGAGGGAGGCGCCGTAATTTGTGCAATCCATGCCACAATATTCCAGCATACCTTTCATGTTCACTGATGCATTCAAAGACCAGTTGCCGATAGGCTGGTTGAACGAAAAGGCATTGTGGAACATTAGGTACATAGTTTGGACCGCTGCGGTATTCCAGTTACCAATGGGCTGGTTGAAGGAACCGGCCTGGAAGAACATACCTTCCATATTCGTTACCGCCGCAGTGTTCCATTCGCCAATGGGCTGGTTGAAGGAGCCGGCACTGGCGAACATATTGTCCATAAACTGAACTGACGAGGTGTTCCAGCTACCGATGTTGCTTGGGCCATTCAGTGCAAAGCAAGCAGCAAACATTTCACCCATATTAGTGACGGCGCTGAGATTTGGCACATCGGTTGCCGTGATGTTCAGATTGACACAATAACTAAATGCGCGCTCCATGGAAGTCCAGGCAATGGTGCCCCATTGGTTTACATCGAGCAGTTTGTTGCAGTCGCCTCCATAATTGAAATAAATTCGCGGAAAATCGCCCCGGATGCGGATGGTGTAGGTGCCGGGAACGCCGAAGTTATGCGTTACATTACCGGTGATGCCCGACTGGTCGTAGACGCCGTCATAGTCCCAATCCACTTCGTAGTTGTATCCCCCGCCCGTGGTCGGGATGGTAAAGGAGGTGTTGCCGGAAGAGCCCGGGTTATTGGTTTTTATCGTGATGATGAATTCATCGGGTTGTGGGGCCGGGCCGCATAGTCCGCCGCTGTTCGCGTCGCCTGTGATGGTCCAGCTTCTAGCGCTTGTGAGGTTGAATCGTGCAGGTACTGCGTTGGTACCGTACTGTCTGCCACCTGCGCCCAGCTTGCGACCGGAAGGCGTGGCGGGATTTTGGGCCCAGCCGTTCAGGGTAGCGGTATAATTCGTGCAATCCATACCGCAATATGACAGCATATCGTTCAGGTTTACCGAGGCATTCAAATCCCAGTCCCCAATAGCCTGGTTAAAGGAAGAAGCTTGGTAGAACATCGTAGACATGGTAATCACCGACGAAGTGTTCCAATGGTCGAGGGGTTGGTTGAAGGAAGAATTGTATATAAAAACACCCATCATATTCGTCACCAACGAGGTGTTCCAGTTGTCAATGGGCTGGTTGAAGGAATTGGCAAAATAGAACATGAATTTCATGTCCGTCAAGCTTGAGGTGTTCCAGTCGCCGATAGGCTGATTGAAAGAACTGGCATCGGCGAACATATAAGCCATCGTTGTCACAGATTCAGTATTCCAGTCCCCGATGTTACTTGGCCCATTGAGGGCGTTGCAAGAAGCAAACATTTCCGCCATATTCGTGACAGCGCTCAGATCTGGCAGATCGGTAGCGGTGATATTCAGGTTGGAACATCCGCTAAATGCACGCTCCATGGATGTCCAGGCAATGTTGCCCCATTGATTTACATCGAGCAATTTGCCGTAGTCCCAATAATAGTCGAAATAAATCCGCGGAAAATCGCCCCGGATGCGGATGGTGTAAGTGCCGGCAGTACCGTAGTCGTGGGTCACATTACCGGTGATGCCCGACTGGTCGTAGACGCCGTCATAGTCCCAGTCCACTTCGTAGTTGTATCCCCCACCCGTGGTCGGGATCATGAAGGAGGTGTTGCCAGAAGTGCCCTGGTTGTCGGTTTTCACCGTGATGATGAATTCATCGGGTTGTGGGGCAGGGCCGCAGAGTCCGCCGCTGTTCGCGTCGCCTGTGATGGTCCAGCTTCTGGCGCTTGTGAGGTTGAATCGTGCAGGCACGGCGTTGGTACCGTACTGTCTGCCTGCTGCTCCCAGCGAGCGGCCCGAAGGCGTGGCGGGGTTTTTGGCCCAGCCGTTCAGGGTAGCGGTGTAATTCGTGCAATCCATGCCGCAATTGTTCAGCATATTATTAATGCTTACCGAAGCATTCAAAGTCCAGTTGCCGATAGGCTGATTGAAAGAGCTGGCATTATTGAACATAGAAGACATGCTTGTCACGGCTGCGGTGTTCCAGTCTCCAACAGGCTGATTAAAGGAACTGGCATTATAGAACATACCAGACATGTTTGTCACGGCTGTAGTGTTCCAGTCGCCAATAGGCTGGTTGAAGGAACTGGCATTATAGAACATAGCAAACATGTTTGTCACGGCTGCAGTGTTCCAGTCGCCAATGGGCTGGTTGAAGGAACTGGCATTATAGAACATTAAAGACATATTCGTCACGGCCGCGGTGTTCCAGTCGCCTACAGGCTGATTGAAGGAAGTGGCATGGTCGAACATTTCCGACATATCTGTCACGGCCGCGGTGTTCCAGTTGCCGATGGGCTGGTTGAAGGAACCGGCTTGGGCAAACATACCATGCATATTCGTCACGGCCGCAGTGTTCCAGTTGCCGATGGGCTGGTTGAAGGAAGTAGCGGATGTAAACATGTTACCCATGTTTGTCACAGCCGCAGTGTTCCAATCGCCAATGGGCTGATTGAAGGAACTGGCATTATAAAACATAGCAAACATGTTTGACACGGCTGCAGTGTTCCAGTCGCTGATGGGCTGGTTGAATGCGTTGGCAAATACAAACATTTCTAACATAGTGGTCACGGATGCGGTATTCCAGTTGCCGATGGGCTGGTTGAAGGAAACGGCGAATCGGAACATATCATTCATATTCGTTACTGCCGAGGTGTTCCAGTCACCGATGTTGCCTGGGCCATTCAGGGCATTGCAAGCAGCAAACATTTCCGCCATATTCGTGACGGCGCTGAGATCCGGCAGGTCGGTGGAAGTGATGTTCAGGTTATCACAACCACTAAATGCACGCTCCATGGAAGTCCAGGCGATGGTACCCCACTGGTTTACATCGAGCAGTTTGATGGCATCGCCACTATAATTGAAATAAATCCGCGGGAAATCGCCCCGGATGCGGATGGTGTAGGTGCCGGCTACACCAAAATTATGCGTAACGTTACCGGTAATACCAAGCTGGTCAAAAATACCGTCGTTGTTCCAGTCCACGTCATAGCTGTACCCACCGCCGTTAGTCGGTATGGCAATGGAAGTGTTGTTGGAGCTGCCCGGATTATCGGTTTTCCAGGTGGTGACAAAATCGTCGGATGCCTGAGCGGCAAGAAAGTTGAATCCGAAGATCACGAAAAGCAGCGTAATAATGGGACATTTGCCTCCGAACTATGCGCGGATTCAGCTTCACCAGTTGCTTCATGTTGTGCCTGTTGGCAGGTCTTGCCCACGGGCAACGCAGCGACAGCCTGCTCAAACTTTATCCGTCCAACCTTACTGCTTACGACCTGGAAGATGGCATGCCCATCAACTGCGTTTCAGATGGCCTGATGGACCGGCAGGGGCGCTTTTGGGTCAATGCCTGTTTCGATCAGCCGGAACACCGGACCGTCAATTTTTTCCGGTTTGAGGGCCGGCATTCGCAAGTGATCTATTGGGATAGCCTTCCTCCCGGCGCCAGCCACCGGCAGGCAGCATTGGCCGGTGTCAATCCGGCGGGCGATCTGTTTGGCTTCTTCCGGATGAGCCCTTATTTTTTCCTGTTCGACCCGGAAACACACCGGACCGTTTTTTATCAATTGCCGGATCCTGATGCCGACATATACTGGATGGATTATTCCAGGGAACATGGGGTTATCCTGCTGGCCCGGCTTCTTCAGCGCATCCAGATCTACCGGTTTCAGGATGAAAAGACCACCTTGCTGGGTGATCTGCCGATAGAGCCGGTAGTAGATGCGATGCAGACCAGCTACCCCTATTTGCCCGGGTATCAGACACTGGCAGGTGACGAATTGTGGTTTTTTAAGGAGCCCATTGCCGCCTACTTTCCGCAGAAGGTTCGGGAACAGTTCCAACTTATGCGTTTAAATCTTCGCACCGGGGCCTGGAAGTCGTTTTCGTACGACGCGCTCTTTTCAGGTACGCCACAACCCCGGGAGGCGTCCTGGCGACAATTTCTACTGTGTACCGATGCGAGGAACCGGGTATTGATGCTCGACACCAAACGGCTCTACGAAATCGAAAAGGGCGCCGGGAGGGCGGTATTGAAAACGGTTTTCGACAACCGGGTTCAACCTTATCAAATAGTTTATGATAAGTACAGGGCAACAAAAGACGCGGCGGGCAACCTGTTGTTCGTACTCCCCGATGAACGGGATTATTACAGGGCTGTTTTGCTGGATACGGCAGGACGGTACTTCGACTACAGTGCCGTGCTGCAACAAACAACCAGCGTTTCCCGCTTTGGCTGGATCCACCAAAACAACGTGCAGAGCAGGGATTTCACGCGGAACATAAAGACGTTATCGGCAGGCGGGCTGGTCGTTGCGGATATCCAGTTTTATGGCTCCGTTTCCCACATCATGAAAGGCATACCCACCCGCGCCATCGCTGAATGGCGGCCGGGTGAATACCTGATTCGAACGGAAGCCTATAGCAGCCTGCTCCTGGTACGCCCGCAAAAAACCCCCGTTTTCCAATTCTTTTATCCGGAAACTTGGGTCGACGACACGCTTCACCATATCGCGCTGTCGAACCTGATCAAATCGGACGACGGTTATTGGTGGTATGGCTCCCCCCATGGGCTGGTACGTATAGACAGCAACAAGGTGCGCACCCGTTTCGAGGTAGGGGTTGACTTTACGAAATTCACGTTCCTCGATGCCCAAAACGCGGCATTGGTGAGCAATGACGGCCGACTGTTTTTTTTCAACCTGACGACCCGCAAGTTGCATCCCTGGCAGGAAAATGGCAAACCGGTCAGCATCGATGGCGATATCAACGAACTGTTTCTGTCGAAAGACAGTACGCTCTGGGTGGCCAGTCTCGAGGGGCTTTGGCAATTTTCGCTCAAAAATGGAAATTCCCGGCACATAGGTTCGCCGGAAGGGTTCCGCGACGAACGGATGATGTGCATCTCGGAAGATGCCCGTGGCCGGCTTTGGATGGGAACTTACGGCGCCGGGTTGCAAATCTTCAATCCGCAGACGGGAGCCATCCAGGTCGTCAATGTGGAAAAAGGCCTGTCCAACAATACGGTGGTGGGCATATTGGAAGATGCGGAAGGGTACTGGTGGCTGTCGACGTACAAAGGGATCAACCTGCTTTCTCCGGAAGGCGAAGTACTGGCCCAGTTGAGTGTGGAAGACGGGCTTTCCACCAATGAATTTAACCGGTATTCCTATTTCAAGGATTCAAAAGGACGACTGATCTTCGGATCTATCCACGGCATCAATATCCTCGAGCCGGAGCTGCTGAAGGCACAATTGCTGCGCAGCGGGAGGCTGAGCCTTTTCCTTACCGAAGTGAACTATTACGATGACCGGCTTGGCGCCGACCGCAGCCTGCATTTTGGTTTCACCGGGATGGGCACACTCAAGCTGCCGGCGACCCACCGCTATCTCAATCTCGGCTTTGCGTTGTCCAACCTGGTGCGGCCGGAAGCCCAGACGTTCTTCTATCGGATTGAAGGCCCCGGTCATAATGAGGCTGATGATTGGAACTACCTGGGCAACAGTCCACAGTTGGTATTGCCCGACCTTTCCCCGGGCGCATACCGTGTCCTGATTCGCGGGGTCGACTACCGGGGCAAGCGGGCAGAAGCCCCCATTGTGGTCCAGGTACACGTAGGTCGTTTTTTTTACCAGGAAACCTGGTTTTATTTGCTCTGCTTCCTGCTGGTTGCCGGCGCCATAGCGTACTGGTTTTACCGGCAGCGCCTGCTGCGCAAAGCCCTGGAAAAAGAACTGGCCGCCCGCACCACCGAGATCATGGATGCCCGGGACCAACTCATCGCGCAGGAAAAGTTGGCCTCGCTGGGTCAAATGGTCGCCGGCATTGCGCATGAGATCAAGAACCCGCTGAATTTTGTCAATAACTTTTCGGAGGGCTCCGAGGAACTGCTGGCCGAACTGCGCGAAGAACTGGACCGGTACCATACCGCGCCAGATGACGCTACCTTTGATAATATTCAGGCTATTCTGGAAGATTTACGGCTGAATGCGATCGATATTGTTCATTACGGGAATCAGGCCGACCGCATCGTCAAAAGCATGATGGACCATGCCCGCGGCACCCCAGGTCTTCGCCTTCCCGTCGATCTCAACAAACTGGTGGAAGACAACATCAACCTCGCCTACCACGGTTTCCGCGCTGCTAACCCGACCTTTCAGGCGCACATCGAAAAACAACTGGATACCGCACTGGGACCGCTGGAGGTATTTCCGCAGGAATTGGGTCGCGTTCTGCTCAATATTTTGAGCAATGCCTGCTTTGCCGTTCATGAAAAACAACAAACCGCGGGCGGAGCCTACCACCCCGTCATCCGGGTAAGCACCGGTTTGGAAAATGGAGATGCCGTCATCCGCATCCGGGATAACGGCCCCGGCATCCCGGAAGATATACGGGAAAAGATTTTCCAGCCATTTTTTACCACCAAGCCGACGGGAGAAGGTAATACGGGCCTCGGGCTTTCGATCAGTTACGACATCATTACCCTCCAGCACAAAGGCAAAATTTCGGTGGACAGCCAACCCGGCGAGTACACCGAATTTATTATCCATCTTCCCGCGGCGTAGACCTTGCCGCCCGTTCGATTCAGCCAAACAGGTTTTCCCGTAACCATTGGAAATCAACCGGTTTGGTCAGGTATTCATCGGCGCCCATGGCCAAAACCCGTCGTCGGAGCTCGGCGCTATCGTAAGCCGTAAGCATAATGATCCGGAGCTCGGGGTATTTTTTTCTGATGATTTCCAGCAATTCCAGACCACTCATCTGGGGCATGTTGATATCGGAAAGGATCAGCGCCAGGTCGGCTGCGGCATCGTTTTGGAGAAAGGCCAATGCTTCCGGCGCCGAAAAGGCAAAATACAGTTCGAGCAGGCCTTCGCGGCACTCCTTGCGAAAACGCTGTAAAAAAAGACGTTTGATCGCCTTCTCATCGTCTACGATCAATAGTTTCATAACTTGATGTTGTATGTTCCACAAAGTTGGTGGAATACGATGGTCCGGACGTCCGGCATTGTTTCAATTAGGTAGATTATCGTTTCAGGCAATCTTGAATGGCAAGGTGGTTGTTTCAGGAGGTCATTCGTCGATTCGCGGACCGGGCGGGTAAAAAGATCCGGAACTCGGTAAATTCGCCGGAGCGGCTGCTGACCTCCAGTTTGCCGCCATGCCTTTCGACAATAATATCGCGGCTGATAGACAGGCCCAGTCCTACATTGCCTTTACCCGGAGGTTTGGTGGTAAAGAAGGGTGAGAAGATTTGATCCTGCACGTCAGGGGAGATCCCGCTGCCATTGTCCCGGATGCGGATCCGGACGCCCGACGGTTCTGCTTCCGTACGGATTTGCAGCACAGGTTCGTACCCTTTACCTTCCGCCTGCTGTTTCTCGTGGACAGCTTCAAAAGCATTGCTCAGGATATTGAGTATTACGCTGTCCAGGTCTGCCGTAATGGCTTCAATTTGCCGGATCGCCGGATCGTAATCCTTTTCGACCGTAACATTAAACGCAGGCGCCACCGCCCGGTAGCCGTGATAAGCCAGTTTGAGGTTATCGTCCAGCAGGGTGTGCAGTTCCACCGAATAAAAGTGATCTTCAGTGTCTCGGGAAAGGTTTAGCAGGTGGTGAATGATACGTAGTGCCCGCTGGCCGTTATCGCGGCTCTCCAGCGTGTTTTCGCGGATATCAGCTGCCAGTTGGCGCAGGTTTTCAAAAGTAGCCGGCGCAATATCCGCCTGGAGGGTTGCCAGTTCATCCGTCAATTCGGCAGTCTGTTCGGCTGCAATATCGGAGAAGTTATTTACGAAGTTGAGGGGTGTTTTTATCTCGTGGACAATACCGGCGATGAGTTGCCCGAGCGTAGCCAGTTTGTTCTGTTCCATCAGCCTTTGCTGAATGGCAATGACCGCTTCGTTTTTTTCTTTCAGGGCCAGCGCGGCATCGGCCAGTTTTTTTGTTTGGGCCTCCAGGTTTTCGGCCTGGCGCTGCTGCTCCTCGGAGCGGGCGCGTTCGATAGCGGCTTCATACCGAACTTTTTGCCGGTGATAAGCCGACCGGAAGAGCGCCCACAACAGGCCGCCAAGCAGCAGGACGGCCCACCTGGATGACAACCAGGGCGCCTGAATAAAAATGACAGCTCCGACGCCGGCTCCGTTCCAAACACCCCAGGCATTGCGGGCCCCGGCGTGCAGTTTATCGCGCTGCCGCGGCAGCTCGGTATACCCGCTATCCGGCCCGGAGCAATACGTGTAAACTGGCAAAACAACCGGCCCCTGCGCGTATCCCCGGATGGAAAAACAACTGCGCAACCCACAATAAAAAAGCCAGCGTTGAATATGTGCCTTCATTACAATAGTTGAAGGCGTAAAAGTACCGGGTGCGTCAGGTTCGGACGTCTGCTATTGTTCCAAAAGGGTGGACTATTGTTCCTTTGATTTTTTCCGGAAGTCTTTCGGCCCGGCGCCAAATTCCCGGGTAAACATATTGGAAAAATATTTGGGATCCCGGAATCCGCATTCATAAGCCACCTGGCTAATGTTCAAATCGGTCGTCAACAGCACGTGTTTGGCGTGCAGCAGCCGGATGTAGCGGATGAGGCTCGAGGTGGAATGCCCGGTCAACGCCTTGATCTTGCGGTGCAATTGGGTCCGGCTTACGCCGATGGCGTGGCAGAGCTCGTAGATGCCAAATTCTTCCTCATCCATGTGTGCATGGATGGTTTCTTTGATCTGGAGCACAAACTTGTCTTCCTGCTCCAGTTCGTCTTCATCCGAGGCGGGGATATCCTCCAAAGTCCGGTACCGCGCCTGAAGGCGGGCGCGGAGTTCGAGCAGGTTTTCAAGCCGGGCCAGAAGTTCTTGCTTGTCGAAAGGCTTGGCCAGGTAGGCATCGGCGCCACGCCGCAGACCGGTAATTTTAGACTCGATATCGGCTTTGGCCGTTAGCAGCACAATGGGAATGTGGCTGGTACGGTTGTCTGTTTTAAGCGTTTGGCAGAGTTCGAAGCCGTCTTTCCGGGGCATCATGACATCGCTGAGGATGATATCGGGTACGGTTTCGATAGCCGCGGCAATACCTTCTTCCCCATCCTGAGCCCAGGACAGTTGATAGCGACCTTCCAGGCAACTCATCAGGTATTTGGCGACATCGGCATTGTCCTCTACGATCAGCAGGGCGGGAAGGTTGAGATCGCCTTCATCCACGACGGAAATTGCGGTCGCCGCTGGCGTCAATTGCCGTTCTGCAGGCGCCGACAAATGATGCTGCGGCGGCGCTTCCCGCCGGATGAGAAATTGCAGGGTAAAGGTGGCGCCTTGCCCTTCCTCACTTTCCACGGATATGGAGCCGTCGAGCAGGCTGGTAAATTCCTGAACGAGCGACAAGCCGATGCCCGTTCCGGGCATGTTGGGCCGGACAGTGTTCTTTACCTGGTAGAACCGGTTAAAAATATGGGGGATTTGTGCAGCCGGAATCCCCGGGCCGGAATCCCGGATCCGGATTTGCAGGACATCCACAGTCGGTTGGTCTACTTCAAAATCGACCTGATCGCCTTCCGAACAGAATTTCAGGGCATTGCCGAGCAGGTTGGTGATGATGCGCAACATTTTATCCGGGTCGAAATCCATAACAAGCGTTTCCACCGTACTATCGTATCTCAAGCGGATATCGTGTGTTTCCGCAAGCACTTGAAAAGACCCGGCGATTTGCTGCAAATAGGGGATGATATCGGCTTGTATATAATCGGGTTCAAGGTTTCCGGACTCCAGTTTGTTCAGGTCGAGTATCTGCCGAACCAGGTCGAGGAGGTTGTTGGTATTACGGCCGATCATATCGAGGCCGTATTCAAGCCAGCGACCGGGGTTTTCACCGATCTGTTCCGTCATTCCGGCAATGATGGTCAAGGGGGTTCGAAATTCGTGGGAAATATTGGTGAAGAACCGGGTCTTGAGTTGGTCCAGTTCCTGCAACAGGGCATTTTTTTCAGCCAGTTCACGGGTTTTGGAAACTTCCTTCAGGATGGCAGCCTCGTCCAGGGTTTTCTCGATCGTACGTTCCAGGTCGGCAAAATCGATCGGCTTGGTTACAAAATCGAATGCGCCCAGGTTCAAGGCTTTGCGGATATTGGGCATATCGCCGTAAGCCGACACAATGACGACTTTAAGCAGGGGATGCATTTCCTGTATCCGTTCAAGCAGCGCCAGCCCGTCCATGCGGGGCATATTGATATCCGTCAAAACCATGTCGAATGCCGGATCCCGCTCAATAATCGCAAGCGCCTCCAGCCCATCAGCAGCAAATTGAAAACTATACAGCCCCTCCTGGACACCTTTCCGAAGCCGCTGGAGGACCAGACGCTCAAAACGGGGCTCATCATCGACAACAAGTATGCGTGCCGGCATATAGCGAAATCTTATTTAGGCGACAATGTTAGAGAAAAAATCGAAATAACAGCGCCCCTTACTGATCGCGGGAATACCATGCGCAATCCTTTTGGATCAGCAAAAAAACGCAAAGGCGCAAAGACACCAAGGCCGCGCAACACTCAACTTAGCGCATTCCTTAGCGTCTTCGCGCCCCGGCGGTAAATTCAAAAAAACGCCCCTGCCAAACCAACTGCGCCTTCCGGGTGAGCACCCCGGCATTCGTCGTCAAGTGCAACAGATAGATCCCAGCGGTTTGTGCGCTTGCGCTACGGGCATCCCAACTGGCTTCATAGGCGCCTGCCGGTTGCTCTGCCTGTACCAGACTGGCGATCCGCCCGCCGGTCAGGTCGTACACCTCGAGCGAAACCGGGCCTGCCGAGCCGAGTGCGTAGCGTATGCGCAGCCGGTCGGCGAACGGATTGGGATAGGCGCTAAAGACGGCGAAGCAAATGGATGGAAAGGCGCCCCTGCATCCGGATGGTGTAGGTGCCGGCGGCTCCGAAGTTGTGGGTCACACGCCGGCAATGCCGGTTTGGCCGAAGGCGCCGTCGTTGTCCCAGGCTACCTTGTAATTGTACGTGAAGCCACTTGCAGTGGGGATGGTGATGGAGGTGCTGTTTGAGGCGCCCGGATTATCCGTTTTCCAAGTGGTCACGAAATCGTCGGTTGATTGTGCCAAGGCGAAGTTCGTGCCCAACAGGGTTAGCAGGAGAGCAAGAATGTGCCTGTTTTTCATTTAAGTAGTGGTTAGCGAATAGTGGCCGGGGTCGGTTGGCTTGGCCAGGCCACCAGTTGTAATAAGCCGGGCCTGCTGATGAGCGTGTCGTCCTGTTGTTCAAATTCCCGGAGTTCGAGCAACAGGGCGTTCAGTTCGTCCGTCGTCGAGCCCCGGCAATGGAGGATGGCATCCCGGCAGGCTTCCAGGGCCAGCGATACGATCCGGTGGTCGTTGCGGGGGATAAAGGCCGGCAAGCCAGTGCTCCGTTCCGGCACTTCAAAACCCGCTTGTTGCAGCAACGCCTGTACTGGTTCCGGCTGTGCCGCCGCACCGGCCTGGAGCATTTCGAGCAAGCCGATCAGTTCCATCGAGCGGGCAAAAGCGTGGTTATACGGGTAGGCCTGGTAGCCGGAAAGCGGCGCCACTTCCAGCAGCAGGATGCCGCCGGGGTTCAGTTTCCGGCGAATACCTTGCAACAGCTCGCCCTGTGCCGGCCAACTGCCGGTCCAGACGCGTATGTAGACAAAATCGAAGACCTGGTCAATCCCCGGGTTCAGAAGATCAGCCTGTATGAATTGGAGCTTTTGCCGGTGTTGAATGATAATAAGTTGTGGTGGACAATCCCGGGAGGTCAATAAAAGGCGGCCGCTTATTTACCCCGGCGGCAGGCTGGGTCGCACTTCAATCTTGCTGGGCAGGGTGCGGGGGTTTAGTTTCAGCAAGTCCACCACCATCTGGCCCAGGTCTTCGGGTTGTATTTTCCAGGCGTCGGCATCGTTGGGCTGGTGGTCGTTGAAGTGGGAGGCTACCGAGCCCGGCATGATCGTGGTGCAGCGGATGCCTGCATGCCGGAGGTCGAGCATGACCGCCTGGGTGAAGCCCACCAGGCCAAACTTGCTGGCATTGTAGGCCGCGCCCTTAGCGAAGAAATTGGTGCCGGCCAGGCTGGCGATCGTGATGAAATACCCCTTCGCTTCCGTCAGCGCGGCAACGGCTGCCTTGATGCTGTAAAACACCCCGGTCAGGTTGGTGTCGATCGTTTCCTGCCATTGTGCCGGCGTCAGGTCCGTAATGGCGGCAAAATGACCGATACCGGCATTGGCGATGAGCACGTCGAGGCGGCCGAAGGCTTCGAGGGTTTTAGCCACGGCCCGCTGTTGCGCGGCAAAATCGCGGACATCGGCCGCGATGCCGATGACCCTGCCGGGGCCGATTTTTGAAAGCGCCCGGACCGCGCTGTCGGCGGCTTGCTGTCGGCGGCTGGTGATGGCTACCTGCGCGCCGGCCTGGAGTAAACTGGCGGCGATGCCATAGCCGATGCCTTTGCTTCCGCCGGTGATGAGGACTGCTATTTTGGTAAGATCTTGCATACGTTGAGTATTTCCGTGCCTTCAAACCCGCCGTTCGGCCTTTTGGGGCCCATCGTGTGGGCGAGCGCATTGCCGATTGTTGCTCAAGCTGCTGCGCGCGCGTCCTCCGGTGCGGAGCGAAGGATCAGCGGCCCAAAAAATCATAAACGGGGCCATCCCATTTTTGTTCGTTCCATGCGTATTATCGGCGTGACTCGCAGCCACGCCGATAATAGACCGGCCGCTTCCAGCCTTTCGCAATCCACTTGCCGACGGGTATAAACAATCCCAAGCGCCGGCAGCCGCCTTCTACCTTCCCTTCCCTTTTTTTTGTAGCCGGCCACCATGCTGATACCCGAAAAAGATTAAGTTTGTCGCCGTCAAATAGATCACCGTTGACCAACCTGCACAACCATATTAACCACACTGCCAATAGCTACACTGCCCTTTCGCCGGTGCTTGCCGGGAAAGGGCAGTGTGGTTTTGATGCGGAAATATATGTACCACCAGGTGCGGCAATGCGCGGGGTTTTTGGGGGAAGATGTGCACTGGAGATGCAGGAACACAATCGTTGGGCTTAATTCCGTTACGCAAGGTAGTGATCTAAATTTGATACTATATTTTGCAGTTTTTCATTTAATATGTACATTTAATGCGATCAAAAGATGGCATCATGATTTATAAATACTACGAAGGAACTCCGCAAATAATCAATCTCGCAACCGAGATTGGCAGATTGTTAGGCGTTGTCGATGCAACGCATCTTAGGAAACCACAGACGGAACTTAGGAAAAAAAATAAAGTAAAGACCATTCGTGCGTCCCTGGCGATAGAAGGAAACACGCTGAACGAAGATCAAATTACTGCGATCATTGAGAATAAACGTGTAATCGGCCCTTCCAAGGATATCAAAGCGGTGGAGAATGCAATTCAGGCATACGATAATCTTTCAAATTTTGACGCCTTCTCGAAGGAATCCTATTTAGCAGCGCACAGGTTGTTAATGTCAGGCCTGGTGGATATGCCAGGTCAGTTCAGGACCGGTTCGGTCGGAGTGGTGCAGGGAGACAGAATAGCGCATTTGGCTCCGCCGGGATGGAATGTCGATAATTTGATGACAATCTTGTTTAGCTATCTTAAAGAAGGAGCGGATAACCTGATCATCAAGAGTTGTGTATTCCACTATGAAATGGAATTTATTCATCCTTTTATGGACGGTAATGGGAGGATGGGGCGTTTATGGCAAACGGTGATATTAATGAAGGCAAATCCTGTGTTTGAATATTTGCCAATTGAGCAAGAGATAAGGAATAGCCAGGAAGAATACTATCATGTGTTGAGTCAATGCGACAAGGAAGGACTATCCACAAAATTTGTTGAATATTTATTGGGCAAGATAAAATTGAGTTTAGCGGAACTGGTGGATACACAAAGAGCGCATTTCACGGATTCAGAGCGTTTGAATTACTTCCTGGATCAAATTATTACGGGTGATTTCACCAGGAAAGACTATCTTAAGATGTTCCCTAAAATCTCAACTGCAACCGCAACAAGGGACCTAAGAAAAGGCGTTGAAGAAGGAATGCTGATTAGGAAAGGGAGCGATCGATTGGCCAGATATCAAAAGAAATAAATAACTGGGTTCAACTATTCATTAACTATCATACCCCTGAGCATCGATACGCTGGCAATGGTAATGTTAGTATTCATTACCAAAAGACAATAACAAATCTTATACAACAATAAAAAAACAGAACTCTATGCGAAAAATAATTTCATTTATGCACATGTCGCTTGACGGTTTTGTCGCAGGGCCGAATGGAGAAATGAACTGGATTAACGTTAATGAAGAAATTTTTGATTATGTCGGTAAACGGATAAGCAAAGGCGACACGGCATTATATGGGCGAGTAACGTACCAGATGATGGAAAATTACTGGCCTACCGCAGGGGACAAGCCCACAGCGACCAAACACGACATTGAACATGCCAAGTGGTATAGCAAAGTGCGCAAAATTGTTTTATCGAAAACAATGAACGAAGGGGGTCTGACAAACACCAGAATAATCAGCGGCCACCTTTCGGACAGCATAAATGAAATAAAACAACAGGCAGGCGAAGACATCTTGCTTTTTGGCAGCCCGACAGCAACACATTCACTTATTCAACAGAACTTAATTGACGGCTACTGGCTATTTGTTAATCCAATAATTCTTGGACGGGGCATCCCTTTGTTTGCAGCCGTCAAAGACAGAATAAAACTAAACCTCTTGAATACCCGGCAATTTGCTTGCGGGGTAACTGAGTTGAATTACACCATGGACAGACAATAACAACGAACTGCTAATCCGAACTTTTGCCATCCCCTCCGTTTCTTGGGGTGCTTCAAACCGGCAACAACAACGATATCCTGCACATGAACAGAACCCGCCTCCTGCTCGTATGCCTGCTTTTCAGCGCCGCCCGCCTCCGGTCGCAAGTCCCGGGCACGCCCCTGCTCGACACCCGGGAACCGGCCGCCTTCCCGATCGTACAAGCCGCCCGGGCCTGCCCGATCTACGTCGACAGCCTGGATCTCAACACCGTGCGCAAAGCCGCATCCTGGCTGCAGCGCGATATCGAACTGGTGAGCGGCCGAAAACCGGATCTCCTGCATGCGCCTGCAGCGCCCTGTTTGATCATTATCGGCTCGCTGGAACATTCGGCATTGATCCGGCAGCTGGCCGGCACCAAAAAAATCAATACCGACAGCCTCGCCGGCCAATGGGAAGCCTACCAAATCCAGGTAGTCGACGCCCCGCTCCCGGGGGTGGAAAAAGCGCTGGTGATCGCCGGGAGCGACCGGCGGGGCACGGCGTACGGCGTGTTCGATTTGTCGCAGATGCTCGGGGTGTCGCCCTGGTACTGGTGGGCGGACGTGCCGGTGCGCCGGCGCGAAGAACTGTGGTTGCGCGGCGATTTTTTCAAAACCGACAAACCCGTGGTGCGGTACCGCGGCATTTTTATCAACGACGAAGCCCCGGCCTTGTCCGGTTGGGCCGGCGAAAAATTCGGCGGCTTCAATGCCGGGTTTTACGAACACGTGTTCGAACTCCTCCTCCGCCTCAAAGCCAACTACCTGTGGCCCGCCATGTGGGGCAATGCCTTTTACGACGACGATCCGCAAAACGCCGCGCTGGCTGACGAGTACGGCATCGTCATGGGCACCTCGCACCACGAACCGCTCGGCCGGGCGCACGACGAATGGAAACGCTACGGCAACGAAGGCTCCTGGGATTACGCCCGGAACGACTCCAGCCTCCGCGCGTTCTGGCGTACGGGCCTGGAACGCATGAAAACCTACGACAAGATCGTGACGGTGGGGATGCGCGGCGATGGCGACAAGCCCATGTCGCACGATACCGCCACGGCCCTGCTGGAACGCATCGTGGCCGACCAGCGCCAAATTATCGTCGAAGTAACCGGAAAACCGCCCGCCGAAACCCCGCAACTGTGGGCCCTGTACAAGGAAGTGCAGGATTACTACGACCAGGGTATGCGCGTCGACGACGATATCACCCTGTTGCTCTGCGACGACAACTGGGGCAATCTCCGCAAACTGCCCAAACCCGGCGCCCCACCCCGGGCCGGCGGCTACGGCATCTATTACCATTTCGATTACGTGGGTGGGCCGCGCAACTACAAATGGCTGAATACCAACAATATCGCCCGGGTATGGGAACAAATGCACCTGGCCTGGCGCTACGGCGCCGACCGGATCTGGATCGTCAATGTGGGCGACATCAAACCGATGGAGTTTCCCATCCAGTTCTTCCTGGACTATGCCTGGAATCCCGGACGCCTGCCCGTCCAGCAATTGCGCGCCTATACGGCGGCCTGGGCTGCCCGCCAGTTCGGCCCGCGGTACGCCGCCGACATCGCCGGCATTCTGCGCGACTACACCGGCATCAATGCCCGCCGTAAACCCGAACTGCTCGAGCCCGGCACGTACAGCCTTGCGCACTACCGCGAAGCGGAAAACGCCGTGGCGGAATACCGGCGGCTCGAAACCCGCGCTGAAGCCATTTACCAGGCCTTGCCGGTTCAATACCGCGATGCGTTCTACCAGCTCGTCCTGTTCCCCGTGAAAGCCTGCGCCAACCTGACCGACCTGTACGTCACCACGGCGCAAAACCGGCTCTACGCCCAACAGGGACGCGCCAGGACCAACGAACTGGCCCAACGCGCCCAGGCCCTTTACGCAAAAGACGCCGAACTGACCCGCTACTACCACGACACGCTCTCCGGCGGGAAATGGAACCACATGATGGCGCAAACGCATATCGGATACACCTACTGGCAACAACCGCCCGAGCAAACGATGCCGGCGCAGGTGACGATCGAATTGCCCGCCCCGGCGGATGCGGGGGTATCGGTGGAAGGCCTGTCGGAACAACTGGAATTGCCCGAAATCAATACCGCCCTGCCGCAAACGCGGTATATCGAGATTTTTAACAAAGGCCGGGCGCCCTTCGATTTTTCGATAACCGCGGAAGCGCCGTGGCTGACCCTCTCGGCGACAAAAGGCCGGGTCACGGACGAGCAACGCATCGGGGTGGGCGTCGACGCCACAAAAGCGCCCAAAGGCCGGCAGCGGGTATCCCTCCGCATTGAAACCGGCACCGGGCAACAATTCACCGTTTTCGCCCCTGTTTTCAACCCCGAACTCCGCGGTTTTTACGGCTTTATAGCGGCCGACCATACCATTTCGATAGCAGCCGAACATTTCACCAACAAAGTGGAAACCGGCGATATCCACTGGCAGTTGCTGCCCGATATCGGCCGCGCAGGTTCGGGCATGACGGCTTTTCCGGTGACCGCGCCGCCGCAAACACCGTCGGCCCAAAGCCCGCGGTTGGAATACCGGATTTGGGCGGCCGATACAGGGACCGCGACGGTGGCGTTGTACCTCTCACCGACGCTGAATTTCAACGAATCGGCCAGCCTGCGCTGCGCCGTTTCTATCGACGATGAAACGCCTGAAATCGCAAATGTGACGCCCGACCTGTCGGTCAGAGCCTGGGGACAACTGGTAGCGGATAACATATCGATCGTAAAAACCGCGCATCGCCTGAAAACGCCCGGCCTGCACACCCTGAAATACTGGCTGGTCGACGCCGGCGTGGTCCTGCAAAAAATAACCCTGATCCACGGCCCGGAAAAACCCAGCTACCTCGGCGCACCAGAAACACTGGTGTTCCTGCCCGACCCGGCCGAAAAAGGATTGAAAGACTATTATAAAGACTATTTCCCCATCGGTGTGGCCGTTTCGCCACAATTGCTCGACGAGGTGCAGGCCGCCGGCGTGATCAAACGGGAATTCAACAGCCTGACCGCCGAAAATGCCATGAAACCCGGCCCCATCCACCCCGAAGAAGACCGCTACAACTGGGCGCCGGCCGACCGGATCGTGGAATTTGCCCAAACCAACGGCCTGCGGCTGCGCGGCCATACCCTGTGCTGGCACAACCAGACGCCCGACTGGTTTTTCAAAACGAACGGCCGCACTGCCACCAAAGCAGAACTCCTCGCCCGGCTGCAACAACACATCGCCGACGTTGTCGGCCGGTACAAAGGAAAAATATACGCCTGGGACGTGGTGAATGAAGCCGTGCCCGATGCAGGCGACAGCCTGTACCGGCCCACGGAATACTACCGGATCATTGGCACGGAATATATCGAAAAAGCCTTCGAATACGCCCATGCCGCCGACCCCGGCGCCAAGCTGTTCTACAATGATTACAACACCGAAAACCCCGCCAAACGCGAACGTATCTACCGCCTGCTGAAAGCGCTGAAAGACAAAGGCGTGCCCATACACGGTGTGGGCCTGCAGGGGCACTGGTCGATCTATGAGCCCGAGGCGGCGGAACTGGAGGCCTCTATCCAAAAATTTGCTTCCCTGGGCCTGGAAATCCAATTCACAGAAGTAGACGTGTCGGTCTACCCCAAAGAACACAGCGCCCGCGCCCACCGGCCAACGGATCTGAGCGCCTTCACACCGGAGCAGGAGCAACGGCAGGCGGCGCACTACAACATGTTGTTCGGGATATTCCGGAAATACAAAGACCAAATCACCGGCGTCACCTTCTGGAACCTATCCGACCGCCATTCCTGGCTGGATGATTTCCCCGTACCGGGGCGGAAGGACTATCCGCTGCTGTTTGATGAAAATATGGAACGGAAAAAGGCGTATCAGGCGGTGACGGAGTTTTAGCGGTTTACTGTACTGCTGCGGAAATGCAAAGACCCTATTGGGGATTGCTGCGATAAACCCGGAACATCCCCAACACCTGAAATGCCGCATGGAGCAACCCAAACAAACCCGGCCTATCTTTACCCGCGCAATCACTATGCACGAACGACGATGAAAACAATTTCCATGCTTCCCAAGCTGCGTGCCCTGGCGCTGGCTGCGGTTGCGGCGGGGGCCGGAGGCTCGATCGGTTTGACGCTCTATACCGGTCGTAACAATCATTCGGTGCTCCTGATCCTGCTTTTCGCAGCCTGGGTACTGTCTCCTTTCATAGCCCTGCTGGTGGCTAATCTGGCGTCCAAGCACTGGCAGGCGCTCACCCGTATGTCGCTTTACATCCTGACGCTGGGGCTCGCCATTGTTTCGCCGGTTGCGTATAGCGGGGCATGGAGTCCTCCGGGTACGAAACCCGCATTTATGTTCCTGGTGTTCCCCCTGCTATCCTGGCTGCTCATCGCGATCGTAATCCGGGTGGCTGCGGCGGTTTCGCGCAGGCAGTCAGGCGGAAGCGAAGGCAACTAAAGTTTTAAAACCCGCGCAGTCTGGTTCCCCTTGGCCGAATGTACGCTGACAATATACACGCCGCCGGGCTGGCCGGTGAGGTCCAGTTCCGTAGAAATTTGTCGGGCCTCCGTCGTCAGTACGCGACGGCCAAGCATATTATAGATTTCAACCACGCCACCGGTGGCCCGGCCGTCTCCTGCTTCAACCGCGCATCTGCCGGTAGTCGGATTCGGGACGACGACCAATGGACGCGCTTCCGGCAAGGGAAATGTCTGGGTTTGCACGAGCGTTGTTATGTCGAATGCTTTGGAACAGGTTATCCCGTTATACGTGGCCACAAACGTATAGGTTCCGGCCGTTGTGGGCAAAGGTTTGGTCCATCCCCGCCAACTGGCCGGGTTGTTGGCCGTGCTGTTATAGGTCCAGCTGCTGAAGGTGGAGCCATTCGGGTTCAGAATACTCAAATTGGCCGTCAGGCCGGCTGTTTCATCCCGCATGAAAATATAGAACTTGGCCCATCCGGCAGGCAGTCCGGCCCCCTGAAACGGAATTGAAAAGGAACTGCTTTCGTTTGGAGTCTCGGTGTTCGGGCAGCCGGGCAATACGATATCCGTCGTGTGCACCGACGCTTTCACGATGGCCGGTTCGGCATACGGCTTTTGCGCCGCCCACCAGGAACTCGCATTCAAGGTATTGCAGGCGCCGGAATAGGGATCCACCCGGGTACTGGCGGTACTCCCGCTCCACACTTCAAAATGCAGGTGCGGGCCCGACGAACTGCCGGAACTCCCCACCACGCCCAAATATTCGCCGGCGGCGATGGGCTGACCTATAGCCTTGGTCGTAACCGAATTTTTTTTCATGTGCCAGTACAGCGCGCGCGAGCCGTCCGGGTGCTGGATCACCGCATAGTTGGCGGGTAAATTGTTGGCCGAGCAATTGCGGTCAAAATTGCCGTCGGCCTTGTCTAAAAGGACACCTGCAGCAGCGGCAATGACCTCCACCTGGTTGTGATCCATCTTGTAAAAGGAGAACGGCGGTATGCCGATATCGGTGCCCTGGTGCCCGTCGTACGTCCTGGCGCCGCAATGGAAGTCGGTCACGGCGCCCGCGGCGGCATTGTGGTCGACATAAGCGCCAATGGCGTAATAACTGCAATCCGTCAAGCCGTTTGCGGCGCGCAGAGGCCAAGCCAGCGCGGTGGTCAGCCGGCCGGCCGGGCCTTCAACCCTCAACCCCAGGGCTGCCGCATTGGCGGCGCAGCGCTCTTCCAGCAGCGCATATGCTTCCGGGGAAATGCACGGATTTTGGGCGTCGTTCGGCTCAAAAGCGTAGGCGCCGCCATCTTCGGCAGGCGCCGGGGGCGCGTCCTGCGCAGGCAGGGCCAGGGAAAAAAGTCCAAAGGACAGGAGCAGCAGGCAGGCATTGTTTTTTCTCATGATTTTCAGGTTGTTAGGTTGCTGATCATGCAAGAGCGATCCGACGCTTCAATCGCTGCTTGGCCCCTGGTGGTCTGTCTTTTTGTGTTCCAAAGGATGGTAAAGGAACGTGCGTTTTGGCTAATGGTTCGTCTAGTCCTCTTTGCCGGGTTAGCGTAGGGGCTTTTCTGTTCCAACCAGGCAGGAGGAGGGCGAAATACGGGATATTTTAACCGACGAATAACGACATTGGGGCAGAAAAGTACCAGGCTAACCCGGAAAAGAGGACTGTACAAACCACTAGGAATAATATGCCCCAACAAAATCCACGGATACAAACCTCCGGCGTAAAAATTAAACCTCGCTGTTCGAAGCTCCGTTCCTGATCAACGCGCCAGCAGCACGCCGCCGCTCAGGAGCCGCTGTTCCGTTTCCCCTTTGGCATTCATAAATTCAATTCGGACATAGTAGGCATACACACCCGGGTTGAGCGGTTTGCCGCGGGCGGCGCCGTCCCAGCCGCGCTGCGGGTCGTCGGTGCTGAACAACAGTCCGCCCCAGCGGTCGTAAATACGCATGGTGAAATGCGTGACGGCGATGTTGGTGTACACCCGGAAGAGGTCGTTGACACCATCGCCGTCGGGCGAAAACGCATTGGGCACATATACGTTGTCCTGCACCTGCACCCGCACGGTCACGGTGGCGCTGGCTGTGCAGCCGTTTTTGTCGGTCACCACCACGGTGTACGTAATGTCGGCCCCAGGTGCGGCAACGGGGTTCAGGCAATCGGCACAATCCAGCCCGTCGGCCGGCGACCAGGTAACTGTGGCCACATCGGTAGCCGGGATATTCAGCATGAGTTGGATCTGGGCCGATGCCCCGGCTTGCAAAACGATCTCGGGGCCGGCATCGACACTCGGCGCCGTTATGGCCGGTATGTCCACCGAACTGTGCAATTCGCAACCGGCGGTGTCTTGCACCACCGTTTCGTACGAGCCCGGCTGCAATTGGGTAAAAATACTGTCCGGAGAAAAATTGGCGCCGCCGTCAATCGAATACCGGTACGGCCCTGCATCGCCGCCGCTAAACGCAATACCGCCCGTGGCCGTCGCGCAATCGGGCGGCAGCATACTTGCCGAAGGGAATATGGCGTCTCCCTCTTCCACGAAAACGGTATCGGTGGCCGTACAGCCGTTAATGGGGTCGGTGACGACAAATGTGTACGTTCCAGGGGCGTCTACCACCGGGTTGAGCGAGTTGGGGTCCGAAACGATATGGCCATCGGCGGTAGTCCACTGGTACAAAGCGCCCGGCGTGGCGCTGCTCCCGAGGAGCACGGCTACCGGCAGGTGGCAGGTAAGTGTGATATCGGAGCCGGCATTCGCGTCGGGCGTCGTGAGCGATTGGGAAACTATGGTCTGCGCCGTGGCCGTGCAGCCGTTCGTTTGGTCCGTCACCGTCAGCGTGTAGTTCCCGGCAGCGTTTACTTGCGGCGACAAGGTCGTGCCGCCGCTCAGCACGCCCGGCCCCGACCATTGGTAGCTGAAATTCGGCCCCGCGCTGCTCCCCGCCCCGCTCAATGCCATTTGTTGTAAAACGCAACTCAGCGTTTGCGGCGCGGCCGCCACCGCCTGCGGCGCCGTGGTATTGGCAACCGCAATAACCGTAGCCGTGGCCGTGCAGCCGTTCGTTTGGTCCGTCACCGTCAGCGTGTAGTTCCCGGCAGCGTTTATTTGCGGCGACAAGGTCGTGCCGCCGCTCAGCACACCCGGCCCCGACCATTGGTAGATGAAATTCGGCCCCGCGCTGCTCCCCGTCCCGCTCAATGCCATTTGTTGTAAAACGCAACTCAGCGTTTGCGGCGCGGCCGCCACCGCCTGCGGCGCCGTGGTATTGGCAACCGCAATAACCGTAGCCGTGGCGGTACAGCCGTTCGTTTGGTCCGTCACCGTCAGCGTGTAGTTCCCGGCAACGTTCACCTGCGGCGATAACGTCGTGCCGCCGCTCAGCACGCCCGGGCCCGACCATTGGTAGCTGAAACCCGGCCCCGCGCTGCTCCCCGCCCCGCTTAATGCCATTTGTTGTAAAACGCAACTCAGCGTTTGCGGCGCGGCCGCCACCGCCTGTGGAGTCTGGGTTTGTTCCAGCACCTGCACGCTGGCCACGGATTGGCAGTTGTTGGAGCCGTCGGTTACTACCAGCGTATAGGTGCCTGCCGCACCTGCCAGGGGCGTCAGCGTGGTTTCGCCCGATAAAAGGACACCGTCGGTGGTCGTCCACAGATAGGTCAGCGATGGCCCGCTGCCCGAACCGGAACCGTCGAGGACCGCCGTGGCCGACAGGCATGTAATGGTTTGTACCGGACCGGCATTGGCCACGGGAGCGTTGGCGTCCTGTTGCACGGCCACCGTATCCGATGCCGTGCAGCCCGTCAGGGTATCGGTCACCAGCAAAACATACACGCCGGCTGCATTCACGGCAGGTGTCAGCGTAGATTCGCCGCTGACGATATTGCCGTCGGGCGTGGTCCAGGTATAGACATCATCCGGGCCGGCACTCGACAAGCCGCCGTCCAACAGCACTTGAAGGTCGCCGCAAAGCAGGATCTGGGCCGGTCCTGCGTTAGCCACCGGCAAATCTGCGGCTTGTTGTACCGCCACCGAATCGACGGCCGCACAGCCCGTCAGGGTATTGGTGACCACGAGCGTGTAGAGGCCCGCAGCGGCAACCGTTGGCATGAGCGTAGTATCGCCGGAAACAATGCCGCTACCAAGGCCGGAATAGAACCACTGGTAGGATAACGACGGTCCGGTGGCTGTCAGGGCGTTCAATTGTACCTGCTGCGCGGCGCAGGTCAGCACGGGCGGTGGGTCGATCACTACGGCGGGTGGATTCCCGAAGGGCGCCACGGTCACGCTATCGACGGCGGTGCAGTGGTTGCCGCTGTTCATGACGGTGAGCACATAAGTACCGGGCGCGCTCACCTGTGGCTGAAGGGTTGTTGCGCCGCCCGTCCACAAATATGTAAAACCGGCGCCCTGGCTGCTGCCGCTGCCGTCGAGGGTGGCCGACGTATCGGCGCAACCCGGTACAGGCGGCGCGCCAGCGTCGGCCAAGGGCGGCACGGTGTCCTGCCCCACCCCGACCGATGCGGCCGTGGCGCAATGGTTGAGGGTATCCAGCAAACTCAGGGTATACGTGCCCGGTGCATTGACCAACGGCATCAGGGTATTCTGACCCGATACGAAGCCCGGCCCGGTAACGCCGGCGCCCGGCGTGAAACTCCAACTCAGCGCAACACCGACGGAGGAACCGGTGGCATCGAGCGTCACGGTGTCGGTTGAACAATCGAGCACTGCCGGGGGAACAATTTGTACCAGCGGGGCTACCGTGTCCAACACAACAACGACCGAAGCGCTTGCGGTGCAGCCGTTGGCGGTGTCCGTGACCGTTAACTGGTACGCCCCCGCAACGCCTGCCCAGGGTGTGAGCGTAGCGGCGCCAGACAAGATCCCGCCGGCCGGACCCATCCATTGCAGGCTGAAGCCGGGCCCTCCCGACGATTGCGTGGCGTTGATCTGCACCGAATCCACGCCGCAGCTGATCGCCGGGACGGGCAACAGAATAGCCGCCACCGGGGCAGTGAATTGGGTATCGACCGCTACCGTATCGGCGGCGGCGCAGCCGTTGAGCGGATTGGTAACGGTGAGGATATACCAACCCGCAGCATCCACGGCCGCCGTCACCGCAGTATCGGGTCCGGCAATATGGCCGTTGGGGGTGGTCCATAAAAAATGCAGCGTAGAATCCGTGCTGCTACCGGCGCCGTTCAGCAGGAGCGTATCGGTCACGCAATTCAACGCGCCCGGCGCATTGGCGGCGGCAAGGGCCAGCGGCGGCAGCGTGTCGGTTGCTACTGTTGCGGTGGCGCTGGCCGTGCAGCCGTTGAAGGTATTGGTGATGGTGAGGGTGTAGGTACCGGCCGAGTCGACCCAGGGTTGAAGCGTGGTGTCGCCCGACAGGATATTTCCGCCGCCGGAGGCCGTCCACACCACCTGAAAGCCCGGTCCGCCGGACGATGCCGCAGCGTTGAGTTGCACGGAATCGGCCGCACAAGTAATGGCTGGTGCGGGTTGCTGAATGGAAATTGCCGGCAGGGTGAGATCGGCGGTTACGGTAGCCGTTGCGGTGGCCGTGCAGCCGTTCTGGGTATTGGTCACCGTCAGCACATAGACGCCCGTAGTATCCACGGTGGCTGTCGGTCCGTTCACAGGGCCCGTAAAATGCCCGTTCGTCGTGGACCACAGATAGGTCATATTCGGGCCGCTGCTGCTGCCTGCGCTGTTGAGCGTTAGTACCGGGGTTATGCAGTTGAGCACGCCGGGCGCGTTTGCCGCCGCCACCGGCGGCACGCCGCTTTGGGTCAGGGCCACAGTGGCTTTGGCCGTGCAGCCGTTGTCGTCGTTGGTGACGGTGAGCATGTACAGACCGGGGGCATTCACCACGCAGTTGTTCAGGGTATTGGCACCCGACACGATCCCCGGCCCCGCCCATTGGTAAAAGAAATTGCCGCCGGTAGAGCTGCCCGCGCCGCTCAGGGTGACGGCGCCGGCGCTGCACGAAAGCGGTCCCGGTGTACTGGCTGCAGCCAAGGGGGGCAACGTGTTCTGGTTGACCGAAACGGTGGCCGTTCCGGTGCAGCCGCTGGTGTTGTTGGTCACGAGGAGTGTGTATTCGCCCGGCGCATTCACAGTGGGGGTGAGTGTGCCGTTGCCGGAAACCAGGTTCGCGGCGGGCTGCCAGTTGTAACCGATGGCGGCGCCCGTTGAAGAGCCCGATCCGTCGAGTTGGACCGTCGGATGGATACAGGTAATGTCGTCAAACACGCCGGCGGCGGCCGTCACCTGCAGTGGGTCGGGGAGCACCGTGACGGATGCCTGCGCCGTGCAGACGCCATTGCCGGTATCCAGCGAAACGGTGAGGGTGTACACGCCGGGTTCGTTGACGGTGGCCACCGGTGTGTTGCCGCCCGACACGACGCCCGGGCCATCCCACATATAGGTAACCCCCGGCCCCGCGGTGGACGCGCTGCCGTTGAGCGTGATGCCGGTTTGCAGGAATTTACAGCCTAAAATGGCCGAAGGCGGCGCTACCGCTTGCACGGTGGCAACGGATACGGTCACCTGGTCGGAGACCGTGCAGGCTTTGGCCATGAAAATATCGTCGAGCGCGTAGTCGTCGCCAAAAAAGCCGTTGCCGCTGCCGTTGAGGTCCATGATGCACACCGTAGCGCTGGTGGCTGCGCCGGAAAACCAGGTTGCGGTGAATTCCTGCCACACACAGCCGCTGGAGGGTGGGTTGAAGGGCGTGCCCACCAGCGTGCCGTTGACGCGGAACTGGAGCACCGGCGGCGCGATCGGTGAATTCATGACCCAGGCGCTCAGGTAATACCAGCTGTTGGCCATGACCGGGATCGTCTGGCACCAGGCCTGCGTGCTGGCGCCGCCGTTGCCGTTGATGAGCATCATGTTGCCCGTGCCGTTGCCGAAGGTGTGGTCGTCGCAGGGAGGGAAGGTGGACAGCACCAGCGCCGGCGAAGTAGTGAGCACGTAGGTGCCCGGCGTAATGGGCGTGGGGTTGTACGTATAGCCGCTGGTGAAGCCGGTGTTGCCCGATTCGAAGCCGGGGTTGTTCACCAGGTTGGGCGCCGAAGGGTCCAGGGCCGCGGCCGTCAGCGTGTACGTCGCCGTGCTGCTGACGGTAGCCGTGGGATTCAGGACGGTGGCGCTGCTGAGGCCGGTGGCCGGCGTCCAGCGGAAGTCGATATACGGCCCGGCGACGCTGCCGTCGAGCGTGGTAGCGCCGCCTGCGGTGCACACGAGTTTGTCGGGCCCGGCATCGACGGTGAGGGGGCACTGCGCGCGCAAGGCGCCGGGCAGGGACAGGAGGACGGCAATGATGCGGCAAGGGTAGCGCATAGGTCGGGCTGGCGGCATGGTTCGGTAGATTCGCCCGGCCAAAATACGGCCTGCACGCCCTTTCTCGTTCGGAGAGTAGTGGAAATGTTGTGCCGGGACGGATCAGAGGCCGGCGCCGTCGAAGAAGAGGAGTTTGATCTCGACGGCGTCGATATAATTTAATTCCGGGTCATCGGCGAGGGCCGGGTCGCGGCTGCCCTGGAGGAGGGCGATGAGAGTACGGAGGAGGGCGGTGCCATCCAAAGGAAACTTTTGCAGATTGAATAATTCAAATTTTCCTAATAATTCCTCAGTTTCACCGGATTGCAATGTTTGCACTGTAAGGCTTATGATTTGATAGCGATTGCTCTGGCTAGCCCCGCCTTCAATGCGGTAAGCAGCGTAAATCTGCATGGCTTTTTGGCGAGCCCTTGTCGCAGCTAAGGGGTTATTTTCAGCTGTTTCTAGATCGCAAAGAATATCCCATGTCTTCCAAGGCTCAGCGGCATAGCCGAGTTGTGATTTACATTCAATCGCGCGCACCAATTGCTCCTTTGCTTCCGTAGTTCGATTCGCTTGGAGGAAGGTAAAAGCAAGATTACTTCTATCAATACCTTCATCAAATAAGTTTCCTAATTCTGTATCAATAGCTATTGCACGTTCATACATCCGGATAGCGTCCTCAAGTCTACCAGCATACCTGTAAAGATTGCCCAATTGTGTAAGTGAGTCGGCTTCACCTTTTTTGTTTTTTTCCCGAATTTCTACTGCTAGTGATTCTTGGAAGGCTTTTTCCGCCGCAGTATAATTGCCTGCTTCCTGATGCACCCTGCCAATTTGGTGCCATGCAACTGCGATGTGACGAGGCTCATTATACTGTTCAAATATACCTTTGACCTCTTGAAATAAAAGTAACGCCTCTTCATATTTTTTCTGCCCTATGCGTACGGTAGCCAGTTGGCCTTTCCCAACTGCTACCTGTCTTACATCTCCTAATTTTTCTGCTGCTTCAATTGATTCTTCATAGTGTTTTATCGCTTCATCGAATCTACCAAGATGCCTAAAACAATCTCCTATTTCTGCTAAACATACCGAAATCATACGGTTGGCATTTATAATCCCTTCATCAGAAAGCGCCAAAAACCGCCGCATAGCTTCTTTCATAAAAGGCAAGGCATTTTCAGATTGCCCCCCCTCCTTCATTAACCTACCTAACCGAATGGTCGCCATTGCGCCATCATATTCTGCTTCTGGATATGCCCCCGGGCCTGCTTGCTTACATTGGTCCAACACCTCTTTAGCCAATTGAATAGCTGCCGAAAAATTACCCTCTTCAAAAAATCGTTCCATAGCAGCACTTTTATGCAAAAATTGTGCATGGTTCCATCCCACTAACCCTTGCGCAGCTTTTTCCCGAATTGTCTGAGCAAACTTCACCACTTGTTGACGACCTAATTTAGAAAAAATATCCTCTAACTTCCTTGCCTCATTGATGATTTCTCCGCGCTCCGCAAAACGCTCAAATTGCAATAGCGCTTCCATTAAATTGGCTTCCGATAACCGGCTTAGATCATAAGCCAACTGAGCATCTTTGGATTGTTGTTCGTGCAAAAAAGCGCTCAATGCTACCATCGCTTCCAACCAGCGCGCACGCCATGTCTCTAGTTGTGCAGGTGGTACCAGGCTGCTCAGATACCCCGGCAAGGCTGGATCAACATTAAAATAATACGGAGGCCTATCCAATACCACCTCCGCCAAGCCCACCGCCACCAGTGCCATCCCAACTTCAGCTACAGCATTCGTCTCCACCTCCGCCACCATCGCCCAGGTCGCCACATCCGCCCCGCCGTGGTACACCGCCAGGGCATCCACCACCGGCCGTACCTCCGCCGGCAAGCGCCGCAACGACAACTCCAGGCTGGCGTAAAGGCTGTTCTCCCGCTCCCCCGGGTGCTTTCGCTCCAAATCCGCCATCAGGTGGCTCAAATCTGTATTTAATTCAGGTAGTTGCCCGCCCCGCTCCGCCAGCGTCTTGGTCAGCAGGGTCAGCGCCCGCGCGTGGTAGTTGGCCGTGCGTGCCAGCGCGCCGAACTGCTTGTCCAGGTCCTCGGTGTTCAGGCTCGGCACGGGGATTCCCTCCTGCCGCATCACCTCGGCGATCAGCCGCAAGGCATCGCGGGGCGCCAATGGTCCGATGCGCACCGCGCACTTGCCCGCGTCGAAGGGCGCCGGCAGGGCCTC
>JBGARJ010000059.1:0-32930 GCA_044230315.1 Saprospiraceae bacterium
TTGCTTAGTTTATTTGCCCCCTTCAAACCTCAAACCGCGAGCTTCAATCGACTAAAACCGGAAGCCGATCCGCGTGAACAGGAAGGCGCCGTTAAAGCCCATTTGCACAGCGTCGTACAGGCCGCCGCCTTCCGTTTCAGCCGTGTAGCCGCCCAAACCGTCGGGGTCTTTTTGAGCGGTTGGATATGCGTTCAGCACATTGGCGCCGCCGATGGTCCAGCGGAGGTTGGGGGTCAGGTTGTACGACAGGCTGAGGTCGAGCGTAACACGGGCGTCGTACTGGTCTATCGTCCCGATGTAGTCTTCCAGCGTCACTTTGTCGAAATAGGTCACGCGGACATTAGCCCCCCAGCGGCGGCCGTTGTAATCGAAGCTGAGGTTGCCTTTCAGTTTGGGGGCCGAAGCCAGAATGAACAACTTTTCCCGGTTGCTGAGGTAAGAGTCTTCTTTTCCGGTCAGTTTCGGGCTGGTGTTGATCTTGTCGATGCTCATGTTGTTCCAGTTGCCGGCCAGGGTGACGGCAAACCGCTGATCGTCGCCCACGCGGGCGGAATAGGAGGCGATCACATCCACGCCATCCGTCGAGGTGTTGATGGCGTTGGCAAAAAAGCGGGCGCTGCCCACGTTGAGCGACCGGAGGATAGCGCCGATTTTGTCGTCGTCGTTGTAAAAGTCGCCCGTGAGCACGATCCGGTTTTCGATAGTGATGTGGTAGTAATCGGCCGACACGCTCAAGCCGTTACGGCTGTAGGTGAGGCCGGCGCCCACGTTGGAGGAGGTTTCTTCCTTGAGCGGTTCGATCCCCAGCGCGCGGGCAACCCGGCTGTTGTTTTTGGCCAAAAACTTATCGACGGCCACACCGGCTTCGAAGTCGGTGTACACGGAATTGAAATACAACTGGGCGAGCGAAGGAGCGCGGAAGCCGGTGCCCGCCGAAGCGCGCAAGGCCAGCCCGTCGGCCAGTTGGAAGCGGGCGGCCAGTTTACCGTTCAGGGTACTCCCGAAATCGGAATAGTTCTCAAACCGCAGCGCAGCGTCAAGGACAAATTTGGATGAAAAGTTGAACTCCCCGTCGAGATACGCCCCCAGGTTGGTCCGGCTTTCGTCGACCACATTGGAGGGGGCAAAACCCGGAAAACCTTGTGCGCCGCCGGGGCGGTAGGTGGTATCGCCGGTTTCGGCATCTACCGCGAAGACCACCGGGCCGTACGTTTTCCAGCTGCCTTCTTCACCGGCAAAGATCTGGTAGTTTTCCACTCGGTGTTCCACGCCGTAAGCGATGTTGACGCCGGAGAGCCAATTTTTGAAAAACCGGGTAAAATCGAGGGTGGTGACGTTTTGTTGCAACTGAAAACCGCCGTCATCGAACTCGGTTGGCGAGCGGTCTTCCAGGCTGGCATTCACCGTGTTGCGACCGTAGTAATGGAAGCGGTTGCTGCCGAAAGTGTGGTTAAAATCGACGCCCCAACCGCTGAGGTCGCCCCGCACGCCGGCGCTGACGCTGCGGTCGGTGATGTCGCTGGCGATGATGGGATCGAAGCCGTTGGGGTAAAAAACATCCACGTTCCGCGCGGAGCCAGGGTCGCGGCTCCAGGCGTAAGCATCGGTTTGCCGGGTGTTTAGCCCGCCAAAAGCATATACCGAAGCGTTGTCGCCAATGGGCACCGAGGCGTTGAAGTAGGAGCCGAAATTAGTCCCTTTGGCGTCGCCAAACTGGCGGCGGTACAGGTTGGGATCGTAGCGGTTGGTGTGGCCGTGGTACCAATAGTCGGTGGTTACATTTACAAAACCGCCCTGGCCGATGCGGAATCCGTAATTGCCGTTCACCTGCGCATTTTCTCCGTCGAAGGTGCTGCGCTCGGGGTTGTCCTTGGCCAGATTCGCGCCGACGTTCACATTGCCGGTAAATTCATTCACATTGTCTTTCAATACGATGTTGATCACGCCGGCGATCGCGTCGGAGCCGTATTGCGCCGATGCGCCGTCGCGCAGGATCTCGATCCGTTCGATAGCAGCGGCCGGGATGGCGTTCAGGTCGGTACCGGTGTTGCCGCGGCCGCGGGTGCCGTAGATGTTGATCAGGCTGGACTGATGCCGGCGTTTGCCGTTGATCAACACAAGCGTTTGGTCGGGGCCCAGGCCGCGCAGCGTGGCGGGGTCGGTATGGTCGGCACCGTCGGCGCCGGTTTGGCGGTTGGCATTGAACGAAGGTGCAGCATACTGCAGCATTTGGTTCACATCCAGTTGTCCCTGGGTAGAGGTGACCTGGCGGATGTCGATGATATCAACGGGTACCGGGGAATTGGTGACCGTACGGTTGAGCGAACGCGAACCGACGATTTCCAGGCCTTCAATGACCAGACCTTCGCGCAAGGTTACGTTCAATTCGGTGCGGCCGTCCACATTAATGTCCTGTACAGTGTAGCCGGTATAACTGAACACGATTATGGCGTCGTTGCGGGTGTAGCGAATGGCGTAGGAACCGTCCCAAGCCGAAATAGTGCCATTGGAGGTGCCGCGTTCGTAAATGGTCACGCCGGCCAGTCCAACGCCGTTTTCATCGCTGACGGTGCCTTTAAGGAGGTTTTGGGCAAATGTTCCCGCGCCCAGGAGCAGGAAAAGACACAGGGTAGAAAATCGTTTCATACAAAGTGGATTTGACAGGTAAAAAATGATTTTTCAATCTAATCCTTAAACTGACCAAAGGTATATCGGCCAGATAAAAATACCGCAACTATTATTTTGATCGGCAGGAACGTTGCCAATTTTTCAAATCGGCGCGGACTGCGGTTTTCTAACAGCTGTCCGGTATGTGATCCGCCGGGGAAATGTGTTTTTGGGTTGACGCAGCTAACCCTGCAGAACCAGGTTATTTTTCCCCGTTCCATTGTTTGACTTGTTTCAGGCCGCTTCCCGGCCGAACAATGTATCTTTGCGCTGTCTCTGTTTTCGTCCACACTGAAACACTGCCTATGCGTCGTTTCTACTCCTTGTTCCAGATTTTTATCACCCTGATCACCGCCGCACCGCTGTCCGCTCAATGCCCCATCACGGTGGATGCCGGCGAGGATATTTACCTCTGCTCCCCGCCTTCGCCCGCCCAACTCAACGGGTCGATCGACGGCGATTATCTCAGCTTCACGTGGTCGCCCACGACGGGTTTGATCGGCGCTAACACGCTTTCGCCCTCGGTGAATGTCACACAAACCACGAAATACACCCTTACTGCGCGGGCTGCCGATTTGGGCAACAACCTGATCCTGAACGGCGATTTCGAAAGCGGCAACTCCGGCTTCTACAGCGAGTACATCGAAAGCCCGGGCAACCTGTGGCCGGAAGGCGTATACGAGGTACTAACCAATCCGCAAGCCTCGCACCCCAATTTCTCGCCCTGCATGGATCACACGTCGGGTACGGGAAATATGATGGCCGTAAATGGCGCCGGCATTGCCAACGTGAATGTATGGTGCCAAACCGTAAGCGTCATGCCCAATACCCAGTATGTGTTTTCGGCCTGGGTCACTTCCCTGGTCGCCGCTTCACCCGCGCAGTTGCAGTTCTCGATCAATGGCGGCATCATCGGCCCCATCTTTAGTCCCGGACCCACTACCTGCAAGTGGAGCAATTTTTACACTACCTGGAACAGTGGAGCAGCCTCCTCGGCTACCATTTGCATCGTCAATCAAAATACCGCCCTCAGCGGCAACGACTTTGCGCTCGACGATATCGTGTTCTCGCCGATCTGCCAGGTATCGGATACCGTTACGGTACACGTGGTGACCATACAAGCGGCCGCTTCACCCGCCCTGTCGGTTTTGCCCTGCGCCGGCGCCCACGCGACGCTCAGCGGCGTCGGCTCCAGCACCGGACCCAATATCACGTACAACTGGGATACCCCAAACGGCAATATTGTCTCCGGCCAGAACACCCTAAGCCCGGTGGTGGACGCCGCCGGCACCTACACCCTCACCGTTACGTTCGACAACGGTTTTGTGGAATGCACCAAGACGGCTTCCGTCAATGTTATTGAAAGTCCCAATCCGCTCGCTGCATGGATCACCCCGCCTACCCCGATCGGTTGCGGATCGACTACTTCGCTCTTGCACGCGAATTCCACACAACCCGGATTTTCCACTTATCAATGGACGGCAGGCACGGGTGGCAACATAGTCAGCGGCGGGAACAGCCAGAATGCCACGGTTAATCAACCGGGCGAGTACACCCTCCTCGTCACCAATACCAACACCGGTTGTACAGCGGAAGCCAGCGTTACCGTGTTATCCGCTACGAATCCGCCCACCGCCGTAGCCGCGGCAGCCGACACCATTTCCTGCATTTTGCCACAGGTGGGTCTTTCGGGTGCAGGATCCAGCACCGGCGCCAATATCGCTTATGGTTGGTCAACCCTGGCCGGCGGAAACCTGGTCATGGGCCAGAATGCGCAAAATGCCGTCGTGAATGGCGGCGGCACCTACGTGCTGACCGTCACGAACACCAGTAACGGCTGTACGGCAGCAGACACCGTCGTGGTGTATTCCAATACGGCTCCACCCGCTATTTCCTTCGCCACCCCGGGTGTGCTCAACTGCCTGACCGACACACTCACCCTCTCGGCCACGGTAACGCCCAATGCCCCGAACCCCGTTTGGACGGCTTTCAACGGTGGAAATTTGGCCGGCGGCCAAAATACGCTCACCCCGCAAGTGAACGCGCCGGGGTCTTACGCACTGAGCGTCACCAATCCGGCCAATGGGTGCACTGCCGTGGACACCATTGCTGTTAGCGCTAACCTGACCCCCCCCAATGCCATTATACTGCCTGCCGATACCATCACCTGCCAGCACCCGAGTGTGACCCTTTCGGGCACGGGGTCCTCGGCCGGCGCCAATTTTACCTACAACTGGACCGCCAATGCAGGCGGCAATATCGTATCCGGCGATTCCACCCTGAACCCGGTGGTCAACGCCGCGTCTACCTATTATCTGTTGGTAACCAACACCGTGAACGGCTGTACCGCCGCCGATACCATGGCAGTAATCTCCGATGCGAATGCCATCGTGGCTGTGGCCAACGCACCCGATACCCTCACCTGCACCGACACTACCGTGCTGCTGAACGCCAATGGTTCCAGCAACCTGGGCGGACTGACTTATTCCTGGTCGACCAGCAACGGGGTCATCGAAGCCGGTGGCGACACCCCTATGCCTACCGTGAGCGCTACCGGGACCTACCTCCTGGTGCTCACCAATCCCGCCAACGGTTGTACCGCCACCGACCAGGCGGTCGTGGTAGAAAATATCGCAGCACCCGCGCTTGCCATTACAACTCCCGACACTATCACGTGTGCGAATCCTACGCAAACGCTGTATGGCCAGAATACAGCGTCCGGTACGCAATTCAGTTACACCTGGACCGCCTCAAACGGCGGGAATCTGCTCGCGGGCGATAGTACGCTCAGCCCCGTGGTGAACGCTGCCGGCACCTACACCCTGACCGCCACCAACCTGGTAAACGGTTGTTCCAGCACGGCGTCAACCGCTGTAGCTATCGAAACGGGCACGCCCGTGGCCGTAGCGGCGATGCCCGGCCTGATCACGTGCACCGCCCCCACCCAAACGCTCAACACCAGCGGCTCTTCGAGCGGCCCGAATTTTTCATTTGCCTGGAGTACCGGCAACGGCGGCAATATCCTCACCGGTGGCAATAGCCCCACACCAACGGTAGATGCGCCAGGCACTTACGCCCTCACCGTGACCAACCTGAATAATGGCTGCACCGCGACGGTGACGGTGACGGTGACCGAAGACACCGTGTACCCTCCGGCTGATGCCGGACCCGACGGCTTACTGACCTGCACCAACCCAACTTTTAGCCTTTCGGCAAACAACGGACTGTCAAACGCTGGCCTTGTTTTCGCCTGGCAAACCCCCAATGGCCAATTCACGGGCAGCCCCGACAGTGCGCTGGTGGACTGCAACCAATCCGGCACGTACATTCTGACGGTGACAAACCCACAGAACGGCTGCACGACACTCGACACAACGGTGGTGACAGCCAACCAGGTCCCACCGGCCGTCAGCATCTTACCGGCGCCGCAACTCAATTGCACCGTGCTCACCACTACCCTCAATACCACCGGCGGTAACAGTAATCTGGTATACCAATGGCAAACTACCGGCGGGCAATTCATTTCCGGCCAAACCGGCAGCGCGCCCGTGGTCAATGCCCCGGGGTCGTACAATTTGGTGGTAACCGATACCCTGAACGGCTGCACAACCACCGCCAGCGCGACGGTTTTGCAGGACATCGCCACCCCAAACGCCAGTGCCGGCGCCTCCCCTACCCTTACCTGTACGGTCAAGCAGGCGGTCCTCCAGGGAACGGCCTCCACGGGCCCCAATTTTACCCAGGCCTGGACCAGTTCCAATGGCGGCCACATTGTATCGGGCGGAAATACGCCGACACCCACTGTCGATCAGCCGGGCAACTACACCCTGCTGGTGACCAACACCGGCAACGGTTGCACCAACACGGCCGCAGTGATCGTGCTTCAAAATATTACAGCGCCTACGGTCAATGCCGGGCCTGACGACACCCTGAGTTGTGCCGTCAGTAGTCTGACCCTGCAAGCCAGCGGCGGCGCCAGCGGCACGCCGGCCTATTCCTGGAGCGCCGGCAGCGGCGGGAGCATCGTTTCGGGCAACAATACGCTGGCGCCTGTGATCAACCAGCCTGGCATATACACTTTGCTGGTGACCGACCTTGTAAACGGCTGCACGGCAACCGACTTCGTGCAGATCCTCAACGACGACAGCGCCCCCAGTGCTTCGGTAGCCACCCCGGGCACGCTCACGTGTGTGGTCAAACAACTCACGCTCCAGGGTTTTGGCAGCGTGGGCGCTAATTTTACCCATATTTGGACCGCCAACGGAGGCGGCAATATCGTTTCCGGCGCCAATACCCTTAGCCCGGTGATCAATGCACCCGGAATGTATGTGCTCACAATCACCAACCAAAACAACGGTTGCACGGCTACGGCAGTAAGTACGGTCAACCAAAATATCACCCCGCCCGCGGCCGGCATAGCGCCACCCGGCATCCTCACGTGTACGGTCAAATCCGTGCCCTTGGCCGCTACCCCAACCGGCGCCAACTTCGCTTTTACCTGGCAAACACCCAACGGCCAGATCGTATCCGGCGGCACCACCCCATCGCCGGTGGTGAGCCGGCCCGGCACCTATAATGTAGTGGTCACCAATACGGTAAACGGCTGCACCGACGCGGCTTCGGTACAGGTAGTTATCGACACCCTCGCGCCCGCGATCACGGCGGCTACACCGCAAACCATCACTTGCGTGCTCAAGCAAATAATGCTCGCCGGAACCGTCAGCCAACCGGCTGCCGGATTTGTGGCCAGCTGGACCACGAGCAACGGGCACTTTGTTGGAGGGCAAAACACCTTGTCGCCAACCGTCGACAAACCGGGCAATTACCTGCTGTCCGTACAAAACCAGCAAAATGGCTGTACGTCCACCACCACAGTGGCCGTACCGCAAAATACGGTTCCGCCGGTTGCCGATGCCGGTAATGCCCCCACCATCACCTGTGCGCAACCAGTGGTAAACCTCGACGGCAGTGCCTCTTCCGGTCAGGGGGCGCTCGGGTTTGCCTGGTCGGGGGGCGCCATCTCCAGCGGCGCCAACACGCCGCTGCCCGGTGTCACGGCAGCAGCCACCTACACCCTGGTGGTAACCGATAACGCCAACGGTTGTACGGCATCGGATGCGGTAACGGTTTTGCAGAACACTACCCCACCCAATGCTGTCATTGCGCCGCCGCTGCCGCTCACCTGCGTGCGCAAAATAGTGATGCTGGATGCCGGAGCATCGAGCACAGGACCCAATTTCACCCCGACCTGGACGACCAGCAACGGGCATTTTACCGGTGGACAACAATCGCTATCGCCCCAGGTGGATGCGCCCGGCGTATATGTTCTGACCATCCAAAACCAACTCAATGGTTGCACGGCAACGGTAAATGCCGCCGTAGCCACCGATCTGACGCCGCCCGACGCCGATGCCGGTCCGGCGGCTGTGCTCCATTGCAACCACCCGGAGGCGACGCTGACGGGTAGCAGTACCACGGGAGGCGCATTGAACTACGCCTGGTCGGCTGCTTCCGGCGGCCATATCGTGAGTGGGTTGAACACGGCCAATCCGGTCGTGGATGCCCCCGGTGCTTACCAGCTGACGGTCACCGACGCCGACAACGGCTGTACGGCGGAGGATGGAACCACCGTCACAGAAGTGCCGCTGCCCGCATTTATTCCGACCTTACAACAACCCGATTGCCATACCTCGAAGGGCAGTATTGCCTTTGGGCCGGTTACCGGCGGCGCGGCGCCGTTCCGGTATTCGCGCGACGGCGGTTTACAGTTTCAATCGGCGCCTGATTTTGCCAACCTGCCGCCCGGCACTTATCTCCTGGTAGTGGAGGATGCCTATGGATGCACGACCACGGCTACGGCCGATATTGCCACGCCGTTTTTCCCGACGGTGGGGTTGCCGGTTTCGGTACTCGTGGAACTGGGCGATTCGGTATTGCTGGAACCGGTACTTAACCTGCCCTACGACCAGGTGGCCGATTGGCTCTGGACGCCTTCTGAAGGCCTGTCGTGCAGCGACTGCCCCACGCCCTGGGCGCGCCCATTGAAGCCGACCACGTACCACCTGAACATCCTGGACCAGAACGGGTGCCCGGCTGCCGCCGACGTGCTGGTGCGGGTGAACCGGCGCCGGCAACTGTATGCGCCAAACATCATTTCGCCCAATGGAGACGGCAAAAACGACCGGTTCCTGTTGTATGGCCGCGGCGTGGTGGAAATTGAAACCCTGCGTATTTTCGACCGTTGGGGCGACCAACTCTTTCTGAACGAGCATTTTCAGCCGAACGACGAATCGATGGGCTGGGACGGCAGTTTCCGCGGGCAACCCATGAACCCGGGCGTATACGTTTGGCAGGCAGTGGTCAAATTCATCGACGGCGCATCGGAAACATTCGCGGGCGACGTAACGGTTTATCGGTAAAGCAAGGGAAGGAGGTCCGCTTGCCAGCACGTAAAGGCCGGGCGCTATGCAAAACAAGGCGAACAAACAGCGGCCACAGGCTCCAATCCCTGTGGCCGCTGTGCTGTATACTGCCGGTTTTATCTTACCCGCCGGTTATTTTTTATCAGCCCGCCGCCAGATTTCGTGCAGGTTCAGGCCCAGGGAAAGCGAAACGAAGTTGCTGGCCAGGTCGAGGTTCCGAAGATTTTTCTTTCCATTCACCACGGCGGTGCTGTTCAGGGTGAGCACCACGGGCCGCAGGCGAAGGCCAATCGACCAGGCCATTTCGGCCAAAAACAAGGGCGAAGACGTCTGCATGAGTTCAATGCGTTTCACCTCCTCCTGTCCCATGCGGCTGTTGATCTCACCATCCAGGTAATGCACCCACACAAAGCGAAGCCCGGTGCCCACCTGAAACCGTCGGTATTTCAGGCCGAGAGCAGGCTGAATGAACCAGCGTTGGTAATGCCATTCGGCGTCAAACGTTTCGGTGGTCTGCAGATCCGGCGCGGCCTCGTAGCGGTTCAGGGTGCGGCCTTTCCCAAAACCTGCAAAGCAACTCATCAGGTATTCTTTAGCCGGGCCCGTTAAATAGTAGCCCCCCAAACCACCTTCCGTCAGCCGTGTTTGGCCGGAAAAAAGCGAATTGTAGGACGGTAAAAAAGAATAATAGTGGAGACCGGTAGATCCCTTGTATTGAACTGCAAAATGGTTGACCATCACCCCCAGATGTGGAAGCGGGCTGTAAAGCGCCTGCACTTCCCACCCGCGGTTGTCGTTAGATTTCGTGAAACCACCGGCAACGGTGCCTTCTTTTGGCCCGGTCAGCATGGGCACCTGCATGGTGTTGGGGGTGTAAAAACGGTTGGTGGTGCAACTCCCGAAGAGTAAGACCACAGCGCAAAGCGAGAAGATGATCGTTTTGGAACAGCGCATAGTCGTAAGCATTTAGGGTATGGAAAAACATGCCGGATTAAGGATTGGAACTGCCAGTACCTATCCGGGTTTTCATCCTGCGGTGAAAACGGAAAAATTTAACGCGCATGAACTAAAATTCTCCGTTTGCAGCCAGCGATAAAATCCCAAACACGTGCTTACGGCCGAACGCCTCAGCCAATGCCCTTGATCCGGCATGCCAGTTTATACTCCATCTATTTGAACGGGTCGCTGAACCGCGCGTCAGTGAGCAGTTCCTCGTCGGTCAGCGTTTGGAGGAACGCCACGAGGTCTTGCTTTTCGGATTCAGTAAAGTGCATTTGTTTTACCGCTGAGCCGTAGCGCAGTTCCGGGCTCAGGTTGGGATGGTTTTGAATACCCGAACTGTAGTGCTCGACTACTTCTTCCAGGGTGGCGAAACGGCCGTCGTGCATATAAGGCGCCGTCAGGGCGATATTGCGCAGCAAGGGCACCTTGAACATACCCATATCCGTCGGGTCGTACGTCACACCGCCCACGCCTGCATCCACGGTGGTTGCATCCAGCCCGTTATTGGCCTTCATTTTGGGCGGACGCCCTTGCGTTGTACTGTGGCAGGCGGCGCAATTGGCCAGGTAAAGTTGCTTGCCGTGGTTTTCAGCGGCCGTAAATCCGCTGAAGTTGAGGCCTTCGGCATTGATATTCGAGTAGTACCCATTCGCTCCGAACGTCTTTTCGGCCTCATGGTCAAATTTGCTGTTGTACGAACCGATAGCATTGACAAACTCGGCAATGGCTTTCGAAACGCGGTTGCTGGTCACCTCGCCGTTGCCAAATGCCATCCGGAACAGCGGCTCATAGTAGGGCTGCGCCTGCACGGCGGCTACAATATCGTCGTGGCTCA
Source organism: Saprospiraceae bacterium (assembly GCA_044230315.1). Taxonomy (GTDB): domain Bacteria; phylum Bacteroidota; class Bacteroidia; order Chitinophagales; family Saprospiraceae; genus M3007. The sequence continues at coordinate 10,927 of JBGARJ010000059.1, forward strand.
TATCCATCTCTTTCGGGTTGGTCATGGAGGCGATATTTTGCTCGGAAGCCGTGTTGGCCCGGTTATCCCAAAAGAATGGAATGCCGGAAGCGCCGAAAAGGTCGGTGCCGTAATAGGCCGAAAAATTGAGCACCGAACCAAGCGCAATCGAATTGCGCTGGCCGACCCGCTCGAACACGCCTTTGCTCACCTGGGCATTGTCGGCAAACGCCAATTCCTGTTTGTGGCAGCTGGCGCAGGAGATCGTTTTATCCTTCGACAGGTTCTTATCGTAGAACAACACCCGGCCCAGGATGGCGAGGTTTTGTTCCACCGGCCGCGGCGCCAGGCCCAGGGCAGTCAGGTGTTTGGGTAGCTGCGCCTCATAGTTGTCGGGTTTCTCCGGCAGGTTCAGGTACTGCGAAAGCAGCGCGTAGTCCTTGGCGTCATAGTAAAAGTAATGGAAATCGGATTTGTGGCAGGCAGCGGCGAGCAGCAGCGCGCCGAACAAGGGCATGACAATGCGGAGTTTTTTCATGGTTAAATAGTTTGGTAAAAAGTAGAGAGCAATGCAGCATTACGCTTGTAAAAGTACGCAGTGCGATCCGTAGCAGAACGTTTACTTCCAGCCATCCGGTTTTAAAATTGCGTTAAACCGCTGACATTTCTATGACGAAAGACGAATCGAAAAGGCTGCCTGGTTGGGTTCGAATTAATTTTTTTAAAATTGCCTACTTTGCGTCCCGAAAATACACGTCGTGTCGCGTTGCATTGCCTTTTTTCTGCTGGCCCTGTTGGCTTTTCGGAGCACCGGGTTTCTGCTGTTCTCGCTTACGCGCATCCATACAGCGCGGGTGCAGGCGCGCGCTATGCGGCAACATGACCCGGCATCCGGCACCGAAACCTTTGTTTTTGCCCTTTCGCATTACCGCACCCTGGCCCGTGGCAACCGCGAGTTCTGGTGGGAGGGGCGATTGTTCGATGTAATACACACTGCACGGCAGGGCGATTCGATATGCGTGCAGGCGCGACCCGACCGGTTTGAACAGGGGCTGGTCCAGGAGGTGAAATCGATGTTTCAAAACCCCGAGCCGGCGCCGCCTGGCGCCGTACCTGCCTGGTGGGCCCAACTGTTCGCCCCGGCATTCCTTCCAGCGACCGAGGCACTTCAACCCATCGCCTGTCGGATGCCGGCGAAATGCCCGGCGCCCTGCATGGCCGGGCGCATACCGCGGGAAGTTTTTCTTCCCTGCGCTGTTCCCCCTCCCGAGTACGCATTTCCCGTGGGTTGATTTTTTAGCAACACCCGGCCGGGCGTCTTGCCCCTCCTTTCTTCCGCAGCAAGGCGGAGGTTGTACCAATGGCGCTGTATAAAGGACAGGCTGGCCCGGACGTATTTCGAGATGCTTTATGGAAAAAAATATGCTGTTCGCCATATTGGCGGCCTGTTGTACCGTATTCGGCCTGGAGGCGCAAATACCGGATTCTACGGCTGTAAGGGCGCTGCAGGAGGTCACGATCACCGGTGTGCAGGAAGCGCCGTCGCGCGAGAACGCGCTCCCGGTGAGCGTTTTGCACCGCGACCAAATGTTGCGCGCCGGTGCGGAAACGCTTTGCAACGCCCTCACGCAGATTCCCGGCGTGAGTCGCTTGTCTACCGGTTCCGGCATTGCCAAACCCGTTATCCGCGGGTTGTATGGCAACCGCGTGCTGGTGTTGCTTGGCTCGCTCAAATTCGACAACCAGCAATGGCAGGACGAACACGGGTTGGGCCTTCCCGCATTCGGCGTGGGCCGGGTGGAAGTCATCAAAGGGCCGGCTTCGGTGCTGTACGGCTCGGAGGCCGTCGGCGGCGTGGTCAACATTATCGAAGAACGCCCCGACCCCGGGCTGCACCGCCAGGGCGATGCCGGGCTGCAGTATTTTTCGAACACGGGCGGCCTGAGCGCCGACGCCGGTCTCGCGGGTAATACCGCCCGGGGCTGGTGGCTGGTGCGCGGCGGGGTGGAAAACCACGCCGACTACAGCGACGGTTCGGGCACGCGGGTACTCAACTCCCGGTTCAACGGTTACCACCTGTACGCCACGCTGGCCCGGCAGAATGCCCGCCGGCAAAGCGAGTTCAGCGTCCAGTCGAACTGGTCCAACTTCGGGTTTATCCTCGAAGACCTGAACAGTTTTTTCGAACCCGACCGGCGCTGGAGCCGCAGCCTGTCGGGGCCGCACCACTCGGTGTTGCTCCACGTTTTTTCGGCACAAAACACGTTCTTCCTGCCGAATGCCACGCTGAAATTCAATGCCGGTTTGCAGAGCAACCTCCGGCTCGAAGACGAAGGCGGCGGCGCCATTAGCCTGAACATGCACCTGGTGTCGTTGCCCTACAACCTGCAATGGATAAAGCCGTTAAATAGCCACAACGAGTTGATCGTCAGCAACATCGGCGCTTTAGAGAACAACACCAACTACGGCGCCCGCATCATCGTGCCCGACGCTAACCTGTTGGAGGAGGGATTGTCCGTGTTCTGGCGGCACAAATCCGGCGTTATCCTCGTGGAAACCGGCGCCGGGCTGGCCGACAAGTTTATCGAAACGTTCGCTACCCGCAACCTGAACACACCGGGCAAGGAGATCCAACCCTTCCGGCGCAACCGCGCGGCCGCCAACGGATTGTTCGGCGTGGTATGGAATCCTTCGGACCGGTGGAACCTGAAAATACACGCCGCCACCGGATTCCGGGCGCCCAACCTGGCCGAATTGTCGAGCAACGGTTTGCACGAAGGGATCTTCCGCTTTGAGATCGGCGATCCCGGCTTGCACAACGAGCAGAATCTCAACCTGGAAACGGAATTCAACTTTACCGGCCGGTTCATATCGGCGGGCGCAACGGCGTTTATGAATCAGTTTTTCCGCTACATCTACCTGGCGCCTACCGGCGAGGATTATTTCGGATTTCCGGTGTTCCGGTACCGGCAAGACGATGCCCGGCTCTACGGCGGCGAGGCTTATGCCGCCTTGCACGCCAACGGTTGGCGTTGGGGGCACAGCCTCGCGCTGGTGCGGGGGCTCCGCCGCGACGGCACAAACCTGCCGTTTATCCCGGCAGCCAAATATGCCAACCGGCTCGAATGGTCGGGGGCATTCGGTAAAAGATGGCCCAAGGCATGGGGATATGTGGAAGGCGAGCACAATTTCCGGCAATTCCGGCCGTCGGAATACGAGACGGCAACGCCCGGTTATTTCCTGCTGCATGCCGGATTCGGCGGCGCCTACGATGCCGGCAGGTACCAACTGACGATCGGTCTGGTTGGCCGCAACCTGCTCGACAAACGTTATTTCGATCACCTTTCCCGCTTCAAAACCTATGGCATTTACAACCCCGGCCGCGATGTGTCGCTTTCGGTCCGGATCGGCTTCGGGCATTGATTCAAACAAATTTTTACAAAACCTTAATTTTCAAGGATATGAAACAATTTTTTGGCCAACAACTATTGCTCTGCTGCGCCTTTACCGCGCTGGCCCTCGCATTCGCTGCCTGTGAAAAAGATGAAGGCAAACTCCCGGCCATTCAGTTCAAAACCAGTGCCGGTTATACCAGCGCTGATGTGACCGTTGCCAAAGGGGCCGCCATCCTGGTAGGGATCGTCGCCGACAAGACCGAGGACAAGGATGTGCTGAAATCGTTCAACCTGTCGGCCAGTTTCGACGGCGCTGCCGCCATTTCGGTGGTGACCATTGCGCTCAGCGGCGCCGAAGGCGACCACTACGAGGTCGACCTGCCCATCGTGGCCCGCAACCAGGCCGGCACGGAAAAATACACCTTCACCGTGACCAACCGCGACGGCCTCACCAACCAGGTATCGCTGACCGTAACGGTACAGTAGACGTTTGAAGTTTGGAGTTTGGAGCAGGGTTTGCGGGCACATAAAATCTGCCGCTGGCCGGACTTCAAACTCCAAACCTTCAACCTTTGCGCAAGGTAAACCAGAAGGTGCTGCCGCCGCCCGGCGTATTGTCCACACCAATGGTACCGCCCATGGCCCAGACAAACTCCCGGCCAATGGCCAGGCCGAGGCCGGTACCGCCGGGTTTGGCGCCGGGCAGGCGAAAAAAGCGTTCGAATATCTTCTCCCGAAATTCAACCGGAATCCCCGGGCCGTGATCTTGCACGGAAAACCGCATCGCATCGCCCGATGGTTCGAGGCTGATCCGGACGGCCTGGCCTTCGGGCGAATACCGGATGGCATTTGACAGCAGATTGACCAGCACCCACACCGTTTTGTCGGCATCGGCGAGTACGTTTTGGCCGGCGGCGGCGGCCGATTCTACTTCAAGCCGGATGTTTTTCTCCTGCGCTGCTCCGGCCAAGGCCTGCCGGGCCGTTTCGACGATTTCGGCCGGGTCGGCCGGCGCCAGGTTGAGTTGGATGTTGCCTGTTTCAGCCTGTGCCACTTTGAGCAATTCACCGGTGATTTGCAGCAGGCGCCCGGCGTCTTCGGCGAGTTGATGGAGCAAGTGGCGCTGCTCGTCGTTCAGGCTGCCGATCCGCGCATCGTCGAGCAGGCGCAGGCCCATTTTGATCGATGAGATCGGGGTTTTCAGTTCGTGCGAAATGGTGGCGATGAAGTTGGTTTTGGCTACGTCGCGTTCGCGGAAAGCGGTCACATTTTTCAATACCAGCACCTGGCCGATGGCTTGCGGTCCCGCTTCTGGTCTGGCCCGCACGGCGATATTCAGGGTCTCCAGGAGAAAGAAAGACTCCTTGCCGTCGGCAAAGATTTTGAGCGGTTCGGGGTTTGGCTCAGCAATGCGCGCCAGCAAGCTGCGCAGCAGGTCGTTGGTGAGCGCCACTTCACGGGCGTCTTTGCCGAGCAGTTTGCCCGGTCGCAGGTGCAGCAGGTCCAGGGCGGGTTCGTTGGCGAAAAGCACGAGGTGGTGTTCGTCGAGCCCGATGACGGGGTCATGCATGGCGCCGATCACGGTCTCGAGTCGTTTTTTTTCAAACATCAGGCGGGCCAGGTTGCTGTGCTGGTAGGCGTCCAGTTTTGCGGCCAGTTCGTTGAAGGCCAAAGTGAGGGCGCCGAATTCGTCGTGCCGGTTCAGGTGGATGCGTTGCTCGTAATTGCCGCGGGCAATTTCCTGGATACCTTCAGTGAGTTGCCGAACGGGGTTGGCGATATAACCCGGAAAATTGAGCAGGAATACGAACCCAACCAGCACGCAGAACGTCGCGATCACCCCGAGGAACATGGCCGTTTGCTCGGCGGTATGCCGGGCCAGGGCATTTTTCCGGCTGATAGCCTGCAGGTTCAGATCGGCGAGAAAGAGCAATTGACTGCGCACGTTTGCACGGGCCAGGCTATCCGACGGATTTTTCTCCAGCCGGGCGTATTCGCGCGCCAGTATTTTGGTGGCCTCGTTTTCGCCTGCTTCGGTGATGTTGTCGCTTTGCGCCTGCATGTTTTGCCGGAAAATTTCGCGGCTGGTGGTGTCAAAGGCGAGCCCATCGAGGGCGCGCTGCATCGCCTGCACATATTCCAGGGTTTTGTAGTTGTCTTTGAGGATCGCGTTCGCGTCGGTGGCCAGCGCGTTTATGTTCAGCATGCCCAGCCCGCTGACCAGCACCAGCAGGCCGAACAGGAGCACCAGCCCGAGCGTCAATTTTGTTTTCAGATTCATGGTTGCAACGGTTGTAGTCGGGTCAACTTAAAATGATGATGTCTACGTTGCGGCCGCCCAGGGTTTTGAGCAGGCGGTTGAATACGCCGGTGTTCATGATAATTTGCCAAAGATTCAAATGGGGTTTGCCGAGGCAAACGGTGGTGATTTGCAATTCGGCCACCTTTTCGATGATAGCATCCGCCACAGATTCATTTTCCACCCGAACTACTTCTGCATCCGACTCGATAGCCAGTTTAAAATTATTCAGCAAATGCCGTTGGGGCGCCAGGGGGATTTTATCCGGGCTTTCGGTCGGCGTCTGCACATAAAGCACCCACCAGCGGGCATTGTAGTAACCGGCCAGCCGGGCGGTTTTGCGGATAACCTGTCGGGCGGTTTCGTGGTTGCTGCTAATACAGGCCAGAAACCGCTCCGGTCGCCGGTCCGAAGGGCGTGTCACCTCGGTTTCTACTTTACGCTCCACCGAAGTGGCTACTTCCTTCAATGCCAGCTCGCGGAGTTGCAGGATTTTTTCGGGCTGAAAAAAGTTGCGCAGCGCTATTTCCACTTTGTCGGACGCATATATTTTTCCTTCCCGCAACCGGGTGATGAGCTCGTCGGCGGTCAAATCAATATTCACCACCTCATCGGCAAACTGCAGCACACCGTCCGGTACGCGCTCGCGGATTTCCACGCCGGTAATTTGCTGCACCGCCCCGTTCAGGCTTTCCAAATGCTGTATATTGACGGCTGAGATCACGTTGATGCCGGCTTCGAGGATATCGCGCACATCCTGCCAGCGTTTTTCGTTTTTGCTGCCCTCCACGTTGGTGTGGGCCAGTTCGTCGACGATCACCACCTCCGGATGCAAATTGAGAATAGCCTGCAGATCCATTTCTTCCAGCGCCTTTCCTTTATAAAAAATCGTGTGGCGCGGAACGATGGGCAATCCTGCCAGCAGCGCTTGTGTTTCACTCCGGCCATGTGTTTCGATATAGCCGATGCACACGTCCACATTGTTGCGCAACAGGGCATGCGCCTCCTGCAACATACGGTAGGACTTGCCCACACCGGCAGCCATACCGATGTACAGTTTGAACTTACCGCGACGCGAGCGTCGGATCAGTTCGAGAAAACGCAGAACGCTTTGTTCTTTATCCATGCTCCGTTTTAAAACCACACGGCAAGCGCTGTGGTGATCGCCGCATCGTTTGCCGAAAGTTGGTTGCGGTTTACAAATATTTTATCCTTGCCGTTGAATATTTTTCCTTCGATCCGCCACAAGGCATTTTGGTGTACGTGAATATCGAGATTGGCCGACATCCCGAGGGTTTTGAAACCGTTGGGCGTTCCCGTAGCGATTATCACGCCGTGCTCATCGCTGTAATACTCCGCCCGGGCCGCCAGGGTAAATCGATCATTGACTCTGTACCGGCCAATGACAATGGGGCTGTACCAGAAGTTGGGGCCGTCTCCTGTTCCGGGGTTTTCTTCCCAGCCGGTATCGAGCCCGAGGGTTATGCCAAAACGGCCATTCAGGTGGAAAATGCCATAAAAATTGTGAAAAATGCGCCACTGCCGCAAACTGTCGGGTTTGTCGGTCCCGAAAAAAGAGCTGCTGTTGAGTGTTACCTTTCCGGAAGGATTAAACTGGATCTGCCAGCCACCCGACAACGCCGTTTGGCCGGCTACCCGCCGGATATGTTGCCAACCGTTGAGGGCGAGGACGCTAAAGAGCCATTTTTCGTTTGGCGTTGTGTAGGTCAGCCGGGCGCCGGCTTCGTAATACGGCGAGTTCTCGGCCGGAATACTGCGCGTGAGCGTCCAGCAATCCTTGCCGACAGCGCTTTCAAAACCGATATGCGAACCGATAATACCGGCGTCGAGCCAGAGTTCCTGGTTTTTGGCGAGCTTGATCCCGGCGTTGGCTTCCAACATATTTTTCAGGGTGCCCGGTTCAGCCGCCAGGTTGGCGTTGGCATACGTGCCGGCCATCAGCGCGAAATTGCCGCGTACCCGGCGGGCGTTCAATGCCGCTTTCAGGAAGGCGATATTGATATTGAACTCATTATGCCGGTTGTGCGAATAGACAAATCCGGGACGGTCGCCGTCGCGGGGTTGGTTGAAATCGTAACCATAATAGGGCTCGGCATATGCACTGATGGAAACCGTGAGCCCTGAAGTATCCACTTGAGCGCGCGCCGAAGGCGCAAACAGGCAAATCAGCAAAGACAAGCGTATGTTATTCATAAAAATTTGACCGTCAGGCCAGGCTATTTATGCAGATTGTCCAGTGCGATATTCAATTTCAGAACGTTGATCCGATCCTTGCCGATGAAGCCCAGCCAGGGTTTTTCTGTGTGCTCGCGCACCAGCGCCTGAACGCGCGCGGTGTCGAGCCCGCGCACCTTAGCCACGCGCGCTACCTGGATATTGGCTGCATCCGGTGAAATATGCGGGTCGAGGCCGCTGCCCGAGGCGGTCACCAGGTCGGCCGGAATTTGTTCGCGGCGCAGGCCCGGGTTATGGACGAGCAGGGTGTCGACCCGGGCTTCCAGGGTAGCCAGGTAATCGGGATTGGTGGGGCCTTTGTTTGAGCCGCCCGAACCCGCCGCGTTGTATTGCACTGCCGAAGGGCGCGACCAGAAGTAGCGGTCCTGGTTGAACATTTGGCCAACGTTGGCGTAAAAATAGCGGTTCCCGCAGACCAGGCGTTCGCCCAAGCCGCCGTTGGGCAAACACTGCGCTGCGCTCCACACCGCAAGCGTGTAGAACCCGGAGAACATCGCCAAACTAACCAGGGTAAGGCGCAGGGCGGAGAGAAGGTGCTGTTTCATTTTTTTGTTCATTTTAATGGTCAATCAAAACATCCATCCCACCACAAGGTCGATCATCTTGATCCCCACGAACGGCGCCACCACGCCGCCCAATCCATATACCAACAGGTTGCGGCGCAACAGCGCGCTCGCGCCCACCGGCCGGTACGCCACCCCGCGCAGCGCAAGCGGGATCAGCAAGGGAATGATGAGGGCATTGAAAATCACCGCGGAGAGGATGGCGCTTTCCGGACTGGCCAGGTGCATGATATTCAGGGCGTTGAGGCCCGGAATAGCCGCGGAGAACAAAGCCGGCACGATGGCGAAGTATTTGGCCACGTCGTTGGCGACGCTGAAGGTGGTCAGCGTACCCCGCGTCATAAGCAGTTGCTTGCCGATTTCCACCACTTCGATCAGTTTGGTCGGGTCGTTGTCCAGGTCCACCATATTGCCGGCTTCCTTGGCGGCGGCGGTTCCGGAGTTCATAGCCACCCCCACATCGGCCTGGGCCAGGGCCGGGGCGTCGTTGGTGCCGTCGCCCATCATGGCCACGAGTTTGCCGTTATTTTGTTCGGCGCGGATGTAGGCCAGTTTATCTTCCGGTTTCGCCTCGGCGATAAAATCGTCGACCCCGGCCTGTGTGGCAATGAACCGGGCCGTGAGCGGGTTGTCGCCGGTAACCATCACCGTTTTCACCCCCATTTTGCGCAGGCGTTCGAAGCGCTCGCGGATACCGGGTTTGATGATATCCTGCAACTCGATCACACCGTTGACCTGATCGTTTTCCATCACCACCAAAGGGGTGCCGCCGTTGGCAGCGATCGCGTTGACCAGGGTCGTTATTCCGTTCGGCATGTTGTGGCCAGAATTTTGAACCATCCGTTTGATAGCATCGTACGCTCCTTTCCGGATCTGCGTGCCGTCGGGCAGATCGATCCCGGAAGAGCGGGTTTCGGCGGTAAATTTAATGAACCGGGCGCCGGCAGGAGCGGCACCGAGCGGCATATATTGTCGCGCCAGCTCGACGATCGATTTCCCTTCCGGCGTGTCGTCGGCGAGCGAGGAAAGCGCTGCGATTCCGGTAAAAACCATTTCCGGCACTCCTTCCGCCGGATAAAACCGGGTAGCCTTGCGGTTCCCGATGGTGATCGTGCCCGTTTTGTCGAGCAGCAGGGTGTCCAGGTCGCCGGCGGTTTCCACGGCCTTGCCCGATTTGGCGATCACATTGGCGCGCAGGGCGCGGTCCATGCCCGCTATGCCGATGGCCGAAAGCAAGCCGCCGATCGTCGTAGGGATCAGGCACACGAACAAGGCGATCAGTGCGGCGATGGTTATCGGCGTTTCGGCATACTTTGCCATGGGCGGCAGGGTCATGCACACGATGAGGAACACGAGGGTGAATCCGGCCAGCAGGATATTCAGCGCGATTTCGTTGGGCGTTTTTTGCCGGCTGGCGCCTTCCACCAGGGCGATCATTTTGTCGAGAAAACTTTCACCCGCCCGGGTTGTGACTTCCACGACAATACGGTCGCTGAGCACCCTGGTGCCCCCGGTCACGCTCGACTTGTCGCCGCCGGCTTCCCGGATCACCGGGGCGCTTTCGCCGGTGATGGCACTTTCGTCGATGGTGGCAATACCTTCAATTATTTCGCCGTCGGCAGGGATCAGGTCGCCGGCCTCGCACACGAAGCGGTCGCCTTTGCGCAGGTCGCTGGACGATTTCGACACGATTGAATCATCATCCAGCAACACCCTTGCGGGCGTTTCCTCGCGGGTTTTGCGGAGGCTGGCGGCCTGGGCTTTGCCGCGGGCTTCGGCCAGCGCTTCGGCGAAATTGGCGAACAGCAGCGTAAGCAAAAGCCATGCGAAGAGGGCCAAATTGTAACCGAAAGACCCTTGCGAATGCTCGCCGGTCAAAATCCACAGGCAAACCGCCAGCATGATCACCGCGCCGATCTCCACGGTAAACATCACCGGGTTGCGGGACATCCGCCGCGGATCGAGTTTCGTGAAGGATTCGCGTATGGCTTCGCGGAGTAGCTCCGGAGCGAAAAGCGGCGTGGAACGTTGACGTTTCATAGTTTAGAAGCTGAAGTATTCCGCCAGTGGTCCCAGCGCCAGAGCTGGAAAAAACGCCAGGGCGGCAATGATAAAAATGACGGTAAAAACCAACGCGCCGAAGGTGACCGAATCGGAACGCAGGGTGCCGGCGCTTTCGGGGATCGTTTTTTTGGCAGCCATGAGACCGGCAATGGCCACGGGTCCGGTGATCGGCACATACCGCGCGAACAGCAGGACGATCCCCGTCGAAATATTCCAGAACGGATTGTTGTCGTTCAGCCCTTCGAAACCCGAGCCGTTGTTGGCCGAAGCCGAGGTGAATTCGTACAGCATTTCCGAAAAGCCGTGGTAGCCGGGATTGTTGAGCCAATTGGCCGCTACCGGGTTCCCGGTGGCCGACAACCAGGCGGCAACAGCCGTACCGGCCAGGATCAGGAAAGGGTGCAGCAAGGCCACCAGCATGGCGATTTTCATTTCGCGCGCCTCAACTTTTTTGCCGAGCAATTCAGGCGTACGGCCCACCATCAGCCCCCCGATAAAGACGGACAGGATGATGAACACATAAAAATTGAGAAAGCCGACGCCCACGCCGCCGTACAGGGCGTTGATCATCATGTCGAGCAGTTGCGTGACTCCGCCCAATGGGGTGAAACTGTCGTGCATGGCATTGACAGAGCCGTTGGAGGTAGCCGTTGTGCTGATGCTCCACAGGGCCGACAAGCCCGCGCCGAAGCGGAGTTCCTTGCCCTCCATGCTGCCTTGCGTTTGCGCGATGCCGAGCCGGTCGAGCGCCGGGTTGCCCCGTATTTCCGACCAAAAGTTGCCGGCGAGCAACAACAAAAAGCCGGCGGTCATAACGCCGAAAATGACCCATGCCAGGCGCTTTTTTTTGAGGTAGAAACCCAGGGCGAATACAAAGGCCATCGGGATCAGGAGGATCAGGATGTTTTCAAGGGCGTTGGTAAACTCCGTCGGGTTTTCCAGCGGGTGTGCTGAATTCACGCCGTAGTAACCGCCGCCGTTGGTGCCGGCTTGCTTGATGGCGATCATCCCGGCCGCCGGGCCGCGGCTGACCTGCACCGTATCGCCCTGGAGGCTTAACACGGTGTCTTTGCCGCCGCTGATGTTCATCGGCGTGCCTTGAGCGGCTAAAAAGAGCGCTGTTACAAAGGAGATGGGCAACAGGATGCGGGTACAACTTTTCAGGAAATAATCATAAAAGTTCCCCAACTGCGCCGTCGTACGCTGGCGCATGGCGTTGAAAACCACCGCCGCCGCCGCCATGCCCGTGCCGGCACTGACAAATTGGAAGAACATGATCGCGAAAATCTGCGAAAAATAGCTCAGGCCGGTTTCGCCCGCGTAGTGCTGAAGGTTGCAGTTGACGATGAACGAAGCGGTGGTGTTGAAGGCCAGGTCGGGTGTCATCGAGGGGTTGCCGTCGGGGTTCCAGGGCAGCCATCCCTGGTTCATCAGCACGAACATCGACCACAGAAACCAGACGATGTTGATGGTCAATAAGGCGCGCAGGTGCTCCTGCCAGCTCATTTCCTGGCGGGGGTTGATGCCCGACAGCCGAAACATGGGGCGCTCCAGCAGCCCGAAAATGCGGTCCGACCAGTTGGGTGCGCCGGCATATACCTGCGCCATATATTTTCCCAAAGGCCACGCCAACGTCACACTCGCAAGGAAAATCACGACCATGGAAGTGATTTCTAAAATCATGGTTATTCGATTTTAAAAGTTTTCCGGTTTCAGCAACACATACAGCATGTACACAAAAACCAGCATGGCGACGAGAAGAAGCAGAATCATACGGGCGTCAGATTTTTTCGAAGAAATCGATAGACTTGTAGCAGAGGTACAAACAAAGCAAGCCGAGGGCTAAAACAGACAGTAAAAGCAACATAGCAATACGTTTTACCAGCAAGAAATACTCTTTGACGAGGGCGGCCGGCCGGTAAGACCGGATTGCCCGTTTGGCATTTTTGACCAGTGGAAGGAACCGTTGGCATTATTGTAATAACCGGACACGTTGTCGCGAATATTCCAGTTTTAACGTATGGCCACCACGAGCCCAAATACCGTTGCAGGTTAATTCCAAACCGCATTCCGCATCGGAACGGGTGCAGATTTTTTTTACCAAATCGCTGACAAACAACAGATTAAAAGAAATTATTTTTTGAAAAGGTGTGCCCGCCTGTAAAATAAACCTTCCGTTTTGGAAGGGTTTTTTCACTTTGAAAGGGCAGGAACAACCGTTTTTCGAGGTAGGGCCGGGTGCAGTCGGTTTACTCCGCCGCGTAGCGTCCGGCAGCAAAATCGAACGTTACCGGATACCGAACGCATCTATCTTCCGGTACAGCGTGGTCAACCCGATCCCGAGCAGTCGGGCAGCCTCGGTTTTGTTGCCCTCGGTGTAGGCCAGTACGCGGCGGATGTGTTCGCGTTCCACGGTGGCGAGGTCGAAAGGCGTGCCGGCAGCCCCGGCGACGCCGGATGCGCCGGTCAGTTCGAAGGGCAGCAGATCCGGCGTGAGTGCATCGTCGGCGAGGATAACGGCGCGTTCGAGCACATTGCGGAGTTCGCGAATATTGCCTTTCCAGGGGTAATGCTGGAGTTGCTCCAGAAACGCCTCGGTCAAAACCGGCGCCTGCCGCCGGTTCATTTTATGGGTAAAGATCCGGACGAAGTGCGCGGCCAGTACCGGAATATCGGCCCGCCGTTCGCGCAGGGCGGGCAAATGAATGGCAAAAACGGAAAGCCGGTAATACAGGTCGGCGCGGAAGTTTTCCGCCAACAGATCGCGGTTGGTAGCGGCGATCACGCGCACCTGCACGCGTGTGGGTTGCGTATCGCCCACTTTCAGAAACTCACCGGTTTCAAGTACCCGGAGGAGTTTGGCCTGCAGTTCGGGTGGCATTTCACCGATCTCATCGAGAAAGATTGTGCCGTGGTTGGCTTCTTCGAACAAGCCTTTTTTGTCGCGCACGGCGCCGGTAAAACTTCCGGCCTTGTGGCCAAACAATTCGCTCTCGAGGATTTCCTTGCCCAAAGCGCTGCAATTGACCGCCACAAAAGCATGGCCCCGTTGGCCGGAAGCCTGATGGATCGCTTGTGCAAACACTTCTTTCCCCGTGCCGGTTTCGCCCGTGAGCAGTACCGTGGTTTCGGTTGGGGCCACGCGGCGGGCCAGGTCGATAGCCCGTTGCAGCGATTTGGATTGGCCCTGGATGTTTTCAAACGTGTACTTTTCACCCACCTGCCGCTCCAATTGCCGGATGCGCTGCTGCAGTCGTGCCTTGTCGAGCGCTTTGCTCACCAAGGGCAGGATGCGTTCCTGGTCATCGCCCTTGGTCAGGTAATCAAATGCGCCGTTTTTGATCGCCTGCACCCCGTCGGGGATATTACCGTAGGCGGTAAGCAGGATGACTTCGGTATCGGGGTGCCGGCTTTTGATCGCTGTTACCAACTCTACGCCGTTGCCATCGGGCAGTTTGACATCGCACAGTACAAGCGGGAAATCCCCCTGTTCCAGCCGGCGCAGGCCCTCGCGCGCGGTAGCCGCTTCCGCGACGGCATAGCCTTCCAGGCTCAGAATCCGGGCCAGCAGGCCGCGGAGGCGTTCTTCATCGTCGATGACAAGGATGGCGGCAAGCGCTGTGGATGGCATGGTGAAATATCGGTTATGGTTCGATTTTACAAGTACAGGTGCCGGAATAACCGCCTGATCAGCGCACCAGGGTCACATCGCCGCTAAAAATTTCGGTCGTGCCGTCCGCAAATTCTACCTCGGTCAGCGAGGCAAATACAGCCGGGTTCAGCGGTTTGCCCCGGAAGGCGCCGTCCCAACCGTGTTGGGCTTTGCAAAAATGGTGAACTTGTCGTTGCGGCCATCGCCGTTGGGCGAAAAAACATTGGGTACATACAAGTGCTTCCACCGGTCGACCCGCCCTGTGACCTGATCGCGGGCCGTGCAGCCAACATTATCTGCTATTGTGATGAAGTAGGCCGTCGAAATAATCGGCGCCACTTTCTGAGTCAGGCACTGCGGGCACTCCATCGAATCGGCCGGCGACCAGGATACCTTGCTACCGGTTTGACGCGCGACCGACGGCGCCTGCTCGCGGAGTGATAACCTTTTCGGCCATCCGGTATCCATACTCAATGAAAAGCGATTAAATCTATCCGTATGAAAATCAACCGTCTTTGCCTGTCCACCGCACTATTCCTGTTCGCCTCTGCGGCTAACCTGCATGCATCCCGGCTCGCCGGAAACAACCCGCCGTTTCACACGGCCCTGGTTCCGGAACCTGCCCATGTACCCAACGGAAGTGTGGCCATTTGGCTGGGCATCGGCGCGGTCTTGGGTTGGTTGTTTTTCACGGTGAGCGTGCAACTGATGATCCGGCAGGAGCGAAGCCGGGTCCCCGTCCGGAAAGGATGAACGGTTGTCCGAAAGCCGGCAACCGGGCACGGCTTGCCCCAATAGCAGCATTTATTTTGTCGGTTAAAGCCTTATTACCGGATTACCTGTCGGCCACTTTGGAACCCCCGGAGTGGCTTCAGGCATTTTTGCGCCAGGC
Organism: Saprospiraceae bacterium; assembly: GCA_044230315.1. Lineage (GTDB taxonomy): Bacteria > Bacteroidota > Bacteroidia > Chitinophagales > Saprospiraceae > M3007. The sequence goes on from JBGARJ010000059.1 coordinate 26,027, forward strand.
ATTGTTTCCGGAGCAACAAGGTAAAATGGGGTCGCCGGCAATCCGTGATGCTCCGGCCGTCAAATCCATTGAATTGGACAATCCATGCATTATTTCGTTCCCTTGCGATTGAAAAAAGCGCGCGCCGGCTGATAACTAATTTCCGTTTCGCTCATTAATCGGATGACACCCGGATACTTTCATTGGGAATTTATTCCTACCCATTACCGGTAAAAGCGTTATTTTTCCTCGAATTTAATCCGAACATCCCTCTTGCGCAAAACGAATTGATATGAGAAACAACCTTGTTCCTGCATTGCTCTGCCTGCTGCTGCCAGCGCTTTTGGCGGCTCAGGGAAACCCGGCGCGCGGCGTGCCGTATTACCCCAGTTCGGCGACCTTCAGCCATGTCCTCGGCGCCTACACTTCCAGCCGGGATGCCTGCACTATCTCGTCCAGCCCCGACCTGGTCGATTTTGTGCTGGAATACCAGGTTTTCACCCGATCGGGCGCTTCGTCCGAATGGGAGTCGGCCGATTCCGGCACGATCCAACAAGCGGGCTACGACCTGACCCTGTGCTATCCGGGGTCGAAAAGGATCATGGTCATTTTATCGTGCAAACAAAAAAATGGCGGCTCGGTGACCTTTTCTTCCAGCCGGTGCAAGCAATGATCATTTCCCCATAAGGGCCGGTTTAGAGTTCAGGCAGGAACAGGGGTTTGGCATTTTGGAATGCCTTTGCCCCATTCCGGCCTGAGCTTTTGCCGTTTTAATGCGCGTTGGAATTTTGATTGACGGTTCACAGCCCGGAATTCGAAGTACTTGATTGGATTTTCATCGCTGAGCGTCAAATAAAACCCCGGCGCACGTTTAATCCCTGTGGTGCAGCCTTCTTTTTTCTCGACCTAACATTCTCAGGCATGCGTATCCACCGAAGCATTCTGTTGCTCTGCATGGCGCTTTTGACCGGGCATCTGAACCTCTCCGCTCAACAAAAAGGCGTTACTCCTTTGTCCCCGGCTACCCCGGTGCAAGCGGGTGTTACCCGCGCCGTGGTCGCCGGCATTTCCGACTACCAGGACCCCGGCATTCCGGACCTCCGTTTTGCCGACCGCGACGCGGAGGCGTTCGCCGCTTTCCTGCGTTCGCCGGCCGGCGGCAGCCTCGACGCCGACCACCTTAAAGTGTTGCTCAACCACGACGCCACTACTGCTCAACTGGCCGCCGCTCTCGACTGGCTTATCGACGTAAGCCGCGAAGGCGACCGGGCGATCATTTATTTTTCCGGCCATGGCGATGTGGAGACCAAAACCCGCAACCAACTGGGGTTTTTGCTCACCTGGGACTCGCCGCCGCAGACGTATATTGCCGGCGCCTTCCCCTTGTTTTTCCTCCAGGAGATCATTTCAACGCTCTCCACAAGTAATAAATCGCAGGTCGTGGTCATCACCGACGCTTGCCGGGCCGGAAAACTCGCGGGCAGCAGCATCGGCGGTGCGCAAGCCACTTCCGCCAACCTCTCCAAACAATTCGCCAATGAAATCAAGATCCTTTCCTGCCAGCCCAACGAGTTCAGTATCGAAGGCGAACAGTGGGGCGGCGGGCGCGGGGCGTTCAGTTTTCACCTGATCGACGGGTTGTACGGCCTGGCCGACAACAATCGGGACCACACGGTGAACCTCCTCGAAATCGAGCGCTACCTGGAAGACCATGTGACTATGGAGGTCGCACCGCAAAGCCAGGTGCCCATAGTAATCGGCAACAAAAACGAAAAACTGGCCGCCGTTTTCCCCGACCTGCTCCTGGCTGTTCAAAAAGACCGCAGCGCACAAATGCCGACCATCGCTTCCACCGATTCGCGGGGGCTGGAAGACCAGGTGCTGGCCAGCGTGGACAGCGCCACGCGCAGCCGGTATGCGGCTTTTCAGCGGGCAGTGCATGAAAAGGCCTTCTTCGAACCGGCGGGGGGGGACGGCATGCCGATGTCATCCGGCGGGTATGCCGACGCCTTGTACAACCAACTTGTCCAGCAACCCGAGCTACAGCCGCTGTTTGCCGCCATGCGGCGCAATTATGCTGCTGCCCTCCAGGACGAATCCCAGCAAGCGCTCAACGCGTGGCTGAAAACCGACATCCGGGAGATTACGCTGTCGCGTCTCAACCGGTTCAAAAAGTACCAAAGTTACATCCGCTACCTCGACCGGGCCGCCGAGTTGCTGGGCGCCGACCACTACATGTATCGCAGTCTGATGGCCCGGAAAGCGCTCTTCGAGGGTTTCTCCCAACGCCTGGAAAACCTCTGGGGCACCGACCCGGCGCTGGGCCAGGCGGTGTTGGCCAAATACCGCGAAGCCCTGGCCTGGCAACCCGACGCTGCGCCCACCTACCTGTTTATGGCCAACAACTTCGGCTGGAACCTGGGCCAACCCGATTCGGCCTACACCTACGCCATGAAAGCGGCGGCGGCGGCGCCGTTTTGGGTGCTGCCCTACACCAATACGGCCTACCTGCTGACCATGCGCTACAAGCAGTTCGACCGCGCCAAACAGCTGCTGGACCGCGCCCTGGCCAACGACTCCGCCTCGGCAGTGGTGTGGAATTATTTCGGCGTGTGGCATTACAAACAAAAACAATTCGCCGAAGCCGAACAGGTCTACCGGAAAGCTATCGGGATCGACTCCAGTTTTACCTATGCCTGGTTCAACCTCGGCCTGGTATATGTAGACATGGGCCGTTTTGCCGAGGCCGAGCAGGTATTCCAGCATGCGCTCAGCATGGACTCCACCAACGTGGACGCCAACAACAACCTGGGTTGGCTGTATGTCAGCACCCGCCGTTGGGCCGACGCCGAGCCGCTGTTTCTGCGCGCCACCGTACTCGACCCGAGTTACCCCTTTGCCTGGAACAACCTCGGCGCCGTGTACCTGAATACCGGCCGGTATGCGGAAGCCGAAACCGTGATCCGGAGATCCATTGCCATCGATACCACCAACGCATACGCCTACAACAACCTCGGCCAGGTGTGTCGACGCACCCACCGCGACGCCGAGGCGGAAACCTGGTACCGGAAGGCCGTTGCCAAAGCGCCGGCATTCGGGGAGCCGTACGCTCACCTGGCTAGTTTGGAAGCAGCACGCGGCAATACCGGTCTGGCGCTGGCAGGCGTCCGGCAGGCGCTCGAAAACGGCTACCGCAACCGGGAATCGCTGGCGCAGGACCCCGGTTTATCGGTCCTGTCCGAACTGCCCGAGTGGAAGAATTTGATGCAGAAGTATTTCCCGGAAACAGTAAAACGGTAAGCATTTTAAAAGGCGGTTGAGCATTACAGACATAGTCAGCCATTTCGCGTTGGAGTACGGCGCGCCCCTTGCCGTTATTTGCACGGCCCGTCGCTTCTGGTGATAACACTTTGTGGGCCTCCGTATTTATTAACGATGCATCAGCAATTGTATCCCGCGGAAGTATATTCTGCCGGAAGCGCGCCCGATCGGGCAAATGGCCAGCAAAGCATCACTGCCGGCCATTTTTTGCAATTTATTTTGCTATTTGGTAAAATTATTTTTGCGTTACCTTTGGACACGTTCACACATAAATAAAAACCAATGAAAGCAGATCAGGTCCTTTATTACGTGCTCTTCTTGTTAGCCGGCAGCATCGGCGGTTATTTCATCGGGGCACATTATGCCAAACCGGCATCAAATGGGCCGGCGCCGCTGGTTACGCCAAACGATGAGAAAGAAACGCCTGTTCCGGTAGCAAGCGCCCCCGTCAATACTACGGAAAACGCTACTGCAAGCGCGCCAGCCAACCCGGCCGAAAACACTGCCGCGGCCGCGCCGGCCACCGCTCCAGCCGCCACACCTGCTGCCACCACCGCAGCCGCCCCTGTTACCGCCGCCGCATCCGTCCCTTCTGCAACAACGAGTTCACCCGGCCCGGCTCTGCCCTCGGCGTCCCTTTGTTTTTCCGGCGACCAGGAATTGGAGACCGACCTGAACCTGTACGCTTCCAAAATCGAAGCCCTGAAACTGATGTACAGTCACGAATTGAAGCAGGATTGCTCGGGGATCTTTTACCGGCTGGTCGACGAGTTTGCCAAAAAGAAATGCAACACGTACGATTATCCCGTTCAGAATGCTGCGGGGCCTGCCTTTATGATCGCCAAATGGTACAGTGACCATAAGAATTTCAACATCGTCAACGACCCAATGGTGAGCCGGAACCTGATCAAACCCGGCGCCGTCATGTTCTACGGCGCGCCGGGGGCAAAATTTAACAATGCCACGGCCGACCGGCTCTGCGTGCGGGGCGGCATCTTCCACGTGGGCGTGGTGACGGCCGTGACCAAGGATGCCAGCGGAAATGTGACGCAGTATACGCTGTTCCACGGCCGGTCGACCGGTAAAACGGCCGGGCGCACCTCCTACCACAACGTGCGCGGCCCCTCCAACCTGGGCGACCCGATCCTGGGCGTAGGCACGGAAGAATGGGTGGGTATCAGTTACCTGTTTACCCCGAAAGGATGAAAATCGCGAGGTTATTCTTTCATCGTTACTTAGAGAGTGCAATTTCGAACCCAAATTCTCTATGCGAATACAATATCGGCTACTGCTATCCTTATTGTTCTTGCCTGTCGCCTTTGTTGCCCAAGAGCCTGCCACCGCGGCCTCGCCAAAAAGCGCCACCCCTTTGACCACGGCGGTTTCTCCGGTAGCGGGCGCCACCTACGCCGTTGTCGTGGGCATTTCCGATTATCAGGACCCGGATATCCCCGACCTGCGCTTCGCCAACCGCGACGCTGAAGCCTTTGCTAATTTTCTACGTTCGCCTGGCGGGGGCGGGCTCGACGGCGACCACCTGAACGTGCTGACCAACCAGCAGGCGACAGCCGCCCAGTTTGCCGCGGCGCTCGACGCCCTCGTCGAGCAATGCAAAGCTGGCGATCAGGCGGTCATTTACTTCTCCGGACACGGCGACGTGGAGCGGAAAACCATCAGTCAACCCGGTTTTCTGTTGTGTTGGGATGCGCCCGCGCGGGTTTACATGGGCGGCGGTACGTACTCGCTGGCATACCTCGAAGAGATCGTTCGAACCCTTTCCGTCCAGAACAAGGCCCGGGTGCTGGTTATTGCCGACGCCTGCCACGCCGGTAAACTCGCCGGCAGCCAGATCGGCGGGGCGCAGGCCACTACAGCCAACCTGGCCAGGCAATTTGCAAATGAGATCAAGATCTTGTCCTGTGAGCCCAATGAATATTCGCTGGAAGGCACTCAATGGGGCGGTGGCCGGGGCTGTTTTTCCTACCACCTGATCGATGGGTTGTTTGGCCTGGCCGACCGGAATGAAGACGGTTTGGTCAGCCTGTCGGAGATCGACCGATACCTGGAAGACCATGTGGCCCAGGAAGTGGCGCCGCAGGTGCAGACGCCGATGTTTACAGGCGATAAAAATGCCTGTATAGCGCGCGTCGAGCCACAAATTTTGGCCAATTTGCAAAAATTCAAATCCGGACAGATAGCCACCTTTGCGCCGACCGAAGGCCGGGGGTTGGAGGAAGTGGTGCAGGCGGGTGTGGAAACGAGCCTTCGCCAAAAATACTATGCTTTTCAAAAAGCGCTGTCGGATAAGCGTTTTTTTGAACCTGCTGACGACTGCGTTGAATATTGGTATGCGGCGCTTTCGATCGAGCCGGGGCTTTCCCCTTTGCATGGTTTTTTAAAAAGAAATTACGCGGCCGCCTTGCAAGATGACGCGCAGCAGGAATGGAACAAGTTACTAATGGCGGATATCCCCCTGCCGTACAAATCCAGGTATACGGTCAAAGCGCAATACAAGCCTTACCCCCGGTATTTGGAACGCGCTGCGCAATTACTCGGGGCACAGCATTACTTGTACCCAATTTTGATGGCAAGAAAACAGTACTTCGAGGCCAGACTTGCCCGGCTTTCAACAGGCAATAATTTAAATCCCCAAAAGGGGCTGAAAATAATCGAGGCACTTCGCAATGCATTAGCGCTGGAGCCCAATGCGCCCCATATCTATCTGGAAATAGGGCAAACCTTTGGTTATCAGTTAAACGAACCAGATTCTGCCGGGTATTATTTTGCAAAAGCAGCCGAGTATGCTCCCTCCTGGGTTTTACCGTATACTTTTTTTGCTGAAATGCTAATAAGCCGCTTTAAAAAATTTGATCTGGCAATACAGGCTCTGGAGGCTGCCTTGCGTATAGACTCAAATTCAGTTGAAGCGAAAACTGTAATGGGAATATACTATCAAAATACAAACCAACTTTTAGAGGCAAGGCAAATATTTGAAAATTTGCTCGAAATCCATGATAGTTCTATAAATTATATCTTCATTTATATAAATTTAGGAGTAAACCATTACAAATCCGGGAACATGAAAGAGGCCGAATCGATGTATAAAAGGGCAATTGCAGTGGATTCAACGAGAGCGGTCGGCTATCAGAATTTGGGCGGTTATTATGTAAACACCGGTAGAGAACAGGAGGCGATTCCAATTTTATTAAAGGGGGTAGAAATGGACTCGACATTAAAAGAGTTGCCCTTTAACCTCGGCGTTGCTTATTCCAACCTAAATCGTTATTCTGAAGCGGAACAACAATATAAAAGAGCTATTCAATTGGATTCCACCTATGCAAATGCTTTTCACAATTTAGGGCTCGTTTATCTGAATACCGGCCGTTCTGCGAAAGCACAGGAACTATTTGAAAAAGCGATACAGTTAGATACTACCGACAACCTTGCACACAGGCTGCTGGGGGTATTATTTCAGCAAGCCGGTCGTTTGTCGGAAGCGGAAGCACACTATAAAGAAGCAATCCGATTGAATCCCAAATTTGCAGTGGCGTACAATGATCTGGGTGTTGTTTTTATAAATACCAATCGGTTTGTCGAGGCAGAA
>JBGARJ010000101.1:0-3868 GCA_044230315.1 Saprospiraceae bacterium
CACTTTTCCGTATTTTTGCCTGAACCATCCGACTTTGTCACCTATGCTGGACAACACGATCATTATGGGGGTCAATGCTCCGAAAGCCCATCAGCGCGTCATCGGTAAATTGATGACGGCTTTGGGCAACCTGTATTACCGGGAAGGCAAAATACCGTACGAACCCTTTACCGAAACCATGATCGACGAAGGCAAAACCAGCCCCACGCCCGATGTGCTCCTGTTCGACAACCGAAGCGGCCAGAATATGGTCATCATCGAGGTGTCGACCAGCGCCGGCGAGCGAAAAGATTTTGAAAAACTGGTGGAACTTATGAAGGATTACCAGGTGCCGGAAGGATTCGTGTACAACTATAACACCAAAACCTGGCGCAAATACCGGCTCGACGCTGGCGAAACGGCCGAAAACCCTTCCTTTTGCGACACGATCGGCTACGACTTCGACACCTTTGTCGCCTGAACGATTGGCTACACCATTATCCCAAACAGCAATGAAACCACTGTACACCCTACTGCTCCTATTCCTCTTTCCCCTCGCCCGCGCCGCCGCCCAGGACGACTGCTGCTGCTGCGATTTCCGCCAAAAAGGCCAAACCGAGTACAACGCCGGCCGCTACCAGAGCGCCATCAAAAAATGGCAACTCGGCCAGCGCTGCCCCGATGCGGCGCAGTGCCCCACGCTGGGGCAGTTGATCCGGGAGGCTCAAACCCACCTGCCCAAGCCGAAGCCGGCAGAGAGTCGCCCATCGGAGGTTTCAGCCACAACAAGTACACTAAGTGCCGCCAAAGCCCCGCCTGGCTTCGCCTACGTGAAAGGCGGAACTTTCCAGATGGGCGATGTCTTTGGCGAAGGCGAAGCCGATGAAAAACCCGTGCACACGGTCACTATCTCCGATTTTTACCTGGGCAAAACCGAGTTGACCTTTGACGAATACGACGACTTCTGCGCCGCTACTGGCCACGACAAACCCAGGGACTTCGGTTGGGGCCGGGGGAGCAGGCCGGTCATCTATGTAAGCTGGTACGACGCGGTAGAGTATTGCAACTGGCGCAGCGCACAGGAAGGCCTTCGACCCGTGTACGCGATCGACAAAAACACCAAAGACCCGAACAATACCAACAATTACGATGACCTGAAATGGAAAGTGAGCGCCGACCGGAGCGCCAACGGCTACCGCCTGCCCACCGAAGCGGAATGGGAATACGCCGCGCGGGCGGTAGTCGGGCCATCGGGCACAGGGCAGGGCGGCGGCCAGGTGCGCTTCGGCAACGGCCGCGATCTGGCCGACCCTGCGCAGATCAACTTCGATGCCTCATCAGCCTTGACTTCTTATTCGGTGGCAGGCGAATACCGCCGGCAAACCCTGCCCGTAAGCAGCCTGAACGCACCCAATGCCCTGGGGCCGCACGACCTGTCGGGCAACGTATGGGAATGGTGCTATGACTGGTATAACGAAAACTATTATGCCCAAAGCGGTGGCGCATCCAATCCGGCTGGCCTCTCCTCAGGCTCCGCCCGCGTTCAGCGCGGCGGGTCGTGGAGCAGCGACCCGCAGTACTGCCGTGTGGCGAATCGCTATGGCGTCGTTCCCGGCGGTCGCCACGTCAGCGTCGGGTTCCGCCTGGCCAGGACATTTTAACCCTTTTGGTTCTTTTACCATCCAGGAAAAGCGGACAACAGCGGTACAGTATTTCCCGGAGCCCCCCAGCACGTATGGTCCGGCAGAATTTCGTATATTTACAGGCTAAAAAAAGCCGTCATGCGCGAAGAAATGATTGTCCGCGATCCGAAAATCATGCTGGGTAAACCGGTCATCAAAGGCACCCGGATAACAGTGGAATTGATCGTTCGCAAAATTGCGGACGGATTTACCATCGATGATATTGTAGCCGGGTACCCGCACCTGACCGCAGCGCAGGTGCAGGCGGCGCTCGAATTCGCCGCGCGCATGATCGCCGATGAAATTATCCTGGAAGCATGATCCTAGCCGATGAAAACCTGCACCAAGCCATCATTAATGCGCTTGTGCAAGCCGGATACAAGGTGCAGCGGGTAGTTGACTTACGCCAAGGAGCGCCCGATGAACAGGTAATTGAACTGGCTGGAACAACAGCAGCGTTTTTGATGACCGAAGACAAGGATTTCGGCGAACTGGTATTTGCTCATCAAAAAACTAAAGTCACGGTGGTGTTCCTCCGCTACAGGCAGGTCGAACTCCAGGCTATAGTCCGCAATGTATTGCATGTTGTGCATGAATATTTGCACAAAGAAGGCCGCTATTTTATTGCCATCAGTTCTACCCGAATCCGGATTCGCAGTTTATAACCTGTTGTCGCTGCTCGATTTCGAATGGCCGGGCCTGACAGCCTTTTTCACCTGTTTTTCCCAAATTGGAAATGAGACCACACTACCTGCCCTTCCTTGCCCTGTTCATCCTTTCCACACTGCGCGCCGCCGCCCAGGACGACTGCTGCTGCTGCGACTTCCGCCAAAAAGGCCAAACCGAATACAACGCCGGCCGCTACCAGAGCGCCATCAAGAAATGGCAACTCGGCCAGCGCTGCCCCGATGCGGCGCAGTGTCCCACGCTGGGGCAGTTGATCCGGGAGGCTCAAACCCACTTGCCCAAGCCCAAGCCAAAGCCGGCCCAAACCACACCGGCCACACCAGAACCTGTAGACGCCGACGGCGATGCGCTTTGGAATGTTGTAAAGGACTCGCAGGACCCAAATACACTGAAAAAATTTCTGAACCAATATCCCTGGAGCGGCCACGCCGACTCCGCGAGGCAACGCATTAGCGTCTTGGACCCTTTGTGGACGAGTAGGATAAACAGGCAATTTAGCGCAAAAAATGCTCCCAAAGGATTCGCTTTTGTGCAAGGCCGCAAATTCCAGATGGGCGATTTTCTGCGCGAAGGCCGGATTGATGAACAGCCCGTGCATCAGGTTTATTTATCTGATTTTTATATGAGCCAAACGGAGGTAACCTTTGAAGAATATGACACATTTTGTATGGCCACCCACCGGCCCAAGCCCGACGATTCCGGTTGGGGCCGGGAAAAACGGCCCGTAATCAATGTGGATTGGTACGATGCTGTAGAATATTGCAATTGGCGCAGCCAGCAAGCTGGTTTGAGCCCTGTCTACTTGATTGAAAAAAACGGGCAAGACTCCAATAACCAGAGTCCTGAGGACACTAAAAAATGGGTGGTGCGGGTAAATTGGTATGCCAACGGCTACCGCTTGCCAACAGAGGCCGAATGGGAGTTCGCGGCACGCAGCCCAATAAATAATTACTCTAATTTTACACGTGGAAGCGAAATCCGTTTTGGAAACGGAGAAAATGTGGCTGATCCGGATAAGATCAATTTTGACGCCAGCCAGGACTATAAGAAAAACTATGCCAGGCAGGGAATCTACCGCAAACAGACGGTTCCGGTCGGAAGTTTGAATAACCCAAACGGATTAGGGATTCACGATCTGGCCGGCAATGTGTATGAATGGTGCCACGATTGGTATGGATCAACCTGGTATCGGGAAAACACAAATATTAAAGTAACTGTAACGGACCCTTCCGGGCCGGCAAGTGGAGAATCCCGCTGCGCACGGGGCGGATGCTGGTTTTATGGCCCGGAAAATTGCCGCAATACCGACCGCAACCATTGGCCGCCCGATTATCGCAGCAATTATATCGGCTTCCGTCTCGTTCGCCACTAACGCTGCAACTATTCAACCTTAACAAAGGCATCCAAACGTACCTGAGCCAGATGTTATACCCGGCGGAAAGTGGTTTGCGAAAAAGGTACCCCGTGCTTATTATCGGCGTGACTCGAAGTCACGCCGATAATAGACCAGCCGCTTCCAG
>JBGARJ010000060.1:0-32191 GCA_044230315.1 Saprospiraceae bacterium
AAACGCATGCTCAATCATGGCTCAAAAGAGCAGAAAAAAAACAAATTACGCCCCAAAAGATCCCCTTTGTCGGTGTTTCATGCTTTAGCCTGACGGCTATGGCGAGGACGCCAACAACGGCGTTAAGGCTTGATTTTCAATGAAATGCCGCTGGTGGAGTCCTCGCCAACAGCAAAATGTACCGGGCTATTGTTCCTTAGGAACGCTAAAAAAATAACGTTCCGATTGCAACGAGGAATCCGGGCGTTACAAATCGTGACTTTGTTATTTATCGTTCCCTAGTTGCCGAAAACACCAGACGACAAGTAGCGGTCGCCGCGGTCGCAGATGATGCAAACCACCACGCCTGCGTCCAGGCGTTCGACGAGTTTGGCTGCCGCGGCCACCGCGCCGCCGCTGCTCACTCCGCCAAACACCGCGTCTTCCCGCGCCAGACGGCGCATCATGCTTGCGGCTTCCTCTTGCGACACATCGATGGTCTCGTCGACCCGCTCGGGCTCGAAGATCTTGGGTAAGAATTCCGGCGACCAACGGCGAATACCCGGGATACTCGAACCATCGGTCGGTTGCACCCCCACGATCCGGACGCCTGGATTTTGTTCTTTGAGAAACCTTGACACGCCCATGATCGTGCCGGTGGTACCCATGGAAGAAACAAAATGGGTGACCTGCCCGGCAGTGTCGCGCCAGATTTCCGGGCCGGTTGTCCGGTAGTGCATACCCCAGTTATCCGGGTTGGCAAATTGATTGAGCATCAGGTAGCCGCCGCGGCCGACCATTTCTTCGGCCAGTTCTCGCGAGTATTCGATCGTGCGGGCTGCAGGCGTCAGGATGACTTCAGCGCCATACGCTTCCATGGTTTGCACGCGTTCGGCAGTAGAATTGTCGGGCATGATCAGCGTAATGTCGAGCCCAAACAGTCGTGCGATCATAGCCAGGGCAATACCGGTATTACCGCTGGTGGCTTCCACCAAACGTATACCGGGACTGATTTCCCCGCGTTCAAGGGCCCCTTTGATCATGCCGTAGGCCGCCCGGTCTTTTACGCTGCCGCCGGGATTTTGCCCTTCGAGTTTGCCGTAAATGGTTACGCCCGGTTTTTGGATGACGTGCCGGAGCTCCACGAGCGGCGTATTGCCGATAAGGTCGCTGATGCTGGCCATTTTTTTGCTAAAAAATTGATTCCGTAAAAGTAAGCCGCTCTACCTTCATCCGCGCAAGGTTTATGCCCATCGAAAAAACTACGGCCGTTCCAATATTTCCGGCTGTTTTGATGTTAGAACGCATTCTTCTTTTATCGCTATGAAAACAGTACAAAACTTCTTCCTGTTTTGTTCAGGAGTGGATCACACTATCCTGGACAAATGTCCTTCCGACCGCAACAAGTATATGGGTATTGGCGCCACCGTCTTTTTTACCGGTGTGCTGGCATTCTTTTCCTCTGGCTATGCCCTGTTCACCGTTTTTGAATCCTACTGGGCCTCCATCGCCTTCGGCCTGGTGTGGGGGCTGATGATTTTCAACCTCGACCGGTATATCGTGCTGAGCATGAAAAGTTACGGCAAATGGTGGCGCGACTGGCTCGTGGCGTTGCCACGGCTGGGCTTGGCAGTGCTGCTGGCGCTGGTGATCTCCAAACCACTGGAGCTAAAGATCTTTGAAAAGGAAATCCTGGCCGAGTTGGTTACCATGGAACAGGAGGTTTTCAAACAACAGGAAGACCAGGTAAAGGTGCGGTATCAGGCTCAGATCGACGATCAGCGGGCCCAAATTGCCGCCCTGAAAGCCGAACTTTCGACCAAAACCGTTGCCCGCGATGCGCTCGCCCTTCAGGCGGTGCAAGAAGCCGACGGCACTGGCGGATCAGGTAAGAAAAACCTCGGCCCCATTTACCGCGCCAAAAAAGCCGAGGCCGACCAGGCACAAGCCGAACTGGCCGGCCTGATCGCGACCTACCTGCCACAGATCAAGGAAAAAGAACAAGCCATCCTGGGCCTGGAAACGTCGATCCAAAGCGAAATATCCGGCCTGCAGCGATCCCGGTACAATGGAATGGCAGCGCGAATGGACGCGCTTGGCCGCCTGACGGGCAAAAGCAATGCTATCCTGCTGGCCAGCCTGTTTATCACCTTGTTGTTTGTGGCGATTGAAACGGCGCCCATAGTAGTAAAACTGATCTCTTACCGCAGCCCGTACGACTACCTCCTCCACGAACACGAACACGTGTTTGAAATGGCCAACCTCGAATCGACGACCCTGCGCAACAACACTGTGCGCAACAAATTAAAGTTTGACACCGATACGGGGGCCTACCTCGTCATGGCCCGCATTGCAGCTGAAAAAGCGCTGATCGACCACAAACTGAAAGAGAAACTGGAGAAATTGAAAACCCAGCCCTATAACTGGAAGCTGGGCAGTTTGGGTGAATAGTTCGCGCTACGGGTAAAGACAGGCGGAGTGCATCCACACCAGTTTTTCCCGTCCGCCGAAACAGGTAGGTCCTCAATAATACCGACCGATCATCGGATGATCGACAATAGCGCGTTTGAGTGCCAGAAAATCTACTTCCCCCTGTTGCCGCCACACTACCTGGCCGCCGGGCTCCACCAGCACAGTATAGGGCAAGGCCCCGTTCCAGGCGGGGTCCACCGCTTTGATCAGCGCGTATTTGTCGTCTTCGGAGAAAAGATAGTTGGGCACAGCGGAATGCTTTGCCTGTAAGAACGCCAGTACGTTCGATTCTTTTTCCGGCCGGTCGGCGGAGATGGAGACAAACTCAAAATCGCGGGCCCCATACATGCGTTGCAATACAACGAAATCGGGATATTCCAGTATACAGGGGCCGCACCAGGTAGCCCAAACATTGACAAGCCGCAGTTTTTTCGAATCCTTGTTTTCCAGCAGGGCCTGCACCTGCCTCGCATCGGCTTTTTCCAGGGTCACGGGTTTGGCGGCCCATTCGGCCTCCACTTTTTCCCGCAGTTCCGACTTCCATCCCCATTTGGTGGAGCAACCGAACGTTTCCGTTTCGGGTTCAGCCACCGGTTTCCCGGCTAATACGGCGTCTATGGCGCCACGCAGCTCTTCGGCGTGGCCTTTATCCGGGTTTTCACTTTTATCCAGACGGCCGGTGTACCGCAATTTGCGCTCCTGGTCGAACACAAATGCGTGCGGGGTGGCCATGGGGCCGTACTGGAGCGAAGCAGCCTGCGTATCGCCGTCATAGAGGTACGGGAAATCGAACTGCCGGTCGGCTGCGCGGATCTTCATAGCCGAATAATCGTCGTTCAGATCGGTATAGCCCAGTTCTTCGTACAACAAACCCAGCGGGCTGTTTGGCGAGATCGCCACAAGCGCAACGCCTTTATCCCGGTACTCGGCGGCCACCGTTTTGATCCGCGTTTCGTACGCCTGGGCGGTGGGGCAGTGGTTGCAGGTAAAGATAATGACCAATACCCGGGCTTGCTTAAAATCAGCCAAGGAGTAGAACTTTCCGTCCACCCCCGGCAAGTTGAAATCGGGAGCCGTGACGCCAATTTTGAGTGTGCGCACCAGCCGGCCTTCCACGGGTTGCGGATGGGCGACAAAAGGCGTTTTGTTTGTCGTATCGGGTTGGCATTGGCCTGCCTGGGATGCGGTAAAGCCCAAAAGGAAGAACAGAAAAAATTTGGATCTAGTCATAGCGGAATACAATAGCACTTAGCACCTGTTTAGGATTTTCTGCTGGTATAAAAATGGTTCTTTTCCCCGGGTTTTATCTTTTTTCAGTCGCGCAACCCCCGTTTATTCTCCTTCAAAAATGCAAAAACCGGCAGGATGGCTTCTAAAGAAAATCCGTGCCATGTTCTTATTTTCGATGGCCAACAAGCCGGTTGAACAAAGCGGTAATATCCACGAACCCGAATGCATAATTGACCTGGATCAGAATTACCAGAAAGATGCCGAGATAGGTGTTGATAAAACAGAACAGGAATCCCAGAAAGTATAAGGCCTGCGCTGAAATAACCCGGAAATGCAGCACCTGGGTCTGGTTCTGACTGACCGTGCGCTGGTCGACCAAGCCCCGCCGGAAGGGGTAACCGGTATTGAGGTAAATAGTAAAACCACACAGGAAAATATTGAGCCAATACAAAAATGCTGCCGTACGATAGTGAATGTGTTCGCTCAAATAAGCCGTACTGAAAGGCAAGAGGCTAATGGCGAGCAAAAACAGGATATTGAGCCAGGTAAAATTGCGGTCGCTCTTCGATACAAAGGAAAGCAGCGTGTGGTGGCCGACCCAAAAAATACCCAGTGTAAGGAAGCCCAACAAATACGACAGGAACTTCGGCGCCAGTTTGCCTAACTCCACCCAATTGTCCCATTCACTTTGCACCAGACTATGGTCGGGTACCTTCAGGTCCAGTACGAGCAGGGTCATGGCAATGGCGAAAACACCGTCGGCAAGCGCCTCGATGCGGTTGACCTTTTGACCGGCGATGGTGTTGTAATCTGGAATGTTTTTCATAACGTGCTTTCGGCGCTTCTAGATTTACGAAGGAACGCAGGTTAAATTATTTATTCCGAACCAGCACCAGGTAACCCCAGGGAGGCAAGGAAAACACATCGTCGCCATGCAATTCGTATTGTTTGCCGCTGAACCACTCGGTGTATGTGCCGGCGTGGTATTTTGATTGAAGCGTTACGGTAACGGGCTGACCGCTAAAGTTGAGGACCGGCAACACTTTGTCGCCGTTTTTTTCACGGGCAAACGACACTACCTGGTCCATTTTGTCGCTGTACACCCGGATCATTGCTCCGCCCATCGCTCCGTTCCACAGCGCTTGATTTTGATGCTTCAGGGCAAATAGTTTTTGATAGTGCTCCGCATTCGGGTGCGGTTTCCATTGAATAGAGTCTTTTTCAAAAAATGCAAGCGAACGGTCGAGGCCGGCCTCCTGTCCGCTGTATACCAGGGGCATACCGCTGACCACAGAGGTGAAAACCATAGCGGTTTCGAGGCCCGGACCGAAATTGGAGTATTGGTTGCCTTCCCAGGAGTTTTTGTCGTGGTTGTCGGTAAACGTCATCCGGTAGCCATCGACTGGAAACGCATTGACCTGATGGGCCATATATTCTACCAGTCCCCCGATCGGTTTTTTACCGGTGGTCACATTGCGCAATTCGTTCCACAGGCTCCAGGCATAGGTCATGTCGAAGGCTTTTTTATGCAGATCCCTCGATTCCCACTCCGCCAGCATAAACACGGGTTTGATCTGATCGAGCTCGCTCCGGACGTTTTCCCAAAAATCGACCGGGATAAACCCCGCCACATCGCAGCGGAAACCATCGATATGGGTTTCCCGGACCCAGTATTTCATGACATCGGTCATGTATTTCCGCAGCCCTGGTTGGTCGTAGTCAAAATCGATCACGTCGCTCCAGTCGTACCAGGGGGTTGGCTGGAATTGGCCTTCAATCGTTTTGGTGTACCACTCCGGGTGTTGCTCCACCAATGGATTGTCCCATGCCGAATGATTGGCCACCCAATCGAGGATCACATGCATGCCCATACTGTGGATCGTATCGACGAGCGCTTTGAATTCGTCCAGGGTGCCGAAATCCGGATTAACGCCGTAATAGTCTTTCACCGAATAGTAACTCCCCAGTGTTCCTTTGCGGTTTTTTACCCCGATCGGGTGAATCGGCATCAGCCACAGAATATCGACACCCAGTGCTTTTAGCCGTGGTAAGTGTGCTTGGAAAGCTTTGAATGTGCCCTCCGGGGTGAACTGCCGGATATTTACCTCATAAATCGTCGCGTTTTTACTCCAGTCCGGGTGTTTTAATTCAACATACGGTTTGGGAACATAACGCGTGTCCGGGTCGGAATGCCCTTTCGGCTGCTGTTCGCCGGCGCCGTTGCACGCCGCGAACAAGAAAACGAGTAGTAACCGGAGTGCTGCTTGAAGATGGTTGTACATGTGTCAATAGCATTAGATTGATGAGAGCTGCCTGGTTTGGGGCGGCGGAACACCAGAACAGGTCAATTCTTTCGCACTACGGTCACATCGCCTGTCCGGTGTACTATGCGCCCATCTTTGCCTTCCAGTTCAGCGTACCAGATGAATACTCCAGGCGCAACCCAGGAGGTACGGAAACGGCCGTCCCACCCGGCGGCCGGGTCATTCGGTGCAAACCTACGGTTTTCAAACAGGAGTTCACCCCAGCGGTCGGACACTTGCAGCAACTTGATTTCACGAATGCCCGAACCTGCATAAAGGGTAAACCAATCGTTGCCCTGCGCCCCGGTTGAAATAGCATTGGGGGTATAAATTTGGTAATTGACCACCTCCACCAGCACGCGGTCGCTGGCCCTGCATCCTTGCCCGTCGGTAATTTCCACTTCAAACTCAGTGGTTTCCTCCGGCATGGTCTTTTGTTGCAGCACATCGGGTAATAAGCCGGCATTGGCCGGCGACCAGTTGATACCAACCGGTACCATGCCGGGCGGGTTTGTCACAGCCATCAGGTACACATATTGGCCCAACTCGAGGAGCATATCGATTGCCGGCGCTGAATAGGTGGGAATTGTTGCGTTTTGCACTAAGGTGCAACCGTGCGCGTCGGTCAGGAGTAAGTCATACGTTCCGGCAGCGAGGCCGGTTATATCTGGCGCCGCAACGCCGGTTGACCACTGCAGTGTATAGGGCGGGGTTCCTTGGGATGCCCCCAGAAAATGCAACCCGCCGTTCGAAACGCCCGGGCAGGCGGTATCAGCGGCAATCCCCAGACTAATCAGGGGGGCTGGTTGCATCAATGCGATCTGTAGCACCTGTTTGCAGGCATCGGCATCGGTGATGGTCACGGTATAGGTTCCGGGCCGGCATCCAGGAGCAATGCCGTATCGCTGCACGTGATTATATCGGGGCCCAAATCGAGCGCCGGCGCCTGAATGGAATAATCCACCGCAAAGCGGTTGTTCAACCAGTCGCATTCAAAAACTTGTATCGGTAGATAGAATCAGTGTTCGTATTAATCGCTTATCACAGGAACGGACAGCACCCAATTCATCCATGGAAGGAATACATGTATGTGCAGCCGAGTGCCGGCATTGCAAACAGTTCTAAATCCGCCTCAAGAGCAGATTTTACAACAGTAATGCTGTTTTGATGCGTTCGGCTATGTCGAGTAAGGCCTGGTCTTTGTCGCTTTCACTCAAACTGTTTAGCGGCCGTTCAGGGTTATGGACGGCGCGAAACTCCACAAGTTCGGTGTCCTGGTAGGCTGAAGCCCGCACCGGTATCCATAGTAGTTCGAGTTCATCTTTGTGCGCCGCTTCGATACAATAGGGTAATTCGCGCTTCCAGGTGGAATCGTCGGCCAGAAATTCGGCGCTGACGAGCAGCACCGCCACCTTGGCGCTTTCCAAGGCGGTTTGAATTTCGCTTTCTATGGTTTCGCCAGCTTCGATAGATTTATTGGACCAAATATTCAACCCCGTTTTAGCGAGAAAAGGTTTGAGCATCAACATTAGGCGGTCGAGCCAGACTTCATCCTCATCGGTGTAGCCGATAAAGATCTGGTTGCGCTTCTTGCCAAGTAAGGAGCGGTAACGTTGGATCATTTCTACCGCCTGGCGTTCCCCCAGGTCGTCGCCGCGGAGCATTTGGCTGCCGGATGATTTCAGTGCAGAACGGTCGGGCTTTTGCCACAGAAAGGGCAGCAGGTTCTGGATGGCCTGTTCGCCGTTAAAGAACAACCGGTTGAGTTGTTCGGTACTCAGGTCAAAATCATCGACGTTGACGTTGTCGAAATTGATCTCCACGACCCTTACCCGGGGATCGGCTTGCATGGAATACCAGTCGCGCGCTGTCGCAGCCGTAAAAAACAATTCATTGATGAAGCCCAATACATGGCGGGTAAAGCGAAAGTCTTCATACGACATGGGCTTGAGCACCACAATGGGACAATCGTCGGTATAACGCGCGGCCAACCAAACCGGGGACAGTGTCGACACGCCGGCGTCTACAATGATGCGCTGATCGCGCTCGTGCGGCGGGTACATCCCCGGTACCGCAGTTCCGATCGAAATGGCTTCAGAGGCCATCATCTCCGGGTGGGTCTCATTGGAGAACACGATAAAACGGTCGTTTACAATGTCCAAACCAATGGTCGCGAACGGTATTTTCATATCGCCGAGGCGAATATCCCTGCCATTCAAGCGGATAAATAATTGAGGCAGGCTATTGCGCCGGTACTTAGCGAATGGATAGCGGAGCAGATGCAGGACCGGAGGCCACCCCGGTTTCTGCTGCAAATAATGGCTAAGGGGCTTCTTGCGCAGGAAACCGGCTATTTCATCAAAATCATGACCAACCGCCAGTAAGGCACCGATAGTCGTTCCGGCTGAACAACATGAAATCGACTTTATTTCAATGCCTTCGCGCTGTAAGGCTCGGATTGCGCCGACATAAGTAAACGTTCTGGCGCCGCCGGCGCTGAGTACGAGGTGGATGGCTTTCATAGGGACAAATATATAACCATCGATCAGTGCCGGCCGGCAAGATACATGGTAAATTAATTGAAGGTGATGTATGGTGTATTGGTGGCGTAAGAACAAGTTTTGCAATACTGGTCGGAGTGGGCTGTCCAGTCCGTTAATTCGGTGGAATTTTATCCGTAATCCTTTCCCCTTTTTTGTCAATATAAAACCAATTGCCCCCGGTCCATCGGCTATGTTCTCCATCTGGTACCGTGACACAACCAATGCCAACTTTGGCCACCCCATCCTCGAATGGGTAAGCGCAATCGTATTGCGGACTTATGACAATATTTCCGGTTGATGCATCGGCATATCCTATTTTATGGTGCGTTAAAATTCTGAACAGTCCATCAGCAGGATAATCCGGGCCGTTGTCAAAAAGAAATACGCTATACAGGATGTTTTCCTGCCGGTCAATCGCTACCAGCCCCGAATCCGGTGAAGCAACAATAGCAAATATTTTGAAGGTGTCGGTGAAGCAATAGGAATATTTCCCGGGGGCGATGACCACCTTCCCATCCTGATTTTTATAACCCTGCCGATCAGTAACTGCGTCGGTATAGGATACCCAATATCCTGTGTCTTTTTTAATATACCGACAATTTAAACCGCCTGTAGTGATCAGCAGAATCATAAGAATAAATAGACCATTATATAATTTCATTATTCTCATGATATATTTTATGGTGAATGGTTTGGAAAAAAGTATTTGATCGGGTAAAATTCCAAACGTGTTCTTATATAGCCAAAATTATTTTCATTTTGGTTACGTTCAGTTTTTGATCAAAGAAGGTGATCAACAGATAACCGGTACCATAGCACCCGCTGTTGTTTTTCAATTGCTTTCTCCAAAATTTTAATTGTAGGTTTAATGGTTTGAATGCGCCATCTTCAGCGTCAAACCCCTTGAAAATAATCGTACGGCTTTTTTTTGATAATGATATCCGTTTCGTATCCGATTTCGGGGTCAAACCCGACAACCGGATAGTATAACCGCAAAGCAAAGTAATCAGTTTGCGATAATTGCTCACTTTCAGCCAGTACCTGCAAGGCGACGAAGGCCTGCTCTATCGCAAAAAATTGCAGTTCATTTTCAAAAAACTGGATAGAACTGTGATAATGACTTTGCTTGCAAGATGTTTTCAGGTGCAGGTCAATCTCCTGTTGTATAGCCTCGATCAATGCTGTTTTCCAACGATCGATTACCGGCGGCTGCGATTTTCCTGGAAGGGCATTGCTCAACAGGAGCAGCAGGACGAATTTCAACTTCATTGGCGGGCGTATGGATTTGTTGCGCTCAAAAATAGCATTTTCTGATCTGCTCTGATCCGGAATTGTGCAGAATAGCCGGAATAATAAACGCCGAAACCGGGGAACCCGGTTTCGGCGCTATTACAATATATCCACAATCAAGGCACAAATCGCCAATCTGATTTTATCTCAGAAACACCAGCCATTTGCTTCGCGCAACGCTTTGGCGATCCGGTGCCGACCTTCTTTCACATTGACGGGCGGATACTTCGTAAACCGTTTCACCCCCATCAGGAAGGTTTTGAGCAAATCGCCTTCGGCGAAAGACGCCAAGGCGTCGGTGGCGTTCTTGGCCATACGCGCAGTGGCATCGTGGAAAAAAACCCGAAGCATGGCATCATAGACATCTTGTGAAACGGCTTTATTGGTGCGTCCGGCCAGTTTTTCCACCCGAAGCAGCATAGACTCGGCTGTAAACAGATCGATGAGCATATCCGCGCAGTTCATAAGGATCTCCTGTTCGTCCTTCAGGTTGAGTTTGCCGTCCATCTGCATTTTAGCGCCCGCTCCGGCGACCATCAAAATGATCTTTTTGAAATCGGCGATGGCGCGTTTCTCTTCGGCGTATTCGCCTTCCAGCCGCTCCATCGACGGCATCGATGCCAGCTCCTTTTGAACGGCCCAAGCCGGCCCGACAATATCCAGTTGACCTTTGAGCGCACGCTTAAACAGTTGGTCAACCATCAGCAGGCGGTTGATCTCATTTGTGCCTTCGTAAATGCGGTTGATGCGGCTGTCGCGATAAGCGCGCGCGGCGGGGTATTCTTCACTGAACCCGATGCCGCCGTGGATCTGCACATTTTCATCCACGCAGTAATCTGTCACTTCAGAGCCAAAGACCTTCAGGATAGAGCATTCTATAGCGTATTCTTCGGCAGCCTCCAGCATGGCCTGGCCATAGGTCTTGCCGGCCGCATTGCCGGCTTCCTTTTTGTCCTGCATTAGCTGCGAGGTGCGGTACATGGCGCTTTCCCCGGCAAATGCGCGAATTGCCATTTCGGCCAGCTTGTATTGAATGGCGCCGAAATTGCCGATGGGCTGGCCGAACTGGAACCGTTCGTTTGCGTATTGCGTGGCGAGGCTGACGACTTTCTTTGCGCCGCCAATGCACATGACGCCAAGTTTATAGCGGCCGATATTGAGGGCATTGAAGGCGATCAGGTGACCTTTCCCGATGTCGCCGAGAACATTGTCGGCGGGCACCTTTACATTTTCAAAGAACACCTGCCGGGTAGAAGATCCTTTGATGCCCATTTTGTCTTCCTCAGCGCCAAGGGTCAGGCCCGAGGAATTGCGTTCGACGATAAATCCTGTGAATTTTTCGCCATTTACTTTGGCAAAAACGATAAAAATATCGGCAAATCCGGCGTTGGAAATCCACATCTTCTGCCCGTTGAGGAGGTAATGGCTGCCGTCGGCGCTCAGGTCGGCCCGGGTTTTAGCGGCGAGTGCATCGGAGCCGCTGCCCGGTTCGGTCAGGCAATAAGCGGCTTTCAGGTCGCCGCTGATCAGCCCCGGCAAATACTGTTTTTTTTGCTCCTCCGTGCCGAAATACAGGATCGGTAACATTCCGATGCCGGTATGGGCTGCAAAAGAAACGATGAAGGAGCCGGCTGGGCCAAATACGTCGGAAATAACAGTATTCGTGTTAGTGTCCAACTCCATACCGCCGAATTCCTGCGGCATATGCGCGCCTAACAAACCCAGATCGCCCATTTTTTTGAGCAATTTGGGCGCCATATTGTCTTCCTGCTTTTCAATTTTTTGGGTGTTGGGATAAATTTCCTGTTCCAGAAAATCTTCCGACATCTGCTTGATCATCAGTTGTTCTTCATTCAGTTCTTCCGGTATGAACACATCTTCCGGCTGGGTGTCGCGGATGAGGAATTCACCGCCTTTGAGTACGTCCGTATGCACCAGGGTATCAGTCATTGATCAATTTTTTAAAATTAGCGAATTTTCGCTACAAAGGTAACCGCGTTTGTCAAACTGAGCAAGGCCCCCCCTGAAAATATTTTGAGGCGTGGGCGCTTTTCCGTTGGGTGCGCTGGCTTATTCAATGCCCTGGGCTGCCACGCAGGTAGCCCAGGGCATTGAAAATTGAATCGGGCAATAAGAAAGACATTTACATGACCTCTACCCACTGACCCGGTGTGCTCGCCAAGATGCGACTGTCATACATGGCTTCGCAACTGACTGCCGGGAGATAATACCGGCCTGCATAGGCCGCATTGAGTTGGATGCGATATATACTCGTGGTTTCGAGGGCGCGTTTGTTTTTGTAATCGTACTGGTAGGGCAGATCGAAATAGGTGTACACCCGGTCGTCGCGCACGTCCTGGTATTCGGCAGGACTGCTGCCACCCACGCTGATATTGGTCATTCGGGCGTTTTGTACCTCCCAACCGGAGGGGAATACCTGGCTCAGGGCCAGTTCATCGAACGGGAAGTCGAGACTGGAACTGCGCCGGATGGTTACCTCGGCAATGAAATCAGTACCCTGTTGCAGGTGGCTGATATCAACCGGATTGCCTTTGATGTCGGTATACCGGACGTTCAGTGCGATATTCTTGGTTTGAGCCGTTTCCTCGCCTGTAAGGAACTGGCCGTTGACGATCAACCGGGCATAGAGTTTGGCCTGGCCGTTGTTCTTCACGGCGATCTTGTTGTTGCTCCACGCATTTTCCGTGAAGTTTACTGTTGCGATGGGCTTCGAGTTATCGCCGTTTTTAAAGCCGCTGCCGCCAATGCGGTAGGCGAACGCAGGGCCGTTGCTGCCAAAATTTTTAACGGCATATTTGGACAGGGCGCGAAGAGCGGTAGCCAGGCTTTGGGTATTCCAGTACCAGCCCTGTTGATTCCCCAATTCCTGACAGATATAATTGACCATGGCCTCTGCGCGCTTGGTATCCCCGATGGCCGTATATGTTTCGAGGATCAAGGCCCGGTCGCGCAAGTCGCTGCCGTAGGTATAACCGCACCAATCGTAATGCCAGTCATTGCGCCATTTGCCACCGGCAATTTCCCGTGCGGCTTCCGGTTTGCCGGTTTGTGCATAGGCGCTGGCCAGCAAAAGGGCCGATTGTGCGTATAGGTCTTTCTTTTCCTTCAGGCGGTTCATGCCGCCCAGATCGGGCTTGCCGGCCAGAGCCAGGGTATAGAGCCGGTAGGCCTGATTCAGGTCATTGTCGTACCATTCCCAATTTTGGTTTGACCGGCTGGTGTTCCACTGGCGACTCACCTGTGCTTGATAACTGACCCAGCGGTCGAGCATGCCCTGCGGGATGGCATAGCCTTTGGCTTTGGCCTCCAGCAGGAAATGGCCGGCATACGTGCTGCTCCAGTCGTTGATACTGCCTCCGCCAGGCCAATACGAAAAACCTCCTTCGGGTTGCTGAAAATTTTGCAATTTGCTGATGGTGGCCGTGACATTCCGGGCGATTTGGTCTTTTTGTTTTTGCGACAACGGTGTCAGCAGATCCACGAACAACTGCGGAAAGCCCGCCGAGGTGGTTTGTTCCACGCAGCCGTGCGGATACTGGATCAGGTACTCCAGGTGCCGGCTCAGGTTGATGGGTGGCAAGGCACTGACCTCGATGACAGCCGATCCAATATCAGAATATTTTGAAGGATCAAAACCCGAATCCCACTCCTGTCCCGGTTCGATAACGCCTTCCCGCACACTGGTTTGCGCCGGATTTGGGTTGCGTACCAGGATCTCGATATTCTGGCTGGTGCTTTCGCCGCCGCCTTGCGCTTCAATGGAAAATTTGGCCACGCCGGTCCTGCTGCCCACTTTCAGGTCAAAATAGGTCATTTCATCGCCGGGTTGTGCAAACTGCAGGGTATTGACAGGTGTTCCCTGAATAGTGACGAGGCCCGATTTTTCCTTTACCCGAATGGTGGCATTTTTTACTTTGCTTTCCATAGCAAACACATCCACCGGCAAACGCAGTGTTTCGCCGGGGCCGAGCACGCGGGGCAGGGTGGGCAGGATCATCAACGGCTTGCGTACAGGGCATGTTTTTTCCGCATTGCCGTAAGCGCCCTTGCTGTCGGGCGCAGGCGCGGAACATACCAGCATCGCCCGTACGGAGCCCACATAATTGTCAATTTTGAGCGTGTGTTGAGCCGTTTGCCCTTTCTCCAAATGAAATGGCCCGACATGGATGACAGTGGGCTTGAACCGGTTGATCTGCGCGGCGTTTTTAGCCTTCTGGTTGATGCCGTCGCCGCCAATGCTGAGAATGCGTTCCAGTTGAGCGCCAAAAGCGCCGAGCACGTAGTCATACATATCCCAGGTTTTGACGCCGAGGGCCTCTCTGGCAAAGAAAGCGTCCCAGGGATTGGGCGTTTGAAAACGCGTCAGGTCGAGCAAGCCCTCGTCTACAATATCCAGGGTATAGGTGCAGGCCTTCCCCGACGTTTCGCGCACACTCACGGTAAACGGTTCGCCGGGTTTCAGCACGTCGGGCATATCGAGTTGGGGCTTGAGGTGAGTGCTCGGGTTTTCGACGTTGACCGGCATAACGCCATACATCCTGATCGGCAAATCATTCTTCGTTTGCGCATGCGGTTGCAAAAGGCTGACGTGCGCATACACTGTCGGCGCCATTTCGGCGGTAGTCTTGAACTTGAGGAAATTATCGCCGGCCTTAGCGTCAAACCAAATATGATCGGCCACGCGGGTGCCGGTTTCAAGGGTAAGCAGAATACGGCCGTTTTCGCTGGCGGGCACTTTAAGCGTTACTTCTTCACCCACGGCGTATTTTTCTTTCCCTACTGAAAACGGCAGCATGGCTGCGGCATTGCGGCTTTGCATGTCGTCGAGCCGGTCCGGGTAGCCGCTCCAGAAGAAATCGCCGGCACAATGGCCTCCCTCCTCGTCGCTAACGCGCACCAGGTAACGCCCCCAGTTGTTCGGTTTGACCTTCCAGGTGGCTAAGCCGCGGCTGTCGGTAGTCAGGGTGGCTTTATCCTGCGCATTCACGTGGTTGGTTGAGTTGAATTGGGCAACATTGCTGGAGCGGTCTTCATCCCACCACCACCGCCAGTCGCAGCGGTACAGGCCCACTTCGATTTTTTGGCCGGGCATCGGGCGTCCGTTTTTATCCACGCATACAAATTGGATTTGGCCGCCTTTCTGGTCGATGGTTTTTGAACCCCATTGGTTGGTTGGGATGGATACGCCCACAAAGCGGTCGAAGGGGAAGTAGTCCATGGCAAAATTGTCGGTGCTGAAATCGCCGCTTCGTTCAAAAACCCGCATTTTAAAGTTGGCAATGAGTTTTCCGGGGGCTGCCTCATTGTCGCCCAGGCGGAGCGGTACGGTGGCCTGTCCGTTGTCGTCGAGGTTGGCGTCGAGCAGGGTTTGCGGCTCGCTCCAGTAGCTGCGGGCGGGGTCGTCGAAGGCAAAGTCCTTAAAATCTTTGAATTCGGTTTTAGTGGATCGCAGCACCATTTCAATGCGCGCTTTCAATCCTTTCGCCACAGCCCCGTGGAGCCAGTTGGCGGTGAGTTTTCCGTTGAGGTTTTCATCGCCGCTGCCGAGGGCTTTTTTGCCGAAATCCAGGCTCATTTTCAACCGGTTGGGCTTCACGGTTTCAATTTTCAACTGACGGGTAAAGGTGGCGCCCCCCACCTGCACGCGCGCAGTCCAGTTGCCGGTAGGCGCTTCGGACCGGGTAGCGCAGGGGAAGGGATACACACCGCCCACGCTTTGCGACGATACTGTGCGGTACTGCAGTGCACCGCGAGGGTCGGTGAGTTCGAGGGTGACAGGGTGGTCGGCGGGTAGATTGCCGGTTTTATCTTCCAGGACAAAATTGAGGAACAACGAGTCGCCTGGGCGCCATACCCCGCGTTCGCCGTACAGATACCCTTTGAGGCCTTTTTGCGCTTCCACCCCCGCTACATCGAAGCGGCTGAGCGATAACGAGCCGCCATCGGCCAGGCGCAGGTAGCCGCGCCGGTCGCCGCGGGTGGCTACTACCACGAAGGGTTGTTCGCGCAGGTTTTCTACCATGGCGACACCCGAGCCGTCGGTACGCGATTGACCGACGGACTGAAGTTGATAGTTGTACAGTTCGAGGTCCACCCCGCTGACGGGTTCGGTGGTGTGCAAATTGGTGACGGACAGGAACAGCGAACCGTCTTTGCCGCGTTTGGCCATCAGGCCAAGGTCGCTGACGAAGACATTGCGCTTGGTAAAATGTTCGTAGTTGTAGTATTCGCGGCCACAGGGGTTGTTGCGTTTGCCCCAATCGTAATTCTCGTCTTCTCCCCACCAACCATCCTGGTCGCTGTAATAAATGCCCCGGTAGCCTCCCCAAATACTAATGAGGTTTCCATTGTCGTCAGTGCGGCCTAGGTGCGCCAGGTTGTCGTCGTCGTCGGTGGTGGTGGGTTGGGTGTAGCTGCCGGGATTGGGGCCGCCGGGTTCCTCCTCGTATTCGCCGTCGCCTTCTTCGTCCATGTCACTGCTTTCGTTGTCATCGGTGCTGGCCGCGGCATCTGCATTCGCTGTGCAGTTATATACCGTGTAGCCTTTCCGGAAAGCCAGCCGGATTTGATAGATCGCGCCGGGGTCCTGGCTGATGATATCCTTCAGGTCGAGCGCATAGCGTTGCCAGACCTGTGCGTTGGCGTCGGGGTTCAGGTCGGCAAGGGCGATCTTTTTCTGCATGATAATTTTTCCGACGCGCTCCAGTTCGTTGTCGCCCTCGAGGTCGTTCACTTGCAGGTACTGCAGTATATTGGAATTGTAGATTTTAAACACTTCCACATCAACGGCGGTCAGGCCGACGGCTTCAAACGGAAAGATCACGCCGCCTTCTGCATTTTGTGGAATAACGGCGCCCCGGCCAACCAGCCGGACGGCCGGTTTGAGGTCTTCGAAGTTCAGGGGCCAGTCGCTGCGTTCCTTCATCGCGGCGCCTGCCGTATTGCGGATGCCGGCTTCCACGCGCAGGTTGCATTCTCCGCTCAGGCGGGTAGCAGGGTACACCCGAACGAAATTGTCGGAGACGGTAAAACGGAGCACCCCATTGAAATTGTCGACGCGGATCAGGCCTTCCAGGGGTTGCGAAGCAGCGATCGGGTCGGAAAAGTTGAGGAGAATGTATTGTTCTTCCTGCTGCACCACGCGGGCGCTGAGCACTACAAACTCGTCGAGCGACGGCACCAATTGTTCGGCACTCCCTTTGGTTTTCAGTCCGAGCGGATCACCCGACCAACTGAGCTCCACTTTGGAGCGCACATTGGAGCGTTCGACGCCTTGCACTACAAACTCATGCGTGAGGCCGTCGCCGGTATGGGTCCATTGGATATTAAGCGTATTGTTGCCTTGTTTAGCCGTGAGCATTTTTTCCACGGCCGCAGCATCTACCGCATCGCTGGTCAACAGGCGCCCGAGGACTTGTTGTTTGCGGAGGTCGCCGCCCGCATCGGCGTGCAAGCCATCCACAAATACTTCAAAAGAAAGCTGGCGTACCCGGAAGTCAAATTCAAAAACACGCGCTTCCTTGGGGACCTTGCTAAAAATTTTACCCAATGCCACTGTTCCTGTATACCGGGCGCCATATGGCAGGGGATCGGCCGGTTGCACCTTTATCGTTCGGTCATCTTCCCAAACGGCATCGCCCTGAATTGCCGGGCTAATGGAAAAAAGATTGGCCGGAACTTTTTGGCCAATTTTATCACTTGCCACCGCCGGATCGACAAACCGCACGCGAATGGCCTCTGTGCGACCGATGTCGCCGCTCGTGTAGGCATACACGTAGCGGGAAATAGCCTGATAGTAGGCTTCGTTTTTGACAATTTTGGAACAGGAAAACTCGAGCAAGGCGAGCAAAACGGTAAGCAGGAGCACTGGTTGCTTTCGCATGGTAAGTGAGTTTGAAGGTTGAAATTTGGTCCCGTGCCAATAGGACGTGGCTTACGCCGCGGAAATGATCAGGCCGGTTTTTTCACGGATAAAAGTAGGCCGAAGTGGATTGATTGCCAACGAAAAAAGTGTATTTGCCGGGAAGTTTTTAGCAAACGCCGGCCAGCACCTGCCTGGGTTTAGCCGGGTCTTTACATCAGGCACTTGTTCAGAACCGGTATCCGGCTCAACAAGCTGATAATACCTGTAGCCATAAGGACGACTAGCAAAGCCTGCAGGAAAGCTCCGATCATCGGATGGATCGGGTGGTTGAAAAAGTTGTCGGAAGTGATGTGCCAGCCGCCAATGTAACCGTTTTTGATCACGTCCAGGATCAGCACATGAATGAAATACACCCCGTAGCTCAGATCGGCCAGCCGGTTGATCGCCCGGTTGAGTCGCGGGTAACGCACCGAAAAAGCAGCCCAATCAAAATCTTTGAGAAACAAAAAAAACGCACAGGCCATGATGACCACGTTTGGGCTGAAGTACACAAATATTTTGTTGTCGTAACTGCCGGCCTGCACGGTCAGCCACCAGGTGCCGACGGCAGTGAGGGCAGGCATCAGCAAGGCCAATGGATAGATGATTTTCTTCCATTGGATCGGATAGGTGCTTAAATAGTAACCGAGCACATAAAACCCGATATAGCCGAGCCAGCCAATGTATTTGACGATAAACAAACTCGGGGAAAAATGCTGCAATGCGGTGATGCTGAAACTCAATACGAGGAAATACTCGATGTCGCTTCGCTGGGCGTGTTTGATCCAAATGCGGAATACGGGAGTAAGGAGGTACAGGCCGGTGATCATGGGAATGAACCACAGGTGGTAATACACGTCCTGGTAAAGGATCTTGCCCCATAGCTCCGGCCAATTAGGCGCTTTTTGATCGTATATATAGCCCCTGTAATCGTAAATCAGGTAAACGACGGCCCAGAAGGTGAATGGGATCAGCACGCGGCTAACCCGTTTGCGCAAAAACTGCCGGGTGGTTTCTTCCCGCGAGGGGTTCAGGTTGAGCGTGCCGCTGAGCATGATGAAAAAAGGGGTGGCCCAGCGCAGGCAGCTGTAGATGGCATCGGCTGTAAGAAACCGGATGTCGGTATTGGCGGCAGGGTCGAAACGATACAGAAATTCACCGACCGAATGCATCTGCACTACCGCAAAAGCCGCGATGGCCCGGATGTAGTTGGCATAGAGTCGTTTGTACTTCCTGGGCGGTGCTTCCGCCAATGGTACCGGCGTTTCGACCTTTTCTTGTAACACGGAACTGCCCATACGGCGCGCAAGGTAAGGGCTTTTTCAGGAAAAAAAATTCGGGGTAAACACTTACTTTTCCATGCCGGAATCCAGGGTCGCGTACCTGCCGCTTTGTGCTGAATTAGGTGCCCTGTTGTGCAGAAATTACTTTGGGCCCGACTAGCGATGTGCGTTCAGCCCGTTCAAGATTTGTCGCGCTTCATCGCGCCGTGCGTGCTTGTTTTGGCCGGCGATTTGTTCCAAAATGGGCTTGGCGAGATCGGGCCGGTCCAGTTTCAACCAGGCCAGGGCGCTGTACCATTGTGCGGTCGACCAGTCGAAGCTTGTGGAACCGACTTTTTCGAGCGCCTGCAGGGCTTCTTGCGGGCGACCCAGCGCGAGCCGGGAAATCCCGAGGTAGAGGTATGCTTCGGAGGGGGTTTCAGTTGCGGGGTCAGCCACCAGGCTGTCGAGCAAACGCTCGGCCGTGTTAAAATCGCCGGCTGCGTACGCGGCAAACCAGGGTTTACCGGTACCGCGCACGCTACTGGCAGGAGGTGTGTTGAAGTGTGCAGCGTAAATTTCTGACGGTGTGCCGACCGGATTCACGCCGGCCGGCTGTTTTTGAAAGAGAAAAAAGGCAAGGATCAGCAACCCGGCCATTACCGCGGCCATTTGCATGATGCGGGGATAGCTGAACAGACTGCGTATTTTGGATTTATTAGCCACTTCGGAGGGTTGGAGTGCAGGGGTTTCTTCCAGCAGGAGTTTTTGGGCCATTTGGTGGAACTCGTCCTGCAACATCCGGTCGCCTTCCCGTTGAATGGCGAGGAAAACAGTAGCGTATTCGGTTACTTCCTCCGCCAGGGCAGGATTGTCTTCCAGTTGTTTTTGGAACTGTTGTTTTTCCTGAAGCGTTAACTGATTAGCGAGATATTTACGAACAATCTCGATTTGATTTTTTTCCATAATGTTTGCTGGTCAAGGTCTTTGATCCAATAGACGGACGCTGCGCCAAAATTATCAACAGCGCTCAAATGTTTTTTAGTTTGTAACTTCCCTGCTTCAAAAACGCCATTTTAAATTGCCTTTAATCCCTCAGGATCCCTTGCCGGGGATTGTACTTGTAACGGACCGCCGGTTTCCGGTTTTCTAGTCAAGGCGAAATGAAGCATCTAAATATCCCGTTCCGCGCCTTTTGGGGCCTCCTTTTTCTTTCCAGTTTTCTTTGCGGCCAAAAAAACCGCCAGCATCCGGATATCGCATCCCGGCAAACAGCCGACCGTTTATACGACCAGGGTAAGACCGAACAGGCGCTTACTCTGTATGAACAGGCTTACCGTGAATTGCTGAGCAGCAATCAATGGGAGGATGCCGTTCAAACCGGACTGCGGATCTGCTCGATCCATGCCGAAACCGGCAGCACCGACGGCGATTTGTCCCGTTTGCATGCCTTGCTGGATATCACCCGGCTCCACATGCCGAATGAGCATTTCCTCCTCGGTGAATGTTGCAATGCCATCGGACAATGGTACTACGACGCCGGTGTGACGGATAGCGCTCAAATCCACTTTACCGAAGCCAGCCAGCATTTTCGGCAAATAGAGGATTGGGCCAACTGGGGTAATGCCCAAACCGGTATCGCAGCCTGTTGTTATGCCAAGGAGCAATACCCGGCGATGGATTCGGTGCTGCGGCAAACTGAACGCGCTGCGAAGGGTCGCATCAAAACCGACGAAGAATTTTGGGGCGGCATGTACAACCTGTACGGAGCGTTTTTCAACGCTACCGGCCGCTACCAGGAGGGCCTCGAAAATTCACTCCGCGAGATTGCCTTTTGTGTGCACCGACACGATACGGCCAGCCTCGCCATCGCTTACAACAACATTGGCGATTTGTACCTGCAATGGGGCGATTATGACCGCGCCTTACAGTATTTCCGGGCTCATTTGCAGATGACCCTGGAGTTGCCGCATACTTCCCAAACCGACCATTGCAATGCCTATCTCAACCTGAGCGAAACCTGGTACCGGAAGAAAAATTTCGATAAGGCCTTCGATTGGGCCAGGCAGGCGCAACATGCCCTGCAAGGCCTGCCGCCGGCTGCTGATCCAGGCTCGTACACACGGGTGTACAATGACCTCGCGGCAGCGCTCATTGAGCAAAAAGAATACCGGCAGGCCCTGGCGGCGCTGCAAAAAGCACTGCCCCTTCATGCATTGTTGCCGGCTCAGCAAGGTGTGGAAACGAGCTGGCACAACCTGAGCAATGTGTACCGGATGCTCGGCGACTACCCCAAGGCCGAGGTTTACCTGCAAAAAGCGATGACCCGTTATTCGGCCATTCTCGGCCGCCGAAGCCCCGAGTTGGGAAAAGCCTGCCGGCACTTGGGCTATATCCGGCAGTTGCAAGGCGACCTGCAAGGCGCCCTGACACAGTATCAACGCGCACTCGGTATATTAGTGGACACCTTCCCCGAGCACGACCTGTTTGCCAACCCGGCCCTGAAAAATGTGCAATCTAACCTGGATGTGTTGCGCACCTTTTCCGATAAAGGCAAGGCCTTGCAGCAACTGGCCGCCACCGGGCACCGCCCCGGCGTCCTCGAAGCATCGCTTGCGGCGTATCAACTGGCGATCGACTTGCTCGACAGCATGCGGAATGAATACCAGGAGGGCTCCGTTCAATTCTGGAGCGACGACGCACGGCCGATTTTTGAACGGGCCATCGCCGTAGCCTATCAATTGTACCATGAGGCTAAGGACCCCCGCTACCTGGAAAGCGCTTTCCGATATGCGGAAAAGAGCAAAGCTGTGCTCCTTTCCAGTGCATTGCAGGAGTCGGCCGCCCGCCGTCATGCCGGCATTCCCGACGATCTGTTAAAAGAAGAAAAAGCATGCAAGATTGATATTGCTTTTTACCAAAAACTGGTGTTTGAGGAACAACTGAAAGGCCAAGGCGCCGACTTCAACAAAACGCTGCTCTGGCAACGCACCATCCTGGACCGACGGCAAGAATACGAGAAGCTCCTCACCCGGTTCAAAACAGACTATCCGGCTTACTTCCAGGCAAAATACGCCGGTGGGTTGCCCGGTATTGACCACCTGCAAAGGTCGCTGGCGCCACAAACCACGCTGGTCGAATACTTCCTGGGCGATGAACATATTTACGCCTTCTGTTTCAGCCGTGAAAAAGCGTCATTGACAGCGCTCAGCAAACCTGCCGGTTTTCAGGCGCGGTTGGAGGATTTTATCCGGCAGTTGCGCGATCGGGAAACGGTGGTGGAAAAAGGGCTCGATACGGGGGTGTTTCAGGCGTTTGCGGGTGCAGCCAGCCAGTTTTACGAACAATTGCTGCATCCTTTGTTTGATGCGCCACCGCAGCGCCTGCTGCTGGTAACCGACGGGGCGTTGGGGTACCTTCCATTTGAACTGTTGTTGTCGCAACCATTTACAGCTCACTCCGGGGTGGTACAGTATGACACCTTGCCTTATTTGTTGAAAAACAGCATTGTCCGTTACGAATATTCTGCCGCCATCGCTTTACAACCCTTACCGTCCGACAAATCGAGAAGCCTGTTTGCCGGTTACGCTCCGCAGTACGCAGCAGCACCAGAAACAAACGATCGCAGCAACCCAACGAATTGCGAAACACCGGATATCGGTCAGTTTCCACCGTTGCAAAATAACTTTGAAGAAGTGAGCGCCATAGCCCGGCTGGTTCGCGGTCTGCCGTTCCTCGGCAGCGAGGCCACCGAAGCCCAATTCAAAAAGGAGGCCGGCAAGTTCTGCATTCTCCACCTGGCCATGCACGGTTTCATTAACGATTGCGACCCTTCGTATTCCGGGCTCGTTTTTTCTCAAGCGCGAAAGATGGCCTACCCGGAAGACCCCTTGCCGGCGCCGGAAGGGGCGGTTGGAGCGGGAAACGATGGATTTTTGTACGCCTACGAAATCTATAACATGCACTTGTATGCCGATTTGGCGGTGCTCAGCGCCTGCAATACCGGGCTTGGCCAACTGGCCCGCGGAGAAGGCATAATGAGCCTGGCGCGCGCGTTCAAATATGCCGGGTGCCCTAACATCCTGATGAGTTTATGGCAGGCCGACGACAAGGCCACCTCGTCGATCATGCTCCAATTCTATACCCTTCTCCGCCAGGGAATGCAAAAGGATGAAGCGCTGCGCCTGGCCAAACTCGACTACCTTCGCCGCAACGATCGCAACCACCCGTTTTTTTGGGGCACCTTCGTACTCATCGGCGACGACCGGCCCGTGATGCCCGGCCGGCCATGGTGGATGTATGCCCTCGCTGGGGCCCTGCTGACCGGAATAGCGGTATTCGCTTACCGTCGATTCCAAGACGGCAAAAAAAGCATGAATTGATACCCGCATCTCAAACATGTTCTAAAAAGCCCGTTGAGAAAACAGGCCCTTTTCTCGTCTATTGAAACAACATATTTTGAAAACGATTATCAGCGTAACAGGGGTATTTCCCATTAAAATGCATCACAATGGCTAAACCGACCAAGGTTATTGTACGAAGGGTGCGGGCCGCCGATCCCGGCCTGGCAATTGAATTGAATTTGGAAGACCAGGGGCAACCCATTCAGGACTCCTTGCTGCTCCGGTTGCAGGTGACCGACCAGGCCGGACGATCCTATCATTCCTCGGTTGTCGTCGAAGATACGGTAACGGAGACGGACATACAACTCGTTATTCCGTTCGGAGACCCGGATTACAGCGCCGGGCAAATGCTGACTTACCGGTTGTTTTGGGCCGTTCCGTTTACTGACCCGCTGGCCAATGAATCATTGGCTGGGACGGTTTTTGCCAATTCGGGCAAATTCGAGGCGTTGAATGAAGTGCCGGGCGCATTGCATCCCGGCGAACAGCTCCAGATGGGTCAGACCATGCGTTCCCCGGACGATCAGTTTGCGGGCATCATGGAGTCGGACGGCAATTTTTGCGTGTATGAGCAAGCCGGGAATGCACCCGATATGGCACTTCCACGCACCGATTCATCCGGCACGTCCGGCAACGGTCAAAATTGTGCGGTGCGGATGGTCAACGGCCGGGTCTTTGTGGTCAATGCCGCGGGGCAGACTCTCGCTGCCAGCCCGGCCAATCAGGCCGACCCCACGGCCGCGCTGATCATCAACGGATCGGGTAAATTTGCATTGCAGGCCACCAACGGAGTGGTGACCCAAGTATCGGTGAGCCCGGCGAATTTGCCCTGATGTCCCAGCCACGGACAACGAAGGCTGGCCATACAAGATACAAGTAATACAGGGCCTTTATCCGGCTTTCATTTTGGCCAAATGCGCGCGAAGTTTTTGCAGGCAGGTGTATTTTTTGCTGTTTACACTGGCGGCGCTGCCGAAACCGATGCGTTCGGCGATCTCTTCCGATGTGTACCCGTAGTATTCGGAATCGATCAAAATTTGCCGGCAGATCTCGCCGATCTGCCGGAGGTAATGCTGGATACGTTCCACCTGATCGGATTCCACCAGATGGGCAAGGGCATTGGGCTCCGGCGCGGCTGTTTCGGGTATTACATCTACAGGAACTTCCCATTGAGCGGCCTTTTTTTGGCGCAGCAGGTCGATGCATTTGTTGGTAAAAATCCGGGTAAGATAGGTCGTCAGGCTGCTGTCTCCGCGGAACGCGCCGGTAACCAGTTGGTCGCGAAGGGATAGCACTGCCGAATTGTACGCAGAGACGACATCGGTTTGGTCCAGTTGGCGGTATTGGCGGAGGTTCTTGCGGACCAGATCGAAGAATTGGGTGTACAGCTGCCGGATACCCTCTTCCTGGCGTTGTCCGCCAGCGCAGATGGCTTCGATCAGGTATTCGTCGGTGTACGGCATAGGAAGAAAATCGAGCAGGCAACAATGAACGCGCCAAAGTACTGTTTTCGGCAAAAAGGGCGCAGTAAATCGCCGGTCCCGTTGAAACTTAACGTTCAAAACAGGGATAAAAAACAACAGGGCGCAAACGACCGTGGTCGGATGCGCCCTGTTGGTACCGGAATGTTCCCGTCAGGGTTTTTCCGCTTTTTTAAAGTCCCCGGCTTTGACGATGATCATTTTCGAATAGTCGAGGTATTTTTTGATCGCGGCATTCAGTTGCGGCAATGTGAGTTGGGATACTTTATCTTCGAATTGTTTGTCCCAATTCAGGTCGCGTTTGTAGAACAGGTAGGCGTTCAGCGTGCCGGCCAGACCGGGGTCGGACGAACGGCCTACTTTGCGCGACTTCAGCCAGCCTGCTTTGGCTGCTTCGAGTTCTGCTTCTGTGAACCCGTCTTTGGCTGCACGTTCTATTTCTTCGCGGAATGCCGTTTCCAGTTTGGCCAGATTTTCCGGGTTGTAAATGGCGTTGGCCATAAAGCCGCCGTCTTTATCAAGGGGGCTGGCTGTAAAACGACCGCCTACACCGTAACTCAGGCCTTCTTTCTGGCGGATGCGGGTGGCCAGGCGGGAGTTGAGAAAGCCGCCGCCGAGGATATAGCCGCCGAGCGTAAGCGCCGGATAGTCGGGATCGTCGTTGCGCATGGCAAAACCGAAGCCGGCCAGGTAAACGGCATTGGCTTTGTCGGGCGTCTGAATTTGTTCGTTCCGCGCCGGCACGGGTTTGTAGTCTTCCGCAATGCGTTCGTATTTCGACGGGGTCTTCCAGTCGCCAAACGTTTCGCGGATGGCTTTTTCCACTTCTTTCTGGTCAAAATCGCCTACCACTGCACAGGTGGCGTTGCTGGCGCCGTAGAATTTCTTATAAAAATCCCGCACCTGGTCCATCGTAACCGCCTGAACGGCAGCGGCTTCTTCGTCGAAGGTCATCACGTAGCGCGGATCGTCTTTGGGATATTCCGGTTTGGAAATCCGCTGGAACACATTGCCCGC
This sequence comes from Saprospiraceae bacterium, assembly GCA_044230315.1. Classification (GTDB taxonomy): domain Bacteria; phylum Bacteroidota; class Bacteroidia; order Chitinophagales; family Saprospiraceae; genus M3007. The sequence continues at coordinate 25,905 of JBGARJ010000060.1, forward strand.
AAGGGCGTTGGGGTCGGATTTCTGCTCGTCGATCGACGTCAGATATTCCCGCTTGTATTTGTCGAATTCTTGGGCCGGGAAGGCGGCTTGCCGCAACATCTCACCCGCCAGGCGAATGGCATCGGGCAGGTGTTCGCGGTCGGTTTCTATGCTGACATTCACACCGGAAGCGCTGCCGCCAATGCGGATACGCGCCTTGATCTGATCTTGTGCATCCTTCAGGGCGGCGCGATTCTTCTTGTAAGTGCCTTTATCGAGCAGGTTGGCCGTGAAGTCGCCGACGATCGTTTTGCCCTTCAGGCTTTCCAGGGTGCCAAACCGGAAAGTAAAGCTGGCATTCACACCGTCGCCGCGGTTTTCTTTCGACAGCAGGGCGTATTCCATGCCATTGGGCAATTTGCCGCGGGTGGTCCGCTTTTCGATGTTCTCGGGCGAAAGGTCAAAATCTTCTCCTTGGGCGATATTGGTCTTGCCGAGATAGTCTTTCAACAGCACATTGAGGTCGGGGGCGTCCGGCACGTCGGCGCGATCCGGATTTTTTTCCGGGATAAAAAAGCCAAGGGTGCGGTTGGCCTGCTTGAAATAACGCGTGGCTACGCGGGAGACGTCGTCGGGGGTAATTTTTGCCACCTGATCGCGGTACAGGTAGGCCAGCCGCCAATCGCCGGTGCCGATATAATCGCTCAGGCTTACGCCGATGCGGTCCGACTGCTTGAAGCGCAGTTCCCAGTTTTTCAGGATGCGGATTTTGGCCTTGTCGACTTCTTCCTGCGTAGGCGGATTGTCTTTGAGGTCGTCCAGTACGGCCAGCATAGCGGTTTTAACTTCATCGACCGATTGCTCGAGCCGTATATCCGCGCCAAATTCGGTGACCCCGCCCTCGGCGTAGCCAGACGCGTTGCCATAAACCGACACCGCTTTTTGCGTTTGGACCAGGGATTTGTACAGCCGCCCGGTGGGTTCGTCGGTCAACAGATTGGTCAGGACCGACAACGCGGCATAGTCGGGGTGCGAACCGGCAGGAGTACGGTACATGCAGGAGAACAGCTGTACATCGCCGGTGCGGCGCAGCACCACCTGGCGCTCGCCGTCCTGGGTGGGTTCTTTGGTGTAGGTGGTATTCAACACACGGGTGGGTTTGGGGATCGGGCCGAAGTATTCGTTGACCAGGTCGAGGGTTTTTTGCTCATCAAACTTACCCGCCACGAGGAGTACAGCATTGTCGGGTTGGTAATAATGGTGGTAAAAGGCCTGGAGTTTTTCGATCGGGGCCAGTTCGATGTCCGACTTTTCGCCGATGGTGGTGTGGCCGTAACCGTGCCATTGAAAAACGGCGGCCATCATCCGGTGGTCCAACACCGAGCCGGGGTTGTTTTCGCCGCGTTCGTATTCGTTCCGCACGACAGAAAACTCGCTTTCCAGGTCTTTGCGCGCCACGTAGGAATTGATCATGCGGTCGCTTTCCAGGTCGAGCGCCCAGCGCAGGTTTTCGTCGGTCGCATCCACTGTTTCGAAATAATTGGTGCGGTCGACCCAGGTGGTGCCGTTGGCGCGGGCGCCGTGTTCGGTCAGTTCCTGTGGAATATTCGGGTGTTTGGGGGTGCCTTTGAACACCATGTGTTCGAGCAGGTGGGCCATGCCGGTTTCACCATATCCTTCATGGCGGGAGCCGACTTTATAGGTAATGTTGACGGTGATGATCGGCTTGGACGGGTCGGGGAACAACAGCACATGCAGGCCATTGGGCATGCTGTATTCGGTGATCCCTTCCACCGAGGTAATCTTTTGAACGCCAGGTGGCAGGCGCAGCGCCGTTTGGGCGACAGCAAAGGAGAGGCAGGCCAAAATAAGCAGAAAGGCGCTGACCATCCGCTGTAAGAATTGGTATGTTTTCATGATTACTACATGTTTGGTGACAAAAACAGCCGGTTTAAATTACGGCCGGCCGGTATATTTATTTGTGTAGGGAAAAGGACCGCAATTTTCCGGAATTCCGATCAGTATTTTATACCTATGGGGCGGCGGCTCGCCGCAAACGGTCATTTATCGCCCGTCCAAGTCCCTCTTCCGGACAGGCTTCAGCCCAGATTACGTCGATATCTGCCTGGTCCAGTTGTCGTAGCGCGGCAAACAGGCGCTGAGCGGCCTCTGTCAGGTTGCCGCTTTCCGACAGCACCACGATTTTTGGCGCCGGGAGCGCTCGAAGCCAGGTTTGTCCCACGTTCTGAAAAACGAGTACGCCGATCTTTTGTCCAACTTGGCGCGTGGCCTGGGGCAATGGTTGCCCGGGCTGAATCAGCACGAGGGGTTTTCGGGGGGCATAGTGTACCGTCAGCATGCCGGGCGCGGCGGGGTTGCTGCTTTGATTCAACCGGGTCTGCACCGGCCCTACCAGTCCAGTGATGGCCTCCAGAGCCAGTCCGCCAAGCCGGTAGACGATCAGTTGGCCGTCCTCCTCGCCCACGATGGTGCTCTCGACGCCTACAGGGCAGGGGCCACCGTCGAGGATATAAGGTATTTTCCCCTGGAGTTGGTCGTAAACGTGCCGGGCTGTAGTGGGGCTGATATAACCAAAAGGGTTGGCGCTGGGCGCGGCCAGCGGGAAGGGCAGCTTGTGCAGCAGGGCCTGGATTACCGGGTGCGCCGGCGCGCGGAGGGCCACACGCGGCAGGCCGGCGGTCACCAGGTCGGGGATAATTGGGCGTTTGGGCAACAGCAGGGTGAGCGGTCCGGGCCAATACGCTTCTGCCAGCTGCCGCAGCGACGCCGGGCATTCCCGGGCATAGCGGTCAACCGCGGCCAGATCGGGTACATGCACGATGAGTGGGTCGAATGTTGGGCGGTTTTTCACGTCAAAGATGCGGGCCACCGCTTTCGGATCCAGGGCATTGGCCGCCAATCCATATACGGTTTCGGTTGGGATCGCCACGCAGGCGCCTTGCATCAGCCAATGCGCCGCAGCGGAAATATCGGTACCAATGGTTGTCATAAACACCGCAAAAATCGGATTAAATACGCCGGAGTTGTTACATTAGGGTTAATTTCCGTCTTCAACAGGCTGAATTTTAGGGAAAAGCCCGGCAAATAGCGCCGGATAACGTTAATCATCACTACCTTCGCGTTAAATTCACACCATCATGGATATGCAAGTGCAGACTGAATCGGGCCTTCGGGAAATTTTCAATGAAAAGGGCGAGCGGATCAGCCCGGTACTCCCGGAAAACATCCGCAATTTTTTGATCGATATTGACGGCACCATTTGTGACGACGTACCCAATGAAGAGCCGGAGCGCATGGCAACCGTATTGCCTTATCCGGACGCCTTGTCGATGTTGAACAAGTGGTATGACGAAGGGCATGTTATCTTCTTTTTCACCAGCCGCACCGAAGCCCACCGGGAAATTACCGAACAATGGCTGGTCAAACACGGATTCAAATACCACGGCATTATCTTTGGCAAACCCCGTGGTGGCAACTATCACTGGATCGATAATCATATCGTACGGGCGACCCGTTTCAAGGGTAAATTCACCGATCTGGTGGTCAAAACACACGAAATCGAGGTGTTCTCCGAGGAGTAATATTCGAAGGAGGTTGTTTTTTTCATGCGGATATTTTGTGTTGCAGTGAAATTTCACCGGTAAAGTGCCGTTTTTTGCCAGTGTAATCAAAACTGACCATGGCCGTTCTCCTTTCCCTGGCCCTCCTTTGGGTTGCTCCATCTACCACATACTCACCGTTTGTAGCCACGCCTGCACGCCTTGTTGTATCCGACTCACTCCCTTACAACCTGGAAACGCCCACGCAGGTGATCAACCTGGTCAGCGATGACTTAAAGGAAATTTCCGGATTGAGCCCAACGGACGAACCCGGAATTTACTGCACCATTGCGGATGAAAAAGGCGAAGTCCTGTTTATTGACGGCGGTGGTGGAGGCACCATCGTGCGCCGGGTGTTATTTCGGGAAAAAGGCGATTTTGAGAGCGTGGAGCGGGTAGATAAATGTCTGTATGCCATGAAAAGCAATGGCGAGCTGTTTGAGATTGCCCATTGGAAAAACGGACGCCCCAAAACCACGGTCTATAAAACACACCTGACCAAGGCCGACGATGTGGAGGGCCTCGGTTACGATGCCCGCCGCAACGCCCTGTTGGTGGCATGTAAAGGCGACCCCGACAGCTCGTACCAACGCCTGGTTTATGCGTTTGACCTGCGCACCAGACAATTGAGTACCGACCCGGTTTATTCCATTAATCCGCTGGAAGTGAACGAACAGGTGCCGTATAATACTGAAGATAAAAAACACTTCTTCAGTCCGTCCGGCATTGCAGTGCATCCGGTTACCGGCGATGTATATGTCATTTCCTCGGCCCTCAAGCGGCTGGTGGTGTTGGATTATGCCACCGGGAAAATACGGTTTGCCGCCCGGTTGGATAAAAAACTGTTGCCGCAACCGGAAGGTATAGCCTTTGATGCCGCCGGTAATTTGTTTCTCAGCAGTGAAGGGAAAAAAGGGGAAGGGCTTTTGCTTCGCTTTGATTTCCGGAAACCATAAAACAAAGCCTGCTATCATACCCTATGCCACTCGAACAGGAAATTAAGACGAATAAATTTATCAGTGAAGTCCATAAAGCCCAGCTCAATATCCTATTCAGCGCCAACTGGTTGCGGACGCGGATTTCAACCAGCCTTAAACCTTTTGGCCTCACCATTGAGCAATTCAATGTTATGCGCATTATCCGGGGGCAGCAGGATGACGGCGTTCTGATCAAAGATATCACCAAACGCATGCTGGAACGCAACTCCAACACCACCCGCATCATTGACCGGCTGGAGAAGAAAGGCCTTGTTCAGCGGTTGTTGTCGCAACAAGACCGTCGCGAGCGCCCGGTGATCCTGACCGAAGCCGGAACCGCGTTGCTCGCTACCATCGATCGCTCCTGGCAAACCAATAACCCGCACTCCGCTCCACTGACTGCCGAAGAAGCGCAACTGATCAACCAATTGCTCGACAAAATGCGGGAAGGGTAAGCCATATGCGCCGCACCTGTTTTTTCTTGCCAGGGAACAGATAGCCGCTTTTTTTGCGGAATCCTCTACTTTTGCCCCGCCTGCCGGTGCGACGAAATCGCTTTTTGCGTGAACTACAGCGGTTGAATTGCAGTTTTGCTGGCAGCGGGAACCCAACCGTTGCTATAATTGATCGAACCCACTCCACTCATAATTGATAACGTACCACAATAATGCCGGTCATCGAACTTAAAATCCCCAACTTAGGCGAATCCATCACCACCGTAACATTCTCCAAATGGCTCAAGCCGGACGGCTCGCTCGTGGCCATGGATGAACCGCTTTGTGAAATCGAAACCGAAAAAGCCAACCAGGAACTCTCGGCCGACAAATCCGGTAAACTGACCTGGGTGGCCAAAGAAGGCGACGACCTGGATGTGGGCGCCGTTTTTGCCAAAATCGATACCGATGTAGCGGTGGAATCCAAACGGGGCGGCAATAGCGACAGTGCTGCCGCCAGCGCGCCTCCCGTAGCGGCGGCGCCCGAACCGGAGAAAACCAATTACGCCACCGGACACCCATCGCCGGCGGCGGCCAAAATGCTGGAAGAGGGCGGAATCAATCCGGCCGATGTGCAGGGATCGGGTAAAGATGGCCGTATCACCAAAGAAGATGCACAAAAAGCCCTGGATCAGCAATCTGCAGCAGGAGCGGCCCCTCCGGCAACCAGCCCGCAAAAACCGCCGACCCCGCAACCGCCAACTGCCCATCCACCCGCTGCCTTCTCACGCAATGACCGGCATGAACGCATGTGCCGGTTGCGCCGTACCATCGCCAAACGACTGGTCAGCGCCAAAAACAACACAGCCATGCTCACCACATTCAACGAGGTGGACATGAGCGGGGTGATGGCCCTGCGGGAGAAATACCAGGACGCCTTTGTTAAAAAGTACGGCATCAAACTGGGCTTCATGTCCATCTTCGCCAAGGCTTGCGCCAAAGTGCTGCTCGAAATGCCGGAGGTGAACGCATTTATCGACGGCGACGACGTGGTGTACCACGACTACGCCGACATCAGCATCGCCATCAGCACGCCCAACGGCCTGGTGGTACCCCCTGTGCGCAACGTGGAAAGCCTGCAGTTTCACGAAATCGAGTTGAAAATAAAGGATTTGTCAGCCAAGGCACGCGACGGCAAACTGTCGCTCGACGAAATGAGCGGCGGCACGTTCACCATTACCAACGGCGGCATATTCGGCAGCCTCATGAGCACGCCA
>JBGARJ010000009.1:0-19077 GCA_044230315.1 Saprospiraceae bacterium
GTTCGCTGGGGGGGTATGCCGATATATTTTATCGCAATGTATTGTCGAGCGGCGTAGTGCCGCAGATTTCGGCCATTATGGGGCCCTGTGCTGGGGGCGCAGTGTATAGCCCTGCTATGACCGACTTTATCATCATGGTGGAGGGTTCATCGTATATGTTCGTTACAGGCCCCAATGTGGTGAAAACAGTTACGAATGAGGAGGTTACTTCGGAGGAGTTGGGGGGCGCAAGCACGCATGCTTCCAAATCGGGCGTTACTCATTTAGTCGCTGCGAACGATGTGGATTGTATGCATAAGGTCAAACGTCTACTGAGCTACATACCGCAAAACTGTGAGGACAAGGTACCGGTTTTGCCGTATACTGTGGGGGAGGAGTACCGAGCTGAACTCGATAGCATTGTTCCGGAAAATGCCAACCAGCCATATGACATGAAAGAAGTGGTGGTTGGAATTGTAGATCGGGATTCGTTTTTTGAAATTCATGAATCTTACGCCGAAAACATTGTCGTGGGGTTTGCTCGCCTGGCGGGACGCAGTATCGGAGTCGTCGCCAACCAACCCATGAGCCTGGCTGGTGTGTTAGATGTGAATTCATCCAAAAAAGCAGCCCGTTTTGTTCGGTTCTGCGACTGTTTTAACATCCCGTTGCTGGTATTGGAAGATGTGCCCGGCTTCCTGCCAGGTACTGATCAGGAATGGAATGCCATAATTACCAATGGCGCCAAATTGTTGTACGCATTTTCCGAATCTACAGTGCCCCGTGTAACCGTGATCACCCGGAAAGCCTACGGCGGTGCGTACGATGTCATGAACTCCAAGCACATCGGTGCCGATATGAATTTTGCCTGGCCGAGCGCCGAAATCGCCGTCATGGGCGCCAAAGGAGCCTCTGAAATCATATTCAAAAAAGAGATCGATGCAGCAGACGATCCAGTGGCCAAATTGACCGAGAAAGAACGTGAATACGCAGAGACCTTTGCCAACCCTTACCGCGCGGCAGCACGCGGGTTTATCGATGAAGTGATCTTACCCGGCGAAACTCGGCGCAAACTGATCAAAGCCTTTGCCATGCTTGAACATAAAGCAGTTGCCAGACCAAAACGCAAACACGGGAATGTGCCCCTGTAAATACGGGCAGTCCAACGGCGCTTACGCAACGAGGTGCCCAACAAATTGAGCTCCGTCATCGATTATCCGGTTTGGGCTGCGCCGAAAGCCCAACCCGCAGGACTCGTACGCAAAAAATACCCCTGCCTGGTAATATTGCCCTCCGCCGTCCCGGGCCAATTGGGCTACAGCCTGGTAAACCGAGGCCTGTTCGCCATATTCACCGAGCCGCACTTCTACCGGCATCCCTTCCGAATCATGGATTGACACATTGCTGCCTTCCCGTCCGAAAAATACTTTTTGTACAAACGGAAAATTAACCCGACCGATGGGCTCTTCCAGCGTGGCTTCCAGCAATAAGGGATCTCCGGGGTACAAGTCCCACAGGAATTTCAGAATAGCTTTTGATTGGAACAGCATCGTGTAAGCCGGATTGAGTACAATCGCCTGGCCGTTGCGTACGATTCGGGTCACTATTTTGCACAATTCCGGTTCATCGAGTGCAATATACTCCCATGGGATCAATTTAAACCAAAATGGATAATTCAGCGGTGTGCCGGACGCATCCGGGGCAAAAATGCCGTTGACCTCGGAAAAAATCACCTCGTCTACATAAGCAAATCCGGTCTCAAACCCCGCCTCACGGGCCGCCGCGCTGAGTAAAGCAATATTGTTGTTATCTTCCGGTGCGCCTCGCAAGGTGGAAAACAAAATTGCCGCTTCCCGGTCCGGATTTAAGGCGCGGAGCCGGCGAAAATTGTCGGCCAGGGCTTCATACACGAAATTGAATTGTGCATCCTCCGGCAAGTCATTGGCTTTCAGTTGAGCCCATTGAATAATAGCGGTTTCCGGCAGGGAAGTGGGGGTATCGGCGTTGAATTCCAATAATTTGATGGGCAATCCATCTACTCCGCCGGCGAAATCGAACCGGCCGAATAAGTGCAAATGCCGGTCGTCGTCCCAGGATAAGCGGATCAATTCATGCAGATTGGAAGGGATGCCCAATACGTGTAACAGGTTGTTTTTCAGTATATATTCCCCGGTTGTTGTCAGCATTTCATACAACCGGTTGCCTGCCGAATAAAAGCCATCCCGCTCGGAACCGTTCATGATCACCATTTCAGAAGTCAGGTAATCCGCGGCTTCGGCGGAAATAAAATAGTCCCATCCCAATTCCTCGAAAACAACATTGGGCAACCGTGATATACTCCGTTTTTGTATCATTCGTGAAAATTAAATTCAGGTTCCGCATTCCATTACCCCCTGCTTCTACCGCGCGGGCTGGTCCGGAAAAAGCCGCTTCTTCCTTTGATGGGGCGCAATTCCGTTCTGGAAATGGCTGTGCGCCGGAGTTCTTCGGAAGTCCGGTTGCCGGCATAAAAACCGGATGCGCCGCTTCGGCGATCATCGCGATATAAAAAAGGGTGAACAGGAGTGTTGAGGTTCCGGCCCATCATATACCCCATAGCCCCCCACCACAATGCGCGCCCCAGCCCATGTTGATGGTAATTTTCAGTGGTCGGTAAAACGGTATCCTGTGTTGCAACCAGTCCACGCGCCTGAGCCAGGGTGAGTACTTCGGTAGTTCCATCGAGCCGTTTGATAATAACCCGGCTGGAGTCCCGCTGACCTACAACTTGTTCGTCTATGATCAAAAACTGCCCTGGGGTTGTCTCTTCCAGTGTTGTCACTACGCCTTTCGTTACCTCGTACGTCGTTACTGTTTCCCAGTCATTGCCATTGTCGCTGCCACAACTGCTTTGTGTGCCCAGCAAAACAGCTACCGCCACATATATGGTTCCCCGGCGGAGCCTGCGGGGCCAGGTGGTATTTTTACTAAAGTTTTTAAAAGGTGTCATGATTGACATCAGCCCGATTTAGGGCTGCATTTTTGTAAAACTGAATTGATTTAACAGTGGCAAAGGTGGGGCTGTTAAACAACCCTAGGCAAGAGGAGGCTGTTGATCATTCGATCAGCGCGGATGGTTTCACGATTAAAATCCGGCGAAATACGATGGATCAGATGCATCTGCTGTAATATAAGGTTGGCTGGAATTCCGAACTTTGCCTATTCATGCCTCCGAGTGGGGTAAAATCAACCAGCATAGGAAAAAGCGTTATGCCTGTACTCGTTTTTGCCACCAATAATGCACACAAGGCCCGCGAAATTGAACAAATCCTGCAAGGCGCCTATAAAATTAAAACCCTGAAGGATATCGGTTGCTTTGAGGAGATCGAGGAAACAGCCGATACGCTGGAAGGGAATGCGCTGTTGAAAGCCAGATATGTAAAAACGAAATATGGCTTCGATTGCTTTTCTGAAGATACCGGGCTGGAAGTGGCGGCGCTTGATGGTGCGCCTGGCGTGCACACAGCGCGCTATGCCGGTCTTGACCGCGACCCGGAGGCTAATATTGCTTTGTTACTCCTGAACCTCACAGGGAAACCCACCCGGACGGCTCAATTTAGAACAGTGATCGCACTGATTACCGGAGAGCAGGAAATATTGTTTGAAGGGATTTGCCAGGGAAAGATTGCCACAGAAAAACGCGGCACATCGGGTTTTGGCTACGATCCTGTTTTTATGCCTGATGGATTTGAACATACGTTTGCCGAATTGGGCGACGGGGTAAAGAATCAAGTCAGTCACCGGGCAAAAGCAACCCGGGCGCTGGTGCATTTTTTATCTGAGAAAGCTTGATGCACTTCCACCTGGCACTGGCATTTAATCAGGCCTTCTCCAACGTTAACCCGAAGGTAGAACCCTGGCCCGGATTGCTTCGAACATTGATCGTTTGTTTGTGGGCCTCTACAATATGTTTTACAATGGAAAGCCCCAATCCGGTGCCGCCTGCTTCTCGGGACCGGCTTTTATCGGCCCGGAAAAAACGGTCAAATACATGCGGAAGGTGTTCAGGCTGAATACCCAGGCCGTTGTCACTGACTTCCAGCAAAACGTACGATTCCATGTCATAGAAGCTGATTTTAGTCATGCCGCCTTCGCGCCCGTATTTGATGGAATTGTGGATCAAGTTGATCAACACCTGGCGGATGCTTTCCTTGTCAGCCCGAACCCGAAAATGTTGATTGGCTCCTTCTTTATAGGTGAGCCGGATATTCCGGGCTTTCGCCTTCATTTCCAGGTCGGAAAACACCTCATTGGTCAGGTCGTGAATGTCGAATTCGCGCAAATCGAGCACCATTTGCCCGGATTCCAACTTATTGATGGTTTCGAGGTCTTCGACAATTGCCTCTAGTCGGTCTGCATTTTTCGCAGCACGTTGCAGGTATTGGATGTTGACAATGGGGTCATTCATAGCCCCATCCAGTAGGGTGTGAATGAACCCTTGTATGTTGAAAATTGGCGTTTTAAGCTCGTGCGACACGTCGCCGATAAAACGCCTCCGGTAAGTGGCCAGTTTTTCGAGGGCTTCCAACTCCTGGTTGCGTTCTTCGGCCCATTGGTCCACCTCCTGTTCCACTTCATCCAGGATGTTAGTGCCCATTTGAATTTTGTCTGCTTTAAAATCGGTGGACAGCTTATGCCGGTGGATAACTTTATAAATGAGCTTGATTTTTCGAAAGATGTAATGCCGCACGAAGTAATAATTGGCCCCAAGGCCAATCCCAAAAACAAGCACGAAGAGTAAAGCGAGCTCTTGCAGAGAGCCGGAAAACGCACCCGCTTTGGTGAGGATAAATAACAACAATACAATAAATGCCGATGATGTGAGAGCGGCAATAAGAGAGAGTTGAAGTGGGGTTTGGTTTTTAAACATCGGCGCCATACACTGCCATTCGGATGTTGTTAAGTGCTCGGTTATTGGAAAAACACGCTGACCAGAAAAAGGTTAATTGTCCAGGTGTTGAAACGAAGGAATTAAAACCATTATTTAAAACTCAAACTTATATCCAATTCCCTTCATGGTCTTAATATATTCCTCACCCAAGCGTTCGCGCAATTTACGAATATGAACATCAATCGTACGATTGCCTACGATAACATCGCTGCCCCAAATTTTGTCGAATATTTCTTCCCGGGTAAATACCCGGCCTGGTTTTGAGGCCAACAGCCAAATAATTTCAAACTCTTTCCTGGGCAATTCAATAGCTTGATCGCCCTTAAACACCAGCACTTTGTGCCGGTCGATTACCAGGTCGTGTACATGGATGGCGGATTCATCTGCGTCGGCCCCCCGGTTGGCTCTGCGCAAAAGTGCGTTGATACGGCTGATGAAAACCCTGGGTTTTATTGGCTTGGTAATGTAATCATCGCCGCCAACGTCCAATGCTGTAATCTGAGAGAAGTCTTCGTCCCGGGCAGTTAGAAATGCAATGGGTGTGTGCATGAACTCTTTTCGCTCCCGAAGGAGCCGGCAAGTCTCAACTCCATCCAACTCCGGCATCATGATGTCCAGTACGATTAGATGTGGTTTTTCCCGTTCTGCTACCACCAGTGCTGATTTGCCATCGTTAGCAGTGACCACCTCATATCCTTCTTTTCGCAAGTTATACTGCAAAAATTCCAGGATATCCGGCTCGTCATCCACGATCAGTATTTTCTTGGCCGGCTGGTTCTCCTTCATAACGGTATAATTTAGGACAAAGGTAGAAAGCCACGGTTCAGTCCTGGGATTAAGTAATTGTTAAGTTTAACATCAGTCACCAGCCGCAAGCCAGCCGTCTGAGCTGTTCAAACCAGGTTACGCCGAGCAGGCTTTTGATCTGGTTGAAATCCTGGCACGCCTCCTCCCGCTTATTCAGGGTCAAATAGGCAGAACCCCGGTAATAGAGCAGTTCGGTGTTATCAGGATGCAAAGTCAGGGCCTCGGTCCATTTTTCAATGGCCTTATCGGCTTCGTTCTGATTGGCAAAATTGGCGCCTTCATCGGCCAATAACATGGCCCGATCAAACCGGGAGTTGGCCGCACTACACCCCGGGCTGCTGGATTTGAACAATGTGCGTAATGGGATTGAGGTGCTGACTGGTTTACCCTGGAAAGTAGCGGGTGACCAAAGACCTGCCATTCGGTTTGCCAGCCGTATGGCTTGCCATTGGAAATCTGAACCCAAATTGCTGAAATCCAATTGATTGTCAATTTCAACCGACCCATTCGGGTGGATAAACAAGGCCATTTCAATAATTCCTGTTTTGCAGCTATCCAGGTATTTAGCCGGATATTCCAGCCGGTTCAATATGAAAGAAATCAAAGAGTCGGTACCGCCTTTAAAAACAGCCGGTGTGTCGACGTCAGCATAAATAGTATCGCCCTTGGTGGTGAGATAGTAGGGCAATGCTTCTTGTAATTTAAATCGCATGGGAAGCGCCTGGCGCATGCGGACAGGTTTGCCGGCCCGCAATGCCGGTTGCCAGCGCAAGCCAATTTCGCTTAGAGCAGCCAGTACCCGTGCTGCTTCGGCTCCGCATCCTCCTCCGATATCTTTTAAAATCGAGATATCGGACATTTGGCCATCGGGCTCAACGACAAAAGAGGTAACCACGGTGCCTTCAATATTTTGCTGCCGTGCTTCCTCCGGATACCGGATGTTTTTCGCCAGAAGCGCAAGCAGTTGCGATTCGGCACAATGGCGAATACTATCCTCCGGCCAACCCGGATGTCGGCCAGGTTGGCAACTCGTCATTAAAGGGTAGGGCAGCTGCTCGGCTACTTCGTAGATGGTGGTGTCCTGGACGCCTTGTCCGAACAAAATAGCACTCCAAAATGCTCCGAATAGACTGAAAATTAGTGTTTTCTTCATACTCTTTTAAACTTAAGTACCTGGATCAAAGTGGATTTTATCGAATAATTCGGTCCTGGTACCTAGCGCGCAAAGGTAATGCAGTCACAAGTGGAATAAAATAAAAAGGTCCCGCCTGCTTTGGCGAGACCCTGTGAGGATTAACTCACGAATATTGTTCAGATTTGGTTGAGTGAGGTAACCTGTTTGAACCTTCGGTGTTAGCGAGTATTCGCTATCCGAATGGTTCCATTTTTAATTTTGATGGTAACAGGTATACTCATAATCAGGCTGCTGTTTGATGATAAGATTTCGGTATGAATGTAGAAATTCAAGACACCTTAAAAGAAAGGCCCGGTTTTTGTTGCTATCCTAAAGTCTTGGTGGATTTTCAGCGATGGAGTTGTATCGCTTAAAATTGTCGCTTACCTTTGGGCTTCCTTGCTATTAAATCATTCTACTCCGCCATAATTAATCCCCCTTATGGCAACTTATCATTTTAATCCCATGTACATTTCCTTTGTGGAATGTTGGCCGGCCAAATGGGTCGGCCTTTTTTTTAGGCCAAGTTGCGCAAACAGAAAGCCGTTTGCATTAAACGGCTTTCTGTTCAAATTTGCGCGGGTATTGAAATCCCATGAACACATCCAAGACATTCGACTGTTCTCATTTGAATCAGCCTAAATGCTAGGTGATGGTACAAAAGTGCGGCAGGGAGTTTTGATCACAAATAACAATTTTTTAATGTTGTGAAGATTTTAAATTGAAATAATTTACTAATAGTATTACAATTACCTGATTATCAAACAATATTAAAAAATAATATCTTAAAATTGTGAAGTTTGTTTTTTCATTTTGAGACGATAAAACTGTTACTGTCTGCCGTATAGCAGCCATTTGTTCGTTAAAATAATGATTGCGTTTTTTTTCATTCGAATAATCAAGGCACCATTACATGCAAAACCTCCTTATAATCGGCGCTGGCCGTTCCTCCACTGCACTCATTAATTACATCCTTGAACAAGCACGTCAACACAACTTTTTCATTACCGTTGCAGATGCCGACGTGGCCTTGGCACAGAAAAAGGTTGGTAATAGCCCTAACAGCCGGGCAATTTGGCTCGATGCTTCCAAGCCCAATGACCGGCGGGATGTCATCAACCGTCATGATGTGGTCGTCTCCTTGTTGCCACCTCAAATGCACCTGGAAGTTGCCCAGGATTGCATCACACTGGGTAAGCATATGGTTACGGCAAGTTATGTTTCTAAACAAGTTTTTCGACTCGGCGATGAAGCCCGCCAGCGGGCCTTGGTTTTCATGAATGAACTTGGGTTGGATCCAGGCATCGATCACATGAGCGCAATGCAACGGATCAATCAGATTCGGGCAAAAGGCGGAAAAATCACTGCATTTTACTCCTATACAGGCGGGTTGGTAGCTCCCGAGAGCGATAACAACCCATGGCATTATAAATTCAGCTGGAATCCCCGGAATGTAGTTTTAGCCGGTCAGGGCACTGCCCAATTTTTGGAAGAAGGGAAACTGAAATATATTCCCTACCGGCGCCTGTTTCGGCAATACCGGTTGGTGGATATCCCGGGGATGGGGCAGTGGGAGGTCTATGCCAACCGCGATTCACTTCTGTATCGGGAAGCATACGGGCTGAAAGATGTTCGTACTCTTTTTCGCGGCACGATCCGGCATAAGGGCTTTTGCGATGCGTGGAATGCCTTGGTGCGAATTGGCCTGACCGATGCGACCTTCCCAATTGTCGATTCGGATCAATTGTCTTATCACGACCTGATGGAGGCTTTTTTAGGAATTAGCCAACACACCGGCTCGGTAAAAGACCGCATTGCTAAAATGATTGAATCCGAGCCTGATAGTGATATAATGCAAAAGCTGGAATGGTTGGGCCTGTTTAGTAAACGGCGGATAAAAGTGAAAAATGTCACTCCAGCATTAATACTGGAACAATTGCTGCTGGAGAAATGGGCTCTCCAACCAAACGATAAGGACATGGTGATCATGCAGCATGTTTTCGAGTATGAGATCAATCGTCGAAAGCATAAATTAACCTCCACCCTGACGATGAAAGGGAACAACGGCACTGATACAGCCATGTCGCGATTGGTCGGGCTGCCGCTGGGTATTTTTGTAAAATTATTACTATTGGGTAAGATTTCTACAACCGGTGTTAATATACCAACAATGCCTGAAGTGTATGAGCCTGTTTTGCAGGAGCTTGAGCAGTACGGTGTGAAATTTACTGAAATGGAAGAGTGATTAGACCTTCCAGCATTTCGATTACCACCAGGTTGAGTTGTTTTATGGCTAATCCGATTTCCCAATTTTTGCGATTGCGGGGTTCCACGTAATTTGAAATACTTCGAACTGCTAAAAATAAAACACCGGTCTGGAGGCAGGCATAAAAAAAGGCAGCTCCTTCCATGGTTTCCACTTGGGCGCCGGGATATTTTATTCGGACGGCTTGAATCGTTTCGGCAGAACCGTGCGTCAGATTAACGGTTATGCCATGGACCCTGGGCAGAAATGTTGCTTGTTCCGCTGCGGAATTATACAGCTGTCGATCGATGAAAGGCGGGTCGTTGGGGCCGCATAACTGTAAATCAAATAAGTCCAGGAACTGACCGTTGGCTGTCTGCGCCCCCAAATCGGCAAAACAGTCAGACTCCACCTGCACCACCTGGCCCAATTGGAGGACGGGGTCGAGTGCGCCGGCTATACCGGCATTTATGACCCAATCAGGTTTTTTAAGCGCCAGATATCGTCCCATTTCCCAAGCGGTAAAGGCCATGCCTACGCCAGTGATCAAAACAGCAACGGAGCATGCTCCATTTTGATAAACGCCTGGCTGAATTTGCTTAAATTTTTCGTTTAAGTAGACGATTGTAGGGGCAATTTCGTCGGGCGTGGCAGCCACAAGCAAGATGTCCATCAATTTTTTGGTAAAAATAAAATTTAAGTCGGTGGCTTGAAACATTGCTAATTTCCCGGCCTGAATCAATCACGTTATTATGAGCAGCGAATGGTTTGCAACCTGGTTTGACTCTCCGTATTATCATGTGTTGTATCAAAGCCACGACGACTCCGAGGCAAAGACCTTCATTGACAATTTGTTGTGTGCGCTTGCGTTACCCGCGGGGGCACGTATCCTGGACTTGGCCTGCGGGAAAGGGCGCCATGCGCGGTACTTGGCCCAGCAAGGGTTTGACGTCACGGGGTTGGACATCTCTGCGGCAAGTATCGCTTTTGCACGGCATTTCGAGCATGAGCATCTTGCTTTTTACCAACATGATATGCGGCGGCCCTTCCGGTTGAACTATTTTGACGGTATCCTCAATATCTTTACTAGTTTTGGATATTTTGATACGGATAAAGACCATCTCCTGACGTTGATCAACGTTACCAAGGGCCTTAAGCCGGGCGGTTTGTTTTTGCTCGATTTTTTTAATGCAGCATGGGTGCAACAGCACCTTGTTGACCACGAAACGAAGATATTAGATGGTATTAAATTCCAAATTCGGAAGAGCATTCGCAAGGGGAGGGTATACAAACGGGTCGAGTTTACGACTGGCGGGCGGAGGTTCCATTTTCGCGAACGTGTAAGATTATTCACATTTGAGGACTTCGAGCAGATTTTTAAAAAAGCGGGATTGGAATTGCGTCGCGTTTTTGGTGGTTATGATCTCAGCCCATTTGACCCAATGACCTCCCGCAGATTGATATTGATTGCACAAAAGCCTTACAGGTAATGAATTGGTTACAATCGATCGATTTTGCCCTTTTCCATTGGATTAACACAGGTCTGAGCAACCCGCTTTTTGATGTAGTCTTGCCGTTGTGCCGCGATAAATTTTTTTGGGCACCCTTTTATGTTTTTATCGTGGCATTTATATTCGAAAATTTTGGCATTCGAAAAGGTGGGGTGATCCTCATTTGGCTTGCGTTAGCCATTGGGCTATCGGATTTTACGAGTAGTGAGTTGATCAAAAAAAATGTGCAGCGAGTTCGCCCTTGCAACGATATTCGATTCTCCAACCAAGTCATAGCACGGGTTCCATGCGGTTCGGGCTACAGTTTTACTTCTTCGCATGCTGCAAACCATTTTGCAGTGGCCGTTTATTTGTGCACCCTCTTCGGCTTTGCTGTGCGGTGGGTCACGCCGGTTTTATTGCTTTGGGCAGGTGTGGTTTCGATTTCTCAGGTTTACGTAGGGGTACATTTCCCTTTGGATGTGCTCAGTGGCGGGGTGCTTGGAGCGACAATCGGTTTCGGTGTTGGAACTACAATCCGGCATTTATTGGGGTATCCGAAGCGCTAGTGCTCATACCACTAGAAATAAAAAATCCGGCTAGTGTTGAAAACAAGCCGGATTCTTTTTTGCCAACCTTTAAATTTAACGGTCGATTAGCGCCATCTTTTGTACGATATCGGCGATTCGGCTGAGAATAGTGACGTCTGGTACCGGAAAATCACGTTTCTGAGCTTCCTCTTCCACCAATTCAGGATGTTGAACATCCATTTTGTTTCCGCATACCGCTTGGCTTTTATAAGCCGAATGCAGGTTCACATAGGCAAAAGAAAAAAGGCTCAAAACAATGATACCTGCGATGAAGTACTTGGCGAGTAGTTTGTTTTGCATGGCTTTCATTTTATTCAGCGGTCGAATGTAATGGAATTTCCTTCAATTGCCATGTAAATCCGACAAATTAATTTGTAGCACTGACAAATAACACCCTGTGATGGTTGCAAGTTCATCCGGTTATTTTTAAAAAATAAACCCGGGCGGTATTGCACCGTCCGGGTTCGTATCGTCAAACCAAAAATCAATCAGTCTTAGTTATGACCACCACTACGTTCAAGGCCACCGTTGCCAGCAGGAACGCTTTCCTGGGCAGGCGGACCTTTTACTTCTCCTTTGATGGTCAACATGCGGGTATCGGTTGCCTCGTTGGTGGTCAACGTAACCGTTTTCGTGAAAGCACCAACGCGCTGGGTGTCATAGCGAACTTCGATAACATTGCTTTCGCCCGGCATGATGGGTTCTTTCGGATAGGTCGGAACCGTGCAGCCGCAGGAGCCCTTTGCCGTTTTGATAATAAGCGGCTCGTTGCCAGTGTTGGTGAACTTGAACTTACGCACCGGATCACCTCCTTTGTCGATAGCACCGTAGTCAATGGTGGTGACATCAAACGTCATAACCGGGCCGCTTTGCGTTTGAGCGGAAGCGTAGAAGGTGCCAGCAAGTGCAAAAGCGAGGATGGCGAGGACTTTTTTCATCAGAATAGAATAGTTTGTGAATTTAAAAATCTGTTCTTGTCTTTGTTGGGACAAAAGTAGGTGCCTTAGCCATCCCTCCAAAGGGTTGTGCTGTTAACGATGTCCAAACAAAATCAAATCCTTTATTAAGGCGGTAGCAAAAAAGAAAAATTAGCGACGGGGAGCAAAAACCTGCTCATAAATCCGTTGCAGAAACTGCTTTTCTTCGGTCACAATCTCTGCTTTACCTTGAAGCTGTTGTTCGAAGATAATATCGCGACGGTAACTGGTATGCAGTCCCTCGGGCAGGGACACTAAAATTGAATATTCACTTTCATTTGAGACTAACGACTTTGAAATGACAAGTCCCCGAATCGTACCGAACTCAAAGTAGGGATAGCTGTCCAATTTAATAATAACGCGTTGACCAGGTCGGACTTTCCCACTTCCGGCCAGTGGCAGCGAGAGCCGCCCGACTAACTTGTCGCTTTGAGGTGGTACAATGGATAACACTTGGTCACCTTTCCTGACATATTGTTTTTCGCTGAAATAAGTTGAGTTCAGTGCAATGATGCCATCTACAGGTGCTATGATCAAATACGTCTGTTTCCAGGTTTCTAAATCGGTACGTAAGGCGTTTAGTGATTGACGAATGCGGCCAGCAGCCGAATTTTCATCGACTAAATCAGCAGAAGGAGCGGTAGATTTTGTCTTGCCAAGGCTTATGATTTCATTCTGTTTGCTCAAAATTTTATTCTCCAGGTCATCCTGTTGTTGTTTCAGGTTGTCGAGGTACTCGCGGGCCTTTTCTAAATCCACCCGGGATATCAACCCGGAATCGAAGGATTTGATTTGTTCGCGGTAGGTTTCATTGGCATTGGCAATTTGCTCCTGTAGCCGACGCAGGATCTTTTTATCGTCGGCAATGCTTGTCTCCAGTTTATCAATTTGGCGGTTGACGGAGGCGGAAGTGCGTTGCGTAGCCCAGTTTTTGTTTTTGCTCCCTGATCGAAAATCTTCCACGTCTTGAATAAAAGCGGCGTAACTGGCCTGTGCTGCTCCAATCTCCAGGTTTTGCGGCCATTTTATTTTGATCAGCGAATCCGTACTAAGTGTTTGCCAGGATTTTACTGCGGCATCCATTTTCCGGACATCGTTGTAATCGGCATCGCTTTGGATGATGGCCAAAATTGTTCCTTGTTTTACGGTGACTTTATCTTTGGCGAAGAACCGGGCAAAACGACCATCCGTTTTCGCCACAATATCTACGGATGGTACTGCCGCGGAGATCACGATTTTGGCCTGAACGATATCGGGATAACTGATAATAGCTGCAACGCCAATCAAGGCCGAAAAGCAAATAAATAAAACCAAAGTGCCCCAACGGACCAACCACCCTGGCGGGGTGCCCAGAATTTCCTGCACTTCCTCGGAGCGCAATTCAATATACTCGCGTTCTTCCATGGTTACAAGCCCAATTCAAGTTGGTTTTTTACCAAATGGTAATAGGCGCCGCGGTTGTAGGTCAACTCTTCATGGGTGCCTTGTTCCACCACCTCACCTTTTTCCAGGACGACAATGTTATCGGCATTCCGAACGGTACTCAGCCGGTGCGCAACAATGATCACTGTCTTATTTCGAAACACGTGTTCCAGGTTATGCATGATTACCCGTTCATTGTAGGCATCCAAAGCGTTCGTTGCTTCATCGAAGAAAATGTAACCCGGGTTTTTATAAACCGCTCTAGCGATAAGAATACGCTGCTTTTGACCTTGACTTAGCCCAACGCCGTCCTGACCTATTTTGGTGTTGTAGCCTAAGGGAAGCGATTCTATGAAGGTTTGAATATTGGCTACTTTGGCTGCATAAAGTAACCGCCTCCTGTCAATGTTCTCTTCGCCCAGCGCGATATTACGCGCAATGGTATCCGAAAAAATAAAACCATCCTGCATTACGACGCCACAATGGCTGCGCCACAGTTTGTTGTCAATATTCAGCAAATTAATGTCGCCCAAACGTACGGTACCCTCGCTGGGATCATAAAAGTTTAGCAACAATTTAACCAGTGTGGTTTTACCGCTACCACTGCTGCCCACTATTGCAGTGACTTTCCCTTCCGGAAAATTTAACCGGACATTGCGCAAAACCCACGGGTCGTGCGGGCCTCCATACCGGAAAGAAACATTTTCCATCAACAAATCGCCGTTAGAGGGCAATACGGTGACTTTGGAGTGATCAATGGGTTCCTCATCAGGTTTCAGGTGTATCTCATTCATGCGCTCCAGGCTGATCTTAGCTTCCTGGGCAGCCAAAATAAACTGAACAAGCGATTCCAGTGGTGCATTCATGTGGCCGATGATGTATTGAACAGCCAGCATCATACCTAAGGTCATGTCGCCATGGATGACGGCAGTTGCAGCCGTGACCGAAATCAGAATATTCTTTCCTTCATTAATAAAGGCTGCCCCGGCTCTTTGCATTTGATCGGTGGCGAGATATTCGACATTGATTCGGAATAATTTAGCCTGAATGCGTTCCCAGGACCAGCGTTTTTGCCGTTCGGCATTGTGCAGTTTGATCTCCTGCATGCCGTTTACCAATTGTATCAAAGCGTTTTGGTTATCGGCCATTTGCTCAAAGCGCCGGTAATCCAGGGCCCTGCGCCGTTGCATAAAAATGGCTACCCAACCAAAATAGAAGAGGGCAGCCACAACAAAAATGACGAATATCCAAACGTTATAAAACAGCAAAACCAGACCAAATACCACCAAACTAACTACCGAAAACAACGTAACCAAAGAGGAAGAGGTCAGAAAACGCTCCACCCGTTCGTTGTCATAAATACGCTGCAGCAGGTCCCCTGTCATCTTTGAATCAAAAAAGGCCATGGGTAAGCGCATTAATTTGATCAAAAAATCGGAGACCAGATTGATGTTTACCCGCGTGCCGATGTGTAACAAGATCCAACCCCTTATAAACTCCACCGCTACCTGGCTTAGGAAAAGCATGCCTTGGGCTGCCAATATCAGGTAGACGAAGTTGAGATCGTTGAGTTGCACCCCTTTATCGACCAGGGCCTGCATGAGGAAAGGGAAGACCAGTTGAATGGCGCTGCCGAGTATCAGTCCTAATACTAATTGCCAAATCAAGCGTTTGTGTGGCACCAAATAGCGGCCAAGGACACCTAAGCCTGCCCGGTTGGTCGTTTCGCCTTCCCGCTGGAAGAACTCGGGGGCCGTTTCCAGCAGCAACAGAATGCCTTGGGGCTCGGTGTTAAATACATCACTGATCCAATTATCCAGAAACTCTTGTTCGGTCAGCTGGACTTTGCCCACAGCCGGATCGGCTACGTAAACTTTGCCGTTGGCGATGCGGTAAACAACCAGAAAGTGGTTCTGCTTCCAGTGTGCGATGCAGGGTAGGGGCAATTCAGCTTGCAGCCGCCCGAACCCGCTTTTTACGCCCAAGGTCCGAAAGCCTATTTTTTCGGCCGCATCAGCAATCCCCATCAACGACACGCCTTCCCGGTCGAGATAGGATAGTTCTCGCAGGTATTCCAAAGAATAATGCCGTCCATGATAGCGCGCAATCATTCGCAAACAAGTCGCGCCACAATCAGATGCATCAAGTTGCTTATAAAAAGGGAAATTGTCGGCCAGCATAAGTGGTAATCCGTGCGCTCGTCAAACGGAATTTGTCTGCAAATTTACCTCTTTTACAAATAAACTGGAAGTCAAGCTGTTCCTGCCAGTTTGGGCAGCCGTGAAATGGGTATATCAAGGATTGGGCAAATGGTTAGAATCGGTTTTACTGATCGCCATGCCGTTGAACAAAATCGTTGTACGATTGAATCAAGGATTGGTAAAACATTTTGCCTTGGGCCGCATATCCCACTTTTGAATAATGCACCGAATCAGACGACATCAGACCGCTCGATTTCCAGGTCTGTGCCGAATGCTCGCCGCCTGATAATCGAAACAAATCCCACAAGGCGTAGTGGTTGTCTTGCGCATATTGTCGAATGATATTGCTGACTTGACTGATATACGGGTTAAACCCCCGGCCTTTCAGGTAAGAGTCGGCCGGTGTAGTAAATAAGAAATAGGCGTTCGGAGCATATCGCTGGAGTTGGATTAGGAGGTCGTCGATTTGCTGGTAAATATATTTCGTGCTGAGTTTGCCTTGCGCTTCGTTGGTGCCGAAAGATAATATGATCAGATCAGGGTTAAGATCGGATAACTGGCGGGCAAAATACCGGGCCCGAACAAAATCTGAAAATTTGGCCCCATTTACCCCAATGGAATGATAAACAACCCCCGAAAGCTCATTTTCAAGCAGCAGGCCGTCCAGCATTAAACTGGCCTTCTCTGCCGGATTGTGCCGTACAAAGGAAATAGTTGCCTGCGCTACCGGGCGGTCAAAATAAAAGGATTTGAAGTTTTTATCTTGAAGGTAAAGGATTGCCTCTTGGTTCGTGATATCGTCGTGGACAGTAAAATCGAAGGGTTTGTCATCCTGATGGTAAAAAATCGTGACTTTGGTAAACAAATGGGTTTCCGAAGTAGTAGTATCCCGAAGGCGAATCGTCAGGTTACCCTGCGGATTGTAGGATTCCAAAATAAAACCGCTTACCCCATAAGGGGTTTCCTGGTCGAGGACGCGTTGGCAATTGCTGCCATACCATCGCGCATCTGTTTCGATCAGGTAATCTCTGGGCCCATTCGAGCCCGCCAATTTGTACGGAAATATTAACCCTCTTCCCGCGTCGCCGAAGGCTTGCTGCAGTCGGATGCGAACTTCCTGTGTTAAATAATTCCCCAGGATATGGGAATCGCCCATATGCACGATGCTTATTTTTTGGCCGCCTTCCACGCGTTGCCGGTACATTTTTTGGAATAAAGGCTCTAAATACACGGCATTTTCGATCACATTGTCCCCCTGCTGCAGAAAGTCGTAGCCCACGGTATCCAGGTTTGTAATATCAACCTGCGGAGGGCGAAATTGCGACTGGCACTGGCTGGCAAACACCATAATAAAAACCACCAGCCCGATCGTGCGGAATCGGAGCGCCCGAATCGGTATTTGAACCATTGTGGTAATTGTCGCCATTTCCATATCGATTGGATTCGTTGATTTTCAATCTTGTAGAAATTACAGGGTGGTATTGATCAGAACGAATTTAGCTCATCACGAGCATAAATCAAAACATTCAACGCCATCACTTCGAGAATTGGGAAGTTTTGGTCTTTTGGTATTTTGCTTGTGCTTCGAGGAATAGTCTTGCAAACATATGCCCCATCACTTTTCCTCCTTCGTGGGTAAGATGCGTATAATCCTTATTAGCCAAGGCAGGTTTTTGGCCAGCGAATTGGATCATGGCGCCGGGTCCACCCATCCCATGGTAAAGGTCGTAAAACAAAAAGCCGTGATGGCGGGCCAGATCCCGTTGCATCGAAGCAATTGCCGGCACACTGGGCAAAGTAACTAAATTTCCATCGACCTTGCCGGCACGGTCGGCCACACTGATGATCAAAATGGGTTTATTGGGGAAGCACTTGCGCAGGTGATCAAATGTCTGATCCAACTCTGCGCGATACCACCGGATATTATTGAGATTTGGCAAAGCGGCGTTGATACCCAACTGAACAATGATCAAATCATATTGCTGATAAACATCGAATTGTTGCACCAGATCCGGGCGAATCAATTTAAGCCTTCCACCAGTATTGCCCCGCACTGAAAAGTTATCGAGATAAAAGCCTGGACCGCTCTCCAAAGAGGCCCCGTAAAGCAACAAACTACTGTCGGGTTGGTCGATTCGAAAGGCAAAGGCGCGAAATGGAGGTTGAACCTGCCCCTTTTTCCAAACGCTAAGTTTGCCTGCGCTGGCAGGTAAACTGTCAGTTTGGGGTGGATTTTCTGCATTCTGCCACACAAAAGGGGCCTTGCCTGCGCTTTGGTAAAAAAGCCGGAACTGCGTCCAGTTTCGGGTATGAAGAAAATAGTCGGCTCCTTCATAATGGACAAAAGCAGACGGCTTGGGCCTGTAAACAAAGCCATTAATGCCGAAAGGCTGTCCGCTGTCATGGTTTTTGACAATGGAGAAGGTACTCCAGTTTTCATACCGGTGTGTCAGCGTCCGTTTGAAACGCGCCACCTCCGACGTGATTGGCACAAACCCAACGCCATTTCCGCCCCAAATGGTTTGCAAGGTGTCGCGCAAATCACCCAGTAATATATCCCCTTCTACAAAAGAATCACCAAAAAAGGCAACCCGCACCGTGCGTTTGAAGAATCCAATAGAATCAATTGCCGCCCAAAAGCGGTTCAAACCAAGTTGGTCGGGTGTGTAATCTTCAATGACTTTACCGTACAAAGATGAGTCCACCAAAGGGGCCAACGCTGTCATTGAACTGTCTGCTGCCAGTGAGTCTTGCAACGGTAAAACAGCCGTGGTGTCGGCAAGGAACCCTGTCGTATCGGTTTCAGAAACGGCGAGTGTGTCTAAATCAGGATACCGGATGTCGGCAAAAATATCCATCCGGCGTAAGGCAAAATTACCGATGGATAGGTCGCTTGGCAAAAGGGCTAGCCCTGAAAGGGAAACCAGGATCAGGATGGTTAACCCAAGCGTTTGACCGAGATAGTTTTTCATGCGGCGCAAAGGTAATAGCGCCTTTTGGATCTGCCTATTTGAAAACCAGTCTTTCAGGTGATTTGAAATTACAATGAATATATTGTGTTTAAAAAATGGAGTTTTGCGAAAACAGCAGCATTTTTCAGACACATTTTAGATTTCATACCGCAGGTTGTTCCTGTACATGCACTACGAAGGCGTTATGTAGTGGCATTTTGCCGCACCTTTCCCCGGTCATTTGGCGTGGGTACCTAAATTTTTGGGCCTGACAGTCAACAATACATATAGCGGCCTATATATTTGCTGCT
>JBGARJ010000009.1:19131-162553 GCA_044230315.1 Saprospiraceae bacterium
CATTTATTTCCGGCACGCTTTTTATGGCGTGTTCATTTCCTAATTTAATTGCAGGGAATTCATGACAATGCAAATCAAATCCTTCGATGAATATCAATCGGTTTACGCCAAAAGTGTGGCTGATCCGGAAGGCTTTTGGGCAGAGCAAGCGCGTACCTTTCAATGGAAGAAGCCCTGGAGGCAGGTGCTGAAATGGAATTTCCGTGAGCCGCGCGTAAAATGGTTTGTCGGTGGCCGGTTGAACATTACTGAAAATTGTCTGGATCGCCATCTTGCTACGCGTGGCAAGCAAGTTGCGCTGATATGGGAGCCCAACGCCCCTAAGCGGAAAGCCCGTAAAATAACCTATAAACAATTACATGGGCTGGTTTGCCAGTTTGCCAACGCCCTGAAAGCGCAGGGGGTAAAAAAAGGGGATCGCGTTTGCATTTATATGCCGATGACGCCGGAGCTGACGATTGCCCTGCTGGCTTGCGCTCGGATTGGCGCGGTTCACTCGGTAGTGTTTGCCGGGTTTAGCGCAGTCTCTCTGGCCGACCGGATCAAAGATGCGCAGGCTTTGGTGGTACTGACCTCCGACTATAATTCCCGCGGACCCAAAAACATCCCTGTGAAGCAGGTCGTCGATGAGGCGTTGGCTATGGGCTGCGATTCCGTGCAGCGTGTCATCGTTCATCAAAACACAGGCGACCCGTTGACCATGCAGGAAGGGCGCGATATATGGTGGCACGATGCGATCAAGGGGAAACGCAAAAGCTGCAAGGCGACGACCATGGACAGCGAAGACATACTCTTTATATTATATACGTCGGGCTCCACTGGCAAACCCAAAGGTGTGGTGCACACCCATGGCGGATACATGGTATATACCGAATATACGTTCCGGAATGTATTCCAATACCAGGAGGGCGACATATATTGGTGTACGGCCGATATCGGTTGGATCACAGGCCATTCTTATATTGTTTATGGTCCGTTGCTCGCCGGAGCTACCACCATGATGTTTGAAGGCATTCCGACCTTTCCGGATGCCGGCCGTTTTTGGGATGTAGTGCAGCGGCACAAAGTGAATATCTTTTATACGGCGCCAACAGCCATACGTGCGCTGATGGCGGCGGGCGACCAGTGGGTCAAAGGCCGGCGGATGCCTTCGCTGCGGGTACTGGGTACCGTTGGAGAGCCTATTAATGAGGAGGCCTGGCATTGGTACAACGAACGGGTAGGTAAAAAGCGCTGCCCTGTGGTTGATACGTGGTGGCAGACAGAAACAGGCGGAATCATGATTACGCCTTTGGCCGGAATTACGCCGCTAAAGCCGTGTTATGCCACCTATCCTCTACCCGGCGTGCAACCGTGCCTGGTGGATGCAAACGGAAAAGAAATTGAGGGCACTGATGTAGAAGGTATGTTGTGCATTAAATACCCCTGGCCGTCCATTATCCGAACGACCTATGGGGATCATGAACGTTGCCGGCAGACCTACTTTGCAACCTTTAAAGATAAATATTTTACCGGCGACGGCGCCCGGCGCGATGCGGACGGGATGTACCGGATCATTGGCCGGGTAGATGATGTAATTAATGTTTCAGGGCACCGCATTGGAACGGCAGAAGTGGAAGATGCAATCAATAAAACTCCGGGTGTGGTTGAGTCGGCAGTTGTCGGTTTCCCACATGAGATAAAAGGCCAGGGGATTTACGCTTATGTCATTACTTCCGGGCCAGTTGCGGATATTACCGGATTTAAAAAAGCGGTCCTGGATACCGTAACCAAGGAAATCGGCCCGATCGCAAAGCCAGACAAGATTCAATTAGTGCCTGGGTTGCCCAAAACACGCTCCGGTAAGATCATGCGCCGTATCCTGCGGAAGATCGCAGAGGGTGACACGTCAAACCTGGGAGACACCACTACACTCCTGAATCCGGAAGTGGTGGATGAAATTAAGCAAGGGGCCAAATCTGCTTGATGACAAGATGAAAAAGTATGGTGAAACAAATTTGGCATGATTTTTTCTTTTAATTTGTTGCGCTTATAATCCCCTGAATGAACAGCGTTAATCCGTTCATCAATAACATACTGAAGAAAATAAACAGGCCTGTGCTTACACAGGCCTGTCGTGTTTTCAAATAATAGTACCCACCTATTTTGCAACGGATGAGTGTAACATATATAATACCTTCTTACTGCTTCAATTCAGGGTGGATTGGGGCTAATTCAAAATAGCTTTCACGGTTTGATTTTGGATCGATGGAACCAGATTTCTCAATTCTTCGGCCGAAACAGCCTCGCAGTGCACGAAATCCGAATCGCCAATGCTATAGCGCTCGTGAAAGCCCCGAAGTATAAGTCTGATGTTTTTATCTGGCGCCTTGATTGCTCCGAATTCCCGGATGATTTCCTGCACATCAAAGTCGATATATGCTGTATCCGAGGCATCGATCAGCACAAGCGAATTTGCCGGTAAATGCTCCAGTGTCAACTTGATACTGGCTTTGTTCAGGAATGAAACTTCCTGGGATAGTTTGATACGGATCAGGTCGCCTGCATGGTAGTCATCCTTGTGGAAATAGTACGAGTTCTTCATGTTGCCGCGTAAAATGGCAAATGCGCTCACGCACATCCCTATGGCGACACCCGTCAGTAAATCCGTAAATACTACTGCGAACACCGTAATGATAAAAGGCCACCATTGGTATTTTCCGGCATTCCACATCTCTTTGAACAACGAGACTTTGGCCAGTTTGTATCCAACCAAAATCAAAACTGCAGCCAAAGCCGACAATGGGATCTGGTTGAGCCAACCAGGGATTAGCACTACGCATACCAACAAAAACAATCCATGCAATATGGTAGACATCTTGGAACGGGCCCCGGCATTCAAATTCGCCGAACTCCTAACCACAACAGATGTAACCGGGAGCCCGCCTAACAACCCGGAAATAATATTCCCAACTCCCTGGGCTTTTAGTTCCCTGTTCGGGTTCGTGTGGCGTTTTAATGGGTCTACTTTGTCGACGGCCTCGATGCAAAGCAGGGTTTCGATGGAGGCAACGGCGCAAATGGTAGCGGCAATTTTATAAATATTTGGATTTTTCCACTGCGCAAAGTCCGGCATGGTAAATTGGCCTAAAAAGGCATCTAAGTTTTGTGCAGCAGGTATGTTCACCAAATGCTCTGGCTGAATAACCCATGGCTCACCCAAACGCCGGAGTAAAGCATTTACCAAAACACTTACCACCACGACAACCAGGGCACCAGGTATCAGGCCTGTCCGACGGCGTATCGACGGATATTCCCACAGCAGTAAAATTCCAAGTGACAGGACGCTGATCAACATAGCTCCCGGGTGAAAAAACTGGGTGATCGAATCCCATAAAGAAAGAAGAGTATTGGCCCCTCCAGCTTCCCAAAATGCCAAATCGCCCTCAGCGTCAGCGTCATAGCCGAGTGCGTGTGGAATTTGTTTGAGGATGATAATAATACCGATAGCGGTTAGCATTCCTTTAATCACACTGGTTGGGAAAAAATTGGCGATTGTTCCCGCCCGCGCAACGCCCAATACTAATTGGAGGACGCCCGCTACCATGACGGCTAACAAAAATGCATCAAAAGTGCCTAATTGCTGAATGGATACTAATACCACGGCCGTTAAACCGGCGGCCGGGCCGCTAACGCTGGTATGCGACCCGCTTAACCAGCCGATTACCACGCCGCCAATAATACCGGCAATCATGCCGGAGAATAGTGGCGCTCCTGAAGCCAAGGCTATGCCGAGGCATAAAGGCAGCGCCACAAGAAATACGACGACAGATGCCGGAAGATCAAATTTTAAAGTTGACGGAATGCTTATTTTTTTCATGTACTGATCAAATTAATAAGGTGTTTAACCCCAGCCGGAGACCGATCAGGGCGATGTTGATGAATGAAGTAGGGAAAGTGGATTTGGCCTAGCGGCAGTTGGGAGGCGGGGAAAAAATAGAAACAAAGCCCGGGAGATGGACAACATCATCCTTGATCAGGTGTCCCCTGCTCGTTTTGTCTTCGTTGAGCAACAAGATAGCGGCAATCTCAAATTGCTCGTGGCTGTGATGAAATTTTATTTCTTCTTCCCACGCAGAGGAGAAATTGGCAGGTATATCTTCTTCCTGTTCTGAAACAAGGTTTTCCAAGCACCTTTTTTGGTAAGAATAGGGAACGGCAAAACGAAGTACATCCGCCACCAGCAGGTTGGTGGAGATGATAAACAACAAAACACGGACAAATGGAGAAAACGTGGGCATTGATCAATCTGCTGAACGCAAAAATCGGATAAGGGTTTGAAAATCCGGTAGAAAATTTGACGCCTGTGATGCTATTAGAAAATTGATGAACCAGTAATCCGGGTCAAACTTTAGACCATGTTTGGAATTCCACCGCTGGGCTGCATAGTCTAATGTTAAACATTTACGCTTCTAAATATGGCATTTTAGGTTCATTTTGAGCCTAAATCACCCGAATCAGCGAGTAGAAAGCATACAATGGAATTACTGATTTCCGCCTTTATACACCCCAGTTTAACCGGCACACACATCGTTAGGTTGACGGGTCAGTTTGGCCACTAATCGGGTATATTTGCCCACGGGCAGTTGGGCTGATCGAATGATCGGATATCCTTGAACAAACCAATTGCAGTCCCAACCACACTATTGCCAGGATCCTGCCATGTGGTGGAGCATACGTTCAAACTAAAATTGGTCCTGATATTTTGGCGGCCGGTTTGAGGTAATGCGAACAAGAGTTAGGTGCAGGAGGTTGGTTTGTATTTGGAAAGTAAAAATGTTTTAACATTGGAGCGTGTTTCTGGCGCCACTCGGATGCTGCTGCGTTGTACAGACCAGGGTAAGGGGATCGGTTTGCAGGAGCAGCGATGCTCGGCACGTCATTTATGCCTTACCTTATGGCGAATACAAAAATCGGTTAGCAAAATTGTGCTGCTGCCGACTGCTAAAAGTTTGATATTCAATTGGATCGTTTCACTCGCACTTAAATCATTTTGATCAAACCATGGCTAAAAATCTACGCGACTATTGGAAGAAGAATGTGGGCTATTTGGCTATTCTACTGACGATATGGTTCCTTGTCTCCTACGGATTTGGTATCCTGCTTGCCGATGGGTTGAATAGCATCAGGCTTGGAGGTTTTAAACTTGGTTTCTGGTTTGCCCAGCAGGGGTCCATTTACATCTTCGTGGCACTCATTTTTATTTATGTGCGCCTGATGAATCGTCTGGATGAGGAATTCGATGTGCACGAACAGTAAGTTTTAAAACTGGAATGAACCAACTTCTCACCAATAAATGACTCAATTATGAGTGTTCAGCTCTGGACATTTATCATCGTAGGGCTTTCGTTTGCCTTATATATTGGCATCGCGCTTTGGACGCGTGCCGGGTCTACCAAAGAATTTTATGTAGCAGGCGGTGGCGTTCCGCCGTTGATAAATGGTATGGCTACTGCTGCCGACTGGATGTCTGCCGCTTCGTTCATTTCCATGGCCGGTCTGATTTCCTTTGCCGGTTATGACGGATCAGTATACCTTATGGGTTGGACGGGTGGTTACGTGTTGCTGGCCCTGCTCCTTGCGCCGTATTTGCGGAAATTTGGAAAGTTTACCGTTCCGGATTTTATCGGGGAGCGGTATTATTCACAACAAGCCCGGGTAGTAGCCGTGATATGCGCGCTGTTTATCTCCTTTACCTACATTTCCGGGCAGATGCGCGGAGTGGGGATTGTGTTTTCCCGCTTCTTAGAGGTGGATATCAACGTTGGCGTGATTGTGGGGATGGCCATTGTGTTCATTTATGCCGTATTGGGAGGGATGAAAGGCATTACCTATACGCAAGTGGCCCAGTATGTGGTATTGATATTTGCCTACATGGTGCCAGCCATCTTCATTTCCATGCAAATGACGGGCAACCCGATCCCACAATTAGGGATGGGAGGAACGGTTGCCGACGGCGCATATCTGCTGGATAAGCTGGATGGTTTGAACCAGGAGCTCGGTTTCGCCGCTTATACGGACGGTTCCAAACCGATGATTGATGTGTTCTGCATTACAGCGGCACTCATGGTGGGTACGGCGGGTTTGCCGCACGTGATTGTTCGCTTTTTTACCGTGCCCCGGGTAAAAGACGCCCGTTCTTCTGCCGGATGGGCGCTAGTCTTCATCGCGATCTTGTACACCACAGCTCCGGCGGTAGCCACCTTTGTCCGTACCAACCTCATCCAAACGGTATCCAATAAGCCCTATTCGGAAATGCCTACCTGGTTTCACAAATGGGAAGAGGCTAAACTGATCACATTTAAAGACAAAAACGAAGACGGGAATATTCAATACCTGAAAGCGGCCGACAAAAACGAACTCACCATTGATAAAGATATTATGGTGCTGGCCAATCCGGAAATTGCCGGTCTGCCGGCATGGGTGGTCGCATTGGTAGCGGCGGGTGGCCTGGCAGCGGCCTTATCTACCGCCGCGGGTTTGTTGCTGGTTATTTCCAGCGCCATATCGCACGATTTGCTCAAAAATGCCATCCGGCCAAATATTTCCGAAAAGGGCGAGCTGATGGCGGCCCGGATTGCCGCCGGAGTATCCGTTATTTTGGCTGGCCTGCTGGGCATTTATCCGCCCGGATTTGTGGCGCAGGTGGTAGCGTTCGCATTTGGTTTGGCTGCTGCCTCCTTCTTCCCAGCGATTATTCTAGGGATATTCGAC
Organism: Saprospiraceae bacterium; assembly: GCA_044230315.1. Taxonomy (GTDB): domain Bacteria; phylum Bacteroidota; class Bacteroidia; order Chitinophagales; family Saprospiraceae; genus M3007. The sequence goes on from JBGARJ010000009.1 coordinate 25,885, forward strand.
AAGCGTACGAACCGGGAGGGTGCTTTGGCAGGTATGATAACGGGGTTGGTTTTCACGGTGGCCATGATCTTATTGATGCGAGCCGATAAATTGTTGGGCACCAGCGCCCCGATCGTCAAAGATTTCTTTGGCATCTCTGCAGAGGGTATCGGTACGATTGGCATGATCATCAACACGGTGATTACACTGGTTGTCTCCAGAATTACACCGCCGCCACCGGAACATATCCAGCACCTGATCGAGGATATTCGCATTCCGCGGGGAGCCGGCAAGGCGGACGCGCACTGAGCAACTCAGGGTACCTGCCTATTCGGTAGAGGGTGGCGTTTTTTTTTCAACAAATTTGAACCCTGGCTCGTATTCGGGGCTTTTTTGTGCAGATGAAACGAAAATGGACGCCACCCTTAATGAGATGTTCCTGAATATGGTGCCGCAACCTGTTTTAAGGTACATCTTTGGAGCCCGGCAAAGAAGTTCCAACCAGATACGTAATCCATTTTTACACCGCAGCCCGATCCAAGTGCCTGGGCATAGTAGGGCTGAACAATATGAAAATTGAACTAGGACCAACACTTTCAAACCTTTTTGTGGCCATTTACGTGCTGGCTACCTTATTTCTCCGTTTCTACCTGGAGCCACAATTAAAAGGCCACTTCCTTTTATCCATTGGCCTTGGTGCATTTGCAGTATTGTTTTTGTGGGCCTTGATCAAAGGAAAAATTATTCGACCTACCATTTTCGACTTGTCAAACCGAATGTAGCCGTTAACGCAACACGTCTGCCACTGTCCGGATGCCGCGCAATTTCAAGCGTGCCAGCAGTTTCAAGAACAGAATCGCCGTGATATAGGCATCTCCTGCTGCCGTGTGGCGGTCGGATGTGGGGATTCGGTATTGCTCACACAGCTTGTCCAAGCCATAATTGCCTGGATGGAACAGGGCATTTGTCGGCGGATGGACGCGCTGGGCGAGGCGGTGCGTATCGGCAATTTTATTCTTTAAAGTGGGTAAATGCAGCCGGTTCAGGGCCTGATTGAGTATGGAAACATCAAACCGGATATGGTGCCCGATCAGGACGGCATCGCCGACGTAATCGAGAAATTGATAAACAGCGTCGGCCTCTTCCACCATATCTGCTTTTTCAACCGGCAAGATTCCGTGAATGGCCACTTCTCCATGCGCCGGGGTATAATTTTGGCGCAAGTAAATTTCAAGGCTGTCTTGCAACCGGATTTGCCAGTTTTGCACGCCAACGGCGCCAATGCACAAAATGCGGTCCGCCTTGGGGTTGAGTCCGGTTGTCTCCGTGTCGAGCACCACAAAACGTTGCGTTTCCATGGGAATCCGGAGGTCCTGACGCTTGGAAAAATGGCCAGCATAGGCTTCCCAGGCCGACGATTCAGGAACAGGCCGGCGGGGCCAAAACCATTGATGCAACTTGAACATAGCAGTGGTGATTTTTATCCCTGAATATCATCCGTACGGAACCGAACGCGTATCATAGTCTGCAACTCCTTGATGGGCTGGAAACTGTTGCGCAAATTCATACGCTCCATTTTGGACAAATCGGCGGGATTAAAAAATCGGCCGGAATTGCCATTTTGCAGACCCTGCGTTGTCCGGTACCGCATGAGCATTTCGTAGGCGTCAATGGCGGATTCGAACAATTCCCGGTTATGGGGTTCCATCTCGACCATTTTTTCGAAGCGATGAATTGTTCCGGGAGGCCCGGTGTATTGGACATGAAGAGCCAACACTCGGGCGGCATCGGCAAGTGGCATCATCGCTCGTGTCTTCACGTCGAACTCGTCTTTATGCTCACCGCTGCTCTCCACCATGACGTTTCGGAAAAAGGTCAGGGGGGGAGGATATTCCAATGCATTTTTGGCCAGAAAACCGAGAAAAATGCTCTGATCTCTAATCGATTGGGAAATATGAGCGGTTAAAGTCTCGGCCAACTCCTGGTTTCCGTATACCGGACGGTAGTCGAAAAATATATTGCAGTGTAATACGGCCTTGGGTACCGGGCCAAAAATCCAACTGGAAAATTGCTGCTTCCACTGATCCAGCGACATGCACCATTGCGGGTTGCCGGCCATCATATTTGCTGGACAATATTCGAAACCACAGGCATTGAGTTTATCGTTGGCGCGGCGCGCTAGCTCCAGGTAGTAATTTTGCACTTTGGCGTATTCTGTTTCCGCAACATTTTCAAAAATAAGGGCATTGTCCTGATCGGTTCGCAGTAATTGTTCTCCCCGCCCTGCACTGCCCAGTGCCAACCAGCAGAATCCTGCTTCGGGTTTCCACCGGTTTTCTTGTTCCAGTTCAATTGCGCACAACTCCAGCACGCGTTCGATCATTGCATCATTAATTTCCGTCACAATGGAGGCGATGTAGCCAATAGCCACCTCCTGATACAAGTATTTTTTCAACAAATCTTCGGCCCGGGAGCGGATACGCCGGAGTTGATCCGTATGCTGGCTGCGGCGTATTTCCCGGACTAGTACTGCAGGATTGTTGCCCTGCAGAACCAATAAGTCGTGGTGGGAAATGATGCCTACCACCGGGCTCTGATCGGTTCCGTCTTCGGTCAGGCATAAATGGTGAATACGCCTTCTGATCATTTCAATTTGCACTTGCGCAACAGTGATCCGGGTCGGAACCGTCACTACCGGACTGGTCATAATGGCTGTTACCGGTTGTGTGATGGAGACCAATCCCGTTGCCACCTTATGTCGCAGATCTTTGTCGGTGATAATTCCAACCGGCTTGTTTTGTGCATTAACTATAATAATCGAGCCTACGCCCTGTTGGCTCATGACTGTTGCAGCGGCTTGTATTTCAGTCTCGGGCGTACATACCACGGGCGCTTTGCTGCCATCGATTGATTGAATTTCCGGTAGAGCGAAATCGCCATCGAGCAGTTGATCCTTGTGCGACCGGAACTTTCCCTGATGGATGCGCTGATAGGTCCTGGCAGCTCCGACAGCCAGGTTACTGGACAGATAATAAGCAATTCGGGGGTTATCCCGCATCGGTTGTTCGAATCCTTCGAGGCTGACGGCGTAGATCAAGGACTCTTCCACTACGCGTGCTGTGAGCGCGTAGGGATCATCGGCTAAAAGCGGCCGGACACCAAACACATCGCCCTCATCGCATTGTTCGATCAGCCTTTCCGACCCGTATTGTTCCTGCAGGAGGTGGACGGCGCCTTCCCGTACCACAAATATGAATTGCCCCGGCATTTCGCCCTGCCGGAAAATAATTTCACCTGGCAGACGGTACTGCACAACCGCCCGGCCAGCTATTGCGCGTAGCAATTCTTTGTCTAACAGACTGAAGGGTGGGTATTCCTTCAGAAAATCAGCAATCCGTTCCGGGATGGTATTGCTCATTTGAATTTGAATGAAGTTAGTGATGAACTGTCTTATTTTTGCTCAACCGGGGTGCTGCTAAGATAATCAAATATGTTTCGATTGACCAATGAACAAGGATAGCACTGGTAAACTATTTATCCAGTTTTTCGTAGTGCTTATCTTGTTTTACATCCAGCCGTGATGGATTTCCACCCTCTTTGCTGTGGCCCCAGCGAATGATCTAAAGCAGGCAACAGTTTATTATTATGAAAGCACTCGTTCTCAATCAATTGCATCAGCCATTGGATTATCAGGACGTGGATACTCCCCACCCGGCGGCCGGTGAAGTCCTGGTGCGCTTGCATGCTGCGGCACTCAACCGGCGGGACTGGTGGATTACACAAGGCCAATATTCCAGGATTCAATTGCCGGTTATCTTGGGTAGCGATGGCGCCGGAACATACCGGAACAAGCCGGTGGTGATTAATCCTTCGCTCGATTGGGGCGATAATCCGCGGTTTCAGGGGGAGCACTACCGGGTGCTCGGCCTGCCCGAAAACGGCACCTTTGCCGAATACATCTGCATCCCGCGCCGGAATATAGCCCCAATGCCGGAGCATTTAAGTTGGGAACAAGCGGCCGCTTTGCCATTGGCCGGGCTCACCGCCTACCGGGTGCTGTTTACCCGGTGCCGGCTGAGAGCGGGGGAAAAGGTGCTGATCAGTGGGGTAGGGGGAGGCGTTGCTTTGATGGCGCTGCAATTTGCATTGGCCGCAGGCGCTTCGGTGTGGGTGACTTCCGGATCGGATGATAAAATTGAGCGGGCTGTTCAATTGGGTGCAAATGGCGGTGTGAACTACCGGACGCCCGAATGGGATAAACAACTCAGGGCAACTGCAGGCAGGTTCGACGTAGTGGTCGATTCCGCCGGAGGCGATGGTTTTGCAGCGCTCCTGACACTTTGCGGGCCAGGCGCCCGGATGGGTGTCTATGGCGGCTCATTGGGGAAAATCGATGGCCTCAGCCCTCAGATATTGTTTTGGAAGCAGGTCAGCATCCTTGGCTCCACAATGGGGACAGCGGCCGAATTCCGGAAAATGCTTGCCTTTGTCAGCCAGCATCGGTTGACCCCGGTGGTCGATGCGGTATTCGGCCTTGCTCATGGCAACCAAGCGATGGAACGGATGGCGGGTAGCGATCAATTTGGCAAAATAGTGCTCAAAATAGGCGCATAATTCGGCAAATTATCGAGCGTTTCTTCGAATCAGGCCAGTGATCCAAACTAAAATCAAGCCCGGAAGGCCAACCCAAACCAATTCACTCAGCAGGACCCGCAGCCCATATTTGCCGACGAACGAACGGACTTCCAAAGGCGAAACCAGGATCACTCTCCAGGGAAAAAACAAGCGATTCTCACTGATCGGCCACCACAAGGCGCAGCCCAGTCCGCCGGTAGTCAGCATGTCGAGCAAGGGATGGGATGCGCACGCCAAAACAAACCAGCATGCCATTTTCCACCAGCCTTTATCCGGGTGGTAAAACAGCCACGCAACGAGTGTTCCCAAAAGCAATGCAAAAGTGAAGGAGTGCGTCCAGCCCCGGTGCCCCAGGATACTGTCGTACGGAATGCCGAAACGAAACGCCAGGACGTCCAGATCGGGGGCAAAGGCACAAAATCCGGCCAGCGCGAGCGCCGTCCAGGTTGTTTTATTTGGAAAAAAGGAATACCCAAGGGCAGATGAAGCGGCTACGTGGCCAAAGATCGATGCCATACCCTGCGGATGTTTACCACATGATTCCCTGGGCAGCGGCCTGTGGATGGATGCGGAAGAATATCGACCCGCCTGCTGTCATAGTGGATAAAAAAGTGAATTGCCGGCGCGCTGCCACATTTGGGTCTTGTGCCGGGCAGGAAGTGATGACCTGTACGCCCGGAATAACGGTCACATTCTGGTATAACCAACCGTGGGCCGGGTTGCTCAATTCAAAGCCTTGTTTGGCCCGGTAGTGATCGCGAAACCGGCGAAACAGGTCATTGCCATCCCAATAGGCTGCCTGCTGAATGGACATGATAACGGGGCGGATATCTTCCAGTTGACGGGTGAACAATTTGAGTACCGCCAGATTGGCGAAGGTGCGCTTCGTTTCATCGCCGCCGCCAAAGAAATATTCGTTGAATTTCGGGCTGTTGATCCCTTTGACGTAATTGACGTCATTAACCAGGTCGTTGATGCCGTACACGCGTCCCGCGCGGAAAAATGCAGTGCTTTTGTTGCGCACGTAATTGTACATGCAAATGGCGATGCCAACGGTTTCCCGCCACAACTCGCCGGTAGGGTTGGCCGGGTTGATCTCACGCAAGAGGCCGGGAAACGAAGCTTCTGCGTATATAATGGCGGCATACCGTTGTAGCTGCGAAGCGGTGATCAGGGGCACTTGAACGTTTCCGAAGATTGCGGTGTCGGGGCCATTTTCACGGCGATCGATCAAAACACCGTTGTTATTATAGGTTAAGGTTGCCATTCGGGTAATTGCTTGTTTTTTTCAGTATGCTCAAAGATGCACGAGTTTGCGCAAATTTGACGGATAATTGCACGAAATCAAAATTACACACAAATGGTACCATCTTGTTTACTCCTGTCCCCCCACAAGCCACGCCACGATTGGCGCACCGCCCTGGTTTGTCAGATAATTCCCCTGCTTTTACTCCCGGCACTGCTTTGGAGCCAACCATTTCACGCAGAATACCTGAATAGCCTGCACCTGCGATCCATAGGCCCAGGAGCGATGTCAGGGCGCATTACAGCAATCACCTGCGATCCCGGAAACCCGGAGATCATATATGCGGGCGCAGCATCCGGAGGTGTTTGGAGAAGCAAAAGCGGCGGCACTGCATGGGAGCCGATCTTCGATGCAGCGCCGACGCAAAGCATCGGCGCCATTGCTATTAACCCCAACAACCCCGACGAAATTTGGGTGGGTACGGGAGAGGGAAACCCCCGCAATTCTCAAAATTTTGGTGCGGGTATTTTTAAGTCGATCGATGGCGGGTTGCACTGGACCTGCATGGGCCTGCAAAACACCCGAACCATCCACCGCATTATCCTGCACCGCGACAACCCCAATATTGTCTGGGCGGCGTCCTTGGGCTCCGCAAACGGCCCAAATGCCGACAGGGGTGTATTCAAAACCACGGATGGCGGCCAAACCTGGAATAAAGTATTGTATATTAACGACTTAACTGGATGCGCCGATTTGGTTGCCGATCCCGCCAATCCGAACAAACTTTATGCAGCCATGTGGGAATATCGCCGCTGGCCCTGGTTTTTTAAATCCGGAGGGCCGGGTTCCGGCTTGTATGTTTCCTTTGATGGCGGGAATACCTGGGAGCGCCGGACGAACAAAAACGGCCTGCCGGAAGGTGAACTTGGCCGTATCGGTATTGCCGTGGCGCGGAGCAAACCCAATGTGGTGTATGCTATTGTTGAAGCCAAAGATAATGCCTTGTACAAAAGCACGGACGGAGGCTGGAGCTGGCAAAAAATGACCGAAAAAGACATTGGTGGCCGGCCGTGTTATTATTCAGAAATTTATGTCGACCCGAAAAATGAAAACCGGCTGTATAGTCTGCATACCTACCTCAACCGGAGCGAGGACGGCGGGCGAACATTTGAAACCTGGATACGCTGGCAAATTCACCTGGATCATCACGCCTTTTGGATTCACCCCGACGATCCGAATTTTATCATTGACGGGAACGACGGCGGGTTGAACATCACCCATGACGGCGGTCAAACCTGGCATTATGCCGAGAACATACCGGTCGGCCAGTTTTACCATATCAATGTAGACAATGACATTCCTTACAATGTATACGGCGGTCTGCAAGACAACGGCTCATTTGCCGGACCTTCATCCATATGGCGCTCGGGCGGCATCCGGAATTCGGATTGGCAGGAATTATTGTTTGGTGACGGGTTCGATGTAATGCCGCGGCGTGACAACAGCCGGTACTGCTTTGCCATGTCACAAGGCGGCGAATTGAGTTATTTGGACCGTCAAACCGGATTCTCCAAGTACCTGAAACCCGTTCACCCCGATGGTATCCCGTTGCGCTGGAATTGGAACGCCGGGCTGGCGCAAGACCCCTTTCACGACGGCGGCATTTATTTTGGCAGCCAATTCCTGCATTATTCACCCGATTATGGCCAAACCTGGAGCCTGGTTTCGCCTGACCTGACCACCAATGACACTTCGAAATTGCACCAGGACCAATCTGGTGGCCTGACACTGGATGCAACCAATGCCGAAAACTATTGCACGATCTTAGCCATTGCACCCAGCCCGGCGCAGCAGGGCCTTATTTGGGTGGGTACGGATGATGGTAATCTTCAACTGACCCGCGATGGCGGCCGTACGTGGGAGAACTTGGCAGAGCGCCTTCCGGATTGTCCCAAAGGCGCGTGGATTCCACAGATAGAGGTGTCGGCGAAAAATGCCGGTGAAGCCTTTGTCGTCGTCAACAATTACCGGCAAAATGATTGGGAGCCCTATCTCTACCATACCACCGACTTCGGCCGGAAGTGGAAACGCCTGGCTACCGCAAAAAACATCACCGGTTTTTGCCTTTCCGTGGTGCAGGATTCCGAAGTGCCGAACCTCCTGTTTTTAGGCACCGATCAAGGATTGTATTTCAGTTTGGACTACGGCGCTACCTGGACGCACTGGCCACAACCTGACCTGCACCGCCCGGGCGAACAAGCGATATTTCCCAATGTTCCGGTACAGGATATGAAGATTCACCCGCGCGATGGCGATCTCGTACTTGCAACTTTTGGCCGCGCCATTTGGGTGTTGGACAATATAGAGCCCCTGCGTGCCATGGCCCGGGATCCGGAATTGCTCAGTCAATCCTTTCGATTGTTTAAACCCCAAACAGCTTACCTGGCGGCTTGGCGATCGTTCGACGGGACCCGGTTTTCCGCCGATGCTATTTATGCAGGGGAGAATAAAAGCACCTCGGCGAAAATTCCGGTTTGGGTGAAGCCTGGTTTGAGTAAGCAACAGGTTAAAAAAGAACAGCCCAATCAGCCCGAACAGCCGACCGGGAGGGGGCGGGGAGGCCGCCAGACTGGAGACGCTAAAAAAGAAAAGGCAACGGTCGTGATCCTTAATATGGCCGGCGACACTATCCGGCAGTTTAAGACAGGGCTGGATTCCTGCTTTAGCATCATCGAATGGGGATTTGATACCCGAGGCGTGCAGTTCCCTTCGGGCAGGGAACCCGACAAGGACCAACTCGAACCTGGTGGGGGGCCGACAGCGTTCCCAGGAGATTACAAAGTAGTTGTTGAGTTTGCCGGCCAGCGAGATTCAACCATATTAACCGTCGCAGATGACCCTCGGCTGTCCATTTCACCCGCATCGAGACAGGCCAATGCTTTAGCGCTCCGGAATTTTTACCCGGTGATTGATAGCGCCCGTGCGGCCTATGACCGGTTAAGTAAAGCTGAAAAAACGATAAAAGCAGTGGAAACGCAGTTTGCCAACCTTCCCGACAGCACAAAGAAAGCGGTGATGGACTTGGGCAAAACACTGCGCGACAGTATCCAGGTTTTAAAAGATGCTATCGATAAGACAACAGAAGGGAAAGGCATCCGGTCTGACCCGGATGACCTCGGCGCCAAGTTGCGGCAAGCGCTCTCCTACATTCGTGCTTCCTACGGTGAACCGAATACCAATGCACAAATAGCGATACGGATTGCTAAAAGCCAAACAGAACAAACAGCAGCGCGGGTTAACGCTTTTTTTAACCAGTTGTGGCCTCCATACCGGGAAAAAGCGGAAGCCTTGCGGGCTTCACCGTTTCTGGATTGGGATAAATAAGGAGTGTGAGGGCTGTCTATCCGCCGATATTTTTCAAACCATCCGGCACCGGCCGGATGGTTTGCCGTTGTAAAACGGTTGGCAAGATTGGTAAAGGCTGTGCCCATGGGGCGCTACGCCACTGTTCGGCATGCCGTCGGACGGTAGTGTTGGGCAATATTGGATGGGTGCCCGGCAAAGGAAGGCTTCCGGGAAGGATAAATTCCTCGTCCGGGCGACGTTGGTTCGCTTTGCGTTGCTTTGTCGAGGTGGGATTTGCCGCGCCTTTTTGTGTCGAGCGCGGTGTATGGGGGAGGAGATTCGTGCTCGTCGGTTGCGGTGTCGCTTTGTTTTCAAGCGGTATTGCGGGCGCCGTTCCCGGGTTGGCGATTGGTGCAGCAGCGGTGTTGGCGGTGTTGGCGGTTGGCGCGGATGTTCCAGTGCCGGGTCGTGCAATGGTCCAATACAATCCAAGCATCAGGGCCACAGCCAGCCCCCCGACCAATAATAGTGCCTGAGCGCTCCAACCGCCGTTGGGTGGCGTTAACCGGACGCGTACCTGTTCCCAGACGCTGGGCGAAGGAGAATCCCAGCCCGAGGCAGCAGGGGTGTCTGGCAGGTCTTCGAACGTTTTGCGGAAAAGTTCGTCGAGGGAATTAAACTCTTGCGGATCAGCCATTTTTGCGTTGCCGTCACACCGGCGTTATTTGCGATTTTCAGGTAATAAATGATTTGTCCAGTATCCGTTTCAAAAACTCCCGCGCTTTGAATAACTGGCTTTTGCTGGTTCCAATCGAAATGCCGAGTTGTTCGGCAATTTCTTCATGGCTGAATCCATCAATTGCATACAAGTTGAACACGGCACGGTATCCCGGCGGTAGTTTCTGGAGGTATTTTAGAAGCGTTTCAGCATCCAGGTTGGCCGCAAAATCTTCTTCGGTGCGGAATCGGTTTTCAAACGGTGTGAAATCTGAGGTGTCGCGAAGAAAATCGCGCTGCCTCCGCAAATGGCTCAAAGCAGTATTGACCATAATGCGTCGAATCCAACCGCCCAACGCCCCATCACCTCTGAATTGATTCATATCGCGGTAAACGCGGATAAATCCCTCTTGCAACATATCTTCCGCTTCAGCCCGGTCACGGGCAAAACGCAACAATACCCGAAACATCGGCACGCTGAACTGCCGGTATAAGGCAGCCTGATGCGTAGGGTTGCCTTGCAGCACGCCTTTCACCAATTCCTGGTCGGTCAATTGTTGCATGAGGTTGTACGCTTTCTGATTGGCAACGGATTTTGAATTTCGGTTGCCCGGTGGAAAAAATTTTTATTGAAGCGATTGAACTGTGCCAATATAAGGCAGTGTGCATCAGATTTGTTTGGCGGCGTTTCAATATTAACCGAAAAATGTCAGTCTTCTTCCAATTGAATTTGAAGATTGGCTTCATATACGCCCTTGTTCCGACCTACGGAGAGCTTATAGCGGTCGGGATAAATCAGATCGAGCTGACGCTGCACATTCCGGAGTCCGATCCCTTCCGAGCTGACCGGACGTTCAGTTTCCTCGACCGTATTTTTTACCTCAAAATCGAGGATGTTGTCCTTCAATTTCAGGTGTATGGCAATGGATGCCGCTCCGGTGGTGCTGCTGGGGCCGTGCTTGAAGCTGTTTTCCACAAACGGCAATAGCAAAAGCGGGGCGATTGAACCGCCCTGTTGTTCGATGGTTTCCTCGTACTGCACCTGCAGGCGGTTGTTGTAGCGCAATTTTTCCAGTTCGATGTAATCCTGGATGACCTTGGCTTCATCGGCCACCGGGATACGCGGTGTCCGGCAGTCGTACAACACGAAGCGCATGATCTTCGACAACATCATGATCGCGTCCGGTGTTCTGTCCGATTTTTTTCGCGCCAATACATACAGGTTATTCAGGGTATTGAACAGAAAATGCGGGTTGGTTTGGGCCCGTAGAAAATTGAGTTCGGATTGCAATTTCTCGCGCAGGAGTTGCTGTTCGAATTCGAGACTTTTATAATGAACCCGGATCATTTTGATCGTGGTGGCAGCAGCCACCGTGATAAACAAATCAAATGAGGTCAGGTAAAACCCCGGTAAAAACCAGAACGGTATGGAGTGCGCCGGCTCGAATATGGGGAAGAAGATATACGCCGTCACGATCCGGTACAAAAACGACGCTACCAGGAAGGCCAAAAGGGTTAACCCGACCAATTTCCAAACCTTGTCCCGGTCCAGGTACAGCGGTATGATAAAATAAAAAACGAAGTAGGTCAGCAGGATCTTGACCGGCAATACGAAGGCTTCGCCGAGGAAGGCAAGGTTCAGATCGACCTTGTTGTATATACTTCCCAACCACGAATTCAGGATCAGGTAAACCGTCCAGAAGCTGATGTGGTAGGCGACGCGGGTGATGTTCAGGCGTTCCATGAAATTTGTTTAAAATTGGAGGCTACGGTGACTGTGTATAATGCACGGTCGCGCACCCGGATTTCTTTGATCGGCATTTCTTCACCATCTACCGTACAATGGCGGAGGAAGGACGGGAACCCTACGAGAAAGATTTTTACTGTTTTGTAGGACGGCGTCCATTCGCCATCTATTACCTGTTCGAGCATAAAATGACCGTTTTCGCCGTTGGTTTCCCAGGTTTTTAAGGAATAATCGCCCTGCAAATAAGCGTACCCTTCTCCGGCATCTTCATACAACCGGCTCGTCTCCCGGCCATTTTTATAGTACACATATAAGGTTAACTCATCCACCAGCCGTTCCCCGATCCATTGCCGCACCGGATAGGTCGGCAATACCGCTCCCTCGCGGACGAAGAACGGAATTTGATCGGGCATTATATTGACAAACAGTTCACCATTTGCGGGTTGGCCGGTCCAGAAATAATACCAGTTCCCTGCCGGCAGATACACCAGTTGCCGTTGCACTTTGGGTTGTACGACCGGACTGACCAATAAATGTTCAGCAAACAAAAAATCGCGCTCGGCGTCCCACAACTTGGGGTCTTGCGGATCGGCAAACGCGGTATGTCGTATGACAGGCGCTCCGGTTTGTGTGTTTTGCCAAATTGCGGTGTAAAGGCAAGGTAACAGGGCATAGCGCAATTCGATGGCTTTTTTCGCCAAAGCGGTCCATTTCTCGCCGAAAGACCAGGGTTCCTGGTCTGAAGTGTGCAGCTCGGGATCGGCTAATTGCGCCTCCTCGGTTATCGCCGTGTCGCCGCTGGCATGCTGGCCCATGCTATGCACCCGCATCAACGGGTGAAAAACGGCCAACTGGAGCCACCGGATAAAGAGCTCGCCATCGGCTGTTCCGGCAAAGCCGCCAATATCGGTGCCGCAAAACGAGAAACCCGAAATGCTGAGCCGCTGGCATTGCACATTGGCGATCTGCAGGTGTTCCCAATCCGAATAGTTATCCCCCGTCCAAACGGCTGCATACCGTTGCCCGCCGCTAAAACTGGCCCGGGTAAGTAAAAAAGGGCGTTTTTCCGGTTGCAAGCGGCGGAAACCCTCCCACGAAGCCCGGTTCATCAACAACCCGTAAACATTGTGGGCTTTCCGGTGCCCCGACACATGCCCTTCAAAATAATGGAGTACATGGTCGGGGAGCGTTTTATGGTTGACATGGAATACAGCGGGTTCATTCATGTCATTCCAGAATCCGCTGATGCCGGTTTTGTTGTACAAGTCTTCGTACAAGTCGCCCCACCACGCGCGCACCTCGGGGTGTGTAAAATCCGGGAAGGCGCAAAAGCCCGGCCACACCGGCCCTTTGGCCAATTCGCCGCCGGCGGTACGCAGGAAAAAGTTATTTTCCACTCCCTGTCGATAAACCGCGTATTCCGGATCCTCCTTGATCCCGGGGTCGATCATGACTACTGTCTGGAAGCCTTTGTTGTGCAGGGCTTCCACCAGCCCTTTCGGATCAGGGAAATGCTCCAGGTTCCAGGTGAAACAGCGATAACCATCCATGTAGTCAATGTCCAGGTAAATAGCGTCGCAGGGGATCTCGAGGCTCCTAAACTTGTCGGCGACTTCCAGTACCCGGCTGTGGGGGTAGTAACTCCACCGGCACTGATGGTAGCCCAGCGCCCAGAGCGGCGGCAGTTCATGGGAGCCCGTAAGGCGAGCATACGCCGAGGCCACATCACCGAGACCCGGGCCATAGAGAAAGTAGTAATTCATCTCACCGCCGTCCGCCCAAAAACTGGTCACGCTGTCATCCTGGCTATTGAAGTCAAAGTGCGTGCGAAATGTGTTATCCAGAAAAATACCATAGGCAATGCCCTGGTACAAGGAATAATAAAAAGGAATGGCCCGATACAAGGGGTCGGTTTCCCGGCCAAAAGCAAAGGCGTCGGTGCACCAGTTTTCGAATTGCTTTCCGTGCAGGTCGGGGCTACTGGTTTTGTCCCCCAAACCGTAAAAGACCTCTTTCCGTTGACATTTTTTGGAAATCTTCAGCTCCGACCACCCTTTGAGAATGGTTCGCTTGGCAGAAAACCCGGCGTCGTCTTCGCTGATGATCCGGTCGTCGAGGTCATAAAACCGGATCCGCAGGCCGGTTTTCGCCACTACCACCTGGAGCGGTTCGCAAACCAGCACATATTCATTTGCACTTTCCTGGAGGGTAGCGTTCACTTTTTCCGGTGTAAAATCCGGATTAAGGGCGTATGAGATATCGGGTTGAAAAAAGCCGTCGGGGCTGTAGCGCAGGCGTATTATGCCGGCTGCCACCACCTGAATCCGCAAGGTGACGCCGTTCTGACAGACAAATTCATAGGCGCCGTCGCGCCAGCGCACATCCGTAACTTCATCGGGTGTAAGGATTTGAAATACATCCTCATACCGAGTACTCACATCAGCCTGGCTGAAGTCAATTTCCGTGGGCGCGCTTTGTTCGGGTACGGGTGCCTGGTCCGCCGGATCATCTTTTTCCATACCGGCAAAATTCGGGTTCTCCCCGGTGTTTGCCGCTATTATTTTCGTTTAAAAAAAGGCGGTGGCTGAAATTTGAAACATTGTACTTCTCCCGACAGTAGTAGTGGGGCTCGTCGTTGTATTCAACACTTTAGTTCCGGTATCGGTAGAATCAAATTGTGAATCCGCAGTTTTCCGGCGCGCAGGTGACAACGGGTGGGAGTAAAAAAGGTCAACAGCCCACCGTTGGCCCGGCCGGAAGCCAATACCTGTGATCCAATGCATATCCCAGTCGCGCACCTGACCGGAGATTTGCGCATTCAGGTTTTTAGACGCGGCGCCTCCTGGAATCAGGAAAACCGTATTGTCTTTCAGGCTTCGGTCGGCTGTTTGGACATACACATTGGTCCCCAAAGAGGCGCCACCCCAGAGACGAAACCTACGGAAAGGCTGCCAAAAGGCCTGTAAAGGCAGTTCCAGGCGGTGGAGGCGGGATACCGGCACATATACAGCGGTTGATGCAGAAGCATTGGGATTATTTCCAGTTGCAGACCCAAAGCCAGAATAGATCATATTGTCGCCCGTAGCCGCTGCATAGGAGGCCGTGGTGACGGTTAAAATGGCGCGGTCGTCTGCTTTGAGCGCCTGATATTGGTAAGCCAGTCCTGATCGAAGCCCCCATTTCTCACTGGGACGCCATTCCGTGGTCAGCCCGGTGGTCGCACCGGTTGAGCCGGCTGCCAGATCAGATAAAACGCCTGCCGATATGCCAAAGGACCATTTTTTGACCGAATTCGATATGACGGGTGTTATCGGTAACAGCGGCGCCTGGTCCGGCAGGGTCGCGGCCATGGTTGGTTGGCTGTCAGTTGACTGGGGTGTGACTTGGTTCTGGGTTGGAGTAGCGGTAAGAACCGGTTCATGATCCATCGACGGCGGAGTGACTACCGATCCGGATTGAGGGGACGTCGGCAAATTGCCGGTCATCATTGGCTCAGAAGGGGCCAACGGTTTGGAGGTTGGGGTTTCAAGCGGTTTTGGCGTTTGTTCGGGCGAAGAGACTGGCTGCTGTGTTGTTACAATATGCGCCGATCCGGCGGGCAAAAGCGGCGCTTTGTTGGCCGGGTTTAGGACATGCACCTCTTGGAATGTTTGCCCCTTGTCGCCATATAGTGTGCCCGGGAAGGATTGGCCCTGCACCTGCATCTTGCGATCGTTTTCCAATTTGGTCTGCGGTGTAACAGGGGCGACGGCAATGGATTGTGCCGGCTGGTCTGTTCCTGTTCCGTTCCGATGCAAGGCTACCGGGCTTTGGCCGGCCGGCGTCGTTGAAACGTTATTCGGGTGTAAAAGCATCCAGCTCAATGCCCCGGCTGTAGGCAACAGCAATCCAATAATCCAAAAGAGAACAACCGGCCGGCGGCGGCGCGGTTCAGGCATTTCCCGGTCGAGGGCTTTGCGCATGGATCGCCAGCCTTGGTCGGCCAGTTTTTTATTCGATTTGTATAAGTTACGGTCCATTGATCTATCGTTGCTTGCCATAAAATTTTGCTCAGGCCAGTCGTTCTTTTCGGCTTACCACAAGTCCCGATGCTTCCAGTTGCTCGCGCAATTTTTGACGGGCTGTAGAAAGGTGCCATTTGGAGGTGCCTTCGCTAATGTTGAGGTTTTCGGCAATTTCGGCATGGGAATATCCTTCGATGGCATACAGGCGAAATACTTCCTGCGATACCGGCGGGAGCATCCCGACCGCTTTTAATATATCTTCTTCATAAAAAACGTCGTGGCTGCGTTCGGGTACTACATCATCGCGTTCTTCCAGGACCAGAAAATGCAGGTACCGGGCATTGTCGCGAAAATAATCTGCCATACTGTGGTACACCAACCGGCGCACCCAACCTTCGAGGCTGCCTTTGAAAGCATAGGTGTGCAATTTTTTAAAAACCCGCAAAAAACCGTTGTTCACGATCTCGATTGCCGTGCTCTCGTCGTGGGTGTACCGCAGGCACATGCGCAACATTTCTGGAAAAAATTGCCGGTAAAAGGCCTCTTGTGCACGTCGTTCGTTGCGCACACAGCCTTCTACCAGTTCTTGTTCGGTGTAATGTTTTTTCCCAAATAGCAACATGCGGGTTGTCGGTTGGTCCTAGATCGTCCGGGGTGGCAGATCCGTTTTATGTTAAAATAATAGGCCTATGCCCAGCACAAACCGTTTGTGTAAGATGCGGTCGGTGCCTTGCCCGTTGTCGGGCCCCCAGATGGACGTCCATTCCCGGGTTTTACGTTGCAAACGCAAGCCGAAATGTACGGTAAAATGATTGCCAATCCGGTATCCGGCGTCGGCTTCCATCATCCAGCCGCCTTTCCAATGGTCGTTGGCGCTGAGCCATGACTGCGAATCGGTAGCCCGCCCGACAAAAGCCCATCCACTAGCGAGGGTATAGTATGGCGTAATTTTACGGGGAAACAAGTATCCGCGCACTTCCGCAAATACCGGATAAGAAGCAGCGTCATAGCCTTTTGGGTCAAAAAACTCCACCCCGCCACCCAAACCAATTCCCAGCCATCGCTTAATCATTCGGCCACTGCTGTGGTGCAACTGAAAGCCGATCCTGTTCAAGGCGTAGTACGCTTGCCCTGGTAAAACCGCTGCCCGCGTGTGGTGGTACCAACCCTGCTCCCTGAAATCGTAGGCAGGCTTGAGGGCGGCAATACCCGAACAACGTTGAATCACGCGCCGCACCCGGCTTTGCGGCACCTGCAGGGAAGGTCCGGTGTGCAATTGAAAGATCAGGGTGTCGCCGGATTTAATGTCTTTCAACTGGCCGCGCAATTTGCTGCCGTCGCGCAGCAGGAGCAAGTCGGTGCATCCGGCAGAAGCCGGTTCCTGCGCTGATAAGCGCCGGGGCTGCCCCCAAGCGAGCAGCAGCCCCAACCCTATGATCCGAAAAACCGTTTTCATGGCTAAAGCTTATGGCGTTACCAAAAGGTGACTGATCGCCTTTGGAGCAGCCGGGTTACTCACATCATATTGGTAAAACCCGTCGTCTCCAATAACAAGCACGTGCGTGTCGTCAAGCGCTATCACATCGTATGTAACCAGGTCTTGTACCTGCCCGAGTTGTTTGAGCGCTGAAGGATTCGTTTTATCGAAGATCTTGAGACCATCGTCGCATACGTACAGGTAATTGCCATATGCCGACAGCCCCCTGGGTTTTGTCATGGGGTAGGTTTTCGACAGGGTGGTAACCGGCAGTTTGCGGATATCGACTACGTCGAGCTGGTTGAAGGTGCCGTTGCAGGTAGTGCCGTCGTGAATGGTGATGTAGGCGTTTTCATTGTCGCAAACGACCGGGTCGCAGCCCGTTGCATGGGAAAATACCGCTTCCTGAACAGGCCGGGCCGGATTGCTGGCATTGAAAATAAATACCCCCGTTTGCGAACCCACAAAAAGGCGATTCTTCCAGGGGAAAATCGTTTCGATATTCCAACCGATAAACACGGGATCGAGAGCGGCCGGGCAACTTGGCGACGCTACAGAGAAGGGGCGCAGGGTAGTATTATCCACGCAGTACAAGTAGTCCCCGTATTGCCCGAAGCGGGAATACGATCCGGCGATACCGGTGCTCGCAGGGAGGCCATTGTTGGTTTTTACCGGGCCGGAATTACTGGCCGTAGCGCCGTCAAAAGCAAAGATCATATCGCCTTCTCGGAACCAAGGCTGGCTCCAGCGGCCATCGTCGCAGGGAATATCTTCAGTCACGTTCGTGCGCGCGTAGTCGACCAAAAATCCACGCGCGGGGTCGAAGCCGAACAACTGAAACGCGTTTTCGGACCTGCAGACCAATTGCGGGTTTTGGATGTCGCTGATATCCACGGTGATGAGGTCAATATATTGATCGGCGTACAGGTAGTGGTCGCGGACAGCCATGTCCACATTGCCCGGAATATTCCAAAAGGCCACAGGCTGAGGATTGGCGGGGTCGCTGTTGTCGATCACGTGAATGCCTGTATTGATTTCATTGACCAGCAGGTATTGGCCGATCACGTACATTTTCCCCGGTTGTTTCATCGCGCGGGGGCTTTCAGCCTTAATGCCGGCCCGGCATTCGGCCGGTGTTTTGTAAACCGGATCGAACCGTACATATGTCCGGGTGGAGGTGCAGGTGTCGCGCAAGCAACCGGAAAAAAGAATACTGGCGGCGATGCCGGCCAAAACGAGGAGGGTAAATTTCATTTTCATAGCATAACAATTTGAGTGTGCATGTTTACCCGAGTGGATTTAGGACATGTTTGGAGCCCAGCAATGAAAATCCAAACATATTCTTGATTGCATAGACAACCCCATATCGCTGTGGGGTTGGGTGCGCGCTGAAAAAATATGATTTTGCATTGATCAGCATGCAGCAACCCTTCCATGCTCGAGCTTGTGGCCTTAAATTTGAACCAATTCTTTTTTTACGACGCGTAGCCGCATCTTTACTCCGTCGTTGCACCGTGCGTTGAACCAAAACGAAATATTATGGCAGATGATCCCGCGGCCCGAATCCTGCTGGTGGAAGATGAACCCAAGTTGGGCAACAGCGTCTGTAAAGAACTGACCGAACGGGGCTATGACCTGGAATGGGCTTATGATGGCCGGACAGCGGAAAGCATCTTTCGATCGGGCACATTCGACCTGGTGTTGCTCGATATCAACCTGCCGCATATCAATGGCCTGGAATTATGCCGTCGCTTCCGGCAGGCCAATGGCGACGTGCCCATTATCATGTTGACGGCATTGGGCGAACTAAATGATAAAGTTGAAGCATTCAATGCCGGCGCCGACGACTACCTCGTCAAACCGTTTCACTTGACAGAACTACTGGCCCGGGTAAAGGTTTTTTTAAAACGGCGCCAGGTCAATCGCATCTTTGACGACGCATTTTCGGTTTCGGATCTGGAAATCAACTTTGCGCACAAAACCGTAACCAGGGCCGGCCAGGAAATTACGCTTTCGGCAAAAGAATTTGCTTTGCTGTCTTTGTTGGCCCGGTCGCGCGGCCGGGTAGTGTCGAAACAGGAAATTGCAGAGAAGGTGTGGGAAATGGATTTTGGCGCCAGCACGAATACTATCGAGGTGTATATCAATTTTTTGCGTAACAAGATCGACAAACCCTTCGATCTGAAACTGATCCATACCAAACCAGGGTTCGGCTATTTTTTGAAAGCACAGGAATGAATCTGAAAGCCAAATTTGCCTTTTGGTTTGCCGTTTTTGTGGCCATCATATTGTCGGTCACTTTCGCGGTGATCTACCTGCAATCGGCCGATTTCCGGCGCGATGAGTTTTTTGGGCGCTTGCGCCAGAAAGCGCTGACCACCCAGCGCTTGTTGGTGGAAGTGCAGGAAATCGACTCGGTGCTGTTGCGCATTATCGACCGCAATACACTCACCACGTTGCCGGAAGAGCAAATCCTGATTTTTGACGAAAACAACCGGTTGTTATACAGCAACATCGATGAAGACAGTATCCTGTTCGATTATGCTTTGTTGGCGGAAGTCCGCAAACACGTCGAGTTGCAGCGCGTGGATCCCAAAACCCAACGCGAATTGCTGGGCCTGACGGTTTCCAACGGCCCAATATCTTATGTGGTATTGGCTTCGGCCTATGATCGCTATGGCTTGCGTAAAATGATCAATTTGCGCAACATATTGCTGGCCACCTGGTTGTTGGGGCTTGTATTGGCTTTGTTTCTCGCCTATTTGTATGTGCGCAACATTGTGGGACGGCCCTTGAGCAATCTTACTGACCGGATCGCTGCCATTCGAGGCGATGATCTGAAAACACGGCTCGACGTGCCGAAAGACCAGGATGAACTCACTACGCTCGCTCGTAATTTTAACGACTTGCTCGAACGCCTGGAACGGGCTTTCGATGCCCAGCGCAGTTTTGTTCAATTTGCCTCACATGAACTCCGCACGCCACTGGCGAACATGCTTTCCGAAACCGAAAACACCCTGGCAAAGATCCGTACGCCCGAAGAATACCAGCAGACCTTGCGCTCGTTGCGGGAGGAACAGAGCCGGTTGATTGAGATGGCCAATGCTTTGTTGTTGCTGAGCCATTACGAGCAAGCGCAACTGGACGAGCAAACGCCGAGTGTGCGGATCGATGAAGTGTTGTATCATACGATAGAGGAGGTACGGGCCCTTACGCCGGATGCCCGGATATTGCTTGATTTCGCATCGGTTCCCGAAGACCAAAACGAATTACTTGTTCAGGGCAACGCCCCCTTGTTGCGTACGGCGTTCCGGAACCTGATTGAGAATGCCTGCCGTTATGCCGATGATCAAACGGTACATATCCAAATCCGTCCCCAGGGGTCATTGCTCAGTGTCAGTTTGGATAATCGCGGAGAAACACTTCCGGCAACGGAAAGCAGGCTCTTGTTTACGCCCTTTTTTCGCGGCAGCAATACCAGCGGCAAGCGGGGTTTTGGCCTGGGGCTGGCTATTGCCCAGCGTATTTTCCGGTTGCACAAAGCTAATTTGGACTACCAAAGCCCTTCGGCCGGGTTGAATCGCTTTGTGGTTTCTTTCCCGCGTTATTGAGCAATATTTGGCTTTTATCCGACAATTATGCGGACTTAAGCCAGATTTAAGGTCAGACTTAAGGTCGCTTTAAGGTGGCCGTTGAAACCTTGCATCAAAATTTTCAAGGCCTATGTCCTGCTCGATGCAAGCGATTGAACAAGTCATTTCCCCATACCAATTTCATCACTCGGCTTTTGCTGAAAGTCTGCCCGCCAGTGCGGCTGATCAGCTACGCCGGGTGATTACCCGTCTTCCGGTAAAGAAAGGGGAGATCTTGTTTCGCCAGTCGAGTTATGCCCGGGGGGTGTACTTGCTGGAATGCGGAAAGGTAAAAGTGTACCAGGAAAAGACGGCCGGCCAACGGCGCATCATCCACATATATGGAAATGGCGACTTGCTCGGATACCGGCCTTTATTTACCGATGATATACACTCTTTCACTGCGGAGGCGCTTGAGCCGTGTATGGTTCAGTTCATCCCGAAAGATGCTTTCTCTGCCCTTGTTGCCGAATCGCCCAGTTTTGCGCAATTCATGCTCAAGGCCATCAGCAAGGAATTTGCCGCCTGGTCCAATTTCCAGGCTGCGTTCGAATCCAGTCCGGTGCGGTCGCGTGTGGCGCTGGTTATGTTGATCCTGCATGAAAAATACCGGTTGCCCGGCAACACCACGGCTGTGATCCAGTTTACCCGTACCGACCTGGCGGAATACGTCGGCGCATCCCTCGAAACGGTGGTCCGAACATTGCGCGACCTGAAGGAATCGGGTGTGGTACATATCCGCGGACGGCGGATGTTGGTAAATGATGTGGAATCGTTGCTTGCATTGGCCAGCTCAGCACTCGGTTTGCCAAATGCGCGTTTGGCCGCCCAGGCTTGATGCGCCAGGCTGCTGAAAGCGATTGTCCCGCATCCTGTAATTTCTCAGATTGATTGTATAACGTGCATGCGGGCGGCTTCAATGGAGGCCGCCTTTTTTGTGTCGAAAAAAACGCCGTTTGCGGAGGCAAGCGGCGTAAAAAACATGGTTTGAAGATTGTGCTCTTGGGGAGGGATTATTATTGCAGTCGGAAACTGGAAGCGCCCAGCAGGCCCTTTTCGCAGTACACTGCAGCTACGTAGTTGCCGTTTTTGATTTTTTCTTCCAGTTTGTAGTTGAACGCCAGGCGTTGGGTTTGACCCAGGTTTACCGCGCGGGTCTGTTGGGCGATGATGGGAATATCGCCGGCAGGCGCCTGAATGGTGACTTTGGCCGGGTTTGCCGCAGCGATCGGCTTGCCGTTTTCATCGGATATTACGAGGTAAAGTTTCTGCTGACCGCGAAATTGTTCCGGCACTTCGGCCAGGTCGAAACTGATGGCCAGGTTGCGGGCTTTTTTAGCCCGTGCGGTCAGTTTCGCATTGCGGCGTTCTACTTCCACCCGGAAAGCGGTGGCTTTAAATTGGGCCGATTGGGTTTTGCGGATTTGCTCGGCGAGTTTCTGTGCCAGGTCATCCACTTTGGCGGTGAGTTGGGAATTGTTGTCCCGCAGGTCGGCGTTTTCTGCTTTGAGTTGGGTGTTTTCTGCTTTGAGCTGCTCGTTTTCAGCGCGCAAAACCACAAGAATGGTCTCATACTCTGTCTTAGCTTTTTGCAAACTCGTTACCTGGGCACGCAGTTCGTTCAATTTCTTCGAGTTTTGACCTTTCAACTGCCGGATCAGGGCATCTTTTTCGGCAATGACGCCAGCTGTTGCGCTGGCTTTACCTTCCAATGTCTCGTTTTCCGTTCGCGCATTGGTCAAGGCGGTTTGTAAACTGTCCAGGCTTACTTCTAGCCGGGTTTTTTCTGCTGAGAGCGAATCGATCAGGGCAGATTGGCGCTCATTTTCGGCGCCCAGTTTTCCGGATTTGCTCCAGAACGACCAACTTAATCCGCCGGTGAGGACAAGCAGCAAAGTGGCCACAATGGCATAAATGCGAATCGATTTTGGATTGTCGTTCATTTTTGAATACCAGTTCATTTGTTTGAAAAATAGTTTTTGTGACGATTAAATCTAAGAACATGTTTGGATTTTCATGCTGTGGCGAAAACGGGAAAATTTCATTTCATACAAGGCAAATTTTGCAAGCGTATGCGGGCAATCCGCTGAAAAATTTAACGCCGTATGAAATGAAATTTTCCGTTTGGAGCCCAGCGATGAAATTCCAAACATGTTCTAAGGCTATTAGATCAAAAAACCGGCCGGAAAACGCCGGAAGCGGTTGGTATTGCACAGAATGCGTGCGGAAAACGCAAAAGTTTGACCTGGATCAAATTTTTGAACCATCTACTGCATCAATTTTGTACCAGTTTCAAAATAGGCATTGAAAGTTTGCTACTTCTCTTTGAAGGCTGCGCTGGACCAGCGCAGCCTTTGTTTTTTGAGTTAACTGGAAAACGCGTGGCTTTGATCCAAATCAATCTTTTCCGTGGCCAACCGAAAGACTTTTGCACGGTTGTTGGCATGTGATTAACATTATCAGCCGGGACCGCTGCGGTAGCGACCGATCTTGAAAATTTATCCGAAGGTTTGTATTGGGTTCGATTGACGACGGGAGCATTTAGCGGCGAACCCTGGCGTCTTGTAAAATTGAAGTGAATAAATTGTTTGCGAATATTGCGATCGGCAGGCTCTCGAATTACGTTTCGGGAACCTGTTTTTTATCGGCTAAAACCGGCTAAATTGTTTTTTGTCCCGATGGCCGGTTTTTTCTGAGCCGGAAACCTGCCAATTTGCGGGGCCTTTTCATCAAAATCTTGCACCAACAGATGACAAACCTCCCCCGCTCCATTTTCCTGGTCTTATGGCTGGCGGCCGCCCCCGGTGCTGCAATTTTTGCCCAGTTGGATACTATTCACTGGATACCGCCCATGCATGCCCGGGATGAGTGGGGGCCGCAGTATTTATATTTATCTACGCCGGAAACGAACCCATTCCCGGTTAACATTCGCGACGGCGCCGGGAATTTGATTCAATCCGTTTCCATCAGCAATGCCAAACCTTACCGGTATGATTTAGGTAATTCCGGAAACACGCAGACCCTGGTGCCGGAAAACTTGTTACACCAACCGCTTCAAGGCAAGGGGCTGGTCATTGATGGTCCAAAAAAATTTTACGCTTACTTCAGGGCGCATAGCAATTCCAGGAATCATGCAGGTGATCTGACGTGCAAGGGAAGGGCAGCGTTGGGGACGACCTTCCGGATTGGGCATTTACTTCAGGAAATAGATGGTCAGGGACGGCGGGCAAATTTCGTAGGAGTTATGGCTACGGAGGATTCAACTGTTGTTACGCTTTCTGAAGTTGCCGCAGGAACCGATTACCGGGTTGGCGGGATCGATGTGCCAGCAATCGGCCCGGCGGTAGTCATGTTGAAAAAAGGCGAATCGGTTGTGTTTGCACAATACATCAACACGGATGCGCAGGCACAGCCCCCCGACGGTTTTATGGGCGCTTTGTTAAAATCGACAAAACCGGTGGCGGTCAATTGCGGTTCCTGGATTGGCGCACCGGTCTTTTTTATGGCGAACGACATTGGGATTGACCAAATTACACCGGTGGAGCATATTGGAAAGGAATACATATTGTGCATGGGTAACGGGTCCAGTGTGCTGGAGCACCCCATCGTAATAGCGCACACCGACAACACCAAGGTGTGGTTGAATGGGAATCCTGTTGCTTCCATTTCCCTGAATGCCGGTCAGTATTACGTTGTTCCCACATCGGCTTACAGTACATATGGCAACATGTATATCCGGACTTCGGAGCCTGTTTTTTTGTACCAGATGATCGGAGGCGCCCCTAACGGCGATGATGCGTTGCGGACAGCAGGGTTGATATTTGTGCCGCCAATCAGTTGTGCAATACCCAATGCTGTGGATAATATTTTTGAGCCCAACCGCATCGGCGATATGTTGTTTGAAGGCGGTTTAATGATCGTGGCGATGAAGGATTCTTTGGTCTTAGTCAAGATCGACGGCGTACCCGTCAATATCGGCGCCCCGGGCCCTGTGCCGGGCTACCCGGAGTTTGTCACGTATCGGAATTTGAGCCTTTTCACCCCCTTCCAAACACCCACCACACTGAGTGTAGTGGCGAAAGGCGCGGTGCAGGTCGGGATGTACGGGCGCAATCAACCGGCCAGTTTTGCCGCCTTTTTTTCCGGGTTTAGTAAAACCGTAGAGCCGAAATTGACCCTCAGTGTAGTTGGCGACGGTTTTTGCCCGGACACTTTGGTGGCGACCGGTAAATTTGACGGGGTACAGTGGATGTATGGTGATTCGGTGGTTCAACTGGGGCCGGATACGACCTTAGTGGCTTATGCGCCGGGTCAATATATTGCAACCGGTTACCTGGGCGTATGCCGGCATACCGACTTTGCGGCCGACACCGTGAATGTGGGTTTCAGCGCGCCTGCGTTTTCCTTTATCTCGGAGCCGCCATCTTGTTACGGATATTTGGACGGATCGATTGAGTTTAACGCTTCACCCGTAGGCGGCATACCCCCGTACCAGTTCTCCATCGACCGTGGGAAGCACTATGTTGGCCAAAACCATTTTGAAAACCTGGGAGCGGGGTTGTACCATTTGGTGGTGCGCGACGCAGCAGGGTGTTACAGTGCGCTGTTCGCCGTTAACCTGGTGGAGCCGGATAGCTTTTATGTCGATATAATTCCATTCCGATTGCCTGAGCCATTAAAACCCGGCGATCAGGTCATGCTGCAAGGCGTGCCGAACCGGTCCGTAATTGCCACAACCTGGGACCCGGATCGTACGGACGGTTGCCCGAACTGTTTGTTGTACACGTTTCGGCCGGATAGCAGCACCTGGGTCACCATCACGGTTTTTGATGAGCAAGGGTGTCGCGCCGTGGATAGTTTGCTGGTCCTGGTTGACCCAAGAATATATGTCCCGAATGCCATCAAGCTGGAGTCCAATGCAGGGAATGACCGTTTTACCCTATTCAGCCATGCAGATTTACCGGTGCGGCGGATGCTTATTTTTGACCGGTGGGGGGAACAACTCTTTGAAAAGCGCGATTTTCTGACCAATCACCCGGAAGATGGGTGGAACGGTATGTTTCGGGGGAAGCGTGTATTGCCCGGAGTGTATGTTTTTTTGGCAGAAATCGAAATGTCGCCGGGGCGGGTCGAGTTGTGGAAGGGGAGCGTAACGGTATTTTGAAAGAAAGCGGACAGGAACAAAAGAAAAGGCCCGGTCGTCTTAATATGTTGACGATCAGGCCTTTGTCGATGTCGGGATACCAGGATTCGAACCTGGGACCCCCTGCTCCCAAAGCAGGTGCGCTACCGGGCTGCGCTACATCCCGAGAAAATGAAAGCCCGCTTTAGCGGGCTTCTGCGGATGGGGCGGGATTCGAACCCGCGGTACAGGTTTTCCCGTACGACGGTTTAGCAAACCGTTGGTTTCAGCCACTCACCCACCCATCCGGGGCTGAATAAAAAAGCGGACGCAAAGATAAATGGTTTGTGTCCGCTTCAACAAATCCCCAAGGGAAAAAATTCCGGATCAATTATTTAAGCTGAGTTTGATCTTCTTTTCTAATTCGGAAACGGTGTCTTTGAAGATCATATCCGTATCCATCATATCCTGCACCGCTTTACAGGAATAAATAACCGTGCTGTGGTCTCGCCCGCCGAAGGTTTCGCCGATCGACTTAAGCGACTTGTTCGTGAGTTTTTTTGCCAGAAACATGGACAACTGGCGGGCGATCACGATATTCCGTTTGCGGGTTTCCTGGTGCAGCCGCTCAACCGGAACGCTGAAATGTTCCGCTACGAGTTCCTGAATGAATTCGACCGTGATCTCTTTGTTGATGGTGGTAACGAAATTCCGGATCACTTCTTTCGCCAGGTCGAGATCCACATCGCGGCGGATCAGGGTGGATTGGGCGAGCAGGCTGATCATGACGCCTTCCAGTTCGCGGATATTGTTTTTGATGTTGTAGCAAATGAACTCCAGCACGTCGTTGGGCAAGTCTACGCCTTCTTGTTCCATTTTGGCGCCCAGGATAGCCATGCGGGTTTCCAGGTCAGGCGCCTGCAGGTCGGCGCTCAGTCCCCATTTGAAACGGGAAATCAGGCGGTCTTCAATGCCTTCCAGGTCTTTGGGCGCCCGGTCAGAAGTGAGTACGATTTGTTTGCCGTTCTGGTGGAGCTGATTGAAAATGTGGAAAAATATCTCCTGCGTTTTTTGCTTGCCGGAAAGAAACTGGATGTCGTCCAGGATGAGCACGTCAATCATCTGGTAAAAATTGACGAAGTCATTGACGGCATTGTTCTTAATGGCCTGAATGATTTGGTTTGTAAATTTCTCGGCCGACACATACAACACCACCTTATGTTCAAAGCGCTTGAGCACTTCATTGCCGATGGCTTGGGCGAGGTGGGTTTTACCGAGGCCGACATCGCCAAAAATAACCAGGGGGTTAAAGGCTGTGCCGCCCGGCTTTTTGGCGATGGCCATGCCGGCGTTGCGCGCCAAACGGTTGCAATCGCCTTCGATAAAATTTTCGAACTGGTAGTTTTGATTGAGCTGCGGATCGATTTTGATCCGGCGGATACCCGGAATTACAAATGGGTTTTTGATCATTTCCGCATCAAAGACCCCGGGCACCGGTTCGTTGTCTTTTTCTGCCGACGGCCTCCCATTGGCGTTCGGGCGCGCTGCAGGAACTGGGTCCTGAATGGCGCCCTCTAAAATATGATACAACAGACGGCCCCGATCACCCAGCTCTTGCCGGATGCTCGTCTTTAGCAATTGTACGTAGTGCTCTTCAAGCCATTCATAAAAAAACTTGTTCGGCACCTGAATAGTTAACTCGTTGTTATCCAGGCGAACAGGCCGAATGGGCTCAAACCACGTTTTGAAACTTTGTGGCGTTACGTTTTTTTTGATGATACGCAGACAGCTGTCCCATACCATCTGGCAGTCCTTCGTCATACCGAAATGGTGCATTTGGTGCAGGAGTAAATCCCCAAAAATTACTGTTACGAAAACCTTATCGATCGAGACAGGGTGACAAAGTTTTGACTTTTATCCCAATCGCCGAAACAGAATGCGGTTTTTTCGACAAAAAAATTTTGATACTTCCAACACGTTTCTTAACCCAATATTTTGCCTCGTTTTGGCTCTTTTCTAAAAAGAGCGTTTGCCTGGCAATTGGCAAAACTGAACTTATTTAAAATAAAAGTTTTAAAAACATAAGATAAATTGCTAAATAGTTTAACCGTTATCCAAACGGTAAAATAAATTGTGGCAACCCTTTCCAATACGGTCAGGCTTGAAAAATGCGCGCCCAGCAGACAAAACCGCTTCGAATCGCCTGAACCTCAACTATTAAGGAGTGTGCCGTCCAGTTTCAGGAAATGCAAAATCCGTTCTTCCTGGAAATTAAAACCGAAATGGTGGGATGACTAAAACAGCGAAAATATCTCGTAAATAAATTGTTATTAGATTGTTTGTTTCTAACTTAAACGCAACCAATGTTTTACGTACAAGTTGTCAAAAAAGTTGTCCCGCTTCTGTCCGAACGGCGATAATTGCCTTTTGTAGAGGGGTAGGTAAACCCTGGGTATCGATGAGTTCGAACATCTTATTTACCAAGAGTTCGGCATCTGCTTTCGAATCCAGTTCTTCAGCTGCTTGGGTAATCAGACTTAGTGTTTGATCTTTTGCGACGGAGATAATTCGCCAAAGCGTTTCGGATACAAACAATTGCTGCGAGGTGTTGTGCTCAAATTCCTGGCTGATACTCAGCAATAAGGCTCCAGTCAATTCACCCACCGTCATGCCGGGCATCCTGATCCGAAGCAGGGTATTAGGTATCGAAGTCCGGTCGCAAAGCAGGGTGAGCCGTTCGTATGCCTGCAGTCGCAGCGGTAGGGTAATGCGTTGTGCGTCCTGGCGCAACGCCATTCGGTCGATCCGCTGTCGCTCGTCCAGAAGCATTTTCAACAAAAAGTAAGCGGTAAAGAAGACAAGAAGTGCTGGAATCGTGAACTTCAGAATTTCCAAAAATAATTCCATATGCGTAGGGGAGTCACTGATTTTTAAAAATGGGCCGCTAAGGTAACGACCTTGCTGTAAACATATTTACCTTCATTTACGTTTAATTGCCTTATTTTTGTCGCGTAATTGAAACCTGATATGAACAGCTTACTCGAAAATGTTGCTACTGCACCCGTTTCGTTGACGGAAGGAGCCATCGAGCAACTCAACCTGATCCGGCAACAGGAAAATATTCCGGAGGATTATTGCCTGCGGGTGGGTGTGAAAGGCGGTGGTTGCTCGGGATTTTCCTATGTATTGGGCTTTGATGCCCCGCAAGAAAATGATGATATTTTTGAAATCGGGGGAGTACGCGTAGTCATGAATAAGGCACATGCCATATACTTGATCGGTATGGAAGTGGATTTTGTCAATGGACTTCAGAACCGGGGATTCACGTTCAACAATCCCAATGCCACGTCCACCTGCGGATGCGGCACCTCCTTTTCTGCCTGATCATAATTGCACCGTTAAAAAAATACCGGCTGAGGAACATCTCCTCAGCCGGTATTTTTTTAACGGCATCTGCTCTCTTCACTGGAATTCGACTGCAAATGCTTTTTTATACCCCTTGCCGGCGGCTTTCTTTTGCTGGGCTTCGGCCTCTTTTCGGGTGGCATATGGCCCAAGGATCAGTTTGAACGTAATTATTCCGCCAAGTTCTTCATGGCTGACAATCACCCTCCCCGGCCAGGTTGCCTGGAGCTTGGCAATTTCCTGGAAGAGATTTTCCGTAGTCGTCAACACAGCCACTTGCAAACCGAAACCTTGGCCTTTTATCGAATTCAACTGAATCTGATACAATTCAGAAACGTTGGCTGTCGATTGGTCAGCAGCAGTTGGTGCGGCCAACATGGTCGGAGCGGTTAAGGTGGTAGTACTGTATGTTAGGGGGGCAGTCGTCGTAGTCGCCACCGTTGTCTTTTGCGGCCGGAGCAATTGGGCCTTGGAAACACTTGGGCTGGTTGTGGTGGCCGTCCTTACCGTCGATGCAGTGGTAGCCGGTTCCAGGTTTTGCGGCAGCGTTCTGGTAGAGGCCATTACCGGCGTGACCCCTGTTGCGGCATCTTGCACTACTTGTAATTTAACGCGGGTCACGCCGTCGCGGATCAAGCCGATAGATTCCGCTGCTTTGCGGGAGATGTCGGTGACATATCCATCCATAAATGGCCCGCGGTCATTGACGCGCACAATGACAGATTTATTATTATCCAATCGGGTTACCCGAACCTTGGTGCCAAACGGCAATGTTTTATGGGCACAGGTAAGCTGATTTTTATCGTATTTTTCGCCACTGGCCGTTTTTCTGCCTTGAAGCGCATCTGCATAATAACCACATTTGCCAAATTCTTCCTGGCTGGTTTGGGCGATCGAAGAATTCGTGGCAGCAATGAGGAGCGCTGCCAGGGTGCTGTAAAGGATTAAGGTTCGGTGCATTATCATGTAGTTTTAATGTTGAGAATGAGTAGCAAAGTTAAGGGTGCTCTGTTTGGATATGCAAGAATCGGCTTTGATTTCCTTGATTTTCAAATATTTGGATCAAAATAAGCGCTCCTAACGGGGAATTCTAAAGCCATTAACGCAAGTTTATCAGCATTTCTTGGGAAGATCATGCGAAAAATTAACGCCCTCGAACGACAACGGAAAGTCTATTTGGACGGTGCAACCGGTGTGCGGCAGCCATTGCCTTTCGATTACGCTGCACTGGAACAAATCGCCTGCCGAAAATTGAATCCGGAAGCCTGGGCTTATATTGCAGGCGGGGCCGGGAAGGAACAGACGGCAGTTTCAAATTCGATTGATTTGAACGCCTGGAATATCGTTCCGCGCATGTTACGGAATGTGGAAGCGCGGGATACCGCCCAACGTTTGCTGGGTCTCGCCCTTCCGGCGCCTTTTTTTCTGGCGCCAATTGGGGTGCTGGAAATGGTCCACCCGGCCGCTGATCTGGCGGTGGCAAGAGCTTCAGCCGATTTAGGCATTCCGTTTATCTTTTCCAACCAGGCTTCTTTCCCGATGGAGGCCTGTGCGGCTGAAATGGGTGTAAGCCCCCGTTTTTTTCAATTGTATTGGAGCCGGTCAGATG
Organism: Saprospiraceae bacterium; assembly: GCA_044230315.1. Taxonomy (GTDB): domain Bacteria; phylum Bacteroidota; class Bacteroidia; order Chitinophagales; family Saprospiraceae; genus M3007. The sequence continues at coordinate 56,803 of JBGARJ010000009.1, forward strand.
AATTGGTCGTCAGTTTTTTACAGCGCGCCGAGGCCTGCGGTTGCTCAGCCATTGTGGTCACTTTGGATACCACCATGCTGGGCTGGCGCACGCGCGATCTGGATCTTGGCTCCTTGCCTTTTCTCCAAGGCATGGGAATTGCGCAATACACCTCCGACCCGGTTTTCCGCCGATTGATGGAGACGCCCGTACAAGGCACTAAACAGCAATCACCCCTGACACTTCAAGCGATAGCCACCCTGATCGGTACCGCGCGCAGGTACCCGGGTTCTTTTTGGAAAAATCTGCTCAGCGGCGCCGGTTTGCGGGCTGTCAGGACCTTTATTCAATTGTACTCCCGGCCGAATATTACCTGGACGGACCTTCCTTTTTTGCGTGAGCATACCACCTTGCCTATCGTATTGAAAGGGGTACTGCATCCCGATGATGCACGAAAAGCCCTGGATTATGGCGTCGATGGCATCTATGTGTCCAATCACGGCGGCAGACAGGTGGATGGCGCGATCAGTACAATAGGCGCTTTGCCCGCCATTGTGGAAGTCGTGCGGGATAAAGTACCTATCATGATCGACAGCGGTTTCCGTGGCGGTGCTGACGCGTTTAAAGCCCTTGCACTCGGCGCTACCGCTGTAGGCATCGGCCGGCCTTATTGCTATGCCTTGGCAGCCGATGGACAGTCGGGCGTAGCGGCCTTGTTATCCAATTGGATAGCCGAATTCGAGCTCACCATGGGTTTGGCCGGATGTAAAAACGTTGGAGAAATACGCAACGCCAGTTTGGTGAATGCCCGGCAATTTTAGATAGGATTGGATGTTACTTTTTTCGCCCTAATATATAGACCCAAACGTGGACTTAATCGCCGGAATAAACCAGTTTCCCGGCAATGCGACTTGCTCCGGCTCTCCATTCATACCAATACAAGCCCTTTTGTGGGAAGGCCAGCGATGGTATAAATTCCCGGAAAGGCCCATCGACGGATTTTTCCAGCATAGTTTTACCCTGGACATCGAAGATACGCAACAGGGCGGTTCCTGTACCCGAACTCGTGCCTACCAGCCAAACCCCGCCTACACCAAACGGATTCGGGTAGGCCAGTATGGGTTCGACAGCCAATGTTGGCTGATCGCCCCATTGCAATACGGGGCGTAGTCGCACGCCATCTTCAGTGAACGACGCGGCCGGAGTTGGTACATCGCTCAAGGATATACTCCGTGATAAATCGCCGCCGGTTTTTGCCCAAAAGGTAACCGCAAAAAGAGGGACTTCACCTGTATGAGTAATTTCAAAAGGCCCTTCAAGGCAAACCGTCAGACATGGTTTACCTTGTGGGTTAATGGCGAAATGATCCGCTGATATTCCACCGGCCAATGGTTCCACTTTTGTCAGACGCATGACTGCCGGGTCGTACATCAGGGTAAATTGCGTTCCCACTATGGTTGCCCAATCGGCAGCAAAGACGCACCGGACAATGGTGCCGGGATTAAAAACCTGATTTTCAGCGTACAGCGGCCACTTTTTTATGTTGCGTTCAATTGGAGGGCCGGTCAGGTTTGCTGCGGCATTGCCGTTGACATCGCCTACTTTGATCCCGACGAACTGGACGACCTGGGGTGTGGGTGGTGGCTGATTGCCCAGATTGAGTGAAACCTGTTCGGGGAAAGGCGCAGCAAAAGGATTCGCGGAATCCGGGAAAACATAATCAGCCGGAATGAAGCGCCAGGAATTGGTGTTGTAGAAAACGGTATCGATGCCCAGAATGAGTTTGCGCAGGGTGACAATGTCGAATGTGCTGACAGAGTTGGAATTATTGGCGTCGGCCGCTATGATTTTATACGGCGAAGCCAAGGCTTCGATACCTAGAATGTGTTTGTTGATCAACACCAGATCAAAGGTGCTGACTCCGTTCAGCGGATCGTTGTTTCGCTGGGGAGCAATGCCTGCGGCAAGGCAGGCCGCATTGAAAGGCAATTCGAATGCACCGTTGGCATCAGTGACTTTCAACGGGTTGTCGCACACCTGAACCGGACTTACGCCTGCGCCTGCTTCTGTTTTAATGGTGCCGGTCACGGCAATGGCATTCGAGGGTAGAACCTGAAAGATGGAATCAAGGGGGAAGGTCCACAGCCCACGGGCATGAGTTGCTGCCAGCAGCTCGTTACGCACCGGGTTGCGTTCGAGATCAAATACCGGAATAAAAGGCATGTTGTTTCCGAGGCGTTGCCAGTGCACTCCGCTGTTCCGTGAAAAATAGACCCCTGCATCGGTTGCCGCGAAGAGTACGCTGTCCGCATGGTCCGGCAATATTAGCAAGTCGTTCACAGGCATGTTGGGCAAGTCCCCGCTGATATCAGTCCAGGTTTGCCCGTTATTATTTGACCGGTGCACATGCGGAGTATATTCATTGTCGCGAAAGCCGGACTGGGTGACAAAGATCCGATCGGGCAGGGTGGTGGATGCGACGACTGCCGTGACGTAGCGATTTGGCAAACCGGCCGATATATTGATAAAATTGCCCACGGGTTCCCGCCGCCAGACATTTCCGTCGGAAGTGCCGGCAAGTAATTTGCTTTCCAATACCGGAGATTCATCCAAACTGGAAATCGTATGAAAACGCGGCCCGTAGATATCGCCATCAGTCAAGTCGCCGGAAATAGCCCCCCAACCGCTCCCGCTTTCTGAAAAATAGACCCGGTAAGTTCCTGCATAAAGCCTGTCGGGGAAATATTTGCTCAGGATATAAGGCATGTCCCAGTTGCATCGATCAAACGAACCCAGACAGGGGGCGCCGTTAGTCCAGTTGCTGCCGCCGTCTATGGTTTTGTGTACTTCACCGTTTTGGGTTTCCACCCAAAAAATATTCGGGTCGGTCGGATGAAAAGCGCAGCGAAAACCATCTGCCGGAAATACGGACGACCATCCGTTATACACATTCTTGTTGCCTGCCCGGATACCATTATCCTGCGCGCCGGCAAAATAGGTGTCGGGCTCGTGTGGGTTGAAATTGGTCCGGTAAAATTGTGTGGTGGGCAAATTGTTGCTTTTCGTCCAGGTCACCCCGGTGGTGGCGTTTCGATAGATACCCCCATCGGTAGCCAGGTACCGTTTACCGGAAGGCGCAAAATACAAATCGTGGCAGTCGGCATGCGCATTGGCAACTGGTTGCCATTGATTGCTTCCGGCACTCTTTCGCCACAGCAGGATTGCCAGAAAATATATTTCTTCGTCATTCGCCGGGTTGAGCCGGATCTTGCCAAAATACCAACCAAAGTCTGCACAAACAGACTCGAGGGCCGTTATATCAACCGGCGTCCAGGAATCGCCGCCATCGGTGCTCTTGAATAAGCCCCCTGGGGTAGATAGCGAGTCGATGTACACGGCGTATAGTTTGTCCGGATTTTGCTGGGAAATGGCTAAGCCAGTGCGCCCCATGATCCCGGTTGGCAGGCCGCCACCCAGTTGCGTCCAGGTTTCCCCTCCGTCGGTGGTTTTATACACCTGCGCATGGGGACCGTAAACTGTTGACTCCTGGTTGTTTCGAATGCGGTCCCAGAACGAAGCATACAGGATATTCGGATCAGCGGGGTTGATTACCAAATCGCTTGACCCCGCCTGATCGCTCACAAAAAGTACTTTCTGCCAGGTCAAACCACCGTCGATACTTTTGTAAATACCCCGGTTAAAGTCGCGCACATAAGGGTTTCCCATCGCGCCGACATACAGGTTGGCTGAATTTTGTGGATCGACCACCACTTTGGAAATGATCCCAACTTGCGAAAGCCCCAGGTATTGCCAGGTTTCGCCGCCGTCAGTGCTTTTATATAAACCATTGCCATTGAATACGATAGCCGGTATATTTGGGTCTCCTGTGCCGGCGTACACCACGTTGGGGTTGTTCGGGTCGTAGGTGATATCGCCAATGGCCAACTCCATGTTGTCATCGAAAACGGGTTTCCAGTTCACACCGCCGTCGGTGGATTTAAATATACCGCCCCCGGAAAACCCGGCCAACAGTGTATTTTCGTCCCCTGGTTTTACAGCTACCGTATTGGCCCGGCCGGCAACATTTCCCGGACCTTGAAAAGTCCAATCCGGCGCATTCCCGCTGTCCGGCCACCCATATTTATTGTGCAACTTGGTATATTCCATTCGCATCCGGGCCAACTGGCGGCGCCATCCTTTCCAGTCGAAGTCTCGATCCGGAAAAGAGCGCTGAAAGGCAAAGAGATCATATGGTTCCGATTTTTCGTACAGGGCTGAAGATTCTTGACCGGGGCGTTTCGTACAGGCAAGTACGAACAACAGTGGAATGAAAATGCAAAACAGGAATGGTAATCGTCTCATAGTTATCGGTCCTTGATTATCATTAACCTGCAAAAATAAGGCCGCTTTTAGTAAACCTTACACCCAAAAATCGGTTCGAAAAAGCCTGGATGTTTCAATTTCATTCAACAACGATGCATGGAACAAAACGAACAGCAAAAACAGGAGAACCTGCTTTTCCACCCGAATAACATCATGTTGTTTTTGCTGTTGTTTGGGTTATCAGGCCTTTTCCTGGCGCTTACCATCGGCTACAGTTATATCCGGATTACGATGCACGTACCGCCAGTGCAGTTGCCCTGGTTGTTTGTATTGAACACCGGCATTCTGCTGGCGAGCAGCTATACCATGATTCAGGCCAAGAAATGTTATCTGGAAGACCGGACCGAAGCATACCAGCAAAACCTCCGGTACACCATCTTGTTGTCCTTCTTGTTCATGTTTATGCAAGCCATGGCGTGGTGGTGGTTGTTTAAATTGAACCATATCGGATTAGGCACCTCCACTACGGCAGGCTTTCTTTATGTGCTGTCGTTTACACACCTGGCCCACGTCATTGCCGGCCTGCCTTTTCTGTTGCTGTTTTACCGCGCGGCCCGCAAACACATGGTTGACCCTGTGACCGTGCTGGTGTATTTTTCCGATCCCGAAAAGCGGCTGAAATTGCGGCTTTTGACAATCTACTGGCACTTTCTGGATATTTTGTGGATTTACCTCGTACTTTTTTTAGGCCTCAATTATTTTTTATAAACGACGGCGAAAGTGCAACTTCAGGGTTTTGGGGAGCGGAGTTTGTTGACTGGCCGGCATCCAATCATGCCGCCAAAATCCTGAAGTTGTTTTTTCATCGTGACTAAGTAGAGAACATTCACACGACCATAGACAAGATATGCAAAAAACCCGCCCCTGCATTCAGGAAGCGGGTTTTTCAATAGCCATAAATGTTATTTTTAACGCCTTGGCAGAACTATACCAGTTGCTACCGAAGGATCTGGAATTTCTTGCGGACAAATCCGTTCGCCGTCCGGGCAAATGCCACATACAAGCCGTTGGGCAGGTTGCCTACATTTAATTCGGCATGTTCCCATTGCACATCGCCGGAATCGTAAACTGTTTTACCCGACATATCGAAGATTTGCAGCGTTTCGATCAAATCATCGCCATTGAGGTGAATTTGCAGTAAATCGCTTGCGGGAGAAGGATATACAAAAAACGCATCGTTGGACGCCGGTTGGTTTTTATGCAGCCGCAAGGGAACGTGCAGGATGAATGGCTCGCAACTGGTAGTAGACCCGTCTGCCCACATCAATTCAGGCGATTCAAGGATGAGGTCCACTTCGGCGTCGGCTCCCAATTTTGCGCCTTCGATGATGTCGATAATAATAAAACTAAACTTACCGATCAGCCCCTGACCGCTGGCGGCCACACCGTTGGTTCGGGTAAAAGCAGATTCAAGACGGCCGGGTGCGGGGTTCTTGTACATCCATAAGTCCGGTGAATTCCGGTTCAACCACGAATCGTTGAAGTATTGCATTTGCAAGGCCGAGTCAACGATAATGGGGCTGAGTGCCACATTAAAGGTAAAACCATACAGGTTGGTCACCGGCTGTGCAGTATTACCGAGCGATACTTCTACCTCCACCAAATCACCTACGCCCGGATTGGGCGTGAGTATGTTGAAAAAGAAGGGCAATCCTTTTGAAGTGGGCGCGATATACGGCGTCAGGTTGTGGGTCTGACCGTAGAAGAAACCAATGGCCAGGGTATCATCGGTATTAAGGGCGCCGTTGCCGTCGGTATCGGCAAATTTCAGATCGGGCACATTCCCAACAAAGGGGTTATTCCAGTTGCTGCCCTGCTGGCCGTACCACTCCAGGGCTGCGTTGGACCGTGCTGGGCCGTTCATGCCCATAAAATAGCCAAGGGGCAATATATCCTTGTTGTTGACCACGCCGTCGTTGTTCACATCGCCGGTCCATACACATTTATCGATGCAATATGGCGGTGGCGCGGATAATACATCCGTCACGGTCATGGTGATCTTTACATTCTGGCACTGGCCGCTGGCGGTAATACAGTAGTTGATTTCAAACTCATCCAAACCAACATAGTTCGTGTTGGGCGTGTACACCAGCAGGTTGTTGCCGGTGACGGTCTGCCCGTTAAACGTGAAGCTGGATGGACCCGGGTAAACGGAACAGGTGCCGTGGTCGGGTGGATCAATGACTGTAAATCCAAAACCGGTAAACGGGATCTGGTAGTTAACCACCAGAGGAGTGCTCTTTGGAGTGGTCAGGTCAAACGCGCCGGCGGAAGGATTCATGTTGCCGACTACAACATTGACGGCCGCCATTTCAAGGTCCGGCACAAACATATTGCCGATTTTGTAATAAAACGTGGCAACACCGGTGAAGTTTGGATTGGGGGTAAAGGTCACGTTCCCAATGCCATTCGTATTGCTCACGGTACCCGGCAAATTAGGCGGAATCACCCAACCTTTGACCAACAGGTTGCCGATATCATTATTCCGGACGTTAAAGGTCACGGCCTGCCCTTTCGGCGTGTAGGCGTAATCGTCCAGAGCCATGGTATTTTGGGCGGGTGTGTTTAAAACGGCAATCACAACTGACTTGAATACCGGTGAACCATAGGTCGATGTAGATAATATGAACTGGTCGGTTCCGGTAAAATTCAGGTTCGGCGTATACCGGAACGAGTGGCCATTGAGCATCATCAGATTCCCATTGGCGGGCGCCTGGAAAACACTGAATCCGGTATACGTCAACGGCATGGTGAGCGGAGTGTTTTTTGCCGTTGCAATGCGTAATGTATCGTTGACCGGCGCCCCGCTGCTGTGTATGCCAATGGTGTACTGGGCTGTTTTACAAGTACCCAAAGCGTCGCAGACCACATAATTAACGTGCCCGGTACCGGTAAATCCCGCTTCGGGGGTAAACGTGATGGAATTGCCCCCGACCATCATCGCTGTGCCGTGGTTGACCAAAGGGATCGACGTAAGGGTGAGCGGGCCGCTGCTGCTGTTGTCGTTTGCCAGCACATTGGTAGTGACCGGCGTACCCTGTGTCGTAACCGCAAAATCACTTTGAACATCAATTATTGACGGGAGCACGGAAACGCGATAACCCCGGTAGATCAGGTATGGATAGGACCCCTGGTAGTTCAACTCAATCGTAAAGGTGTCGGTTCCGATGTAGCCGGCATTCGGTGTATATTTAACTGCGTAGACATAGGGAGTGCCAGATACACCGGCATTCAACATGATGATATTGACAACACCATGCTTGGGCTGCGGGCTGACAGCATAGATACTCAGGCTTTGGCCGCTTACGGTATCGGCTACGGGTACATTGATTGCCGTAGAAAGATTTCGGTACGGACTATTGTTGCTTTGCCCAGGTAGAAGATCAAAAACCCCCAATAACAAACCAACAACCAGCAGTAAATACCTGATGGGAGGTGGGTGTAAAAACACATTCATGGCTACGGTATTAAAAGTACGTTCAAAATTAGGAACTCTCTTTGATTCCTGTGTTGCTGTTTTAGAAAAAATCTAATTTTGTGAATGCCACTCTTCCGGTTTGTTTTGGTTGGCGCATATTTAAACTACTGTGAGACAGAAAAGTAAAACCCAGGCCCGGTAAAATGACTAGGGCCTTGTGAATAAGTAATTCCTGTTTTTGCGGTTCAAAATGACGAAACAGGGTGCTTGCTCCCCCTCAATACCAGCTCATGAATGCCTGCTCCGGCGACACCGGACTTAACCTTACGTTGCAGATCCAGATGATAAAGCAAAAACAATCGGCGCAACCGGAAACCTTCACCAATAAGGTGTTTCAAACCCTTGAATGCCTGGCAGCGTCCGACTTTAAACGGCTGATGAAGTACCTGAATTCACCCTATTTCAACCAAAGCTCAACCTTGTTGCGGTTGTGTGAGATTTTTCTTCGATTGCTCGAACTGCAGCAACCCGGGTTTGATCGGAAGCGGGTATGGAACGAGCTTTTCCCGGAGGAGCCTTATGATGATATCAATTTCAGAAAGTACTGTTCCGATCTGCTCAAATTGGTGCAGGGTTTCATGGCGCAGGAGTCGTTCGAAAGTGACCCTGCACGAAAAAACATCGAGCTGCTCAACTATATCGTGCAGCGCAAAGTAGAACCGCTCGCCAATGGCGCTTTTCGGCAAGCAAGGGGCGAAATGGATAAAAGCACCTACCGGTCGCTCGATTATTTTAAAAATATGCACGGCATCGAACGCTTGTATTACGAAATGATGGACTTCGATGTCAAACTGAACGTTCATGCAAATATCGAGGCGATCTCAGACAACCTGGATTTGTTTTACTGGATCGAAAAACTCAAGCTTTTTAGTTCGGTCCTCAGCCAAAAAAGGACCGGAAATTACCAGTACGCGCTGAAATTTAACGCTGAAATACTCCAGTATCTCCAGCATTACCCCATTGAGCAGGTGCCCGAACTGGCGATTTATTACTATTCCTTTCTCACCTTATATGAAGAAGATCAGGTAGGGCATTACTTCAACCTGAGGCGGCTGCTGGATCAATTCGGCGCCCTGATGCCCAAAAAAGAATCGATCGAACTGTACGATTCGGCCCTGCATTACTGTACCGGAAAACTGAACAAAGGCGACCGGAAGTTCCTGCAGGAATACTTTGATCTGTTTAGCGATGGGCTGGAAAAGGGAATTTTTATCATTAATGGCGAGTTGGCTACCTGGCGTTTTAATAATGCTGTGGCGGCGGCCTTGCGCATGGGCAAACTGGACTGGGCGGAAAGTTTTATTGAAAAATTCAAAGGGTATTTGCCATCCGACAACCGGCAGAATACCTACACCTTCAACCTGGCCAGGGTCTATGGCTACCAACACAAATACGACAAGGTGCTTTCGTTGCTGAGAGACGTGGAATATGAGGATGTCGGCTACAACCGGATCAGCAAGGTTATGCAGGTAATTGCTTATTACGAGTTGGATGAAACCGATGCCCTGGAGTCGTTCATCGAGTCGTTCAGGGTCTTTCTTTATCGCGACAAAAAAATGCCGCAGCAACGGCGGACGCTATATCTCAATTTGATCAAATACGTGCGCAGGCTAACCCGCTTGACCTCGGGCGACAAAGTGGCACTGGAAAAACTCCGACAGGAAATCGAGCGGGAAAAAGAATCGACCGTTAACCATGAATGGTTGCTGGAAAAAATAGCTGAATTGGAGTGAGGCAATTTTGTCCAGCGCCTGCTCGTTCTCTTGCCGTTTTCCATTCGTGCATATTCCCTATGAATTTGAGTATCAGGTTGATTTTTATCGCAGTTTTGGCCCTGCAAATACCGTCTTCTGCAATGGCCCAGAAGAAGGCCAAGTCGGGTGGAACACTTAGTTCCGAAACCATCCAGCAATTGCATACCAGCGAGGATACCCTGGCCATTCTGGCTTTTGCCGTGGTCAATGACTCGTTGCCCGATATGCGCTTTCTGGCTTGTCGCAGCCTGATCACCGCCCTGGTGCGCGCCTTGAAAGCTGAAAATTCGTTTCATTATCCGTTCGACCGCTTGAAAAGCATGTCCATACTGGCGCCACCGGACAGCAGTTTTCGCATTTTCACCTGGCAATTGTTTGTCGATGATTCCACATACCGGTACTATGGAGCAATTCAAATGAACACACCGGAATTGAAACTTTTTCCGCTGATCGACCGAAGTTTTGAAATGCCGGCGCCACCTGTACGGGAACAGCTTTCCCCCGACCGGTGGTATGGGGCGCTTTACTATAATTTGCGCCCCTTTGACTCCAAAGAAGGCCGCAAGTATCTGCTGTTTGGATTTGACGGCTTTACTTTTTTTGAAAAGCGGAAGGTGCTGGACGTGTTGAGTTTTGATAAATCGGGCAACCCGCGTTTTGGCGCTCCGGTCTTCGATCGTCCGGGTGAAAACACCGGAGAACAGCGTTTATTGTTGGAGTACACCTCTGAGGCCAAAGTGCGGCTCAATTGGGATGAGCAATATCAAATGATCCTTTTTGATCATCTCATCCCGATGCCCAGTCCATATACAGATGGCATGATCAACGTGCCGGATGGCAGTTACGATGGTCTGCGGTGGGAGAAAGGCCGCTGGGTGTTCGTCGACAAGGTGTTTAATGATGTTCAGGAGGAGGCACCCCGCCCGGAACCGGTGCTCGATGCAGAAAAAGGGAAAAGTATTCTGGGCAAGCCGATGCGCAAGCCGAAGGGGAAAAACTAACCCTTAAAGCAGAAACGAAATCGCCGTTCCGGAAGGTCCTTCCGAAACGGCGATTCATTTTTATCTTAAACTGCGGATAACCAAGGTAATAAGGCTTATCGCAGTACGGTTATGTCTCCCCGGTATACCAGCACCCGCCGGTCAAGGAACCGAACTTCGATTACATAGACATACACACCCGGTTGAACGTATTGGCCTTTGTAACGACCATCCCAGCCTTCGGCAAAATCGTTGTTGTTGGGGAAAAAGGAATCCCGTTCATACATCAGGTTGCCCCAGCGGTCGAATATGCGCATGTAATTGACCATTTCCACCCCACGGCCGACAATTGGGTTAAAGTGGTCGTTCAGCCCTTTTGGGTTTCCGGCAATGATGGCGTTGGGAATGTACACATTCCGGTTCGGATCGATATTGACCGTAATGGAGCCAGTAGCGGTACAACCGTTCTCGTCCTGAACGACAAGAGTATAGGTCTGCGACTGGAAAGGATACGCATAGGGTTCCAATTGATTCGGAAAATGCAGTGTCTCGTCGGCAGGCGTCCAGACAAAGGTGTCAACAACGGCCCCGGTTACCAGCGGAAGCAATTGCAGGGAATCGCCCAGTTCAATCTCCACTACATCGGGGTCGAAGGTTACGACAATCGGATCTGGTTCCACGACCAGGATCGTGTCGGTATATTCGCATCCAAGCCGGTCAATGTACGTGATGTAATGTTCGCCACCGCTCAGTGTTACGGGGAAATCTTTATCGAGATACACCCCAAAATCGAGGCTAAATTGATAGGGTGCCCCCGAGCCGCCAAAGATGGAATCGATATAAAGCGTCGTTTCGTCTCCATTACACAATAAGGGCTCCCAGGGCTGGTACACGCCTTGAACCGCAGGCGGGTCGCTGAGGATAATATTCAGCAAGGTGCCGGTACAACCTTTCGAGTCGGTCACGGTCACCGCATAAGCTCCGGAAGACAAGTTGTCAATCGGGTTGGTGGTGCCGATATTCGTGGTTCCATCCGACCATTTGTACGTATAACCGCCTGGATTTCCACCCGTTGTATTGACGGCGATTATCCCGGTACTGTCACCAAAGCACAAAATATTGCTGGAGGCGACCAAGTCTTGGGTAACCACTATTTCATCGGGTTGGGTCACGTCGGTGACAAACATCGCAGTACAGCCATTCCGGTCGGTAACCGTAAGGGTATACGGTCCTGCCGCCAGGCCGGTTGCTTGCGGAATACCCGCGCCGCTGCTCCAGTTATACGTAAACGGTGCGCCATTACCACCCGAAACCGTGGCAATCGCTTCGCCGTCATCGCCGCCAAAGCAGGTTACCGGTACCGTGTCGATGTTGCCTACGATGTCCGGCGGACTTCCAATATTCACAAAGGAGATGACGGCACATCCTGTAAAGGCATCTGTAATAGTCACGGAGTCGACCCCCGGACACAAGTCTACCCGCATGGAATCAGTGGAGCCATCTGCCCACAAAAAGTTAAAATCAGCGGGCATTTGATTGCTGTATACCGGAACGATGGTAGCCTGTCCATCGCAAACACCCGGGCAGGTGGCCGCCTGAATGCTATTGGACGATACAGCGATGTTGGGCGGGTTGGGAAGTTTATAGGTTTTAACCAGGGTGCAACCTTTGAGATCGGTGACCGTAACGGTGTACGTTCCGGCCTTGATCGCGAATATCACCGGGGTATTCTGACCGCCAGACCAAACGTAGGTGTAGCCCGGACTACCTCCCTGAACGTCGAGTGCTATACTGCCATCAGAATTTCCAAAGCATAGCGGTAGTGTGAGCAGGGAATCGGCTACAAACAAGGGCACAACCGGCGCCAGAGTGAAGGTGTCTTTGTTGACGCACTTTTGCGCGTCTTCGACCGTGACCACATAAGTGTCGCCGGGCAATCCGCAAACCTGTGCTGTATTGCCGACCATATTTCCACTCAGAGTTTCCCATAAAAAGGTTACGCCCGTTGGCGCCGTTACTTTCAGGCATCCGTCGGCCCCGCATTTCACCGAGGTGGAATCCACGGCAGTGATAGCCGGCGGCGGTGGCAGGTTCAACACAATGACCAGGGAATCCGAGCAGCCATTGATATCGGTAACCACCACAGTATAGGTGCCGGGCACCAAGTTCTTTTGAGTGGGCCCAAGGGGTAGACCTTGCACCGGATTGGCCGACCAGGTATAGGTATAATTGGGGCCACCGCTGCCGCCTGTTGCCACTACGTTGATGGAACCATCATTCTGGAATTGACAGGAAGGACTGGTAGTCGAAAGCACGCTGGCTAGCAGCGGCTGCGGTTCGGTGACGACAAATGTGGCAGTATCGGAGCAACCCGTATTGGTCTCCAAAGCCAGTACGTCATACGTGCCGGCAGGCAGGCTGGAATAGGTGCTCATGTTGGCATTATTCACTTGCGGGAACCCGGGCGCATTCCAGAAAAACAGGTAATCCGGGTTGTTGAACGCCGGTTGCGCATTGACTTCCACGTTAATGGATCCATTGGCAAGGCCGGCACACGTGGGATTCAGCAGATCGATCAGATCGATCGTAACTTCCCGCAAGTTTGGAATTTCCACTTCGGTTGGATGCACATAGGTACAGCCGTTAGCATCCGTAACCGTGACAAAATAGTAACCTGCCGGCTTGTTCGACATCACGAACGGATTGAGGCTACCTGCGTCATCTGTAAATAAGGGCATGCCGCTGATATTGGGCGAGTATTCCCACGAGAATGAATACATATTGCCCGGCAAAGGCGTGCCGCCAGTAACCGTTGAGGTAATCATGCCGTCGGCAACCCCCGGACAGGAAGCCTGTACCACCTGTGCATTGAGCATCATGGCAGAAGGCTGGCTGAGCGAACCTGCAGCAACAACGGTACAACCTGTGCTTGAGTCGGTAATAGTTACACTATAATTGCCTGCTTTGAGGTTGTTTTGCGTCTGGTTTGGTGGAAGTCCATTATTCCAGGCAAAACTGATATTCGGTCCCAACGGGGTTGGGAGAACGACCCCATCAATGGAAACATCCACCTTCACGGCGCCATCCATACCGCCATTGCATAAGGGCGATTGCACCACGGCCAGCGCTCCTCCCAGGCTCGGCACGTCGATCGTCAGGGTATCACAAACTGTATTGCCAACGCCATTGCCATCTGTCACGCACACAGAGTAAGTGCCTTCCGGCAAAGCGGCTGTCAAAATGGTGTCGGCGACCAGTGAGGTAACCAGGGAGGTAGCGCCGGCGGGCAGCATTTTCCAGGTAATATCATACGGTGCAGTGCCTCCGTTAATAATCACGCCGACACTGGCGGTTCCGCTGCAAGTGGGAGTATCTACATAAAACTGCACATCAAGGGGCACAAGGTCGGAGCATACCTGACCCGTATCCACGGTGATGGCCAATTGCTGGCCCTGTGCATTGTCCATGGTGATCAGTGTCGGGAAACTTTGCACATCCAGCGGCGTACAGGTGCCGATAGGCGCCAGCACATTGAAGCACACTTCCACCAGGGTCTGGCCGTTCGGGATATCGACGCCGGGCGAGGTGGGCGAGTTGTCAAAATAAATAATGCCAAGGTAACCCTGGCTGCTATTCTGTTCGTTCAGGTTACCGGCAGCGGTGAACGGCTGAATGGCTGGGTTGGCGTTTTGAATGGACACGTATTGCAAAACGGTAGGATCCCAGGTGAGCGAGAACGAGGCGCCCAGAATATCCGTGAAATTTTGAACAGTAATCGGTATGCAGATCTGCGAACCGGGCGGACTGATCACTTCCGGCAGCGAAATCGTTACATTGTTCGATGGTGTGCAGGCATTCATATTGATCTGAAACATCGCACCGCAACTTTTACCATCTTCCACGGTGACGTTGTAAACGCCGGATTGCGGCACGGAAAAGATAATATCATTCCCGTGTTTCATCTGGGCCGGCGGTGTGTAGATCAATGCCTTAACGTTCGGGTCGCTGGCCAGGGTGATTGTTACCGTGTAGGTGGCATTGCCGTCCCATTCCGGGTAGCCGCCGCGCAAACGGAACTTTCCTTTGCAATCGTCGCCGAAATTGGTAGAGATGCCGCTTTCCGCGATATCCTTCAGGTAAACGACCGTGAAGGCGGCGTTGGTGTTGACATCAACACAGCCGGGTTCCAGGGCGCCGCCATTGAAGTCGGTAATCGTGATCGGGGCAAACGTGATGGCGCATGGTACGCCGTTGCAAAACGAGGAGTTGATCAGACTCCCGGTATTGAAGAACCAGGTGTCGCCGCTGGGCGGCCCGTTCACGGCAAAAAAACCGTTGGCGGCGCCTTGCCAGATACAGGGATCGGCCACCACCACCATTTCATTGCCAGTAGCCGTTGGCAGGCAGTGATAATAAGCGTAGCTGATACCGGGTGGGGTTGCCGGGTTGGGGTCCATAAACATTTGGTCGCCGTTGTGGTCGATGAAAATGGAGTCCCCGAAACAAAGGTAGATGGTATCGAGATCGATATCATTGCTTTGTCCGATAAACTGCCCGACGGTAAAGGTGCCCGCAAAACAGGCGGCATCCGGGGCGTCCGGGCTTAGTGGTTTAGATATGGAATTTGGACTGAGGGAGATGATTTTTGGAACCTGGGCGTGTAGAAAACTTGCCGTAAGGCAAACGAGCAGAGGGATTAGAAGTTTGTGCATGCGTAAAAATTTGCAATGGTTAATGGATATGTTCAACACGGGATTGTGGTGCAAAGAGATACAATGCTGGCGTAATTTGCTGTCTCTCAAAGCAGTTTTAACAGTTGAAAAGGCGGATTATGTCCGATGTGAACACTCGCTTTTGGACAAGTGGACGCAAAATTAGACAAACGCCGCACAACCGGATATATCGCGGCTGGAATAAATATTTGATTGTGGAGTAAATCGAGTAAATCGGCAGGACTGCCGCTAAACGCGCCCTTAACTTTTTTTATTGTCAATGCTGCGGCGCCCAGACTTTGCCGTTCAACACAACCGTTTCCACGGGGTCATTCCCAAAAGAATATGGGATCTGCGCAATGCTGTTCAATGGCTTGGTAATGAAAACATTGGCCTTTTTATCAATGGCAATGCTGCCAACAGATTCACTGAGTTCCATGGCCAGTGCCCCGTTGATGGTGGCTGCATTTATTGCTTCCTCCGGCAACATTTTCATTTTTATGCATGCCAATGCCACTACAAAGGCCATCCTGCCCGATGGCGTCGATCCGGGGTTGTAGTCGGTGGCCAATACCACAGGCAAGCCGGCATCGATCATTTTTCGCGCAGGCGGATACGGAATGCCAAGGAAAAATGCGCAGGCAGGTAGCAAGGTGGGCAGGGTGGCGCTTTTCAAGAGCGTTTCGATCTCGGCGTCACCCGTATATTCCAGGTGGTCAACCGAAACGGCGTGATTCGCCACGCCCACCTGGACACCACCCGAAAAGTCCAGCTCATTGGCGTGAATTTTGGGTTTCAGCCCATAAATCCACGCTGCCTGGAGGATGCGCGCGGTTTCTTCAACTGTGAAAAAACCGCGGTCGCAGAACACGTCGCAATACTCAGCCAGGCCTGCTTCCGCTACCTGCGGCAGCATTTTTTGAACGATAAGATCGATATACTCCCTCCGGCGGTGTTTGTACTCCATGGGAATGGCATGCGCGCCCAGAAATGTCGCCTTGATCGGAATTGGGCTTGCCATCTTTAAGCGGCGTATTACCCGCAGCATTTTCAGTTCGCTTTCCACCGTGAGGCCATAGCCGCTTTTGATCTCGATGGCGCCAGTTCCGCAACCGATCACTTCCTGCAGCCGCTCCCAGGCGCTTTCAAACAACGCTTCCTCCGACATTTGCTGCAGCCGGCGCGCCGAGTTGAGAATGCCGCCGCCCCGGGCCGCGATTTCTTCATAGCTCAGCCCGCGTATCCGGTCGACAAACTCTTCTTCACGGGTCGCCGCGAACACGAGGTGCGTATGCGAATCGCACCAGCTGGGGAACACCATCCGACCGGCCGCGTCGATGATTTTATCAGCGCGCTCCGGGCATTTATCCATCGGGCCAAATGCCGCAATGCGGTCCTGCTCACACAACAGGTAGGCGTGGTTCAGCATGGGCAATTCAGCCATCGACGCCCCGCGGGGGGCAGGTCGCGGCGTACTTTCTGCTTGCACAAGCGTCTTGATGTTACGGATAAGCAAACTGGGCATGGCTTTTTTTGAATTCAACGTTCACCCGCAAAACTATGTACTTTTGGCATCCATTTTTGGATACTGCGACCATTCAATCCTTCAATTATGAACGTTCGTTTTCTGCTGGCAGGTATCGTTTGTGCGCTGGCTTTGTACGGGCTCGCCTGTCAATCGGGCAAAGGCTGCCGGTATAAACCGGAACCTATTTTTGATGCCAAATTGCCGCACGTATTGCAATATAACTTTGAAAAACAGGGCAATCAATCGCTGGAAAGCCTGCTGCTCGATACCAACGTGCTGTTGGAAATCAGCCAGGATGTATGTGATAAGTCCCGGCAGGAATTTCAGTTTACCGTGCGCGGCGATTACAGCCGGTTTCCCGATTCCTTGTGGATGAAAGAGGCGGTACGGCAATTGGTATACCTGAGCACCTTCTCCCCGAAACAGGCGCCGCTGAAGGCCTGGGCAGATGTATTGGAAGAAAGCCGCAATGCAATGCGACTGGGTGAAGACAAAGAAATACAACCGGGGTTTTTGGTCCGCGTCGATCGGGTAGTGAGCCCGGAAAAAAGCACGCTCCTCCTGGTATTTTCCCAGTAAAAACGCTACCTGGCTTTTTTGACCCGCGTCAGCATATCGTTCCAGAGTTGGCTGATGTCGCCCGAAATGCGAAACCGGAGCACAAAAAAGGTGAAGATCATACCGAACAATCCGGAGCGCAGGGCAATATTGGCCAAAGCATACCCGGTATCGGGCAAAAACCAGGCCGCCGCAATGGCCGCCGCTGCCAGCCCGGCTATAGACATCGTGTTGCGGGAAAAGGGGTGCATGTGAAATTTGTTCCAAACCAGGTACAATCCTGACAGGTTGTACAACGTGGTGGATAACAATACCGAAATTGCGGCACCGCTGAGCCCCAATTTGGGGATTAACCACAAATTAAAGCAGATATTGGCGACGGCCAGCAGGCTCAGGGAAACCATCGAATACCGGTAATATTTGGAGTAATACACCAGTTGATTGTTCAATCCGGAGCCCATATCAACCAGTTTGGCGAGGCCCAGAAAAAATAACACGTTCCGGCCTTCCGCTACCGCCTGGCTGTTGGGCATCAGGGCAAAAAGGTCGTCTGCCGAAACCCAAACGCAGCCGAAGATCAGCAAGCCGGCTGCTAAAAGATTGATGGAAACCTTTTGGTACAGCACCCGCATCTCCGCCCAGTTTTCATCGGCCAGGTACCGCGCCACAAACGATGCACTGGCGCTGTAGAGGCTTTTTGTGGGTATTTCGATGGCCGCTGCGATGTTGAGTGCAATCGCATAAACGGCGTTGCTTTTCATGGATATGAGCGGCCCGACCAGCAAGGTGTCGGCCTTGGTGACGACTAACATGGCCAGGCCCGTGACGACGCCGAAACCGGCATACCGCAGGATATCTTGCCGCAACGCCGGTGTTATAAACGACCAGGCGGGGGTGCGAAACGACCACTCGCCCAAATGGTTCAAATAAACCATCAGGGAAACCATCACCAAAAAATAATGCGCTAATAGCCAGTACAAGGCCGTCCCCAATTCTACCCACCCCAGCCAAATGGCGATCATCATGACCGGCATCAGCACTTTCAGCGAAAAATCAACCAGGATCGACGGCACCACGATACGCTTAAAGTTGGACGCATACTGGGCGAGAAAAATCGAAACGGTGTAAAAAAGCGTTAATGGCAAGGCCATCCAGATATACTGGCGCACGAATGGAGAATTGTGCGCGAAAGCAGCCTCAATGGGGTCGTGCGCCAGCAAGGCTAACACGGCGCAAAAACTCCATCCGGCCAGGCACATATACAGCAGCAACGGCAAAAAACCGTGGTGCTTGGTAGATTTATCTTGAAAATTGGGGAAAAATCGGATGGCTACCGAATTGCTGGCAAAGGCATAAAGCGGGAATCCAATAATGGCAATACTCAACAGAAACTGCGTAAACCCATACGCTTCGACTACTTCTTTACGGGAGTACACTAAAATGGTACTCGCAGTACCGATAGCCAGACCGGCAAAATTTACGATGGAATATTTGATCCCTTGTCGCTGAATGACGCCCATCGCAGGTTATTCCACAACAGCCAGCCGTTTGACCGTAGCGCCTTTTTCGTTTTGCAGTAAAACCATATATGCGCCGGCACTGAGTTGTGCCGTCGGGATCTCCAGGGCATTCTCGCCCGGGAAAACCCGCAGGGGTTGGCGGTAACAAATGCGGCCGGCCGCATCACAGATGGTCGCTGATATTTCCATTGCCTGGTCTGCCAAAATATTCAAGTGTGCCGGCGTGCCGGCCATCACGGGGTTGGGGGCCAGCTGAATGACAGCGGCGCGTTCCAGGTCGTTGGTGGCCGACAAATTCTGGGTGTGCAGTATGCCCACTTGTGCATTGACAGCCGAGTGGCACAAATCCCAGCCGTTGGCCGCGGTTACCCGCCAGTACACCGTCCAATTGTTCGGCGCGCCTTTGGTTACGATCAGGCTGGTCGTATCGGTTACCGTTTGGTAAAAGAAGCGCGTGTTAAAACCGGGATCGTTGGCAATCTCAACGGTGTAATAACGCGCATTCGGTACCGGTTTCCACTTGAACTCGATATGATTGTACTGAACGGGCTGGGTGCTGTCGATCGGGCTGATCAGTTCCACCGGCGCAGTAATATCCATGCCGGCAATAGGAGCGCTGATTTGGAGATAACTACTGTGTTCAGTTTCCAGATTGGCCCGGATGGCTGCTATTTGCTCGGTTGAAAATCGCGATTCACACTGGTCGGAGGCATAACTCATGTACAAGGTGGCATCGGAGCGGAAGGAATTACTATCGGGGTCGTATTGGACGGATTTGCTTCGCAGATCGCTGTTGCATTGCCACCGGTCGTTCAAATAATCGGGTTCGGTGTCACAGAAGCGGTCGCCGCTGTTGAAGCAATTGGAGCCGTCAACTTTTTCCACCGATACATTATTCACCTTTGTCGGCGCCGGCTGAAGGTAATTCCAGTCGAAGTTTTCCCAACCGCGGAAGGTGTGCGGGAGAGAAAAATGGTGCCCGGCTTCATGCGCCCATGTTGTGTTTTTGGGGCCGGAACAGCCCTTTTTCAGCACCACGGCGTCTTTCCAGGAGTAACCGCAATTGCCGGCCGGGTCAGATACGATAAAGATGTTCAGGCGGTCTTTGATCGGCGCAATCACCGTATTGATCATGGTGCCGCCCACATTGTAATCATGCTCATACCAATTGGAATTGTTGTGGTATTGCAGCTCATCACCGGGCTTGAGGTAATACCGGATATGAAGGGGGGCGTATTGATTGTTCATATTGCACAATGCCAGGAGCGCATCACCTACGTCAAAATATCCGCTGCCATCGTCGGTGCCGACAATGTGCAGGGTCACCGGAACATAATGCCAGGTAGTATCAGCTTCTCCGCCCCGGTCGAACAGGCCGGTGTTGCGTTGGTACCAATCAAGCCAGTCGGAAGAACCGGTATAACCGCACCACCGGTCGCCACTTTGTTGACCAAACGCCAGTATGCTTTGGATCGAACAGACCAGCAATAAAATGTATTTATGGAGATGCATCACGCAGAGGTTTGTATAGTTGGTCGAAATGTACGCGCAAAGTTCGGCATTCCTCCGGAATTCATTGCTGCCCCCAGAAAATGCGCCAGCGGGCGACAATTTTCACGAGCCATTACTGGCCCAACAGGACGATGGATTGCCGGAAGGCACCGCCGGGGCCGAAGCATTCGAAAAAGTACAACCCCGGGGCCCAGTTGCCGGAGGGAAGGGTGATGTCCTGCTGTTTGCCATTCAACTCCAGCCCGGCTTTCCAGTGCAGTCTCCCGGCTGCGTCATGTATCACGCATTCGACAGTTTGATGCTGCCAGGGCTCGGCCATTTCCAGGGTGATGTGTTGCCCGGGCTGGAGCAGGGTGGGGTAGCAACGCGAGCCGTCGGCTGGGGCCGCGGTTACGCCGATGATTTCTGTGGCGATAAAACTTTTAGAACCGGAGTAGCCGCTGCAGGTATACGAAGCATTGAAAGGCCGGACGCGCCAGTAATAGGTTTTATTAACCGAAAGCGGCTTGGTCATAACAAATGTGTCGGCGGAGATGAGTTCCTGTTCATTTATCCCGAAGGATGGTATTCTGGATACCTGGATCAGGTAATGGGTCGCTCCGGGCGTGGGCGTCCATTGCAGCACCGTACCACTGGCGGGCGCCATCGCACCGCTTGCCGGCGACAACGCTTGCGGCACATCCACAATAGCGTTTGCTTGAGGGCCTGATGCCACCCAACTGGCTTTTGGGTTCAGCAAGTAGGCGCGCATGATTTGGCTTTGCGTGGGAGAAAAACGGTTTTGACAATTGTCATACGAGTACGACATGTACAGCGTGGCGTCTGCATAGAAGGGGGCGCCGGCGGGGTCTTTGAGTTGTATGGTACTCATATTCTGGTTGTTGCAATTCCAGCGGTAACTCAGGTAATCCGGCTTGGTATCGCAGATCCGGTCAGCGGAAATACCGCAATTGGAGCCGTCTACGTATTCCACCAGCGCCGTGTCGAGCGGCACCGGGAAGTTGGTGTCGAGCGTGTCGTGAAAGTACGCATAATTGTACGTAAGGGTATCGGGCGTGGGTAAGTTCGGGTTGTATTGTTTGTTTTCCCAGCCGATAAAGGTGTGTTCCAACGCCAGCGCATGCCCGATTTCGTGAGTCCAGGTGTGGTTGTTGAGCCCGGCCTCGGCGTTCAGCATGGCTACGCCTGCATAGGGCAGGTTATATCCGGCGCTGCCGGCAGCCAAATTTACAAAATACGCATTCAGCGCGTTGGGCACATTGTTGGCAAACATCATTGCCACGCCTACACTCAGGGTGTCGTGCTGGTACCAGGCTGTTTTATCAATAAGGTGCCAGTCGTTTTTGAAAAAGAACCGGATATTGGAAGGGGCGTAGTCCTTGTTTAACTGGCAAAAAGCGTCGAGCAGTTTTTCGCCCGACAAGCGGCCCTCGCCCATGTCATTTGCCAGCAAGTGCATTTGCACGCCTGTCCAAAGGGTATCGTCGGCGCGAAAGTCAAACTTTTCCGGATGCAGCTGAAAGGCCCGGATAAAAGGTAAATTCCAGCCGGGAGGTGTGCCGCAATGATTAAAATCGGCGGGTTTGGGTCCATCCTGCGCCAATAATCCAAGCGCCGAAAACAAAAAGATTCCGCATTCCGCATTCCGCATTCCGCATTCCGCATTCCGCATTCCGCATTCCGCATTCCGCATTCCGCATTCCGCATTCCGCATTCCGCATTCCGCATTCCGCATTCCGCATTCCGCATTCCGCATTCCGCATTCAAATCCCCAGCGTCCGTTCGATCTGTTTCCGGTGGCGTTGCAGGTGATACTGAAAGAACTTAAGCATCCCCGACCAACTGAGGCGACCGATCAGCGGGTGCCGAAAAACGGCCTTGTCGATGAGATCGGGATCTAATTCTTTGAGGAAACCGGACCAATCTTCCCTGATATTTGTCCACCGTTTCCGGGTATCACCCAAGGTTGTAAAGCCAGGCAAGTGTTCTTCGTTTACCGCTGCCGGCGCCTTGTACCGGATCGGCAAACTCAGGTAAAACCACAGAGCGAAGGTACGCCAACGGGCATCCCAGCCGCTTTTTTTTAGTTCGGGGTTAAAACTCAGTTTTTTCCGTACATACTGAAGCGCCAGTTCCTCCGTCAGGATAAGGTGGTGCATGGTTTGAATGGCCGACCAGCCCCCGTCGATAGCCGCCATATTGAGCACAGTATCGTCAAATGGTTCGAGTGCTCGCAACAAATGCTCTACCTGAACCTGATAAATGCCATCCTGTTTCAATATTTTTTTCATCATGTGCCCTAATGAGGGTTTTCCGTGTATTAATTGCAAAAAAGGCCTTAAAAGTCCGTCCTTTGCCGGTAACAAAAAACTTTTTTGCCCAAATTTGCCCGAATGAGTCACCGCGCAATTTCAAATTACTTTTTCCGGATACTGTTACTGGCATTAGTGCAACCAACCGGCCTGCCGGTGCATCCCAAGATCTTTGCCGGAAGCCTGCAAAGACGGGCTGTTGTAGTCAGTCCCGCTAGATCTGTCGCTCCGCCGGAAGAATACCTCAAAGTAATAGCCCAACCTGGCGACGATGTACCAACGCTGCTGCAACGCTATGCCCTGGATGGTTACGATTGCAACGTTACAGCGTTTTTTAAAATCAACAACCTAAAAGAAGATTACCGCCTGAAAGCCAAAATGGCGTATAAGATCCCGGTCATGGTTGTTACCTATAATGGCAAAAGCATCCGGACCACACTCCAAATTGACGATTGGCAAACGGCTATCCGGATCGATGCCTATAACAAAAGTGCACAGGAGCAGGGTCTGCGTGTCCGGAGTTTTATCGAAGACAAAGAATTGTGGGTGCCCTGGCACGAACTGCATTGCCCGGCAGAAGGCGAATTGGCGGAAGCGGTGGCCGCCGAAGCAGAGCGAGGGAAAAAAACGGGTACCGCTGTGCGGCTCAAAGAAAGCACCTCTGCGCGGGGCAACCGGGTTTTCCCGATTTTCGGCAAGAAATATGAAAAAACACCCCTGGCCAGCCACAAACTTCAGGGCAAAGTATTTTATATCATCAGCGGACACGGCGGGCCCGATGTGGGCGCCGAAGGAACCCGCGCCGGGCATACGCTCTGCGAAGATGAATATGCATACGATGTGTCGCTCCGGCTCGTTCGCCTGCTGGTCAGCCACGGGGCCACGGCTTTCATGATCGTGCGGGACCCCAACGACGGCATCCGGGATGAAGCCTATTTACCATGCGACAAGGATGAACAAGTGTGGGGGGGACTGGAAATTCCACTCGACCAAAAAGAACGGCTGGGGCAGCGCACGGAACTGATCAACCAGCTCACCCAACGCTACTTAAAAGCCGGAATCTCCGACCAGACCATCATCGAAATTCACGTCGATTCGCGGCACCGGCACCAGGAAACGGATGTGTTTTTTTATTACCGCCCCGACAGCGAGATCAGCAAGGAACTGGCCTTGAAATTGCACAAAACCTTTTTGCAGAAATACCTTAAAATCCGCTCCCAGAAACAATACAACGGCACCGTGTCGCCGCGGGGCTTATTTACCCTGCGGGAAACAACCACGCCGAAAGCCGTATACATCGAGTTGGGGAACATCCGGAATGCATGGGATCAGCAGCGCCTGGTTATCCCGAGCAATCGGCAGGCGATAGCCAATTGGTTAAGCGCTGCTTTGCTTGCACCCTAGGCCGCGTTATACTTTTGGAATGATCTCTGTCTTTTCGCCAAAATGCTGTGCAAATTGCGCCATTTCTTCCGCCAAATCTTTGTTCTGGGTGGCGCGCAGGTAGGTTTGGCTCAGGGAACGCAGGGTTTGATACATAAACCGGTCCATCTCCTGTACCTGCATTTCTTTGGTCCACAGGTCAATCCGTAATGTGTCGCGGTGTTCCTTGTCGAACAGGGCGACTGCCATGGCTTTGCAGGCTTCAAATTTGCCCCCTTCGTGCATGTCGCTGGCCGACCATTCAATTTTCAAGGGAACACGGTCTTTGTCCAAACTGACCCGTATGGTGATATCACTCGTTTTGGCTATGTCGTTCGATTCCATTTTTCAAAAAAATTGTTTCAAAAACAGCGGGGGCAAAAGTAACCTAAAAACCCTGAAGCGCCTACATTAGCTCGGTACACGCACTACCGGATATGCAACTCCATCTCGGCCTTGAATTCGACAATCTCGTCTATGCTCCGCTGCAAACCAAGCGGACGGACGTGTTGTTTGCCGGCGTCAAACGCCTGCTGCAATGGCTCGAAATCCGTATCGGTCTGGCCGGCTATTCGGAAAACACCGATTACCTCCGCATCGAATTATACCGGCAGGCACTGTTGCAATGGCGTGAAACAGCGCCGGAACAGCCGTTTTATGCCCATTCTTTTGAAGCCGACCGCATGGCTACTGCCGCTGCCCTGCTGAGCCGTCGGGATGAACTGATGCTGGCTGGATGGGATTTCAATGCCGATAACAAAAGCCCGGAGCGTCTTCTCACCCTGGCTGGAGTAGAGCGAATCTTCCGTTTGAAGGTCAGCCAGCCGGATATTGGCGCTGCCGCCACCGGCTTTGCCGATCGCTGCCAACAGACGTTGGAGTGGCTCCGCCTGCGTCCTGCTATCGTGGAGCAGATTTTTTTGCACGACCCGGAGGACTTATATCCCCCTTTTATCCGCCAGGCTCTGGCCGTTTTTCGTGCACAAAATATTCCCATAAATCAGCTTCCGCTTCAACCGGGTGCTGCACCCGATACGGACCTGGGTTGGTTCCAACAGCGATTGGCGGACATCCGGCAGGGCAAATTAATAGCGAAAAACGATGGCTCGCTCCTTGTACTCACTGCACGGCGCGACAGCGACGCAGCAGTCTTCCTCGCCCAATGGCTGGCCCGGAATCCTGAATGGCGCCCGGTTTTCCTGCTTCCGGAACTGAACCGGACGCTCGAACAGGCGCTTGTATTGGAAGGCTTTCCCGCCATGGGCGTACTTTCCGCTTCCCTGGCCCGACCCTCGCTGCAGGTGTTGAAACTCGCACCGGCTTTTCTGTGGGAGCCTGTGGATGTGTTCAAGATCATGGAGTTTGTCACTCTGCCGCTCAAACCGCTCGACGACGGGCTTGCCCTGGAGATTGCCCGGGTTATGGCTGAAAAACCCGGGCTGTATAGCGACACCTGGTTCGCTGCAGTGCTGGGCTACCTCGAAACCAAAGCTTCTGCCCAGGCACGCGACCAATATGAATTCTGGTTCGACCGCCGCCGCTACAAGGCCGATGCCACGGTGCCGAAACGCGATGCCGTCGAATTGTATGCCTATCTGCACCGTTGGGCGCTCGAAGTGCTCGATGAAACAGGGAATACCAATATGCTCGTACTGGCGGAACAAGCCCGGCGGGTTCGGGATTTGCTGGAAACGCTGCCGGAGCCGCGTCTCAATTTTCTGGAGTTGGAGCGCATCGTTCGCACGATATATGAACCGGCTCCGGTGCAGCTCACCGTGGCCGAAACGGGGCATTTTGAATTCGTGCACCACCCCGGCGCACTGGCGGCTCTACCTGATTCCCTGGTTTGGTGGAATTGCCTGTTCGACGGCACCGTACCGGCTCCGGATCAATGGCGGGCGGCGGAACGGGCCTGGCTGGATGTCCGGAAGGTGAAACTGGATGACCCTATGCTCGAAGGCCGGCGCAAACTGTTCCTGAGCCTGCGCCCGGTGTTGCAAACAACAGAGCGGCTGGTGCTGGTGGTACCTGAACAGGCCAATGGGGCAGAGGTGTTGCCGAGTTTGTTGCTGAGCGACCTGGAGGCGGCGTTTGAGCAGCGAAACAGATTCACGTTTTGCCTGGACAATCCCGGCGACTGCGCAGCACTCGAACGGATCGCGTCCGTACCGCCAACGACATTATTGGAAAACCGACCGCGGACCCGCCCCAGGCCGCAATTGGTTTTTACCAACCCCGAGCGGTTGAATGACAGCGAATACGAAACGCCCACCAACCTTGAAAGCCTGTTTTATTACCCGCACCGCTGGTTTTTTCGGCAAAAGATGCGCCTTTTTCCGGCGAGCTTGCTCAGCGTAAAAAGCGATCAAACCTTGTTGGGGAGCCTGGCACACCGTTTTTTTGAACTGTTGTTGCAGGAAGATTGCCTTTCCTGGAGCAAATCCGAGGTTGCAGCCTGGATGGATAACAAAGCCGGCAGCCTGCTGGAACGCGAAGGCGCTACCCTGTTGCTCTACGGCCGCGAACCCGAACGCAACCAGTTTTTGAACCGTATCAAGAATGCCGCCTGGAGCCTCCTGTCGATGTTGCGCAACAATGGCTGGACAATCGAATCCACCGAATTACCGCTGGAAGGCGCTTTTGCAGGCCTGCCGGTGCGCGGCAAAGCCGACCTGGTGCTGCGCCGGAACACCGATGAACAGGCTATTGTCGATTTGAAGTGGAGCGGCGCTCAGCGGCGCAAAGAAATGATCCAGAACGGTGAGGATCTGCAATTGATCCTATATGCCCACCTGCTGCCCCCCAAAGAGGCCTGGCCGCACACGGCGTATTTTATTCTGGAAAATGGCAAGATGATAGCCCGGAATAAAGCCGCTTTTCAGGATGCTGTAGTCGCCGGTAGCGATTTAAACCACGTCGAAGTGTGCGCGGACATTTTCGCCCGCATGGAGCGGACGTTTTCCTGGAGAATGGCGCAATTGCGCGCCGGGCGCCTCGAATTGCGCACTGCCCGCACTGCCCCCGAACTCGATGCCATCTATGCGGAAGAGATGCTCGACTTGCTCGAAATGAAACTGGAAGACGCCCGCTGGGATGATTACCGCACGTTGCTGGAGTTCATGGAGGGTTAAAAAACTGTTATTTCCCTGTAAACTGCGCTTTTCGTTTTTCCACGAAGGCCGTTGCGCCTTCGCGAAAGTCGTCGGTGCCGCAGCATTCGCCAAATGCCTGTACTTCCTTGTTATAATCCTCGCCGCTGCCTTCGGTAAATGCGTTGGCGCATTCGATCACCTTGGCGATGGCGACCGGGGCTTTTGCAGCAATTTTATCAATCAAGACCCTGGCTTGGTAAACCTCAGTGCCCGCGGGCACAACATAATTGACCAACCCGAGTCGAAACGCTTCGGCCGCATCAATCATATCGGCCGTCATCAGTAGTTCCAGTGCCTTGGTCCGGCCGATATACCGGATGAGCCGTTGAGTACCTCCATAGCCCGGGATAATACCGAGGTTCACTTCAGGCTGGCCAAATTTGGCCTTTTCGCCGGCCACGCGCAGGTGGCAGGCCATTGTCAGTTCACAGCCGCCACCTAATGCAAACCCATTCACTGCGGCAATGACCGGCCTGGGGAACCGTTCGATCAGGAGAAAGGTCTCCTGCCCGTGCTGTGCAAAAGCGGCGCCCTGCGCGGCGTCCAATCCGCTGAATTCGGTGATATCGGCGCCGGCCACGAATGCCTTTTCACCCGCACCGGTCAGGACCACGCCTTTTAACCCATCGATCTGATGGGCGTCTGCGCCGAAAAAGCGCCGCAGTTCAAGCATTGTTTGGGAATTGAGCGCGTTCAACGCTTTTTCCCGGTTGATCGTCAGGACGGCTATGCCGTTATCCAGTTCAAGTTGTAAGTTTTGGTATGTCATGACCCGTTCACGATAAAGGTTGGTTTGCCACTGCAATCAAAGAGTTTCTAATAAACGGAGATAAATTTTTGTAGAGGGATACCTGTGGGTGCTTAAATCCACAGGTATCAATCTGTTCTCAGCACTTCGATCTCCTCTGATTTCCAATGCACCGATTTTTCCAGGCCGTATTGCTGCAACCGGTTGTGGTAAAAATACAGAACCCGGAAATTCGAAGACACAATACCGCCGTCTTTGCTGAAACCGAGTGGTTTTTCGGCATGAAACACGCCGAGTTTTTTGACGCCGTCGCGGACCACTTCAGTAGCCGGGCGGTGAATTTCGGGGGAAAGTTTGATTTTCCCCTGTTGTTCCCAGTCGTACAATTGCGCCTGCATTTGTTCCACCACTTCCACCACTGCGCGGAAAGGAAACAAGTAATCGTCAGTAGGCAGGCGCAGAATGCCGAACAGGTCCAGTTTGGGGTTTTCGTGCAACAGCATTTCAAAAACGGCGAAAGCGATCAAATGGCTGCTGAGCACCACGTTCTCGATACCGTACCGCTCCACTATGCGTTCGGCCAGCAGTTTCGTGTATTCTTCTTCCCGTTGCCGGTCTTCGTTCACTTCTGTATTGGCCATAAAATATTCCCGGATATCGATTTCCGTACCGAACCGATCGAAACTGCGCCCTTGTGCATCCACGAAATTGCCAAGTACGTCCATAGGTTTGCCCACACTCAGGGTGATGTCGCTCGTGGTGGAGAATAAGCGCCAGATAAACCGGAACGAACTGCGGATACTCTGGCTATCGTCGCGCAGGCGGATATAATTTTCCCGACCGGTGTAGCGCAGGTATTGTTCGATCAAAAAGGGCGCTTCAAGCACAAAGTGATACCCAATGACCATAGGTACGATAAACACTTTACTGGATTCGCCCCGTTGACACATGGCGCGCTGGGCTTCAACGGTGGTGCCGAGCAACCCCATTTTGAGTTCGGATTCCAACGCGCCGGCCCGGGAACGGGTACCGCCTGGAAAGAACAGGCTGTTGACGCCCCGTTGAATGCTGAGGTTGCTCATGGTCTTGAGCGTTTCCAGGTATATGGCGTTTTTTTTGCGCCGGTCGACCCGGTAAGCCCCGAGTCGGTTCATGAAATAAGCCGCCGGACCGAAATTATACAGGTTCAACCCCGCACCATAAGAAAACGACGGCAACCCCATGATCTGGTCCATGGCATAACCCACCAAAATGGAGTCCAGGTTGCTGGAGTGCGTCGGTACAATCACTACCGTTCCGTAGCGGAACAGGTGCCGAACGGTTTCCACATCGCCTACCACATTGAGCCGTTCATACAGTTGACGCCGGCCTCTCCAGACACTGGCCACGCTTTTGCCGACGGCCGCATTGAGCAACCGGTTGAACAGGATTGTAAGGAAGCGCTGTGCGAACCGGAAGGTCGGAATCTTAAACGTGCCGACGATTTCCTCCGCGTAGCGGTGAATGATTTTGCGCAAAATATCCTCTGCAGTGGCCTGCGCCTCCGTATCCTGCCGGTCGAGGGTTTTTTTGATCAGTCGTTTGCTGATCTTATTCCAGAAGGTACGGTCGTTTGGCGGGTCTACTTTCCAGGGCGATTCTTTAATGCGTATCCGTTCCTGGTAGATCGTTTTCACGATCGTGTCTACCAGGTCGTTGCGGTGTTTGGAGGTCAGTCGCTGGAAGGTGAATTCCTCAATATCGCGGATAAACTCAGCGCGGTCTTCGCTCAGCCGGTAGATCGGCCAGTCTTCGATTTTATCTATGATCCGCGGATATATGTTGATGTCTTTTTTCACAGGTTGCAATTGGTTAGGATGGACGACTTTTCAGAATCTGGCGGATGTAACCCAATACCTCCTCTTTGCCGGTCCGGTATTCAGCAGATGTAATAAAATGGGGCGGTAGGGTTTCCCAGGATTTTCGCATTTCACCCAGAAAGGCCAGTACATTGCGCTCGAGGACGTTTTTTTTCAATCGGTCTGTTTTTGTGAAAACAAGGGCAAAGGGGATGTGGTGTTCGCCAAGGCGGTCTACAAACTCCAGGTCGATTTTGGAAGGTGGAATGTTGGAATCAATGAGAACAAAGGCTGATATAAGCGCCTGGCGGTGGAGTAAATACCCATCGATCATTGCCGACAGGCTTTTTTGTTTTTCCTTGGACACCCGGGCATAACCGTATCCGGGTAAATCCACCAGGTACCAGGTTTGGTTGATCAGGAAAAAATTGATCAACTGCGTTTTACCCGGGGTGCCCGACACCTTTGCCAGCCCCTTTTTACTCGTCAGCATATTGATCAGCGACGACTTGCCCACGTTCGACCGGCCTATAAAGGCGAATTCTGGCCGGCCGTCATTCGGGCACTGACTTTCCTTTGGAAAACTGGAAATAAACTCGGCTTGCAGAACGTCCATTGGCTGTATTGGTTTTGGCGGGCTGCAAAAGTACGCATTCTTGGCGCTTTCCACGGGGTAGCTAAACAAACCCGTTCAGGCGGTATGTCGCACAGCAGTTTTTGCTTTTTCTTAAAGCCTGTTTTTAAGAATTGGTTAAACTATATCCCGCGATGCAGGCGTATGTACGAATTGAAGCGGAGAGCCGTTTTTTCCCCATCAAAATCTAAACACGTATGAAACATCTGTCTGTTGTATTTATCCTTCTGTTCTGCGCCGCCGCCGCGCAAGCTCAATTTGCTTTCGGTCTGAAAGGCGGATTACAAACCCAATTGAAAAGCCCGAATGATATCGTGATTGGCGGCGCCGACACTTCGTTCAATTTTGGAGTGCATGACCTGCGGTTCGGTACGCAGTTTGGCGCCTGGTTCCGCATTGGCGGCGCCGTGTTCCTGCAACCCGAAATTGTATTTAACTCGAACCGAACGGATTTCAAAGTCGGCGAAACCTCCGCTGCGGAGATCATTAAAACGGAAAAATATCAAAACCTGGACCTGCCTATTTTGGTCGGATTTACGGCGGGACCTATCCGGTTGCACGGTGGGCCGGTGGGCCACTATTTCCTCAACAGCAAATCTGAATTGACCGATTTTAAAGGCTATGCCGCTCGCTGGAAGCAATTTACCTGGGGATGGCAGGCCGGACTCACGTTGGGTACGGGCCGTATTTCCGCGGATATCCGGTATGAGGGAAATTTCAACAAATTCGGTGACCAGGTCACTTTTTTCGGCGACCATTATCATTTTTCCAACAATCCGGCGCGACTGGTATTAGCGCTGAACTTTGCGCTCATCAAGTAGAATTTTTGTAAAAATCGATCGTTTCCAGACCGGAAATTCGTTGCGCGGCACAGAGAATCACACCTTTGTGCCGCGCATTTTTTGTTGGAAAACCTACCTTAACATGGAAGTTGCAAATTGGTACAGCGTGTCAAAAGCGTTGCACCTCATCGGCATGGTGTCGTGGATGGCCGGTTTGTTTTACCTGGTTCGGATCATGGTGTACCACGCTGAGTCGTTCGAACGCCCCGCTCCCGCCCGCCATATTCTGGCTGCTCAATATTCCTTGATGGAGTGGAAGGTATACCGCGTTATCCTCCGCCCCGCCGTCGTGATCACCTGGACCTTTGGTGTACTGATGCTGGTCCTGCAGCCGGTCTGGTTGCAACAGGGCTGGATATACGGCAAATTGGCCTTTGTGTTGCTCCTGACCGGCTACACCTATTATTCCCAGGTGCATATCCGGCGCCTGGAGTTGCACACGTCCACATTTACGCATGTAAATTACCGGGCAATGAATGAGGTGCCGACCATTATCCTGGTCGCTGTGGTATTTCTGGCGGTATTTCGGACGCGGATCAACTGGGCGTACCTGCTGGTTGGGGTCGGTGCATTTGCTGCCTTGATTTTTTTTGCCGTGCGGCGGGTTGCCGACAAAATGAAAAAAAACGGCCCCGGCCTGTAAATCCGTTTTAATTTTAGGACCGCAAAACGCCTGTGAACTCCTTCGTGTCAGAAATCTTTTGAACGGAACACTATGCCCTCTATAGCGGAATTGCTCAACGCCGCCCGGCGTCGTTCTTTTGTAGGGCGCGAGCAGGAAATTGAACTGTTCGAGCGTTTTCTCCAGAGTGATCCTCCCGATTGCGTATTGTTGTTTTTATATGGCACAGGCGGTCAGGGGAAAACAACACTGGCCAAACATCTGGCCGACTTGTGTACCGCACGCGGCCTCCACACGATCTCCATCGATGCCCGGGATATCGATCCGCACCCCAACACCTTTTTGGATGCCGTTGGGCAGGCAGTACGCAAAGTATTGCCCGAACAGCCCTCCGGTACCAACCCTGATGTGTTCACGCTGTTGCGGGCCTTGCCGGGGAAAGCGGTTTTGTTTATCGATACCTATGAAAAAATCGTGCCCCTCGATGATTGGATCCGGTTGGAATTCCTGCCCAATTTGCCGGCTAAGATGCTGACAGTGATCGGTGGCCGCAATGCTCCCTCGCTCGCGTGGATGACCGACACGGGCTGGCGGATGCTGATGCGCTCGGTGCAGTTGCGCAATTTCACGCCGGTCGAAAGCATGGAGTACCTCCAACGGCGAAGGATACCGGAAGAGAAGATCAAACCGATCGTCGATTTCACCCATGGCCACCCCCTGGCCTTGTCGGTAGTGGCCGATATTTATGAGCGCTTTCCGGATAAAAATTTTCACCCGGATGAATCGCCCGACGTGGTGCGCGCCTTGCTGCAGTTATTTGTCCAGCAAGTACCCAGCCCCATGCACCGCGCCGCGCTGGAGGTGTGTGCGCTGGTGAATATCCTGACCGAGTCGTTGCTGGCCGAGGTAATGGATGTGGAAGATGTGAGCGAATTGTTCAACTGGCTTTGCACGCTGTCGTTTGTGTCCATTGGCCGGGAAGGTATTTATCCGCACGATATCACGCGCGAAGCCCTGGTCGCGGATGTACGGTGGCGACACCCCGACTGGAATGCTACCCTGCACAACCGAACCCGCCGGTACTACCATCGGAAGCTGAAAGAAACCAGCGGAGAAGCGCAACGGCGGGTGCTATTCGATCTGTTGTACCTGCATCGTTCCAATGCCGTGGTGCGACCGTTTTTTGACTGGCAGGAAGCCGGTAGTTTTTGGGTTGACATAGCACAAGCGTCTGATTTGCTGCAATTGCGCGAAATGGTGCTCCGGCAGGAAGGGGAGGAAAGCCTGCGGGCATTTGACCACTGGAGCAAACATCCGGCCGCTCAAACCTGGGTTTGGCGCGATGGCGCGCGCCAACCCAATGCGCTGCTGCTGAAAATCAACGGTCATGAACTGGCGGGCGCTTCCCTTTCCGGCCCCGATCCGGTCATGCAACAGGTGCTGGACTACCAAAACAAACACCTGCACCTGCGTCAGGGCGAGCAAGTAGCACTGTTTCGATTCTGGATGGCTAAGGAGACTCATCAAGCGGTTTCACCCCTGCAAAGCAGTATTTTTCTGACCATCGTGCAATGCTATTTTGTGCCCGGGTTGGCGGTTAGCATGTTTGTAGTCGCCCAACCCGAATTTTGGAAACCCGCCTTTGCCTATGGGGATTTACAGCATGTGCCGGAAATAGACTTTCAGGTACAGGACATCCCATTCGGCTGGTACCTGCATGACTGGCGGGTACGGCCGCCCTTGGCATGGCTGGAATTGCTGGGCAAACGCGAAACGGATGCCAACGCGGGTGCAGGAGTCGAGACCGATGAGCCGGGGCTTCAAATTTTGGTGCTCAGCGAGGCTGAATTTGCAGAGCATGTGGCGGAAGCATTAAAGCATTTCCACAATTCCGGGCAATTGCAACAGAATGCGCTGATCCGCTCCAAACTGGTGGTGCAGGAGTCTGCACCGGATGCGTCAGACGGGCAGCGCATCGCCATCCTTAAAGAAAAGATCAATGCTGTGATGCAGGAAATTGAAGCGTCGCCGATCGACGGCAAATACCACCGGGTGTTGTACCGCACGTTTCTGAACCCGGTGGGTAGCCAGGAAAAGACGGCTGATTTCCTCAATATGTCTTTCAGTACATACCGGCGTTATTTGCAGGCCGGAATTCAGCGAGTGACCGAAATGATGTGGCAGATGGAAATCCGGTAATATCGTTCAACCTCGGCCGCCCTGAATACGGCCAAACAATTCAGTGATGCGTGTTCTGTTTCCGATTTCACTTCTTTTGTGTGTGTTTTCCAACCCGCTCCCGGCACAACCGGGTTGTACCGATCCGCAGGCAAGCAATTACGACCCTAATGCTACCGGCAACGACGGCAGCTGTGCATACCCGGTGACGAATTATTCACTTTCGGTCAAAACACCCCTTTCTA
This sequence comes from Saprospiraceae bacterium, assembly GCA_044230315.1. Lineage (GTDB taxonomy): Bacteria > Bacteroidota > Bacteroidia > Chitinophagales > Saprospiraceae > M3007. The sequence goes on from JBGARJ010000009.1 coordinate 91,200, forward strand.
CGATATTAAAAGAAAGCTCCGGCCTGGTTTGGGCAGGCGGGGCCCTATGGACACACAACGACACCGGCGACGGGCCGTACCTTTACCAGATCGATACGCTCACCAATGCGATCCTCCAAACTGTCACGATCGGAGGCGCCACCAATGTGGATTGGGAAGACGTCGCTTTCGATGGGACCAACTTCTATGCTGGCGATTTTGGGAACAATGCCAATGGCAACCGGACCGACCTTAAAATATACAAATTCCCGCTTTCGGCCATTCCAGCAGGCGACGATGTCACCGTACCGGCCGACCAGGTACAGGTCATCAATTTTAGTTACGAGGACCAGACCAATTTTACGCCGCAAGGTTCGAATAACACCAGTTTTGATTGCGAAGCCATGCTGTATCGCAATGGCGAATTGCATTTGTTCACGAAAGACTGGGTGAATCTCCGTACCACGCATTATACACTGCCCACCGTTTCTGGCACCTATTCGGCTGTCAAACGGGAATCGTTTTTTGTCAATGGCCTGGTGACGGGCGCAGATATAACCCCTCAAGGCGTCATCGTCCTGCTCGGGTATGCCGCTGCGGGCGGGCCTAATTTTTTGTGGCTGCTGTTTGACTATCCGCCTGGGTCATTCTTTGGCGGCAACAAACGCCGGATCGATCTCGGGTCGTGGTTGCTGGCTGGGCAGACGGAAGGTATTTGTTTTCGGAACAGTGCCAGCGGATATGTTTCGAATGAACAAGTCAGTCTCATTGTCCCGGCACGGTTGTACGGTTTTGATCTTTCCCAGTGGTTGCAACCTGTGTTTTTACCGGCAGTGACTCCGCCGGCACAGGATCGCACTCCCTGCCGGGTTGTTCCAGATCCGTTGCCTGTGGGGCAGCCGATATCGTTGCAGCCGTTGCCCCTGGATAATGCACGCCTTGTTATTTGGGATATGTGGGGTCGCTTGGCGTGGCAAGGCGCGTATGACCCATCTCTGCAGTACCCCCTTTCAGCCGGTTTGTATGTCCTCGAGGTCTGGAGCCCGGAGGGTGCTGTACGATGCGCCACATCGTTCATAGTCCGGTAAAAAATAAAAAACGCCCTTCAACGAACGTAGAGGAGCGTTTTTATTTAATCCCGGCAGGGAAGAATACCTTACAAGTGGATCACTTCGCCATATGCAGCTGCAGTCGCTTCCATGACGGCTTCGCTCATGGTGGGGTGCGGGTGGATAGATTTTAGGATTTCGTGGCCGGTCGTTTCCAGTTTGCGGGCCGCCACTACTTCTGCGATCATTTCGGTGACATTGGACCCGATCATGTGGGCGCCCAGCCATTCGCCGTATTTTTTGTCAAAAATCACTTTTACAAACCCTTCGGGCGCACCGGCCGCTTTGGCTTTGCCGGAAGCGGTAAACGGAAACTTGCCAACCAGGATGTCATAGCCGGCTTCTTTGGCGGCTTGCTCGGTGAAACCCACCGATGCGATTTCAGGCGAGCAGTAGGTGCAGCCGGGAATGTTGTTGTAATCGATGGGCTCCACATGCAAGCCGGCAATATGCTCTACGCAGGTAATGCCTTCTGCGCTAGCTACATGCGCCAGGGCTTGTGTATTCAATACGTCGCCAATGGCATATATGCCCGGTACATTGGTTTGGTAAAAGGTATCCACGTTGATATAACCGCGTTCTGTGGCAATGCCAAGGGTTTCCAACCCAATGTTTTCAGTATTGGGGGTTACGCCTGCAGCGCTCAGGACTACATCGCAGGCAATCGTTTCCGTTTTGCCTTCTTTGCGGTTCTTCATGTTCACTTTCACTTCTTTGCCGGAAGTGTCAATGCTTTCTACCGCCCAGCCGCCGTACACTTTCATGCCTTTGCGGGTATACAATTTGCCCAGCTCTTTCGAAATATCGGCATCTTCCCGGGGGACCAGGCCTTGTTCCAGGAATTCGACGATCGACACTTCCGTGCCCAGCGTATGATAAAAATATCCAAATTCGACACCAATAGCCCCGGCGCCGACGACCACCATTCGTTTGGGTTGTTTTTCCAGCGACATGGCTTTGCGGTAATCGATGATCTTCTTCCCATCGATCGGCAAATTGGGCAACTCCTTGGCCCGGCCGCCGGTAGCGATAATAATATGTTTGGCCGAGTATTCCGCCACTTTACCATCTGCATCCGTGACAGCCACTTTCGGGCCGCTGACCAATTTGGCGTTGCCATTGATCACCGTGATTTTGTTCTTTTTCATCAAAAACTGCACGCCTTTGCTCATGCCATCCGCCACGCCGCGGCTGCGTTTGATCATCGCGTCAAAATCCGCTTCGGCGCTGCCGGCGATCTTGATGCCATAGTCTTGTGCGTGGTTCAGGTATTCAAAAACCTGGGCGCTTTTCAACAGCGCTTTGGTTGGAATACAGCCCCAGTTCAGGCAAATACCGCCCAGGCTTTCGCGTTCGATAATGGCCGTATTCAGGCCGAGTTGTGCGGCGCGTATAGCGGCTACGTAGCCTCCGGGACCACTGCCGATGACGATAAGATCGAAGTTCATTATTGTTGATCGTTGTTGATTGGAAGGTGAACGGCAGAGCGCTCAGCATCTTAACTCAAAAAATAAAATTTGGTTCGAGCGGGGCAAAGATAATTTGCGCCGATGAATTTTTTGGCGAATTGGCAAAACGACCTTATTTACAAGTGCTAAGCAGCTGCCCAAAACGGTTATATTGTTTCCACATAGTTCAAGTCTTCTTCAAATGTTTCCCGCATGCCGATCAGGGCTAGAAAGGCAATAAGCAGACAGATGCCGCCGACAATCCAGGCCGCCGACAGGACATTGCCGGTAACAGCCGGACCTTTGAGCCATTTGAAGGATGCGCCGATCGGCACCAGCATTCCCCGGGCGAAATTGGGTACCGAAGTGGCAACGGTAGCACGCAGATTGGTGCCAAACTGCTCCGCTCCGATGGTGACAAAGATGACCCAAAATCCGACGGAGATACCCAGCAGAAAATGAGCGATGTAAAATGCGCCCGGGCTGGCAAAATGGCCGGCCAGATAATAGGTCACGGCCAACACGTCCAGCGTCAAAAAAATCCACATCACTTTTAAGCGGCTCCTCAGGTATTGACTTAGCAACCCGGAGGCGATATCACCGAGGATCAATCCGGAATAACAAGCAGCGATAGCATTTCCACCCGTGATGCCGTTCAGACCCTTCGCCTGCCCGAATTCCGGCGCCAGTGTAACCAGTACACCAACAACAAACCAGGTTGGAAAACCAATTAACAAACATCGGACGAACCGGTTAAACCGGCTCCAGTTGTTGAACAAAGCCAAAAAATTGCCCCGCTGAACGTGGCTGGCTGCCTGCGCCTGGCGAAACATGCCCGATTCGCTTACGCTGACCCGCAAAACCAACAGCAATAGGCCCAGGCCGCCGCCAATATAAAAACACATCCGCCAGGGGAAAAACAAGTCGACTACCCAAGCGAGTAGCGCACCGCTCAGACCAACTGTGGCCACGATCATCGTTCCGTAGCCCCGTTTTTCTTTCGGCATGATCTCTGAAACCAGCGTAATGCCCGCACCGAGCTCGCCGGCAAGGCCAACACCGGCAATAAACCGGAAAAAAGCATAAGCGCCAGCTGTAGTAGCCAGCCCGTTCAGGATATTGGCTATGGAATAGAGAAATATCGAAAAGTAAAGCACCCGAACGCGCCCTTTTTTATCCCCCAAAACGCCCCAAAGCAGGCCGCCCAGGAGCATGCCGGCCATTTGCCAATTGAGCAGCGCAATGCCGGTGTCGGTCAGCGCCTGGCCGCTGAAACCGAGGTCGCGCAAGCTCTTTACGCGAACAAAACCAAACAAAAGCAAGTCGTAGATGTCTACAAAGTAGCCAAGGGCGGCTACCACAACGGCGGCATTCAGGAGTTTCACCGGTTTTTCATGCTGCATGGCACACATGTGGCTAAATTGATGAATATTGTGCTCTGATGGGCAAATAACGCTAATTCCCGCTTTTTCACTCCGATTGATTGCACAATCTTTGGCTTGTTTTCATGATCTGATCCGACACCGCCTGAATCTTTTGGTAATTACGCACGATGAACGATTTGCATATGAGTGACCCGCAGCCCTGGCTTGTTGAGGAAAGCCGCTATGTGTATGACCGAAAACCGTATATGATCCTGCGGGAAGACTCCGTCCGGCTCCCCAACGGCGCGCTAATTCCCGATTATTTTGTGTTCGAATATCCTGATTGGGTATCCGTGCTGGCCGTCACGAAGGAAGAGCGTTTTGTGCTCATCCGGCAATACCGACATGGGATTGGCGCCGTTCACTTTGAGCTGGCTGCCGGCGTGGTCGATCCCCATGAACCGTTGCTGCAGAGTGCGCGGCGTGAATTGTTGGAGGAAACCGGCTATGGCGGCGGGCATTGGGAACCCTGGATGAAAGCTTGTGCCAACCCGGGCACCCATACCAATTGGTGCCACATTTTTCTGGCTACCGGGGTAGAACAAATTGGCGCCCAGCAACTCGAACGAACAGAAGATATTACGGTACAAATGCTACCGAAGTCGGCCGTATTGGATGTACTGCGGTCGGGTGGGGTGGCGCAGGCCTTACACGCTGCGGCGCTTTGGCGGTATTTTGCCGAGCGCTAGCATATAAATTATGACCGTTTTTGTGCCCCGGGCATTTTATGGGCAGCGATAGCGGGCACTTGCCTCATCTTTGACATATGAAACAAATTCTACTCTTGGTTTTGGGGCTGTTTTGCGCCGCCGAATTGTTGCATGCCACTCATATCGTGGGTGGCGAAATCACCTATGTATGCCTTGGTAACGACGAATATGCCGTCCGGCTCACGGTTTATCGCGACTGCTACAACGGCCAGCCGCCATTCGATAATCCGGCTTCCCTGGGTGTTTACGACGCCGATTGGAACCTGATCCAGGATTATTACCTGTACGTCAATCCGGACGATACATTGCCGGTTGTATTGGAAAATCCGTGTCTTGTGGCGCCACCCAATGTATGTGTGCACCGCACCTCCTATACCAGAACCATCAAGCTGCCCTACCGGCCGGGCGGCTATACGCTGGTGTACCAGCGTTGCTGTCGCAACCAATTGATCCGCAACCTGCCTGATCCGTTAAATACCGGCATTTCGATCATTGCCTATATTTCCGACCAAACTATGAAGGCCTGCAACAGCGCTGCCGTGTTCAACAAATGGCCGCCGGTGGCAATCTGCGTGCATGAGCCGATCGACTTTGACCACTCCGCTACCGACCCCGATGGCGACTCCCTGGTATACCGCCTGTGTACGCCGCTCAACGGCCCGGACTCGTTGGTGCCACAACCCGACCCGCCCTTTCGAGGCCCCTACCTGGAGGTAAAATGGAATGATCCGCCCTATAATTTGTCCAATGTACTGGGCGGCGATCCATTGACCATTAACCCTTCCACCGGGTGGATGACCGGTGTGCCCGATATGGTGGGCAATTTTGTTGTGGGCGTTTGTGTGGACGAATACCGTGGCGGGGAGTTGATTTCTACGACCCGGCGTGATTTCCAGTATAACGTTGCCGACTGCGGCACACCTAAAGCGGCGTTTTTTGCGCCGGCGAATGTTTGTGAAAACGAAGTGGTCAAGTTCACCAATCAAAGCGCTGCACTGACCTATAAATGGTATTTCGATTGGCCAAACAACCTGACCCTGACGAGTAATGAACGTTCCCCATCGTATCAGTTTCCGGATACCGGCACGTATAAAGTTGCCTTGATTGTTGCCCCCGGCGAGCCCTGCGCCGACACGATGGTGCAGGAAATCCACGTAGGCGATTTTCATATCGATGCTGCGTTTACGCTGGAAACCCCGCTTTGCGACAACAATGGCATGGTGGTGCAGGCTTTTAACAAGAGCGTTGACACCATTTATGGCATTGCCTCCTGGCAGTGGCGGCTCACCGGCCCCAGTGGTTTTAATATACAAACCGCAGTGAAAGACCCGACCTTTGTGGTCACCAAGCCCGGGAGTTATAAACTGCGTCTGGTAGCCGTGTCGAACGGCGGATGCCGGGATACGCTAACCCGTCAATTCAATGCGCCGATACCTGAGTTGGACAGTTTAAAAGAGGACTTGTCGATGTGTGTCGGCGACACGGTGCGATTAAATTCGGGCGCCGACCCGGGCCTCATCTATGCCTATACCTGGTCGCCGCCCGGTACTTTGAGCGACACGCTGGCGGCCGATCCACTGGCCTTTCCTTTGACCACTACAGATTATTTTGTGACCGTGGTCAATGGCAATTGTACCTTCAACGGGAGTGTTACGGTACATGTGTACGATACTTCCGCTTTATCGGTAAGTGCGACGCCTACGACCATTTATAAAGGGGAAACGGCTCAATTGACCGCTGTCTACGCCGGAACCGAACCGATCCTTTGGTCGCCGGCAGGTTCTTTATCCAACCCAAAATCACTGACCCCGGTGGCTTCGCCCGCCGAGACCACCACTTATACGGCCACCATTCAACTTAGCAGCGGGTGCGTTTTACAGCGATTCGTGACGATTGTGATATTAACTCCCTTGTGTAAAGAGCCGTTTGTGTTTTTACCGACGGGTTTTTCTCCCAATGGCGATGGCGAAAATGATGTGCTGAAACTGGAAACCCGGTTTGCTACGGAGGCTTACTGGGCCATATACAACCGCTGGGGGCAAAAGATTTTTGAAACCAGCAACCTGGATGGTGCATGGGACGGTACCTTCAAGGGTGAAGCCCAGCCCGTTGATACATATGGCTACTACCTTCGGGTGCGTTGTCCGGGCGGATCAGAATGGGTCAAAAAAGGGAATATCACCCTGCTGCGATGAACACTTCAAGGCGTCATCGGAGCAGGGTAGCGTAGCCTTTAAATTCCAGTTTTTGCCCTCGGGGGCCAGTAAACGTTACAAGATACACGTAAACGCCATCGGGCGACATCCCACCGATATTCTTTTGCCGGCCATTCCATTCTTCATCGGGGTTGGTGGTTTCAAATACCAGTTCGCCCCAGCGGTTCCAAATGGTCATTTTAAAATCCGTTGCCCCGTCGAGGTAACCTTTTCCCAGAAAACCATCGTTTTTACCGTCCCCATTAGGTGTAAAGGCATTGGGCATGTGCCAATAGATCTCTGGAATAAAGTCCAGGTATTTGCTGATCGAATCTTTGCAGCCTTCCGGGTGGGTGGCAATAAGGGTTACTTTCATCAGGCCGGTGTCCGGGAAACTGAACGTTGGGTTCTGTTTGGTCGAAGATCCGTATTGGTCAAATTCCCAATGCCAGCGGTTGGCATCGATGGATTGGTCGGTGAAGTTGATGGTATTGTTGAACCGGCTCAACAGGGAGTCGGGGGAAAAAGTGAAGTCGGCAATGGGAGAGGGTTCTACCCGGATCAAATTCAAAAAAGTATCGGCAGTATAACACCCTATCGGTGATGTAATGGCCACCTGAACATCATACACGCCCGGTTTTGAATACACGTGTGTGGGGCTGATCACGCCGGTAGAGGTGCCGCCGTCGCCAAAATTCCAAACAATAGTATAGGTGCTGTCGATCGGTGAGGATAGGTTGTTGAAGAAAATTTCGGCAGGAGAACAACCAATATACCGGCTCGGCTGGATGATAATGAGCGGCGGCACCGGGAACCAATTGACCACCTTTGTCGCATTATCGCTGCATTTATTTTTGTCATAAACCCGCAGGTTCACGGGGTGATCACCGGGAATGGGGTATAAAAAACTCGGATTCCGTTGGTCAGACGTGGCGTTTGGTATGCCAAAATTCCACACCCAGCGGTTAATGCCTCCTTCGCCGGTAGACAGGTCGGTAAAATCGACAGGGCCGGCCACGCAAGTATCGTACTCGAATTCGAAATCGGCCTTGATCTGTGGAAAGACGTTGACGGCAATATAAGCGGTATCGGCGCAAGGCGAACCGGAATTCAGGTACAACGACCCTTTGTATAAACCGGTGTCGGGGAAGGTTACGGTAGCATCCCAATCCGACTTGTTGACATAGGTGGAGGTTTTTAAATTAAACCGCCATTCATAACTGAAAATGCTCGCTTTTTGTACACTTTGATTCAGGAAGGTAATAGTATTCTGGCCGCAGGAGTTGATTACAAATTCCTGTGGGCCGACGATGCTGTCGCTTTTGATATTGGCCAACACTGTGGGCGTGCATTCGGCTACATTAAACTGAAAATCGCGCCGGACGGTTGACAGCAGGACGGCGCCTCTGAATTCCTGAATGCACACGCCCACTACAAACTGACCTAAGGTATTTGGTGTACCCGTTATCATACCGGTCAAATTATTGATGCTGATCTGGGGGTTTCCACCCATGGGGTTGCTGGAACTGTAGTTGGGAATAACAAAAGGAACGTTGGCAAATGGCGGTCCGCAGGGCGGAGAAGGAACTGCGCCGTCGCAGGAATACAAATCGGGAGGGGTCAGGATCGGTCCGCCGCCCACGAGGGGGCTGCAGAAGTTGTAAAAAATCTGGTCGCCGTCCGGGTCGGTCGCCGAGTGGTCAAATTCCAGCGGGATATTGTTACAAATGATGATCGGTGGGAAGTTGTTAAAGGTAGGACTGCTGTTCTTTAGTTTTTGCGCATCGGCGGTGAGCTCGATCATGTACGTAGCGCCAACATCGCCGGGTGAAATAATGTTTTTAATAGTTTGGTTCCGGCAACAGCGTTGATATACAATAAAATAGCTTTCGTTGGGTAAAACAGCCAGGGTTTCGGTAAAGTAATAGATGCCTTCTTCCACACAAACGCTGGGCAGGGACGTAACACAAGGCGGCGGTACGGGTTGGATTTTAGTAATATCGGGATCGCCGACGGTAAACCGTTTAAAAAGGGAGTTCTTAGCATAGGTACCCTGGTAGATCGCCATTTCGGCAGGATCATCGAAACCCGCACCACCCCCAAAACAATCCCGGTAGATTTTCATCGTGAACTGATACCGGTTGCGCCCCAGCGCATCGGTTGACAGGTATTTGTATGTGATCTCACCGCCAATGATATGCCGGGCTGTGAGGACTTTGGGCGCAACGCTCAGGCAAAGGAGCAACAGGGCCGGCAAAAATGGATTGATTTTGGTGCGCATTTGTGTCTATTCAAATTGTTTGGGCTAAAAGTCGGACTTTTGTCCTTCCAAAAGTACACGAAGAACGATAATTAACCGCCTTTTGTTGGCTATGTTCCTGCTACGCGACGACATTTCAGACATTGCCCGCCTCCTTGAAGAGGGTGGGCTGATTTGCTATCCAACGGACACAATTTGGGGAATTGGATGCGATGCTACCAATGAAACGGCATTGGCGCGCTTATCTGCCCTCAAAGGGCAACGGCCCAAAAACGGGTATATCCTTTTGGTCGACAGCCTTGAAATGCTCAAACGGTATGCACTCAAGATTCATCCCCGGGTAGAAACGCTGCTGGCGTACCACCAAAGACCGGTCACGATTATCTATGATCATAACACCGGCCTTCCTGCCGAAGTAAAAGCGCCGAACGGCTCGGTGGCGATCCGGATAGCCCAGGACGAATTTTGCCGGGAATTGATCCGGGCGCTTGACAAACCTATCACGAGCACGGCAGCCTGTAAGTCCGACCAGCCCTACCCGCCCACCTTCGGCGCCATCAGCAGCGAAATTTTGGGTGGTGTCGATTATGTGGTCAAATACCGGCAGGATGACCGCGAAGTGCATGAGCCTTCGGCCATTGCGCGTCTGGACCGGCACAAGGAGCTGGAATTTATCCGCGATTAACCCGAGTGCAATTCCACCGTCTGCTGCGAATTGGAAACTTGTGCAGACAAGACGGTGGAATTGGCGAATGCTTATTGCACGATGGCCTTCCCTTCGCTCAGGGTTTTCACCATCCCTTCGAGACTTTTCCGGTTGAGATCGTCAGGCGCCTGACCGAGTGCGATTTTTGCATGCTCCAATGCTTTTTTCAAGTCGCCGTTTGCGGAATAACCACGGGCCAACCCCACGTGGGTAGGCCAGGTATCGCCGAATTTTTTGTAATTTGCTTGAAACACATCCAGGGCCTTGACCGGTTCTTTCTGGCTGATCAACTGGCGCCCATAGCCATGTAATTCAAAAATCGTAGCCTTTTCAATCGCCTGTTGCAGAATAGAGTCCGATTCAGCCGTGCGTTTCAGTTTGGCCAGAATCATCGATTTCAATTGCAGCGTGCCGAATGAAGGGGTTCCCAATGGCGGATTGATCGCGTTGTCGGCCCAGGTCAGGGCTTCCTCCAGATTGGTTTCCTTTTGCAAACAAAACTGCGCCGCTGCCTGCCAGTTGGATCCAGTGAACCCGGTGCTGGTTTGCAACTCCCGGCGCAAGGAGGCTACCACAGTACCTGGCAAATCAACGGAGACCGTAAACGGTATCCGCCAATGTTCCCATTCCAACGCTATCACCGCGCTGTTTTCGGTGGGGTCGGAGAAAGTATATGCCAACCATTCCCGGCTTCCGGGCAGATCCTTTTGTTGGTGGACATTGACGCGCAGTGCATCCTCGGCCGGATCATAGAAGAAACTGCCCCAGGCGGTGTTGTTTTTCGAGAAAATCAAGGTGCAGGAGTCCGGGTAAACAGCAATAAAGAAGCCGTATTTCCCTTTTGGCAACGTGGCGCCATTGATCATGACATCTGTGCTGACTTCAAATGTCGTGCATTCATTTGAGCCGGCGCGCCAGGGCGCAGCCTTAGCGGTGCCAAATCCCAGGTTTTGAAATCCATAGTGCACAACGGGGGTACCCCAAATTTTCCCCTCCCGTCCTTTTACGCCGGGTGCGTCCCAGGTAATCCGGACATCGGTGATGCCAATACGTTGCCAAATACCACTTTTTTGATTAAAGCCGCCCGCAGGTAAAGTCAGGCTCTGCGCGTTCAACCACGATACCAAAAAGAGGAACACAGTGATCAGGTGTAGTTTTTTCATAACGCCATTTTTAGTGTGAACAGTTGGGCGTCAAAATGCAGTTCCTGATCAATTGAATGGTACAAATTAGCCTAAATCCCAAGTCCATCCGTCCAATGACCAAAATGCGCTCCCGAAAAGCAAGTGCCACGCCGGGCATCCCGGCGTGGCACTCCAACAACGCAGAATAATGGATTATTCGAGTTGAAAGGTATAGTACCGTTCCACTTCAGTACCGTGATTGTCGGCAGCCCAAAACCGGAATTCGAATCGGTCGCCCGGCACGAGACCGCCGGAGAACGGTAAAGGCAAATTTTGGATGACTGCTGTGCCATTAAAGGTCAGACCATTGGTACGAATGCCGTTGTCGGACTGGAGCACACCCACAAATGTGCCATTTACACTGTATGAAAACTCCCATTGGTTGATGTATTGGCTTTCAGCGTCGGGGTCAGTGGTATTGATCCGTACGTCGAAATCGATTTCATCGTTAGGGGTTCTGGTTCCGGACTTATCAGCGTCGTACCAAAAGGTGTCAAATCGTTCTACTTCGAGCAGATAAGGATCGTCGTCGCAACCGGTTTGCAAAAGAGTGGAAGCAGCAAGCAGGGAAAGAAAGAGTTTTGTTTTCATCGCTTTTTTTTCTGCAAACCTATTTGCAGATGCGACGTCCAAGCAAGTCTTTTGTTAAAATTTAGGACAGGTTTAACCAAGGATTACCGCTTTCAGATTTTCTTAACGGTTTGCCCAACCGCTTTAACTAATTCTAATACGGGTACCAGCCTTTCCAGTCTTCCCGGAGTTTTTGTTTGACACGATCCTCTGCTGCATTTTCGGCCGGTTCATACAGTATTTTTCCGTGCAGGGCTTCTGGGAGATAATCCTGTTGGACAAAATGCCCCGGGAAATCGTGGGAATACCGGTAACCGGCTCCATAATCGAGTTCTTTCATCAATTTGGTCGGGGCATTCCGCAAATGCAGGGGCACGGGGTGCCCTGGGTTGTTTCGAACCAGTTCGAGGGCTTTGTCGATGGCCAGGTATGCGGCATTGCTTTTTTGGGCAGTAGCCAGATAGATCGCGCATTGCGATAAAATGATGCGCGCTTCAGGCATGCCGATCATGCGGATGGCATCCATGGTAGTGGTGGCCAGGAGGAGGCCGTTCGGATTGGCCAGGCCGATATCTTCAGCGGCAAGAATGACCAACCGGCGAGCAATAAATTCGATGTCTTCACCGCCATCCAGCATGCGTGCCAGCCAGTACACGGCGGCGTTGGGGTCGCTGCCGCGGATACTTTTGATGAACGCCGATATGATATCGTAGTGCTGTTCGCCACCTTTATCATACAGGGCAATGTTTTGTTGGATGCGTTGCCGCACGAGGTCGTTGGTGATGCGCAAAGGCTCACCTGGTGTACGGTAATTGGCGACCAGTTCGAGCGCATTCAACAGGCGGCGCGCATCTCCGCCGGAATACAATAGTAGTGCGTCCGATTCGGCAATTTCGATGTTGGCAGCCTTCAAAGTCTCGTCCACTTCCAGGGCATGGTGCAGCAAACCGACCAATTCATCCTTGGAAAGGTGGTTCAGCACATACACCTGGCAACGCGACAACAGCGCCGGAATCACCTCAAACGATGGGTTCTCGGTTGTGGCCCCGATAAGCGTCACAATGCCTTTCTCCACGGCCCCAAGCAAGGCATCTTGCTGGCTTTTGGAGAAACGGTGAATCTCATCGATGAACAGGATGGCCCCTTTGGCCTGGAATAAAGTAGTTTTTTCAGCATTTTCGATGGCATCTCGAATGTCTTTTACTCCTGAATTTATAGCTGAAAGCTGGTAAAACGGTTTTTTCAGCATTTTGGCGATGAGCTGCGCCAGGGTAGTTTTCCCTACGCCCGGCGGGCCCCACAGGATAAAGGAGGGAATCTTTCCCGCTTCTATCGCCTGGCGAAGCACAGCCCCCTCGCCAACGAGGTGCTGTTGGCCGACATAGGCTTCCAGGGTTTGGGGGCGCATGCGTTCCGCAAGTGGGGTAGTCATGGGCGAAGGGCAAAAATGGACAAATGTTACGTGCGGTTTTGCGGGGATTCGGCCGGAAAATTACGGAAACGCTGCTATTTGGCTTTCATCCCTTTTTTGTGCCGAATGTCTACCTTTGTGCGCCAAAATGCACAACTAATTCTTTTCTATGACAACCACCCAACCTATTCTCTCCGACCGGGTTCAACGCCTCGCCGAGTCCGAGACGCTTAAAATGGCCCGTATGGCCCGCGAACTGCGCGCATTGGGGTATGACGTGATCAGCCTGAGTCTGGGAGAACCCGATTTCGACACACCCGACCACATCAAGTTAGCCGCCTGGCAGGCTCTGCAAGACGGATATACCAAATATACACCTGTTTCCGGCTTGCCGGAGCTGACGAAAGCAATCAGTGAAAAGTTCAAACGCGACAATGGGTTGGAGTATAAACCCGAGCAAATTGTGGTGAGCAACGGCGCCAAACAGACCGTTTATAACCTTTGCCAAAGCCTGCTCAACCCCGGCGATGAAGTTGTGATCCTGGCGCCGTATTGGGTATCGTATTGGGAGATCGTCAAATTGTCGGGTGGTATCCCGGTTCCGGTTTACGCCGGGGTGGAGCGCGATTTTAAGCCGACGCCCCAACAATTGGAAGCGGCCATCACCGAACGCACCAAGTTCGTGTTGTTTTCATCGCCTTGTAACCCCACCGGCACCGTATTTGACCGCGACGAACTAAAGGCCTATGCAGATGTGCTGGCGCAATTCGAGCACATCCATATTGTGAGCGATGAAATTTACGAATACATCAATTTTACACACGAGCACGTGAGTATTGGCAGTTTCCCACAGGTAAAAGACCGTACGATTACTATAAACGGTTTCGCCAAAGGCTTCGCCATGACGGGCTGGCGCCTGGGCTACATGGGCGCGCCAAAGTTTATTGCCGATGCCTGCACTAAAATACAGGGGCAGGTGACCAGCGGCGCCTCCTCTTTCGGGCAAAAAGCCGGTGCGATTGCTCTTATGAGCGATCTCGGTCCCACCGAGGCTATGCGGGAGGCTTTCCGCGAACGCCGCGACATTGTGCTGTCTATGCTGGAAGAAATTCCGGGTATTAAGGCTAATCACCCGGATGGCGCTTTTTATGTCTTCCCGGACGTCAGTGCCTATTTTGGTAAAACCGACGGCCAAACGGTGCTGCATAACGCCGACGATTTTTGCGACTACGTCATGTCTAATGCCTACGTTGGGCTGGTTTCCGGTTCTGCATTTGGCGATCCGAATTGCTTCCGCCTGAGTTATGCGGCGTCGGAGGAGCAACTCCGGGAAGCCATCCGCCGCATGAAGGATGTACTGGGGCGGTTGCGGTAACCCCCCGCATGTCGCCGGAGAGATCCTATCGGGAGCCGCTGCCTTGCACCGAAGAGACAATGAGTAGCAGCAAAGCCAAAATCGTTGATCCGGTCCGGATCAAGTGAAACCGCCACCAGGCATCGCGCAATTCCTGCCAGCCAACGGGAGGCGCCGCCGTGCTCCAGGTCATGACCTGGGCATTGATAGGTTGGTTGCCAAAACGCGTTACCAGAGCGCTCACCAATAAAAGCACCAATGCGACCCCAAGGAGGTGCCAGTTTCCTTTTTCTGCACGCTGAAGGTATGCCCAGGCTAGTGTAGAGAGGATGGTAAGCGCCCCCAAAACAGGTATGAGGGTGTTCAGGCCGCGAACGGCGTTTTGATGTTGTTCAACAAATGTCGTTGCGGAAAAGGAGGCGGGATTGTACCCGCGCCATATACCAAAAACGGAACCTGCGACCAGCGCCGTCAGAAACAGGCTGACGATTTGAATCAATTGCTTTGTCATATTTGATTTGAATAATAAAGATGGGCAATAATGCCGCTAAATGGAGGTCGATACTTACCAATACTCTGCACACCTGCAATATTTTGCTTTATAACTGGCCCAAACAACCACTTTGCCAAACAATTCAACTGAGAAGTTTTACAGCCATTGATGAAATTGATTGTAATCTGCTTGGCTGATAACAACAGATTTCCTTATTTTTGATGGCGCAACAATATTTTTCCGGTTGAGATATGCCGGGAATATCATCCTGGAAGCTACTTCCCCTTTGCCTGCTCAGACGCGGCAAAGGGGAAGTTTTTAGCTGCATGCAAAAAAATTGCATTAATCATTTCGAAACGAAATACTCCGCCATGAAGCGACATCTACCTGTTTTACTCGCCTTTTTTTGGGCAATTCCATTCACTTGGACACAAAACTGTATACCTGGAAGTTCCATTGCACTGGAAAGAGAGGCGGCAACGACTGCCAATATACAGGCTAAAATTCAGGAAGTCAGGAAATTAAATTATTATCCCAAAGATGTTGAAGAGGTCAAGCAAATGATGCTGGACTGCAATGTCAACATGAACCGGCGGCTGAATGACATCGAACGAAAAATAAAGGAATATTCCAATATTCGTAAAGATGCGTTTGGCTACCGGGATAACGAGGGTTTTGAAAAACAACGGCTCGACCTGGTTGAAGCGCGAAGAAAGGTGAAGGAGGACTTTAAAAAGGATTTTAAGCGGGAGAAACGCAAGGGGCTTTTCGCTGTCCTCATTAAGGACCTTCCGGAAATCCCGCCGTCTACCGATTCTTTGAAACATACCGCCCGAAATATCCTGCTTCCGGTGGCGGTCCGGTTTCTCAACGGTGAATATATCACCCGCTTGAGTTCCATGCGGGACTACACCTTGCTAAAGGATGCGATTGAATCGTTTTCGGACGGCAAGATGGAGGAAATTGATAATTTCAACAGCCGGCCCAACTACCAGCGGCGGTATTTTTTATACATCGGGGAAGTCAGTATCACCCATCTGGATGAACGGATCGGCTCAAACGATTACAACGGTTATTTCAAGGGTAAGGTCCTCAACTTTGAAACGGAAGACAATTACGCCGGTATTCTCAAGGCAGAAGGTGTTTCGGATGCCGATATTGAACGGATCCGTACTGAAATCATCGACCACCTGCTGTCTATCCGGAGTGACAACAAAGCTGCTGAAGCAGCGCATTTCGAATATCTGGAGACCGCCAATAAGAAGATCCGGCAACTGGATGCCGAAATCGAAGAAATTGAAAACAAAATAAAATACCGGAGCAAGAATATCAATGAAATCTGTCAGAAGGTTGGTATTCCGTTCGACGCCAGCAATGCCACCAAATCGGCGGAAAATGCCTTGCTGACCATCGACCAGCAAATTAAGGGGCTGAGCAATGAATGGAATAAGGTGAAAGAGCAGGAACTTTTATATTCGGAATCCAAACCTTTTTATATCGATAAAGACCCTGTTCTGGATGTATCGAAAAAGGCCAAGGAACTCATAGACGCTTTAAATGCCGACAAAGGCCAGACCAACGGCTTGGAAATGTATACCCGGGTTGAGGACGGAACACTTGTGGAAAATACTTCCAAATACAAAACCATGATCTTCCGCTCCATTGACCGGGTTTGGATTTACCCGGTGCCCGGGGATGATAATTCGTACAAAATACATGTATTCGCCAAATTCAATATTACCAAACAGAGCATTCCAACAGAGGAAGAATCCAAGCGCAGCAAGGAAGATATGGCCAGTAAAGGTAAATTGGAACAATCTCGGAGGGACAGTCTGGCGGCAGTAGCCAGGCAGGATAGCATCCAGGCCCAGCGCGCATTCGAGTTGAACCGGATCCGTTTGGAAAACGAACGGGCCCAACAATTGGCCAGGGAGCAAAAGAAACAGGAGCGCCGGGAGCGGCGCAGTGAATTCTGGGAAAATACAACGTCGGGGATCAATGGGGTGAGTTCACAAGGCCAATGGAACAAGTATTATAAATCGGTTGATATCGGCCCACGGTGGAATTTTGGCAATGAATATAGTCTCTTCAGCATGGGTGTCTCTGCCGGTGGGTATTGGAAAAAAGGCGAATACGGTGGATTCCTCCTGCAGATCAACACCAATTATTTTTATCAGCTGACTGAAGACGGTCCATTGTACATTATGGTTGGAGTGAATCCTAAGTTCGGCCTGGGTAACAAGAGTTTTATTGGAGTTCAGCCTGCCGTTGGAGCTATGTTTGGAACGTCAAATGTTGGTTTGTACCTGTCAATAGGGCCAGATATTACTACGCTCGGAAAAGCATTCGCTTTCCAAATGGGTATATTGTTTCACAATGAATGAGCGGTTTTGTCTGGCTTGGTCTGTGCAACTCACACGATAACACTCAATTGCAGTGGCCAAATTTTACCCGCTATAGCATCGGCTCTACGCAGCGCATGATGCTCTACTGTTTGGATGATTTCGGTTTTGGCATCGGAAGAGGCTGTGTCAAGAAGCAGGCAGGCATGCCGCCACACTTCATCGCGCCAATGGGTGATCATCCGCCCCAGCAACCATTCATCCACCCGGCCCATAAGATCATCGACCAGTCGCATACTGGGTTGGGCGGGCTCCAGCACTTGATCTTGCACCGTATCGATAGTGCGGCTTATAATCGTATTGACGAAACAGTAGTCGTTGTAGTATTGCGAACGCTGGTCTACCGTCAGACGCCCCCAGTCGGCATGGAGTAAATCGTGCAGGGTGAGCACCAGGTCGAAATTGATGTGCGCATTGACGCCCAGAAGCAGGTCTTGTAATGCGGCGACTTCTTTTTTTGTCGCAGCCTCAAAGGCAAAACGCCAGACGGCAGGCGTTTTCGGCCCGTTTGCCTCGAAATGTTCGAGTGCATGAAAATAATAATCGGCAAAATGGTGTAGCAATCGGTTTACCCAAGCCGTATCGGCAAACGCTCTGTTGCCGAGGGCGGTCAGCATATTGTTTGTCATGATCCGGTAACAAGCCAGAAAAATGGCCCGGCGGTCGCCCCCCGCCTGCCATTTCTGAATATGCCGGTCCATGCGTTGAAGTATCGGAGACTCTGCCATGGCGGTTACATTCTGCCAAGAATTGTGTGAGTGCGGGAAAAAGAAGGAATGGGCATCTCTGCCATAAAACGGTAAATTTATACATGCTTGTTGTCGATCAAACAAAAGCAAATGAACGGAATTCCCGCCATACGCCCTGATCCAGTTTTAGCAGGGTAATGGCCTCTGCCAGAAACCGGCGTTCGTATTGCTTCGAACGGAAATACGACCAGATTTCGGGAAACAACGCCTCCGGAACATCCCGGTGTGCAATGGTCATGTGCGGATGGAAAGGCCGGCGGTTGCGTTCGTCCTCCCAGCCAAAGGTTTCCTGCATAAATTGCAAAAGGTGTTGAAATAGCGCATCCAGGTCTCCATTTTTCAAGGGATCGATAAAAATAACGCGCGGTGGAAATGCCCGAAAGTTTTTCAATCCGATACTGAATGGCGGTTGTTTTAAAGCAAACCTTTCGAGCCCGCCCACCAGCGCTTTAAAATGGCCATCGGGCCAGGTAAAGGGGGGAATCAGCGTGAGGTGCGGCGGACTTCTCAACGCGTGCCCCGGGCCCCAGTTATCGGCGATATATTGTTTGAAATCCGTCACCTCGGCCTGTATCCCGGGTGGGGGTAATACGGCAAGAAAATAAAGCGGAAGTTTTACTGCCATGGCAACATGAACCTGGTGATTCGGGGGATAGCGCTATGATTTGTTGGGCATCTGAAGCAAAGTGGTGTTTTCTCCAAAATACTCCTTGAAGGCCAGCGCGAAGGTGCCGGTGCTGGAAAATCCGACCAGTTCGGCGATTGCCTGTGGCGTCCCGGCGCGTTTTTCCAGCAGCGCTTTGGCTTTTTCGAGCCGCATTTCCCGGATAAGTTGAATAGGCTCCTTGCCGGTAAGCACGTGTAATTTTTTGAAAAAGTGTTGTTTATGCAATTGCATTTTGCGGGCCAGGTCGTCTGCCATAAAATCCGGGTCGGACAGGTACTGGTCGATGAGTTGAACGGTTTGGGTCAGGAAGGGGTCATCCAGCGCGATCCTGTTTTCGGAAAAATAGAGGTGCAGGAAACGGCTGAAGGCTTCGTGTTTTTCTTTTCGTGCTTCCAGAAGCCGGCTTACCTGGGCGTCAAACTCGTTATCGAGCACCGGCCGGCTGAACCAGGCGTCGGCGCCCGCGCGGAGGGCGTCGAGTTTCCCTTCGTTCCCATAACGGTCGGTAAACAAGATGATGGGAATATGATTGGTCCGGTCCGACAATTTGATCTGCCGGATCACGTCGATTCCCGTCTTTCCGTTCAACACCGCATCGCAAATGATCAGATCGGGGAGGTGGTTGTTGGCAATTTGAAGGCCTTCGCTGGCGGTTACAGCCGTTTCCACTTCAAAGCGGTCGGACAAAAGGGACTTCAGGTATAATATAATCTGGCGGTTCGGTTCGATCAGCAATGCCGTTTTATCGGGGCGTTTCCCGCCGGGCATAAAATAGCCGGGCGATTCATACGCCGTTGCGGCCTGTTCAACGGGTTGTTCGAATGCCGGATCGGCAGGCAAGGTGGATGCAAACCGGTCGGAACGCATAAATTCCAACTCCAACTCTTTCTTGGACAGCCGTTTACGCCAGCGCGCATTGGTTTTCCAGTTGGCCAGTAACAACCCCATGAAAGTCAATAGAATGGCTCCGGCCACGAGCAGGGCGCGATCGGTTTCCAAGCGCACAAATTTCGATTGCTCGGCAACTTCCTGCCGGCGGATAGCGCTAAGGGAATCCATTTGAAGTTGCAAGGCATTCAACGACGCTTGCCGGCGTTGCTCGGCAATCGAGTCCTTCACCAAATATAGTTGCTGCTGAAGCGTCAGTGCTTTGTCCGGCCAATGCCAATTATTGCAGGCGGTAATCAGGGCATTCAGGCAATCAGCGCGACGCTCCAGGTTCTTTTCCCGGTGGAGTTGTTGTGCCACCTCGGTCATAAACTGCGTTGCGCTTGTCTCGTCGCGGTTGTGTTGGTACACCTGAGAGAACAAAACCACAGCCCTGGCGGGCCACATACCATGCGTTCGGCCGAGATAGGCCTGCAAGTTTTCCGATTCGACCTGTGCCTGCTCAAAGTTTTCCGATTTTGCCAACTCTTCGATCAAATCCAGGTAATTGCCCGTCGAATCGACAGCCACTTGACCCACGAGAAGAGCGGCTCTTCCGGTGAGAACAAGCAATAAGCAACAACAGACAATATGGCGCATGATCAAATCGGTTTTGGGCAAAAAAAATTCTGCTCACAAATGTAGGCGTTCAACGGGGACTTAGCCCGGCACAGTCTATACTTTTGTCCACTTTAACGCCTCGTATATGGAAGTTCAACGCGCTCACTTTAGCATTTCCACTGACCCCTCCCGGTTGGATATTTCCATGATTCACGACTATTTGTGCAACCATTCGTATTGGGCGGCGGGTATTCCGGAGGAAACGGTCCGGGCCGCTGTTGATGGCGCATTGTGTTTTGGCATATTCTACGAGCAACGCCAGATCGGCTTCGCCCGGGTAATTTCGGATTATGCCACGATCGCCTATTTGGGTGATGTATTTATCCTGCCCGAATACCGGGGCCAGGGTTTGTCCAAATGGCTGATGGAGGTCGTGGTGGGGCACCCGGCGTTGCAGGGTTTGCGGCGCTGGATCTTAGCCACGGCCGACGCGCACGGCTTGTACGCCCGGTATGGCTTTCAATCCCTGGCGCGGCCGGAGCGCTGGATGGAAAAACACGACCCGGATGTTTATCGCTCCAAATGAACCGTGCAACCCGCAACGATTTACCCACTTCTAACGTTTGACAAAAATCATACCCAGAAACACCCCGGCACACCGTAAATTTGCAGTAAATCTAAAATCTATGAAACGTTCTCACATTCTGGCGATCGCCGTAGTAGCTGTGGCCATCGGTATTTTGATCTCGGCCAGCAAAGACGTGACGACATATGCCAATTTCAACCAGGCCGCTCAAATTGGCGAGCGGGTGAAATTGGTCGGGCAGTTGGTAAAAGACAAACCGGTGGAATACAACCCGGAAAAAGACCCGAACTACCTGGTTTTCTACCTGCGTGACGACGCCGGTACCGTGCGCCGCGTGGTGTTGCGGAAAGGCAAACCGCAGGATTTCGAGCGCTCCGAACAGATCGTGCTGACCGGCCAGATGAATGGCGACACCTTTGAAGCCGCCGATATGTTGCTCAAGTGCCCGTCGAAGTACAAAGACCAGGAAGTGTACGTCCGTTCGGAAAAAGGTTAAAGGAGGCTGTGGAACCCATATCGTTACATTTCCAGTACACGGAAGCCGACTACCAGGAGTTTTTGCGCAATTACTTCTGGAAAAACCAGAGCAAGCAGTATATCGGACTGATCTTTTTTGCCTTGATCGTGCTCGGTATTATCAACCGCGACCAAATTCGTTCGATGTATTTTTTGGTTTCCACGGTGTTGCCGGTAGCCATCATCGTCGGGTTATGGTTTATGATCTTGCAATATTCCGGCCGCAAAGCGTTCCTGATGACACCTCAAATGCAGGAACCCCGGGAATGCCGGATCGACCTGGTACAAATTGTGCTAAACGGCGCCACCTTTTCTTCCGATTTTGAATGGGCGGGTGTCCAGCAAGTAGTGGAAACAAGGAATTTATATTTGCTGTACAATTCAAAACAAAGCGCAGTTATCCTTCCCAAAAGAGTCTTTTCCGCAGAGCAAACCAATGCTTTTCGGCGTATTGTTTCCCAACAGCCGGGTTTGCGGATATCCTGGAAGGGCTGATCTTTTGAGGTTTGTCGCTCCCAATCTTTTAAAAGACGCCAATTTGCTGCCAATCCCCTTATTTTTGCGCACCTAAGCGAAAAAACATGGAATACCTTGGCGAGCACCTTCTTCCGGGCAAATTAGGCCACTTCTTCGTTGTCCTGTCTTTTGTGGCTGCAGCCCTGGCCTGCGTCGCCTATTTTTGGGCTACCCGCCGGCGCGAAACGGCTGCCTATGAAGGCTGGCGCAACCTGGGCCGGTTTTCATTCCTGCTACATGGGCTGGCTACGATCGGCATCATTGGAAGCCTGTTTTTTATCCTGGTAAAGAAGTACTACGAGTACCAGTATGCCTGGGCCAACGTTTCGGACGATCTCCCGTTCCGCTATATTTTTTCGGCGTTCTGGAAGGAGCAGCAGGGCAGTTTCCTGCTGTGGAGTTTCTGGCATATTGCATTGGGGGTTGTGCTGATGCTGCGCGCCGGGAAATGGGAGACGCCGGTACTGACGGTGGTGGCGCTGGCTGAAACGTTTATCGCGTCTATGATCCTGGGGCTTTATTTTGGCGACTTCCGCCTGGGGGCCAGCCCGTTCGACCTGCTGCGGACAACCATGGAGGCGCCTATTTTCAGAGAGGCTGATTATTTATCCAAAATATCGGGCAATGGGCTCAATCCGCTCCTGCAGAACTATTGGATGACCATACACCCGCCGACGTTATTCCTCGGTTTTGCCTCCACGATCGTGCCGTTCAGCTATGCGGTTGCCGGTTTGTGGCTCCGCGATCACAAGGCATGGTTGAAACCGGCCTTATCGTGGGCGCTTTTTTCCGGCGCTGTGTTGGGCACCGGCATTCTAATGGGTGGCGCGTGGGCGTATGAAGCCTTATCCTTTGGCGGCTACTGGGCGTGGGACCCCGTCGAAAATACGTCCCTGGTGCCCTGGCTGACCCTGGTAGCCGGTATTCACGCCAACCTCATCGCGCGTTCTACCGGGTATTCCATTCGCTCTGCCTACGCTTTTTATCTGTTCACGTTCATTCTGATCCTGTATTCCACTTACCTGACCCGGAGCGGCATCCTGGGCGATACTTCCGCCCATGCATTTACGGAGATGGGCCTCGGCTTTCAGCTGGTTTTGTATATCGGCGTGTTTTCGGTACTGAGCGCGTGGCTGTGGTTTTCGCGGCGGAAAGGTGTGCCCGAAATCGGCAAAGAGGAGGCCGGCAGTTCGCGTGAATTCTGGATGTTTATCGGTTCCCTGGTGTTGTTCTTTTCGGCCGTATTGATCACGGGCGCTACTTCTTTGCCGGTTTGGAACAAGATCATGAAGGCTTTCAACCCGGATTATATCGGTGCGGCATTGAAAGACCCCGTGGCGCACCACAACCGGTACCAACTTTGGATAGCCGTATTTATCGGCCTTCTGACCGGGGTGTCGCAGTGGCTGCGCTATGGCGAGCGCAATTGGTCGGCCTGGGCTAAAAAATTTGCCCGGCACATGGCCATTGCTGCTGTTGCTGCCATTGCGCTTTCGGCGCTCAACGCCTTGTGGCTGAATGCGCAGGCCTGGCAGTTTTTTGCCTTGTTGTTCGCGGCAATGTTCACCGTTTCAGCCAATGCCGATTACCTGATCACCTTCCTCAAAGGCAACCTGAAACAGGGTAGTTCCGCGCTTTCCCATATCGGGTTCGGTGTGTTGGTGCTCGGAATTATGGGTACGGGTTTGAATAAGACGTGGATATCCTCCAATCCGTTTGCCATGGATGGCCTGATCGAAGGCATGGGCAATGATGAATTGAACAAGAATATTTTGCTCCTCAAACAAGCGCCTATGCCGATGCGGGGCAACTTTGAAGCGACTTATCTGCAAGACACGATCGAGCGCCAAACGCGTTCTTTTGTTGTTCACTTTCAAAAACGAAACGAACAGGGAGCCTATACCGGGGATGAATTCGTGCTGCACCCCAATGTGATGTACGACAGGCAGTTCAGCAAAGTGGTGGCCGCCAACCCGTCGACCAAGCATTACCTGACGTATGATATTTTCACACACGTCACGTCGTTGCCGAAAGCCGAACTCGACCAGGCTTTTGCCAGGGAGCAGGAAGACAGCATCCGATTTGAGCCCTATGAGGCGGTAGTTGGCGATACCATTTTTACAAAAAAGCATTACCTCGTCGTACAAGGCTATACCAAACAACCGCATCATCCCGATTATAAACCCGAACCAGGCGACCTGGCATTCGGCCTGAAACTCAAGGCGTATGCGCTGGACGACACCCTCGGCTTCGACGCCGCCCCGATGTTGTACCTGCGGCCCCAAAAAGGCGGATTCTCCCTTGCCGCCAACGTCGGCCAATTGCAAATGCGTATCCGGCTCAACGAGAACACAATGGGTCAATGGATGGCGATGGAAGAGGCGCTCCAATTCAGCAGTTTCCCAATGAAGGAAGGCGGAACCGTTGATTATCAGGGCTATAAAATTCATTTTATAAAGGCAAATCGGGACGTTCGGCACCCCGGTTATGCCCCGCAACCGAACGATATTGCCGTGGCGGCCGACCTGGAAATCACGGCGCCCGACGGCCGGACAGCGACCGCGAGCCCGGTGTATCTTATCCGCGACAACCAGCCTTTCAGCCTGAAAGACGAAGTGCCCGAAATGGGGCTCCATTTGCGGTTTGAGCACATTGACCCCCAAACGGCCACGCTGACGATCGGCGTTGCCAAGGCCAATGCCCAACAGCAAAAAATACCACTGGAAATCGCAGAAAATGCACCGCGGTCAGACTACATCGTGTTGGAGGCCATTGTTTTTCCAGGGATCAATCTGGTGTGGGCTGGTTCTATTCTGATGTTGTTCGGACTGGCGTTGAGCCTTTGGCGCCGCCTGATGGCGGAGAAAAAAGGCTGAGCATGCATGCTTTACAAACAAATAACCTGAATAGCGCCGGGACACGCTGAGCCGGTTGCTTATTTTTGCCCGACAGTTCCAGGCATGACTGACCTAATTTATCGGGTACGCGCAATGCCGACGCGCTACCTCGTCCTTCTGATTCTAGCCTTGTTTTTCCCGGCCCATTTGATCCACCTTGGGGTGGCGGCGTTCAACGGCGATGAGGGCATCCGGTCGCTGGTAGCGTTGGAAATGCACCTTTCCGGCAATTACATTGCCACCACAATGCATGGCGCTCCATATATCAACAAGCCGCCGCTCTTCAATTGGGTGTTGTTGGTATTCTTCAAACTGTTCGGGTACTTCGGCGAATTTCCGGCCCGTACGGCTACCGTATTTTTTCTGGGTGTGTTCGGATGGGCGATTTACCGGTCCCACCGCAAGAATTTCGGCTTCGAGTTTGCCTTTTTGTCGGCGTTCATGGTCATCACGACGGGCCGGTTTTTGATTTATGATTCTATGTTGGGGCTGATCGATACCCCCTTTTCGGTGGTCGTGTACACCCTGATGTTGAGCATTTACTATTATGGCTCCAGAGAGCAATGGTGGCGGCTTTTCCTGGTCAGTTATTTGCTCATGGCACTTGGTTTTTTGCTAAAGGGTATGCCGGCTATCGTTTTTCAGGGACTTTCGCTCAGTGCAGGGTTGGTATATTTCAAGGCCTGGCGACGGCTTGTTTCAGTCCAGCACCTCGCCGGTATCGCATTGGCGGCTTTGATTCTGGGCGCTTACTTGTTGGCTTATGCGCAGTACCGACCGGTAGATTTACTGCTGGCCAATCTGTTGAATGAATCGACCAAGCGGACAGCCGTCGTGTTCGGGTGGTGGCACATGCTGAAGCATTTGTTTCAGTTTCCGTTTGATTGTATTTACCATTTTCTTCCTTTTTCGCTGTTGATACTGGCTTGGGCAAGCCGTCATTTCTGGCAGCGGTTGCAGCAGCATCCGTTTATCTTTTTTCAATTCATCCTGTTAGCGGTCAATCTTCCGATCTACTGGAGTTCGGTGCAGGTGTACGCCCGGTATCTGCTGATGTTCATCCCGCTGTTCACGGTGATTAGTTTTCACTTGATGGAACAGGACCGCGCGGCCGGCAGCTGGCGTTTCAGAATATTTTATGGATTGCTAGCCGTATTGGTTTGCCTGTTGCCCACAGTTTTTTTGGCGATGCCTTTCGTGAAAGAGGTCAATTTTTTGCCGGGCATTTGGTCGATGTCGATCGGGTTCGGCCTGGCTCTGGCAATCGCCGCGGCCTTGTTTTGGTTCGATCGGCAACGCTATTTATGGTGGAGCCTGGTCTCCCTGCTGGTAGCGCGCATTGCTTTTGATTGTATCATTTTACCGGCTCGCCACGCCGGAAATGATACTTCCACGGCGCGAAGCGAAGCCCGTGCGAAGGTGGACCAATACCCGGATCGGGTTTGGTATGTATATGGCGATTCGTATGTGCGGGAATGCACGGCCTTTTATTTGACGGAGCGGCTGGGATATATAGCGCACCGGACGGTCGATTTGCAAAAAGAGCATGCCTTGTATCTCGTCAATCCGAAGGAAGAACCCTTGCAGGCACTGGCTTTTCAACGCCCGCCCGACGATACGTTACACACCGATTATAAGGATGTGAACCTATTGATTTACCTGTTGCATTAATGCCATGGCAGGTTCGTGTTGCAAAAACCAGGCAGCGAATCGTTTTACCCCTTCCGGCAAAGAAACAGCCGGTTGGTACCCGAAGTACGCTTTCGCTTTGGATATGTCGGCAAAAGTCTGATCCACATCGCCCGCTTGCTTGGGCAGGTATTCTATTTTTAGTTTTTGTCCGAGGGTGATTTCCAGTGCGCGTACCATTTCTTTCAGGGTTACCGGTGCTCCGCTGCCGAGGTTGAAGATTTCATAGCCAAAGCCGGGCTGGTGCAGGAGCTGGCAGATGCCTTGTACAATATCGGCAACGTAGGTGTAGTCACGGCGGGTCTGACCGTCGCCGTAAAAGGGTATCGGTTTTTGTTCGAAGGCAAGTTGGGCAAATTTGTGAATAGCCAGGTCGGGGCGTTGCCGGGGCCCGTATACGGTAAACAAGCGAAGGCAAGCCACATCCAGGCCATACAGGTGATGATAGGCATGCGCCAGTAGTTCACCGCTCCTTTTGGAAGCCGCATAGGGCGAGATCGGGTGGCTGACGTCGTCTGATTCGGTAAAAGGCGTTTTGGCCTGATTGCCGTAAACCGATGAGGAAGACGCGAATAGCAGGCGGGGTACCTGGCATCCGGCCATCGCTTCGAGTAATTGAAGGGTACCGCGCACGTTTACATCAAAATATTCATCCGGCTGCGAAATGGACGGGCGCACACCGGCTTTCGCAGCGAGGTGGACGACAGCGTCAAAGGTGTTTTGAGTAAAAATACGCCGCAGCAAATGGCGGTCGCGGATGTCGCCCTCTACCAGCTGATAGCCGGGGTGTTGTTGGGCCGGGGCGATGTTTGCCCATTTCGATGACGGATTGTAAAAAGGGTCGAAATTATCCAGACCGACAACCTGATGTCCGTCTTGCAGCAGCGCTTCGCAAAGGTGAGAACCGATAAAGCCTGCGGCTCCGGTAACCAAAATTTTCATAGGTGATCCAAGATTTTAATGCTGCCCGGCGGTATCTGGCGTTTGGGCAGTTGAATATAAAACATTGGTTTTAAAGCTGAAACGTATGCCATATAGCGCTACGGCTGTTGAAATAAGGTAAAATACGAAAGCGATTGCGACTGATTTTTCAGCGCTCAAATGCAGCACCCGGGCGCCCCACAAAAAAGTCAGTTCGCGCGCCCCGGCGCCGCCTATGGTGAGCGGAAGCATCGCCACCACCGAAGACACCAGAAACACCACCGAGTAGCCGAGCCATTGTGCCGGTTCGTGCAGCGCGAGGACGATGCCCAACACCGAAAGGAGTTGGGTAAGTTGAACCCCCAGTGATTGAAGCGTGGTACGGACCCATGTGGAAAAAGTGGATCCTGTCATCCGGTCGAACAGCCATTTCGATATCGGAATACTTACGGCTACCCCAAACAATAACAGCCACCAATAAGTTTGCAAAACCGGCAAACCTATTGCCAGTACGAGGCAAATTTGCCCCAGGGCCAACATGCCGGATATACGGTCGTAAAGCGTAAGGGAGAACAAGCGACGGAATGGTTTGCCAAATTCGTCCATCAGGCGCTTGATTTTGTACCCATCGCCGCTGATACCGCCGGGTAGCAGGAGGTTATAATACATACCCAACCAATACAGGCGCAATTGCTGGCGGGTGGTCAGCAGGATGCCGTCGGTTTGAAGCAAGATATTGTACCGGTTAGCCGCCAGCACTTTGGAGCAGATAAACCACGCCAATGCCCAACACAACCACAGCGGATTGCTGTGCCTGAGAACTTCCAGCAGCAACGCCTGGTCGACTGCACGGAGCACCAGGAAAATGATCAGGCCGGAAATACCTGTCTTCAAGATGGTTTTCCAAGTCATCGTATTGCGGTTCAGGCTTCCTGCAAAGCCGGATGGTGAATTTGCCGTATCCGGTACGGCTTTTTATCCTGCGATTCATAATACGTGCGTACCTGCAATTCGGCCAGAATCCCCAAGGCAACCAGTTGCAGGCCGGCCATAAAGGTTACCACGCCGAGCAACAGCAGTGGCCGGCCCCAAATATCGTGACCGGTCAATTTTTCGATCAGCAGATACAGGAAGATGAAACAGCCCGTCATCATCGACAATACCCCCCAGCCGCCGAAAAGATGCATGGGTTTGTGCCGGAACCGTTTCAGAAACAGAATGAGGAGCAGGTCGCTCAAAACGCGTATAGTACGGCCGATTCCGTATTTGGATTGGCCGTGCCGCCGGGCATGGTGGCGCACGGGCGTTTCATCCATCCGGGCGCCCTCGAGGCTGGCTAATACCGGAATGAACCGGTGCAATTCGCCGTACAACCCAAGACTTTTAGCCAGGTCGGCGCGGAACACACGCAGCGTACAACCATAATCGTGTTGATGCACGCCTGAAGCCCGGCGAATAAGCCAGTTGGCGATCTTGCTGGGTATTTTGCGCAACAACATGCCGTCCTGGCGTTTCTGCCGGATACCGGCCAGCATATCCAGGTTGTGCTCCCGGGCCATTTCCAGCATACGGGGGATATCGGCCGGATCGTTTTGGAGATCGCCATCCATGGTGACGATCCATTCGCCCCGTGCTTCGGCGATGCCGGCGGCCAATGCGGCGCTTTGGCCAAAATTGCGCCGGAATTCTACAATCCGGAGCCGGGGGTGGCTCAGGGTTTTGAGATTGGTCAATGTTAGATCGGTAGAGCCGTCATCCACAAAAACCAATTCATACGAATAGGGCTGTAAATGTTGGTCGAGTTGCTGCACCAACGGTTGGATATTATCTGCTTCATTGAACACGCAGATAACGACAGACAGGTTTGTTTTCATCGATTCCATCTAACTCTTCCTGCCGGAAAAGGTTGGCCGGCGCACCAGGAATATTTTGTTCAAGGTGCGGCAAAAATACGCAAAACGCAGTGCGCGCGCCGACTTAATGAAGACTTAACCTGTTTCAGAAAAACAACTGGATTTGCCCCCGTATCCCGTATTTGGGCGCTCCCGGATGGTCGAGATAGGTGAACCGGCGCACCAGATCGATCCGCAACACTTTAAATATGTTGCTGATCCCGATGCTGGCCTCCACGTAGGGTTTGGCTTCCAGGGTGTAGGTGATCGGCGCCCCGTATCGCGTGGGAAAATGGTACAGACCGGAACCTTCTACGGGCATATTGGTGGGTGTAACGGCGCCATAGAGCATCTTGATCGAAGCCATTTCCCGAAACTTGAGCTTGCGGATCAGTGGAATTTTATTCAGGAAGAAACCGTAGAAATTGTGATCCATGTTGATAGCAATGTACCGGTCGCTGATGAATTCCATAAAATTCATCAGGTTGTAGGAATACAATTGGTAAACATAGGTCTGGTTCGCCCGGTGGATGGTCAGCAACGGATACGGCACTTTACCCAGCACGGCGCCGGCCTCGACATACAGATAATTATAACCGATCGGCGGAAGGTTCGAAAATTTGTAAAAGCTGGCCCGCAACTCATGAAAGTTGTATTGGCCGCCATAAAATCCGTTGATCCCCCGGGCGTAGCGCAGGGTGGCGATATAATTGACGTCGATCGTCTGGCGGTATGTAGCGGTTTGGAAGAATTTTTCACCCGGTGCATACCGCAATTGGATAAAAGCCTTGGCAGTTGTAAGGGGCTGGTTGGTATCCTGCCCGATGTCTACCGGGTCAAACGTGAGCGTGCCGGCCCGGCTTTGTACCTGGCGTTCGATACCGCAGATATAGGAGAAGTGGTTGTTGAATTCGCGTTCATGCTCCAGGGTGAAACGGTCGAAATAAACGAATTTGTCGTTTACGCCCCGGACGAATGAGGTGAGCAGGTTGCTGGTTTGCGCCTGGGCCAGCTCTTGTCCCGGAACGCGGATGTCCCGCTGATACTGCAAGCGCAACAGGTTGAGTGGGAACTGATTGTAGGCTGTTCCTTTCAAAGCGATCGTCCCTGTACTGCCGAATTTCCAACGGGTGTCTTTGGTGCCGTATGCGGCATAGGCATCCAGGTTAAACCGCTTGCTGAGGGTGGAAGAAGTGCGCCCACCGAAACGAAAGCGGTTTCCTTCTACGGAATTGAAGGCGTAAAACGTATTGATCGGGCCGATTTCCAGGTTAGGGCCGGCGTTGACATAGCCGATGGTGGCAATGAGTAATGCCTTGGCGGTATTCTTGAACAGGTGCGTGTTCTGCAGGCTGTCCATGTTGCCATACGTGGCTGCCTCGGCAGCGTTAAGTGAGACGTGGCGGGCGGATGTCCAGTAAGCGGAATCGCTGCGTTCGGCTCCGGGCAGGTAGACCACTTCGGCATAATTATCCCGGAACAGGGAATCGGGCAAAACCGGGTTGATCTCGGGTTTCCGGTGGGACACGAGGCGTTGGCCAAACAGGCCGGCGCCTTTGCGCGTGATACCGAAATCCATTCGGTAATCTTCAGAGGCCAGCACCCACTTACCCGACGGGAGGCGCTGAAAATCTTGCCGCAATTCGAGTGTTTTTACCCAGTTGAGGTTGATCTCGGGGTTCACACCGAATGTTGCGCGCACCACCGGGTATGTGCTGTCCAGGGCGATATAGAGATCGCCTTGCAACAGCATATCCGTTTTATTTCGGGGGAAAAAGGCCAACCGCACCACCTTGCTGCCGCTTTCTTCAATGGTATCCATCGGATAGTACCGGTAAAACATGGGGGCCAGGTTGGAAATGGGGCTCAGGAAGTGATCCGTCAACAGGACCACATAGTTGTCGTATAGGTCGACATCCTGATTCAGGTAACGGAGTGATTTGTTGATGCCTTCCTGTTCGAGATAACCCGGGAATTTCACCTGCTGGTTGCCTTTGATCAGGAGTTTGCGGCGTTTGGGGTCGGAGCGCAGGCATAGATCCTGGATATTTTCCTGTAAAAAAACCGGCACCACGCTCAGGCCGTCAAGTTTGGTGGTATCCGTGTTGTCGAGCAGAAAGCGCAGGCTTTTCAGGATCTTTTTATCTTTTATCTTCTCCGGGAGGTTGCTGAGGCCGATCAGCACTTTTTCGTATTGTTCTTCCCGGAAAGTTTGCAGGTTTTCGACCCGGTTTTTATCGCGATTCTCCACCACCAGTTTGATGAGTTCCACCGCCGGGTTGTTCTTGTTCCGGTATTTGCCGGGTTTGATGGTTACTTCCTTTAATTGTGTGTTTTCAGGCGATAATAACACATCGATCGTTTGCCGCTTGCCGGCTTTTACCGTTACAGATTGCGCCTGATATCCAAGTGCGGTAAACCGCAATTGGGTAAAGGAGCCCGGCGATTGGATTTGGTATGCGCCGTTTTCGTCGGAGCGGGCACCCAGGGCAGTGCCGGGCACGCCCACGCCGGCAAAGGGCACTGGTTGGTGGGTTTCGGCATCGGTAATGTGGCCCTGGACGATTGTTTGGGTAAATGCCTGTACGGCTAACCAGCCGCATAATAGAGCACTACCTGTCAACCGGATTAGACGGAGCCTGAAGGGATGAAGCATGTCAGCGTATTATTTGTCGCGCCAAAGCTATGCAAAAGCAAAGCCGAAATTTGTTAAAGTGTGCCCAATGGCGCGGGTTTAGACGCGGTTAACGCCAAAAATGTCACGGCTGGCCTATTTCTTCTCGGCTATCTTCCGCAACTCGTTCAGTTTCCAGAGGGCATCCATCGGCGTCATGGTGTTCAGGTCAAGGCCCAGCAGCTCCTCCCTTATTTTCAAAGTGTACTCGTCGACATCGAAAATATTGAGTTGCATTTTGGGGGCGATGCTGCGCACTTTTTTGCGCATTTGGTCCGGTGTTTCAATGGCGGGTTCCGCGCCGCTGTCATGGCCCGACAGCGCACTGCTTTCAATGTGTTTTACTTCCAGGGTTTGGAGGATTTCGTTGGCCCGGTTCACTACATCGGCCGGCATGCCTGCCATCCGGGCTACATGGATTCCAAAGGAGTGATTGCTCCCGCCCGGGGTGAGCTTGCGCAGAAAGATGACTTTTTGCCCTGCTTCCCGGGTGCTGACGTGGTAATTGTGAATGCGTTCGTGTTGCTCGGCGAGTTCATTAAGCTCGTGGTAGTGGGTGGCGAAAAGTGTTTTGGGGCAAGCGCGGCCGTTGTCGTGCAGGTATTCGGCGATGCTCCAGGCAATGGAAATGCCGTCGTACGTGCTGGTACCGCGCCCGATCTCATCGAGCAGGATGAGCGAACGATCGCTGATATTGTTCATGATCAGGGCCGTTTCGTTCATTTCCACCATAAACGTGCTTTCGCCGCCGCTGATGTTGTCGCTGGCGCCCACCCGGGTGAACACCTTGTCGATCAGTCCGATTCGGGCCGCGGCAGCCGGAACAAAACTGCCCATTTGAGCCATGAGGATGATCAGCGCGGTTTGGCGCAACAGGGCCGATTTGCCCGACATATTGGGTCCGGTAATAAGAATGATCTGGATGCTTTCGTTGTCGAGGTAAACATCGTTCGGGATATAAGCTTCGCCTACGGGCAATTGCGTTTCGATGACCGGGTGACGCCCTTCTTTAATGTCCAGAATAAGCGATTCGTCCATTTCTGGCCGTACATAGTGCCGTTGAACGGCTACCCGGGCAAAAGAAAGCAAACAATCGAGCCGGGCAATTATCTGGGCGTTGTGTTGCACCGGCGCGATATAGGCGCCCACCTCGTCGATCAGTTCGCGGAAAATTCGCTCCTCCAGTTCCAGGATTTTTTCTTCGGCGCCGAGGATCTTTCCCTCGAGTTCCTTGAGTTCAGGGGTGATAAACCGCTCACCGTTGGCAATGGTTTGCTTGCGGATCCAATCGGGCGGAACCTGTTCTTTCCATTTACTGGTCACCTCGAGGTAATACCCGAATACGTTGTTGAAGCCGATTTTCAGACTTTGGATGCCGGTCCGTTCGGCTTCGCGTTGCTGAATTCCGAGCAGCAATTCGCGGCTGTGGCGAATGACATGGCGCAACTCGTCGAGTCCGTTATGTGCCCCGTCGGCGATGGCGCCGCCTTTCCGTACATCGGTAGGTGGGTCGGGCGCAACAATGGTTTCAATGCGTTCGATCAGGGTATGACAGGGGTTGAGGGTTTCGCCCAACCGCTTCAAACCGGGGGCTTCTGCCGCGCCGTGCAGCAATTGCTTGATCTGCTCGATGGCCATCAAAGCACGGCGCAACTGCATGACTTCGCGGGGGTTGATTTTACCCACTGCGGTCTTGCTCATCAGGCGTTCCAGGTCGCCGATGTGCCTGATATGCGGCTCTAGTTTTTCTGCAAACTCCTGGTTATCAAATAAAAATGCAACCGAATCATGGCGCTCTTCAATTTGCTGCAGGCTGGTTAGCGGCAACAGCACCCATTTTTTTAACAACCGGGCGCCCATCGGGCTGATCGTCCGGTCCAGTACCTGAAGCAGGGAGATACCCGTTTCGTGGTTAGGGTTTACCAGTTCCAGGTTGCGGATGGTGAAGCGGTCGAGCCAGACGTACTTATCGGTTTGCAGCCGGCTGAGGCTGCCAATGTGCGCCAGTTGATTATTTTCCGTGGCGGCGAGGTAATGCAAGGCTGCGCCGGCTGCGGCTTGGCCCAATTCCAGTTCCTCCACACCGAAACCTTTAAGGCCTGCCGTCTGGAAATGGTGCAACAGTTTTTCGCGGCCGAAGTCATAAGTGAAAATCCAGTCTTCGAGCGTATAGGTGTAAAACTTGTCGCCGAATACGGCGGCAAATTCCTTCACGCGGCTTTTGGGCAGGATGATTTCAGCGGGCCGGAAACTTTGTAACAATTTATCTACGGCTGCTGTGTCGCCTTCTGTGATAAAGAACTCACCGGTGCTTACATCCAGAAATGCGGCGCCGAAACGGTCGTTTTTACCATACGTCAGCGTAGCAAGGAAGTTATTCTGGTTGTGTTCCAGCAAGGCGTCGTCGGTGGTGACACCCGGGGTGACCACTTCTGTAACCGACCGGCGAACGACTTTGCCCGGCACTGGTTTTTCCATCTGCTCGCAAATGGCAACCCGGTAGCCCGCGCGCACCAGCCGCGGCAGGTACATGTCCATGGCGTGATGCGGAAAACCGGCCAATTCAACATCGCTTCCCCCATTGTTCCGGCTGGTGAGCGTAATACCAAGCGCCCGGGAAGCCTTCACTGCATCCTCGCCAAAGGTTTCATAAAAATCGCCGACCCTGAACAGCAAAATAGCGTCGGGATATTTGGCCTTGGCCTGGTTGTATTGTGCCATCAGGGGCGTGATGGTGGGCGTTTTATCCGCGGTATTTTTTTTGCCGGTTCGGGCCATGGATGTGCTTCAGATTAATGCAGTCGGCAAAAATAGGTTTCCTGCCATGAACGCCCAACCGTTTGGACGATTCGTGTGCGGTCGATACGAATTGAATTCCGATTTTTTTGCGGTTTTAACGCCCGAATGATAAAATGGAAAAATGCCGACATCTTGCCTTTCCGTTGATGTGGCGAATGTGAGTGTTTGCGAAATATTCCTACATTCGCGCTATCTGCTTGTAAAATTCTGTTCTTTCTAAATTCGGGTTTTTTCAGTAAATTTTAAGTTATTCATAATCCATCGGTTAACCGCAAAGTTGACCAAAATTGCCAAACATCTTTACACCAAACTCTACTTACTGCAATGGGTTCCAGGAATTCATTCTTACTGCTCTGTTCTGCTTTTTTCCTCTTAAACACCCTCTCCGCCCAATCAGTCATAAGCGCACAATTACAAGGCACGCAAAAACGGATTCCCATCGAGGTATCTGCGGGGAAGAACCGGATACAGCTATGCGGGTTGAAGAAGGGCAACACCTATAATGTAGTGGCTGTCGCCGCTGTGCCGGAGCAGCAGTTAAATTTCAACCTCACGATGAGATCCGGAGCGCTGGAAACTGCGGCGAAAAAGCAGTCGATGGCCGGCCGGCCTCAGTACCGCCGTTTTACCGCACCGGCCGAATGTGTGGAGCTGACCCTCGAGGTACAGTCGAAACAAACCAGCGGTCAGATGCCGATCTATCTGTCCGTTGTCTGCGCCGACTGCCAGCAGGACAATGCCTTTCTCGACAAGTTTCTGAGCAAAGTGGAATCCAGCGCCAACCTGTCGACGAGTGGCGGAACATCGGCTAATAGTTTGATTACCAATACCTTGATTGGCGGAAACTGCTTTGATATTAGCAATATCACCTCGTCGGGCGCCGCCAATTCCCGGGGCACGTTCACCAATGGCATTACGAACATTGGCCTGGCCAATGGCGTGGTGATGAGCACGGGCAATGTCAATGCTTTGCCGGGCCCGAACACAGCGGGTAACACGTCGGGCAATACCGCAGGCTTCAATGTGAACTCTGCAGATGATCCCGATTTGGCTACCCTGACCGGTGGCAACCAATGGGATGTCACGAAGATCGAGTTTGAGCTTCACGCCCACCTCCTCGATGGTTCAATTTAATTATGTGTTTGGATCGGAAGAGTACTGCGAATATGTGGGGTCAAACTTCAATGATGTATTTGGGTTTTTTATTAGCGGCCCGGGCATTACGGGCAACCAAAATATCGCTTTAATTCCGAGTACAACCACGCCGGTGGCCATTAATAATGTCAACCATATCACCAACTCTGCCTATTACATCAACAACAACACAAACAACCCGTGCCAGGCCTATGGCGCTTTTAACCTGGCCGAATGCGCCCTCGACGGATGGACCACTGTGTTTACCGCTGTTGCGCAGCTGACGCCCTGTTCCACCTACCACATTAAATTGGCTCTGGCGGATATTGCCGACGGCGCGCTGATGTCTGCCGTTTTTTTACAAGCCAATTCGTTCGAAGCGGGCGGGGTGGTCAAAGCCCTTCCCGTGTATCCGGCCGGTTTGAACTATGCCGTGGAAGGATGCGGCAACGGGTTCATCCGGTTTGTCCGCGGCGGCGGCGATATCAATGTTCCGCTGGAGATCAACTATACGATTTCGCCAAACAGCACGGCTACCCCGGGGCTTGATTATGAGCCCCTTCCGATCAATATCGTTATTCCGGCGGGTCAATCCGAAATCCTGATCCCGATCACGGTATTTGCCGACTTGCTGGTTGAAGGCCAAGAAACCATCATCATCACCCTGAGCAATCCCTGTTCCTGTACACAGCAAGCCGTTACGTTTGTGATTGAGGATAAACCTCCATTAGAAATTGATATGGATGATGCTACCCTCTGTGGAAACGGAGGGGTCACGCTGTCGCCCAATATTATCAGCCCTGGTCTTGCGCCGCTCACCTACAGCTGGAGCAACATGGCCACCACGCCCTCCATCAACGTGAATACGGCTGGCATCAATACTTATACCGTGACCGTGACCGATGCATGCGGCACCACCGCCACCGCATCGGCAACCACCACCATAGAGCCCGCTCCCACGGCCACACTCAGCGGCAGCGGTATTTTCTGCGCCGGCGCCTCGGGTTCGGTTAATCTGACCATTACGCTGACTGGAAACGGCCCTTGGGATGTGCAAATAAACGAAAACGGTTCGACCACGATGCAAACCTTCACAAGCAGCCCGGTAACCTACACCGTAACCGACCCCGGCAATTATTCCCTGGTCAGTGTCAGTTCGGCCGGCGGCTGCACGGGTACGGTTTCGGGCACCGTCACGCTCACCGAGATCACCGTCAACCTTTCGGCTACGCCTAATGACCCGCCCTGTTTCGGCGGTAACGGTTCGGTGGTAGCCAGTGCCAGCGGCGGGAGCAATTTTACCTATGTATGGAATACCAGTGCTTCCGGCGCCACCCTTAGCGGAGTAGGGCCAGGCACCTATACCGTGACCGCTACCAATTCGCAGGGCTGTACGGCCGAGGAAACGGTTACGATTACAGAGCCACCCCAGTTGACAGCCTCGATCACGAGTTCTACTAATATCGATTGCAACAACCCGAGCGGATCGGCCGACTTGCAGGTAGACGGCGGCAGCCCGGGATATAATTACAACTGGAGCAATTCTTCTTCTTCGCAAAATCCCTCGTTTTCGGCCGGTGGCACGTATACCGTCACCGTTTCGGATTCGCACAACTGTACTGTAACCGCATCCGTCACCATAACCGCCAATACGACATTGCCCACGGCTGTTATAGCGCCACCCCAACAGATCACCTGTGCGACAACGGAGCTCACGCTCGATGCGACCGGGTCTTCGCAAGGGGCACCCTTCACCTACGAATGGGGCGGGCCGGGTTTCATATGTTGTGAAACAACGTTGCAGCCGCAAATAAATGCCGGCGGGACCTATACCCTTACCGTGACCAATAACGACAACGGGTGTACCAAAACCGTGTCGGTAACCGTCGTTGAGAACAACACACCCCCAAATGTAAACATCAACACGCCGCCCAATATCGGCTGCACCACGCCCGCACTTACCCTGAATGGCAACGGCACCTCAACAGGCGCCGGCATTACCTTTCAGTGGAGCACCAGCGGCGGCAACTTTACCTGTTGCACCAATACGCTGACCCCGCAGATCAACTTGGCCGGTACTTACACACTCTCTGTCGTGAATGCCAATACCGGGTGCACAGCCGAAGCGAGCGTAACCGTCGAAGGGAACACCGATCCGCCGGTGGCCACAATTGTGCCGCCGGCAACGGTCGATTGTTACAACCCCGAATTGGAGATCGACGCCAGCGGCTCGTCGCAGGGTGGTAATTTTACCTACCAATGGACGGCCAGTGGCGGGGGCAATATAACGGGTGGGTCCAATACACTCAACCCGACGATCAACCAGGGCGGGACTTATACCCTGATGGTCACCAACGCCGACAATAATTGTACCGCCACGGCCAGCGTATCCGTTACGGCCAACCTTACCCCGCCGGTGGCTGTGGCCTCTGTACCAGGTGTGTTGACCTGTCAGAATCCCACGATCACGATCAACGGCAATGGGTCCAGCACCGGTCCCAATTTTTCGTATGAATGGACTACTGCCAATGGCAACATCGTAAGCGGCGAAACGACGCTTAACCCCGTAGTGAATCAGGGTGGCGCCTATACACTCGTGGTTACCAACACGGCTAATGGCTGCACCAGCTCGACGACGGTCAATGTCAACGACAACCAGAACCTGCCGACAGTGAACGCGGGGCCTCCGCAGGAACTCAACTGCCTGCACCCGACCGTTCAACTCGCCGGCTCGGGAAGCAGTGGCGCCGGCTTTACCGTTCAGTGGATGGCTAATCCGGGAGTTATTGTCAATGGAGCAGGGACATACACCCCAACGGTGAACCAGGCCGGCACGTATTATCTGGTCGTCACCAATACGGCCAATGGGTGTACCAACGAAGATGTTGTGGAGGTCACGTCTAATTTTGATACACCAACTGCAACGATCGCCCCGCCAGCCACGGTCGACTGTTATTCTCCGACTATTGACCTGGACGCCAGCAACTCCTCGCAGGGTGGCAATATCCAGTTTACCTGGACTACATCGAACGGCAATATCACCGGCGGCGGCAACTCGCCGAACCCTACGGTTAATCAGGCCGGTACCTACAATTTGGTAGTAACAAATACGGAGAGCGGGTGCACTGCAACTGCCTCTGTAGTGGTAACGGCCGATTTGACGCCTCCGGTAGCTGTGGCATCGGCAGCAGGCATCTTGACTTGCCAAAACCCAACCCTCGTCATCAATGGCAACGGTTCGAGCACGGGCTCCAATTTTATCTATGAATGGACCACTACCAATGGCGAAATCCTGAGTGGCGAAGCCACGCTGAACCCGGTAGTCGGAATGGGGGGTACGTATACGTTGTTGGTGACCAATCTGACCAATGGTTGTACCAATACCGCCACGGTCAATGTCAATTCCAATCAAAACTATCCTTTGGCCGATGCCGGCCCCGATCTGTTGTTGAATTGTACCCATCCCAGCCTGCAATTGGCTGGCTCGGGCACGACCGGAGCCGGTATTACCATACAGTGGACCGCCAACCCCGGATTCATCGTAAGCGGCGCCAACACCTATACCCCAACCGTCAACCAAGCCGGCACCTATTACCTGGTGGTGACCAATACGGCTAACGGTTGTTCCACGGATGCAGTGGTCAATGTGGACGCCAATTTTGACGTGCCAGTTGCCAGTATAGCAGCGCCGGCCGTGATTGATTGCTATGCCCCGCAAATTGATCTGGACGCCGGGGCATCTTCCCAAGGCAGTAATATTCAATACAACTGGACTACTACCAACGGAACTATCGTTAGCGGTTCCACATCGCCGTATCCGACTGTAAGCCAGGGCGGCACCTACACCCTGGTGGTCACGGATACCGATAGCGGATGCAAAGCCACCGCTACTGTGACCGTTACCCAGGATTTGGCGCCGCCGGCAGCCAATGCCGGGGCAGGGGCTACCCTGAATTGCAACATAGCGCAATTAACACTTAACGGCACCGGCTCTTCCGGGTCCAACTTCTTTTACGAGTGGTCTACCTTTAATGGCAATATTGTCAGTGGGGAAAATACCCTGAACCCGGTTGTTGATGCAGCAGGCACTTATACGCTAGTGGTCACCAACATAACGAATGGTTGTACCAAAGCGAGTTCGGTCACGATCAATGCCGATCAAAATGCGCCGGTTGCTTTTGCCGGGGAGGATCATGAACTGACATGCGCCAATACTTCCGTTCAGGTGAGCGGCAGCGGTTCCACCACCGGAAACAACATATCCTACCAGTGGGTGGCCAACCCGGGCAATATTGTCAGCGGCGCCAACTCGCTGAATGCAGTGGTCAATGCCTACGGGTATTACACCCTCATCGTGACCAATAACCTGAATGGCTGTACAGACGAAGACGAAGTATTTGTCGACGACAATATCGTGTACCCAACCGCCGATATTTTGCCGCCGCAACAGCTCAATTGCACCTTCAGTTCGGTCCAGCTGGATGCCGGCGGTTCATCATCGGGCAACAATATGGATTACGTTTGGACGACCTCGAACGGGCATATCGTGAGTGGCAACGGCACGCCTTATCCGGAGGTCGACCAGGTGGGGACTTATAATCTGGTGGTGGTAAATACGGACAATTCCTGTACCGCGACCGCTTCCGTTACCGTTACGCAGGATTTCACCCCGCCCGTTGCGGTTACCGTACCCACCGCTTCCATTACCTGTCAGTCGCCCCAAACGACGTTGAGCGGTCAGGGCTCTTCTTCGGGTTATCCATTCTTTTACGAATGGACGACAGCCAACGGGAATATCGTCAGCGGGTACCTCACGCTAAACCCTACCGTCAATTTACCCGGTACCTATACGCTTACAGTATATAACGTTGAAAATGGTTGTACGGCGCAAGCGAGCGTCCAGGTAGTTACCTCTCAAACCTTCCCTACGGCCAATGCGGGCGCCCCGCAAGAGATCACATGCGCAGCGCAGCAATTGACGCTCGATGGCACCGGGTCGTCACAGGGAGGCCAGTATAATTACGTCTGGTCCACCCAAAACGGGAGTATTCTTAACGGGCAAAACACACTCACTCCTGTAGTCAACGCTCCAGGCACTTATGAGTTGTCTGTAATTAATACCCAAACCGGGTGCACAGCCGTATCATCCGTAGTTGTCGGGCAAAATACCGTCAACCCGGCAGCAGTAGTTGCGCCCGGTGGGCAACTAAGTTGTACCTTGACTACGCTCACGCTCGATGGCACTGGTTCGAGCACCGGTGTGGGTATGACCTATAACTGGACCACGGTAAACGGGACCATCGTATCGGGTCAGGGCACCTTAAATCCAGTGGTCAGTGCCACGGGTAACTACATCCTGCTTGTTACAAACACGGCGAACGGCTGCACTTCATCGGCAAGCACCACGGTCACTGCCGATGCCAGTTTGCCGACGGCCAATGCGGGCGCTCCCACAACGCTGACCTGTATTGTTACGGAAGCGACACTCAATGGCACTGCGTCCAGCCAGGGTGCCGAATTTGCTTATGCCTGGGCGGGTCCGGGTATTTTGACCGGGAGTAATACACTTACCCCAACCGTGAATGCGGCGGGCTTGTATGTGTTGACAATCACCAATCAAAACAATGGTTGCACCGCGGTGTCGAGCGTCAATATTCCATCCGACCTGGTTTACCCGGTGGCCGATGCCGGCCCGGCGGGTATTCTCAATTGCACCAATACTACCCTCACGCTCATGGGTACCCAATCGGTGTCCGGGATTACCTGCGGATATGGCTGGACGTCTTTGAATAGCGGGAGCATCATTTCGGGAGCCAATACATTATCGCCGTTGATTGGCGGCCCCGATACCTTCTTGCTGACGATAGTTAATCTGGCGAACGGCTGTACGGCCACCGATGTAGTAACGGTGACGCAAAACACCGTGTTGCCGGTAGCAAGCGCCGGTGCACCGGGCCTCATTACCTGTTCCAATACCACAGTAACCTTGAACGGCAGTGGCAGTACCGGCCCGGCATTCACCTATGTATGGACCACCCCGAACGGCAGCATTGTTTCGGGTGCCAATACGCTTACACCCGTTGTCGATGCACCCGGCGCCTACAACCTGCTGGTGACCGATACTATTAACGGCTGTACGGCTACAGCTTCTGTATCGGTATCGAAAGACGCCAATGTGCCGACTGCTGTTGTCTCGCCGCCTGCCGAGTTGAACTGCACGGTTACGCAGATTCAATTGAATGGGGCCGGCTCAACAAGCGGGCCGGGCTTGCAATACAACTGGTCAACCACAAACGGTAACATCGTCAGCGGAGCCGGTACGCTTACGCCACAAGTCAATGCTCCGGGTCAATACACGCTGAATGTGTTGAATACGAATAATAACTGTGAGGCTCAGTTTACCGTAAATGTGAATCAAAACCTCACCCCGCCGACAGCCAATGCGGGCGCCCCCTCCGTGCTCTCGTGTTCCAATCCCGTACTGACGCTCAACGGCAGCGCCTCGAGCCAGGGCGCTCAGTACACGTATTTATGGTCGACGGTGAACGGAAATATACTGTCTGGCAACACAACTTTGGCGCCAAAGGTGGACCACTCCGGCACTTATACGCTTGTAGTAACCAATACGCAAAATGGTTGTACGGCTTCCGCTGCCGTTCAAATTTTATTGGACCAAAATTCACCCCAGGCAGAAGCCGGCCCCGGGCAAGCGATCACCTGTATTGCCAGCAGCGTCACCCTGAATGGCGCAGGCTCGAGTATAGGAGCCAATTTTACCTATCAATGGACCGCATCCAATGGCGGCAATATTGTCAATGGATCGGCAGGTTTGTCGCCTGTAGTCGATGCAGCCGGCCTGTACACCTTACTGGTGACCAACCCAACGAACGGTTGCACCTCCACGGATTCCGTGCAGGTGATCGTGGATCAGACCTTGCCGGTCGCGGTCATTGCTCCTCCGGCCATCCTCAATTGCCAAACGACGCAACTCACCTTGAATACGACCGGAAGCAACACGGGTGCTCAGTTTGCCTACAAATGGACCACCGTTGGCGGCAATATTGTTTCCGGCGGCAACAGCCCGGCGCCTGTGATTAATAAGCCGGGTACGTACAGTCTGGTCCTGACAAATACCGGGAACGGTTGCACAACTACTGCTTCAACAACAGTAAACCAGAATAGCCGGCAATGTGGGGGGCAATGTCCAGTTGCAATGGAGTACTTCCAACGGCAATATCGTTTCAGGCGGCAATACCCTAACCCCGACCATAAATGCCGCCGGCGTATACATCCTGACCGTCACCAATGTCGATAATTTCTGTACGGCTTCCGATCAGGTGGCGATTTCGCAAAACATCAGCCTGCCGACGGCTGTTGCCGCAACCGGCCCGGTACTGACCTGTGCGATACCGACCGCCAATTTGAACGGAAACGGCAGCAGCGCCGGCCCTTTGTTCTCGTATCAATGGGCCACTCAGGGTGGCGGAAATATCCTTTCCGGCAGCAATACCCTGGTGCCAACGGTGAATGCGCCTGGAATTTATGTTTTAACCGTAACCAACACCAATAACAAGTGCACGGCAACCACTACGGTTACCGTTGGCCAGGATATCCAGGCGCCGGATGCCGTGGCGGGTAACGCCGTTACATTAACCTGTACGACGCCCAGCCTGCAACTAAACGGCACCGGGAGTAGCACGGGTGCACAATTCAGTTATGACTGGACGACAACGAACGGACAAATAGTGTCGGGTGCAAACACGCTCACCCCGATTGTAGGAGCCCCGGGCCAATACACACTGGTGGTCACCAATCAAACCAACGGCTGCACCAAAGCTTCCAGCGTCCAGGTCTTGCAAGACGCCAACGCACCGGTCGCTGTGGCCACCACACCAGGTGAATTGACCTGCAATGTAACCAGCCTGATCCTGAGCGGGACCGGTAGCAGCGTGGGCAGTAATTTTAAATATCAGTGGTCAACGCCGGATGGAAAAATTACTGGCGGCGCTACTACGCTGTCACCTGCGGTTAACGCGCCAGGGGTTTACAGTTTGTTGGTTACCAACAGTCAAAATGGGTGTACGCAGACTCAGTCGGTAGCGGTCACGCAAAATATCACCCCACCAACGGCTGATGCCGGAACATCGGGCACTCTTACCTGCGCCGTGACACAGTTAAACCTGAACGGTATCGGCACCGGCGG
Source organism: Saprospiraceae bacterium (assembly GCA_044230315.1). Lineage (GTDB taxonomy): Bacteria > Bacteroidota > Bacteroidia > Chitinophagales > Saprospiraceae > M3007. Next base: position 135,176 of record JBGARJ010000009.1, read on the forward strand.
TGGCCAGGGCGTAGGATACTCTTGGGCGACGACCAACGGATCTATTGTTTCGGGTGCCAATACCGCCAATCCACTGATCAACAAGGGCGGTTTATACACGTTGACCGTATTTGATCTGTACAACGGCTGTACCAGCACCGACCAGGTTGTGGTTCCCACTGATGTGCAGGCCCCCGCAATTGCTATTGCATTGCCCGGACAATTGACTTGTGTCGTGAAACAAGTAAAAATTGACGCCCTGGGCAGTGCTCAGGGTAACCAGTACAGTTATGCCTGGAGTGGCCCGGGAATTATTTCGGGTCCAGGCACGCTGTCGCCTACCGTTGCACAACCCGGCACATATACCTTGAACATCGCCAACGCTTTGAACGGGTGTACCGCGCAAGCAACTGTTGTGGTGTTGCAGGACACACAGAATCCGCTTGCCGAAGCGGGCAATGGATTCGAGCTGACTTGCTCGGTGACGGAAAACAGCCTGAATGCGACCGGCTCCTCCTCCGGCCCTGGTTTTGCCTACTTGTGGACTACACTGGATGGCAATATCCTGTCGTCGGCTACTGTGATTGCGCCGACGGTTAATGCGCCCGGGACCTATCAGTTGCTCGTGACCAATATACAAACCGGTTGCACGGCGACGGATCAAGTGCTGGTGACGGAAAATACGAATTATCCGACGGCCCTGAATCTGTTCAAGGACCCGCCAGGCTGCGGTGGCAAACTGGGTACCCTGCGGGTGGAAACCGTACAAGGCGGGGTAGGGCCTTACTTGTATTCTATTGACGGTGGGAACACCTTCTTTACGGTCAACGAGTTTGTCAACCTGAACCCAGGGCAGTATAATATCGTCATTCAGGACGCCAACGGCTGTGAATTTGAACAGACTTTAAACTTCCCGGTGCCGGTGGAGCCCCAGGTGGCTCTCGACCCGGAAATATCGTTATCGTACGGAGAGTCTGCTACCTTGACTGCTGTGCTGAATATTCCGCCCTACCAGGTGCAGAGTATCGTTTGGACGCCGCTGGAGAGTCTGACCCTGACAAATAAACCCAACGTGGTGATTGCAATGCCATTTACAACCACGCAATACACGGTTCAGGTGGTCAATCTGGAAGGATGCGAAGCGCATGCATCTATTATCGTCCGGGTAGGCGACCCCAATTTGTGGGCACCGAACGCCATTAGCCCGAACAAGGAGGACGGCAAAAATGACGTATTTGTAATCTTCGCCGCACCAAATACCGTCAAGCAGATCAATACAGTGCAGATCTACGATCGTTGGGGAAACCTTGTATTCCGCAAGGACAATATCCCGCCGAATGATGAAAAGCACGGCTGGAATGGCCGATTCCAAGGCAAAACTATGAATCCGGCAGTATTTGTTTGGTGGGCTGAAGTGGAACTGTTGAGCGGACAAAAGATCATCCTGAAAGGCGACCTAACTATTGTTGATTAAGTTCTGTGGTGCTTTTTGTTGGGCTTGCAGGCTATGTGACCAAAAGTTAGGGGCCTTTTTTTGTAAAAGACAAATTATCTGCATAAGTTTGTCCGCCTAAGCCACCGAACCGAGTGAAACACCAGGACCCAATATTATTTTACCATACCCCTGCTTCTCTTCTGACCCGGAGGAAGCAGGGGTATTCTTTTGCTTCTTGACCAATAAAAACGCATACCATGGCTATTTTCGATTTATTTGACAGTGGAGAAAAGAAAAAACGACTGAGCCACATCAAAAACCTGCTCTTTCTCGCGGGGCAGGATGGCGAGGTGACGAAAGACGAAGTTGATTTGATCTTATCCATTGCCGTTGAAAACGGGCTCAGCCCCGAGGAATTCAAGCGCATTCTGGAGCGGCCGGGCAGTATCTCCTTTCATCCGCCAACCACCTATAAAGAGCGTATCGAGCAATTGATCGATCTGGTCAAAGTCATGATGGTCGACGGCGAGATTGACGCGAATGAGTTGCTTTTTTGCAAAGCGATTGCGGACAAAATGGGTTTTGACCACAAGATTATCGATAAAATAGTGCACGATATCGTTGAAGCCGTGGTGAAAGGGGTAGCTCGGGATATCGCAATTGCCCATTTGCTTCGCACAGTGGGGTAGAACAATTCTCCCATAACAACCCATTTTCAAGCCAGGCTGCTCAAACCCTTTTTAATCGATCCATATTTCCTTTCACCCATGCACATTGTCATTCCGGAGGACTATCAAAACATCATCTGTTCGCTGGATTGTTTCCAGTTGTTGACGAGTCATACCGTTACTGTATTTCAGGATGCATGTACCGATATCGGAATGCTGGCGCAGCGTTTCGGCGATGCCGATTGCCTCGTGCTTACCCGCGAGCGTACGCGGGTAGACGAGCCCCTGCTTCGCCAGCTGCCCAAATTGAAACTGATTAGTCAGACCGGCAAAATTTCGCAGCACCTCGATTTGGCCGCCTGCACAGCGCATGGCGTGGCTGTGGCGGAAGGAAGTGGATCGCCCGTGGCGCCGGCAGAATTGGCCTGGAGCCTTATCCTCAACGCGACCAGGCAACTGCCCCAAGCGATAGCTGCCATGAAATCAGGGCGTTGGCAGGTGAATATCGGACAAGCCTTAAAAGGACGGGTCATAGGGATTTGGGGGTACGGCAAAATTGGACAACGGGTAGCGAATTACGCCCGCGCCTTTGAAATGCGGGTGTTGGTTTGGGGGAGTGAAAGTTCCCGTGCCCGGGCGGTAGCAGACGGCTTTCAGGCGGCGGGCGACCGGGTCACCTTTTTTGAAACGACAGATGTGCTGAGCCTTCATTTGCGGCTCACCGACTCCACCCGGCACATCGTTCGACTGGAGGATTTGACCAGCATGAAACCCAATGCCCTGTTGGTCAATATCAGCCGGGCTGAGTTGATCGAACCCGGTGCGCTGCTGCACGCATTGCGGCAAGGCCGGCCGGGGTTCGCGGCTGTCGACGTATATGAACATGAACCGCTAACCGACCCGTCCGATCCGCTGCTGCAGCTGCCGAATGTTTTGTGCACACCTCATTTGGGATACGTCGAGCGCGATACGTATGAGTTGTATTTTTCACAAGCGTTTCAAAATATAAACGCTTTTGCCGCGGGCCGACCGCAAAATATCGTCAATCCCGAAGTACTTTAGCCGGTAATTGGAGCCTGGCGTTGAAACCCCAAACGGGTTGTTAAAGATCATAAATGACTTAATCCGGAATATGCCCGTTTCACGTCATTTTGTTTGTGAAAAAAAAGGCTGCCCCATGCATTATTCAAAATAATTGTACATTCGCAGCAGGGTATTTGTACACCCATAAAACCTTCATCGGGCCTGTAATAGCGCCGCTAATACCTTCTTCTTCCCGTCTTCTGCCCGTTAAGTTTCTCTTGTAAAGTATCGGTTTAATAATCCTGCATCCGTCCTCGGTTGACTGATGGCAACCATTCTTTTACCCAAAATCAAAAATTAACCATGCGTATACGGGAAACACATTTACTACTTACTCTATTTTTCCTACCCGGTACTTTGCTGACCGCACAAAACCCAGATGTAACGCTTCAGATTGCCGGCACTCCCCACCGTGAGCCGATGAATGTAAGGCCGGGGCTCACGCATGTCCAGTTATGCGGCCTCGAGGTTGGGAACACGTATCAAGTCATTGCGTCCAGGGCTTTCCCCGACGAACGAGCCGGCTTTCGCCTTGCTATGGCCGCGCCCGATGCCGAGTACCTTGCCAGAGAGGAGTCACCCACCGACCGGCCGCAGGTACGCCGGTTTACTGCCACCGCGTCTTGTATGGATCTCCTGTTAAATGCTATTCCCGATGCTGCCGAAGCGGAAATACCGATGTATCTCTCTGTCGGCTGTGGCAACTGCAAGGAAACCAGCGTATTACCGGAACAATTTAAAAAGACCCTGGCCGATATGCCGCCGCCCAAACTAACCGTAACGGAAGGCAATGCTGCCAAGGACCTGGTTACGAATGTGCTGATCGGCGGTAACTGTTTCGATGTTTCAAACATAACGTCTAAAGGACATCCGACCGCACTGGGCACTTTTTCCAATGGACAGAGCAGCATTAATATTGCAGATGGCATCGTATTGTGTACCGCACCCACCAGCGTACTGCCCGGTCCCAACACTCAGAACAGCGTGAACGGCGGTTTTGGCGACAACACGCCCAACGACCCCAACCTGGCCACACTTACCGCGGGCGATCAGTATGACCTTTCCGTAATAGAATTCGACTTCAAACCTACCGCCAATATGGTCCAGTTTGACTTTGTGTTCGGCTCGGATGAATACTGCGAATATGTGAATTCCATCTACAATGATGTGTTCGGCTTTTTCATCAGCGGCCCCGGAATAGCCGGCGTTAAAAACCTGGCCTTGGTCCCATCCGATAAATCGCCTGTGACGGTTAACAATGTTAACCACCTGAAAAACACGGTCTATTATCGAAACAACAACAACTTCGGATCTTGTTTCTTTCAGCCGGTTACCAATATGGCTGATATTCAACTCGACGGTTTTACCACGGTGTTGACCGCCACCGCCGTTTTGCAACCTTGCCAAACCTACCATATCAAACTGGCTATTGCCGATATTGAAGACGCTAATTACACCTCCGCGGTTTTTTTACGCGCCAACTCCTTTGACGCGGGCGGCCAGGTAAAGGCCGATGCGGTATACCCGTCGACGGCACAAGCCTATACGGTAGAAGGTTGTAACAATGGATTTATCCGTTTTTACCGGGGTACCGGCGATGCCAATCAACCCTTGCCGGTAACGTATAAAATGGCGCCGGGCAGTACGGCCATATCCGGGCTCGATTTTGACCCGCTACCGGCTTCAGTTACAATTCCGGCCGGGCAAAACGAATTGCTGGTACCGGTGAACGTGATCAAGGATCAATTACCCGAAGGCACTGAATCCTTCACCCTGCTGCTCGATAACGCCTGCAGCTGCCAGCAACAGGATGTGACGTTTGTGATTCACGACCAAACGCCGCTCAATGCTACCTTGACGGATCAAATGGTTTGTACCGGCGGAGCAACCCTCAGTCCCGTAATAAACAGTGGCGGGCTAGCGCCGCTGAGTTACCAGTGGAGCAATGGACAAACGACGCCCAGTATTAATGTCACTGATTTTGGCGTAAATGTTTTCACCGTTACCGTCACCGACGTTTGCGGGTTAAGTACAACGCTTTCCGCCACGGCCACGGTGGATCAAACTCCGACGGCCATTTTAAGCGGAAGTGCGCAGTTTTGCCCGGGTGGCTCGGGCCAGTTGCCCATTGCATTTACCGGCATAGGTCCATGGGTTGTGGGGATAAATGCAGCAGGGACGCAGCAATCGCAAACGTTTTACACCAACCCCGGCTTGCTGACCGTGTCACAACCCGGCAATTATTCCTTGAATACAGTGGTATCGCAAGCCGGTTGCCCGGGTTTAGCCGGGGGCTCCGTTACGGTCCAGCAAGTAACGCTGAATCTGGCGCTTACGGCAACCAATCCACCGTGTTTTGGCGACCCGGGCGCTGTGCAAGTCGCAGTGACCAGCAACGCACCACCATACACCTATGCCTGGAACAACGGAGCGGCAACGCCGGGCCTGAGCAACTTACCGGCAGGTACGTATACGGTCACGGTCACTTCTGCCCAAGGGTGTACCAATACTGCCAGTTTGATATTGACCGAGCCGACACAACTTGTTGCGACCATTGGTACCGCTGCCGATATTAACTGTTACCACCCACAAGGAAGCGCCAGTGTCGTGGCACAGGGCGGCACGCCGGGTTACCAATATGCCTGGAGCCAGGGCAGCCAGCAATCAACGGCAACATTTACTGCCGGCGGGACCTATACTGTGACCATCCTGGATGCCAACCATTGTACCGTGATGAATACGGTGACCATCCAACAGGATATCACGCCGCCGATCATAGCCGTGGTATCAAGGGGCGAAATCACCTGCAATACACCTGAAGTGGTGCTGAGCACTACAGGCTCGTCGAGCGGACCCAATTATACCTATGCCTGGAGTACGACCAACGGTCATATCCTGACCGATTTGCAAGACCCTTCGGCTACTGTAGATGCTGCCGGCAGTTATGCCTTGTTGATCACCAATACGGCCAATGGCTGTACGGCAACCGCCAGCACCAATGTGGTGGAAAACACCAATCGTCCGGCTGCTATGGATCTGGGTGTCACACAGCCGGGTTGCGGTGGCAAGCCAGGTCAGGTTCAGGTCGAACAAGTAACGGGTGGGGAAGAGCCCTTTGTTTTTTCGATAGACGGTGGAAACACCTTCATGAACCATACGCTGTTTAAGAACCTGGGGCCCGGTCAATACAGTATAGTTGTGCAGGATATCAATGGCTGCGAATTGGAGCAGCTATTCGATTTGGTCGCGCCTATAGAGCCGAAAATAAACCTGGACCCCGAGGTGAAATTAGAATATGGCGACAATGCGCTGTTGTCCGCCAATATTAATGTTCCGCTGTCCCTGCTCGATACAATTACCTGGTCGCCGGTTTATGGTTTGACCTTCACCGACTTGCCCAATGAGGTGATCGCCCGACCGTTCAAAACGACGCAATATACTGTGACAGCAGTGTCGAAAGACGGTTGTGCCGACCACGCCAGTGTAGTGGTTCGGGTCGGCGACCCGCATATTTATGCCCCCAATGCGATACGCCCCAGTAGTACGGGCGGGCAGAACGACATGTTCTCCTTGTACACCCGCAGCAATACCATCAATGAAGTCAAGCATATGCAGATCTTTGACCGCTGGGGGAATCAGGTGTTTTCCCGCGACCATTTCCAGTTGGGCGATGACCGTGCCGTTGGATGGGATGGGCGGTATCGCGGCAAAATACTGGCGCCGGGTGTATTCACCTGGTGGGCTGAAGTTGAACTTGCCAGCGGCGAACAGATACAATTGAAAGGGGATGTGACCATTGTCGATTGAAGGCCGTTGAAATCAGTGGTTGCATTTTAAGTGGTTTGGTGTCGCCGGATAAATTATTATCCGGCACACTAAACCGCTAAAAGGATATATACCCTGAAAAGCATTTGCCTACCTTTGCGCCACAAATCACCTTTCAATACAATTATCGACATTATGTGGACGATGCTAGATGGCTTTCAACACCTTACTGCCGAAGAAATCGATGCTTTGATTCAAGCACCCGTATTAATTACCGCCCTGATTGGTGGCGCCGACGGCGAGGTGGACCGGGAAGAACGGGTCTGGTCGGAACGCCTGATGCGGGCGCGTACGTACTCCAAACCGAACCTGATCAATGACTACTATCGGGTGGTAGCCGAAACCTTTTTGGATAAATTGGATGAAGTGCTCGCTGAATTGCCGGCCGGGGTCGAAGCCCGAAATGCCATAATAGCTGAAAAATTGGGCGCCCTGAATCCTATTTTGGCCAAACTGGACACGCGTTTAGGCGCAGTCCTCTACAAGAGTTACATCGTACTCGCCCAGGAAACGGCGAAGGCTTCCGGCGGTTTTCTGCGGATTGGAGCCGTAAGCGCTTCCGAATACCAATGGGTAAAACTTCCGATGCTCACACCTGTTCTGACGGTAGGCGAGGCTAGCTCGGATGACGAAGACAATGTGTCGGAAAAGGAGGACTGAGACTGCACTACAGCTCCAATTGTTCCCATAACGTTATCACTTCCATGGCTTCCCGCACGTCATGTGCGCGAAGGATGGCTGCGCCTTGTTGTAATGCTACCATATGCAAGGCCGTCGTTCCATTCAAGGCCCGATCGGGGTTGATGTGTAAAACCTTGCATATCATAGATTTACGCGACAACCCAGATAAAACCGGCCGCTTAAGCACGGTCGAAAAGGCACTCAGATGCTTCAATAACTGGTAATTGTGCTCCACCGTTTTGCCAAACCCGAAGCCTGGGTCCAACACAATATCTGCAACGCCGGCATCCTGAAGGCGTGGCACTGTTTCGATAAAAAAATCGAGCACCTCTCGTACCACATTCTCATAAACCGGGCGCTGTTGCATGGTCGCCGGGTTGCCTTGCATGTGCATGAGCACATATGGACTGCCAAAATCTGCGGCGACTCTTATTATCCCGGGGTCGAGCCTGCCGCCGGAGATATCATTGACAATGGCTGCGCCGGCTTCCATTGCGGCCTTAGCTACCGATGCCTGCCAGGTGTCGATAGAAAGCAAGGCCTCTGGGAAGCGATTTAAAATCGCATCTATTGCCGGCAACACCCGTTGTTTTTCGGCATCAGCGGAGACCTCGTGTGCGCCCGGCCGCGACGAAGCGCCGCCAATATCGAGTATGGTTGCGCCATCCTTTATCATTTGCCCGGCACGCTGCAAAATAGCGTCGATGCTGTCCAGACGCCCCCCGTCAAAAAATGAATCGGGCGTCACGTTCAAAATACCCATAACCACCGGCCGGCTCAGATCGAGCAGGCGGCCGCGACAGTTGAGTGTACGGGCAGCAAGGCGTTCCGTTTGGCTGTGCATTGGAAAACAACTTAGTAGCGTTTCACCGACTCTATGATGTACAAGGGCCGGTTCTTGATTTCACTGTAAATGTTGGACAGATAAATGGACATGATATACAGGTTCAGGCAGGTAATAGCAAAGAAAACTGATATCATTACGACCAGGTATGCCCAGCCAGACACCGTTTGGTGGTGTTCGCCGAAAATATCCACATTCGTGAATTTGACTTTTACGGCATTGAACACGGCCGTGCCGGCCACGAGGCAGGACAACAGAAAAATCCACCACAACACGCTCCGCAAAAACGTCGTGAACGACGTGATGGCCACCAGGGAGGTTCGGAATTGATCGCCGAAAGATGTCTCCGGTTCGGGGAAAAGCGGTTGTTCTACATCAATGGTCGTGGTACTATAGCCTACCAGTGCATAAATGGCCTTGAGGTACCGGCTGTTTTCGCGCAGCCGCAGCAAGGAGTTGAGCGCCCGGCGGCTGATTATTCGACTATGGTGGGCTCGAGGGTCGATGCGGAGATGGGAGTAGCGCTGCAAAATGCCATAAAACAAGCGGTATAACAGTCGTTGCGTCCAGGGCAAACGGCGTTCAGAAGCGCGCAGGTAGACAATGTCGAAGCCGGTTTGGCTTTTTTCCCACATTTGAGTGATCAAACCGGGGGAGGTGGCAAAGTCAAACTCAAAAATAACCGCATAATCGCCGTTGGCGCGGTCCAGGCCAGCCAGTAAAGCATTATCCCGGCTGACGGCGGCGCTCAGGTTGAGCAGAAAAATGTTTTTTCGCAGCGGTTCAGGTAAGGGGTGGATCGCTTCGTCTATGCGTTGCAGGTCGCAATGGTTGTTGACCAGGATAAATTCGTAATCGCTAAAATGGCCCTCCAATTCGGCGAATAACCCGTTCAGCCAAACGGCCAAATCTCCGATCTGGTGTTGCGTCTGAATGACGGTAATCAATGAAAGAAAGGAAAGGCGCACTGTCGATCGATAATTTTAAAATTCGTTTAACGGGTCAAAAATGAAGAATCCCGCGCATACGGCCTCCGTTTGTGCGGGATTCTTATTACTGGTGTAGGGTTAAGGGTTGGATAGCCACTCAAAATCGGTCGATTTCGGCGCTGAAACAAGCATGTCACGGCCGATCGTCGGGGGTGTGGCCAGTTTCCGCTTGTGGGTGTCGATCCAGGCGCCATCTATGGTAATAACAGCGCACAGGACGTCATCGTCGCGCAACAGCTCGTGCCGGAACGAAAACCGGGAGCCGTCAGGCCGCAAGCGGGTAACCAGCAAATTCATCCACAACCGGTCGCCCCATCGAATTTCACGTCGAAATACGGCTTCTTCGCGAAACAGAATGGGCCCGATAGCTAATTGTTGCATGGCGGCAATAGTAAGGCCGTGTTCCGTAAAAAAACTGACCCGCACAGCAGCGCCAAAATCATAATACACCGAATGCCGCACATGGCCGTTGGGGTCAAGATCGGCCCAGCGCAACACGACGGGCTGTTTGAACGCTACTCCTTCCATTGCTTCCGAAAACCCAAATGCCGGTATCAGGGTTGCTCTTTGGTTAGATCAATCATTGCCGTCAGCTCGTCCACCAAGGCCTCCGTACTGCCAGCATATCCGATGCTTTTAAACCGGATCTTTCCGTTTTTATCGATCACGAATTTGGTGGGGATACCGGTTATTCCAAACGATGCAACCACTTTGTCTTCGGTATCGAGCAGCACATTGAAGGTGTACCCCTTGCTTTTGATAAAATCGGCGGCGTTCTTCGCTTTGTCCTCTGCGCGCTCCCAGGTATCCACGAATACAAATGCGACGTTGGGATCGTCTTTGAGGTTGTTGAGGGTCTGTTGCATGCCGGGAAACGACGCTTTGCAGGGCCCGCACCAGGTAGCCCAAAAATCAATGATTACCACCTTCCCTTTCAGGTCGGCCAGCCGGACTTCATCGCCGTTCAGGTTTTTTAATTGAAAATCTGGCGCCGGCTGGTCCATCATTTTAGCGGCAATTTCTTTCTTTTTGTTGGCACGCGCCAGTTTATCCAGTCCGGCCAGGTAGGCTTCGGTGCCTTCGGTCGATTTGTCTTCCGAAGCAAACAAGCGTTTAAACTGATCCCTCATTTTGGCGGAAGCCTGCCCATGGATGAGAAATCCCTCCAGTTGGTATCGCAAATCAGGCGCTTTGCTATGTTCAAGATACTCCGTGTAACGCTCGTTCATGTCCGCATTTTCACCTTTGGTGAGTTCGATGACTTGCGCCTGATACAGTGCGGCTGTACCGGGGTCGTTCAACTTGTCGAGCACGTATGCATATGTATCCGCATATTGAGCGAAGGTTAACTTGCGGTTGTTGTCCCATGTTTTTTGCGACTGATAGGGTTGTTTGGTTTGGGTGGGTATGGCCATTTCATTTTTGGCCCATTCGGTGGCTTCAATGGCCATTTGCCTTGCCATTTCCAATTCTTCACCATTTTCAGCCAGTTCCCAGGCGGTGTTGTTGTAAAGGCTGGCCTGGTTGTCGGCATTCATTTTAGCGGCTGCTTTTTTCACCAGTGCCCAGTCTTTTTTCTCTGCCGCTTTACTGCCTAGCATGAAATACAGGTCGCTGACTTCGTCTTTCTCTTCCGTTGTAGTGGGCGGAAAATCCTTGACGAAGGCTTCGATGATAGTTTCCAGTTTGGCCGGATCGGATTCGGCACGCATAGCCTGGCGGCGTTCAAGGCGAACCATCGAACCTTTCGGGTATTTTTTGTGGATATCTTCCCGGATAGCCGCGGCTTTATCCGGCACGGATAGCCGTTCATAGAGGCGGGCCAGGTTCATTTGATCCTTTTCCGACAGGTTGCCTGCTTTTTCCACTTCTTCCAACACCGCCAGGGCTTCTGCTTTTGCATTATCGCCGCGGTTGGCTGCCATCAGGTTGGTAATATACGAGGAGAAATATTGGCTCCGAAGGCTGGGATTGCCGGCAAACGCCTGCCCAAACCAGTCGTGCGCTACGGTCGCTTTTCGGTTGAGTTCGAACAAACCGCCCCAGTCCCGATAGAGCACAGCTTGCGCGGCCAGGCTTTGAGGCAGGGTTTTTCCCGTGGCATCGCACAGTTGGATAAAATATCCTTCACCATTGTTGTTATCCCAGCGCTCACCGGCCTGAAATGCCAGCATCGCCACGTTGGCATTTGCGCTGAGACTGAATTGCCCGCTGATTTTGGTGCCCACCCGTTGGGTAAGAATATCTTTGACCTCGGGTGTTTCGCCGGACAGTTCGAGCGCAGTCACTTCGATGTCTTCAGTGGCTTTCTGCAACGGGCCTTTTGCAATATCATATTCAAAACGAACTGTTTCGCCTGGCTTGGGGTGGGCGGGGATTACGATAAGTTGTGGTGTTTGCGCTTGCAACACAAGCAAATAGCTGGAGCAAAACAGCAAAAGGAACAGATTCTTCATAGCAAGGTGGTTAAGCGAAAAAATAAAATGGTGCACTTAATGCATATTGGGGATTATTTGTTGAGGTCAAAAATGAGAACTTTTCTGCCGGTTTATACATTTTTGACGGGACAGAGCCGGGTTATATGCCTGGAAAAATGTGAAAACTGGAGGAAAAAGGACCATTTGGGGCCTAACGGGAAAATCCCCAATATGCTCTCAGTATTGGAAAAGGTCAGAATCTGGGGCAAACCACTCTGGAACGACGTTCTTCGGGATGGTAATAAGTGAGCGATAATTCAAAAGCACCGCGCGAGTTGTTGGCCCGGGTCAGTGAAGAAACGGTAATGTCGTAACTCACTCCCAGCATCCAACGATCCAGTTCCAGCATTGCCACAACCGTCATGGCGTCGGCCTGCAGCCCGCTATCGAGGCGGTTGCCAAGGCGCGCCCATGCGCCCATCCGAAGGGCTAGTTCGTTCCGGTCGTTGTTGGAGTAACGGATATTCAGTCCAAAATCCGTTTCAAAGGCCGGCCCCTGCCGCATCACCAGCGCGCCGGGCAACAGGCTGAAATGGTCGGTCAGTGGCAATTGCCCGCCGGTATGTCCCGACCAACGGGAATACAATTGTTCCGAGCCGTTACCGGTGAGTGAAATGACCGGTTGGTTGATATGGTGCAAGGCGCCGCCGGCATACCAAAGACCGTTGTTGCCAAAAAGCACATACCAGAGCAGGCCAGCGTTGAAATCGAGGTACACTTTGGAACTCGCATTGGCGTTGGGTTCGCCATTACCCAGGGCAACATCGGGCGTTTCGGTGAGTGGATCGAACTGGCTGCTAAACCAAAGGCGGCTCCAGTCGATGCTGTTTTGGCCGAAACCCACCTGCGCGCCCGCGCTGATGAAATGGTCGGCCTGCCGCGGCCCGCCGCTAAGCTGTTTCAAAAAAGCGCCGCCCAACTGCACCCGGTTCTGTTGGTACCGCGCCGTGCCGGCTTCGTCGTGAAGCAGGCCCAGGCCCACGGCAAAATAATCTTCCCGGTGCACGTTGATCCGGTAGTCGACTGCCGCAGCATACGTGCGAAAGGGTTCCGGCGCCAGGAAACTGCTCCATTGATCCCGGTAATTGGCCGTAACCCGCCATTTTCCACTAAACGCGCCGGTCATGGCCGGATTCAGACTCCAGGGAGCGGCATAGTATTGAGAAAAGCGCGGGTCCTGCGCCCGACATTCCGGTACGGCGGCCATTAAGGCAATGCAACAGCCTAGGAGGAAAAGGGTAAATTGTTTCATGGTCAGGGAAAGCGCGACGCCCTCATTTTTTGCTCAAAAATAGTCATTATCGAATTAGTGTGGTATTGCCCTTCAAGGCCTGTTCATACCCGTCCAGATATTCCGCTTCCACATACCAAACGTATACACCGGCCTGGCAAGGCGATCCGCGCCACTGGCCATCCCAACCACGGGATGCATCGTTCACCGGCACCTCCAGATCCTCAAATACCAGTTCACCCCAGCGATCGTAAATCCGGAAAATTTTTATCCGCTTGATCTGGTGGCTCTTACCGTACACCGAAAGCCGGTCGTTGTGACCATCCCCATTGGGGCTGAACCCGGAGGGTACGTACACGCCGCGGGGTTTTTCAACATTCACGCGGATGCTTGCCATGGCAGTACAGCCATTGGCGTCGGTTACTGTTACGAGATATGTATTGCTGTACAGGGGATGTACCCAAACTGACGGGCAATCCGGCACATCGGTGCACCCGAGGCTGTCGAGCAAGGTGCTGCGCCATCGGTATTGCGGCATTCCGATCGCGTTGAAAATATCGGGCTCCAGCAACAGGCTGTCGCCCAGGGTAATACTGGTATCGGGCCCTAGTGATACTTGCACGGGCATTGGCTGATCGAGGTCTACGGTCACGGCTGTTTTACAACCGGCTCCATCCAGAACATAAGCGGTATAGCTGCCTGCCGACAGCCCCAGGAAGACGCTTGAACCTTCGAAGGATTGGCCGTTAAGGCTGTACAGATAGGGCATGGCGCCACCGGATACCAACAACCGGAATAAGCCATCGGCGCTGCCATAGCATGTGGGCGGTGTTTTTTCTACCGTTATGGCAGGCGGATTGGGTTGGACCAAATAGGTCGAATCGGTTGCCGTGCAGCCGTGTTGGTCCGTCACCGTAAAGGCATAACCGCCGGGTCCCAGGCCGCTCAATTCTGATTGGGATTGGCCGTTGTTCCAGTGGAAGGAGTATGCTGGTGTGCCGCCACTGGCCGTGATTTTCAGGACCCCATTGCTATCGCTATTGCAAATCAGCGGTTGTACCTGCAATTGTGTTTTCAACAGGGGCGGCTCCAGCACCGTGGCGGCGGCCGTACCCGTGCAGCCCTGCGTGTCGGTGGCTGTGACAACATACGTGCCGATGGGCACATTGATCAGGGTTTGGCCGGTAGCGTTGGTGTTCCAGCGGTATTCCGCGATCGGGCGTTTGCTTTGAATGTTGCTCACCACGACTTTACCATCGGCCAGGCCAAAACAGGACACACTATCGGTACTCAAAACGGGGACTATCGGCATTTGATCGGCCAGGAAAAAGTCGAATTCGGCCGTACAGCCTGCATTGTCGGTTACGGTGAGGCCATAGGATGTATTGCCGGCCAAGCCACTGATGTACACGGTGTCGCTTGTGCCGGCCACGCTCCAATGAAAATGATAGTTTGCCGTAATTCCATTGCCAGCGCCGCCGTCTACTTTATTTACCGCTGCCTGGCCATTGATTTGACCGTTGCAGGTGGGGGGGATCACCGCCACATCTACCTCGATCTTGGACCGTTCCTGAATGTCTACCGTCTGTGTACCGGTGCACCCTTTGGAGTCGGTTGCAGTTACCGTATAAGTACCGGCATTGAAGGTAACAGGCGACGGACCGCTCGCGCTGTTGCTCCATTGATAGGTATAGGGTGGACCGTTGCTGCCGCTTGCCGTGGCCATCGCAGCGCCATCGCTGGCGCCGAAACAAGCCAAATGTGTCTGAGCAGTGATCACCTGAACCGGTGTCGTAGGTTGGGTGATCACTGCTGAAATGCCGGAATATGGACAATTATAGGCATCCACCACGGTCAGCGAATAGGTGCCAGCCGGTAAACCGGTGATCGTGGGCGTGGTTTGCGGCACATTCCAGGTGTACTGGTAGGGCGGGGCGCCTCCCGTTACCGCAGCCTGAACAGTGCCATTATTGCCGCCGAAACAGGGGATGGGCGTGGGTGTGAGGATTGCCGACAACGGCGGAGGTTCCGTAATAGAGGCCGTAGCCGTAACGCTGCACCCTTTGCTGTCGGAAATCGTTACGGTATAGATTCCCGGTGGCAGGTTGACAGCGATGGTGTCAAATTGCTGGTTGGGGTCGCTCCAGTCGTAATCCAGCAGACCTGTGCCGCCGTGTGCACCGACGTGAATCCGGCCGTTCGCCTCGCCGAAGCAGCGCACCGGATACGACACAATGCTGTCGAGCAGAACCGCGGCAGGGCAGGGTAGCGTATCGCTTGCCGTTATGACACACCCTGTAGAATCGGTAACAGTAACCGTAAAAATGCCGCAGCCGATGTTTTGCAATCCCATGGTTGTCGCTCCGGTATTCCAGGCATACTTGTAGGGCAGGGTACCGCCTGTACCCGACACTGCAAGGCTCCCGTTTTGATCGCCCGCGCATTTGGGCGGGATAGCCGTGAATTGCAAGGTGATCGGAACTGCGGCTTTAACGACAGCCGTATTGGTCTTAGAACAACCGTTCGCGTCGGTTACCGTAACCTGGTAGCTGCCGGGGCAAAGTTGTTGGGCTGTTTGGGAGCCCGGCGGTATAAGCGGACTACTCCAGTTGATGCTGTATGGCAAAATACCACCAGCGATACCGAGCGTCAGCTTGCCGTCGCAGGCGCCTGCGCAGGTTTCCGGCTGATTGGCACTGAATTGCAGGGTCAGATTTGGCGGAGCGCTCAGCACGGCGGAAGATAAAACCGTGCAACCGTTCTGATCGGTAACCGTAACGGAGTACGTGCCGGCAATCAGATTGCTGATAGCAGCCGTAACGCCGGAATTGCTCCATTTATAAGTATACGATTTAACCCCGCCGTGGGCAAAAACGGCGACGGCTCCGTTATTGCCGCCAAAACAAAGGATTTGGGTGGTTGAAATACTATCGATTACCAATTTTGGCGGCTCCAAAACCTGGACCAGCGTAACCGCCTTGCAGCCGTTTTTGTCGGTGATGGTAACCGAATGATATCCTGCTTTCAGTTGATCCGCCAATTGGGTGGTGTCGCCATTGCTCCACAGGTAGGTATAAGGTGGATGCGACCCGGCAACCGTCACTTTTGCCGTGCCGTCGTTCCCCCCGAAACAGGAAACCGAATCTTGCACGGAAGTAAAATTGAACATGGGCGGCTCTTTTATGCTGTCTTTTGCGACCAGCGTACAGCCGTTTTTATCGGTAATCGTTACAGCATAACAGCCGGCGAACAAATCGATAGCAAGCGAGTCGTGTACCACCGGACCGCCTTGGCAGCCCTGCCAGGCATAGGTGTAAATGGGCGTGCCGCCGCCGGCTGCGGCCATTATGGCGCCGCTGTCATCGCCATGGCATTCGGCATCGGTCACTGTAATGGTTGCCGTCAGTGGCGCAGGCTCGGTTATGGTAAAACTGACCGTGTCCAGGCAACCGGCGGTATCTTGTACGACCACCTGGTGCAGGCCGGCGGCAAAGATGTTGTTGAGGTTGCCGGAATTGAATGGAACGGGATTGCTGTCCACGTAAAATTGGACTGATCCAAGCGCGCCCGTGACGGTGATCGTAGCCGAACCGGTTGATGTTCCGGAACAGAGCGCCGCTTTCAGGTTCGAAACGTTGGCGGCCAGCGTACAATTGCTGTAGGTCTTATTGACCGTAATACTGGCTGAAGGGCAATTAGGGATATTGCTCAAGGCCCGTATTTCCAGCACCACCAGATCGCCCGGTGTCAGCCCGGATACCGTGTGGGATAGATTGCCATTGGCCGGTTGCCACCCACCTCCATTTACGCTCGCCTCGTAGCCCGTGCTCCCGGGAACGGCGCTCCAGGACCATACCATGTTGCCACTGTTCATGCTGATCACTTGTACATGGTCTGGCGCAGGGAAAAGGCAGGGCGGTACACAGGAGAGGGTTGCCGACCAACCGGAAGCGGTGCCGCTGGCATTGGAAACAAAGGTGAGCGTCAGACAACCGCTGAGGTTGCTCGCGGTAGCTTGTACCTGAAATGGTTGGCCGGGTGTAAAATCACTGGCACAGGCCAACATCGGGGCCAACACACTCGACCCGTCGAGGAAACATAATTGGTCGCCTGGAGCTAAGACGACGCTGTCAAAGCTGAGCAAGACGTGGCTCCCGGAGGTGCCGTCGGGGCAAATGGTCGTATTCAGGTTTTGGTTGTTGGAATAATCCCCGGCGCTGCCGCCGCTGTCGTAAAATATCCCGGAACAGGCAGCAATAGGCGTTCCATTCATAATAAATGTTTGGCCGTATCCGAGTGTCGGGAGGAAAAATAATATCCAGCGATATAGTCGTCTGTTCTTCATGTCAGGGGAGGGATAAACCGGCAGTAGTTGCAGGCAGAAGTATCTGCAAAAAAAGACAAAATGCCGGATTCCAGCGGGGTCGTTTTCGCTGCTTCCGGCATTTTAACGAATATAGCCGTTTATTTAGCCCCTGCGGCTTAATGTTGCGTATCGCTGTCGCGCGGAACGATTTTCGCAGCGTCGGATTTCGCGGCCTTTTGGGTCGCCACTTGCTTTTCGGATTCAGGCAACGCTTCCCATTCGGCAGACATTTTAGCATAGCTGGCGGAGGCTTCGTCCACCATACTGGCAATCTGTTTGGATTGCTCCGTCGAACTGGCGATCGTAGCGCTTATACTTTCAAATTGCCGGACAATATCCTCTTTCTTTTCCTTCCCATCGGCATAGCTATCCATCAGCCCTTGCAATTGGCTGCCTTTTTCAGTTGCTTCCGCAGCCATTCCCTGGTATTTGGTTTTGATAGCAACCACCCGCTCGTAAATGGCCGGGTAACCCAGCGTGGCATGTCCTTTCAAACCATCGGGCGCGGTCAGCATTTTGCCTATAAGCGCATCGCTCGATTTTTCGCCTGCTTCCAGGTTTTTGGTCAACTCTTGTGCCTTGGTAATCTCGGCCTGCATTTTCCCGATGAGTTCGGTATCCACCCGGTTGCAACTGACCGCCATGATGGCAACAGTTGCCATAGCCATCCATAAAATGTTCTTCATGCTAAAATTTGTGTTTCGGTGATGTCAAGTTGAATTTGTGTAAAGCGCGGCAAATTTAGCCCATTCCCGATTTATTTCCGTCTATTCTGAGTCATGGTGTGCCCGGAACAAGGGTGACCCAGTTTGAGGAGCAGGTTTTGTGTGCTGACCAAACCTGGTATTGAGGGGAATATCACGCTAAATTGCCTGGAAAAGGGGCAAACGGCCGGTTTCAAAAATGCCTTTTCGGGCCGGCGGGTATTTTACGACCGCACCTTATTTGCTGTTCAATGCCATATCGAGTTTTGTTACCTTTGCCCCTCCATTTGCCACCTTCTTTAATTTAAAACCGCTGAGCGATGCAGCCTTTTCCCAATAAAAAATATATCAATGTGTTTCTCGGGTTGGGTAGCAACCTCGGCGACCGGGCGGTCAATCTGCGCGTCGCCTCCACGCTTATTGCCCAGCATATTGGGAAAATCGCCAAGGGAAGCCATGTATATGAAACACAGCCTTGGGGGAATCCGGCCCAGGAGCCGTTTTTGAACCAGGTGGTCATGGTGAATACACTGCTCGATCCGAGGGCTTTGCTGGAGGCAATTGCCAAGATCGAACGCGAAATGGGGCGGCAACGCACGGAAAAATGGGGCCCCCGGATTATTGACGTGGACATTCTTTTTTACGGCAAACGCGTCATTCGAGATAAAGGACTTGATATTCCGCACCCCGAACTTCACAAACGCGCCTTCGTGCTCGTACCGCTGATGGAAATTGCACCCGATTGGGAGCATCCTGTGTTGAAAACACCCGTAGACGAACTGTATATGAAGTGCGAGGACCCCTCGGATGTTGTTATGCTTGAACCATGAACCGCCCGTCCTGTGCAACCAGCTTACCAATTCATTGCGATTGAAGGAAATATCGGCGCCGGCAAAACGACGCTTTGCCGGCGGCTGGCCGAACAATTTGGTTGCGCCCTGGTGCTGGAACAGTTCACCGACAATCCTTTTCTGCCCTTCTTTTACGAACAACCCGAACGGTATGCCTTTCCGGTCGAGTTATTTTTTATGACAGAACGGCATAAACAGTTGCTGGAACATTTTGCCGAACCCGACCTGTTCCGCACATTCACCGTTGCCGATTACTTTTTTGTCAAAACGCTCCTGTTTGCCCGGAATAACCTGAATGGAGAGGAGTTTCGACTGTTCCAGCGCTTGTTTTCCGTGCTCAACGCCACCTTCCCCAAACCCGACCTTCTGCTGTACCTGCACCGGCCGGTGGACGTTCTGCTGCGCCAAATCCACATGCGGGGACGGGAAATGGAGCGCCTGATCACGGGCGAATACCTCGAAGAACTGCAAAATGCCTACCTCGATTACTTCAAGAAAGAGACCGAAACCCCGGTGGTAGTTTTGGAACTGGATGGCGCTGATTTTGTGCAGGATGATACCGTATTCCATACCATCGCCGGCCTGTTGAACCGCCCGTTCAAGCCCGGCCTCCAATTTCTGCCGTTCCAGCAGGTTCAGGCAGGCGCATCTGCTCCGCACCGAGCAACATGACCCAGAAACAAGCATATAGTACCACATGCCCCAGGTCGTAGTAGGTAAACCAAACAGCCGGCGACCATTTCAGCACATGGGGCACAACAGCCAGAACAGCCAACGGTATGGATGCCAGCATCAGCCGGCTGCCGGAATCCCGGTTTTGCCAGAACACCAATGCCTCGAGCGGCGCCATAAAACCGAGCAGGATAACAGCGCTGTGTCCCTCTACCCATGGAAAACTCTGCATTACCCCGGATACCGCCAATCCGATCAGCAGGGCGGTCAGGTTGGCAGCGCAAAGCGCCCGGTAATTGCGGTGCGACAATAAGGGACGCGCATGCTCGATGGCCGCTTGTGCCAGGGCCGCCAGACTGAGCATACTGAAAACCCAACAAATGTATTTACCCGGGAAGCCGGCCCAATAGTTGAATGCGTGCCCGAAAAAGGGGCCTACGGTGGCGGAAAGGGCCATGCAGCCGAAAAAACGGGTCATCCATTTTTGCGGCGCAATAGGCGCCTGCAGCCGGCGCAGGCGCAGCCAGGCGTAAAAACAAAGTATTCCGATAAACAATCCGGTAAGAGCAACGCCGGGTTCGGAGAGCCGCAGCGAACCGATGTAGAGGTCGGGTTGAATGGTGTGCATCTTGATAGCGTGTGGCGCAAAAGAACAGAACTTTGCTGATTATTTGATTTTCAAAACAAAAAATTTCAATTTTGTCCGGCGTTGTGCAGCGCACCGGCATCGACCGGCGTGTTTTCCTCGCGCTAATAAGCCACCGGACCCGACTGATTCCATTTATCCTTTATACCTGACTGCTTGAGCAAAGAATTTGCAAACGAACCTGCCGCCGGCGAAGAGAAACTGATCGAAAAGGCCCTTCGCCCGAAACTGCTGGATGAATTTAGCGGGCAACGAAAAATTGTCGACAACCTGCAGATCTTCATCCAGGCGGCCAAACAACGCGGCGAAGCCCTCGACCATGTGTTGTTGCACGGTCCGCCCGGGCTGGGTAAAACAACGCTGTCGCATATTATTGCCAATGAATTAGGCGCTGCGGTGAAAATGAGTTCGGGGCCCGTACTGGAAAAACCGGGCGACCTGGCAGGTGTATTGACCAACCTGGAACCGGGCGACGTACTGTTTATCGATGAAATACACCGCCTGAATACTGTCGTGGAAGAATACCTGTACTCGGCGATGGAAGATTACCGGATCGATATTATGATTGATTCCGGTCCCAATGCCCGTAGCATCCAGATCGCACTCAACCCCTTTACCCTGGTAGGCGCCACTACCCGGATGGGGCTGCTCACGGCCCCGCTGCGCGCCCGGTTTGGGATCAACTGCCTGCTCGATTATTACGATGTCGTCACGTTGGAACGGATCCTGAAACGCTCGGCTGACATACTCAATATTTCTATGACCGCCGATGGCGCGGCCGAGATTGCCCGTCGTAGCCGGGGCACACCCCGGATCGCCAATGCGCTCCTCCGTCGGATTCGCGATTTTGCCCAGATCAAGGGCACCGGAGTGGTAGATCAGGAAATTGCCCGGTTTGGTCTTTCCGCGCTCGATGTGGACGAACACGGCCTGGATGAAATGGATAACCGCATACTTGCCGCTATTATCCACAAATTCAAAGGCGGCCCCGTTGGCTTAACCACCATCGCAACGGCGGTCGGCGAAGAACCCGGGACGATTGAGGAAGTGCACGAGCCGTTCCTGATCATGGAAGGATACCTTCAACGCACGCCGCGCGGCCGCCAGGCCACGGAAAAGGCTTACCGGCATATCGGGGCAGTGCCGCCACAACAGCTGGGAACGTTGTTCGAATAAATTCAGCGGGTGATCTGAACGGGGCGGTATTTTACCGAATACCACTCATTGGCCAGCGATAACACGAAATGGACGATCATAGCCACCCAAATGGTTTCCGTTCGGAAGGTAATGATGCACAACAACAAGCCCAGCGGGATAGCGCCAATGCCTTCCTTGGCGCCTTTCGGCACGTGCACCAGCGCATAAATGGCCGTATTGATCACAACGGCGGGCCAGGCGCCAAATGCCCGCGCGCAGGAAAACAGCAGAAAACCGCGAAACAGCAATTCATAGGCGATCAGGTAGCCAATCCAACTCAGCGCACTCCACACCAACAAACGGCGGCTCCAAACGGTGGCGCGGATTTCCGGATATTGGTTCAGGTTGTCTGGCTGACGGGTAGAGCGCGAGGTCATGAAAATCAGGACGACGGACAATCCCAGCGTCCAGTACAACGCCTCTGCCGGGAATTTGGCGGCAACGCCATAATCCGCCCAGCTGTAGGGTTGTGTGCCGAACAAAACAAGTCCCGGGACTACGCCAAAGGCTGCCATACCGACGATACGTTTGACAAAAATATGTCGCGCCTGACCGCGGTCGGTCCCGTGTCGCTCTACCAGTCGTTGCAACAGGCGTTCGGATTGGCCGGTAAACCAGAATGCGATAAACCCGGCGGTGGCCAGAATAATAGCCAGATTGGCTTCTTCCTGTGCGGGCAACCAGTTGAGTGGATAATCCATTGCAGTGTATTTAACGGTGGAGTCCGGTTGAACCAACCGGGCGGCCTTGCTGGCGCATGTTGTTGATTTTCAATTGGAGTAAAAAAATGCGCTTAACAGTAATTATTGGATTTCAACCATTCAAAAGCGGAGCGAATGGCGCTGGCAATTTCTGTTTGCGGCATTTTCAACTCCCGCACGGCTTTTTCCGGGGAGTAAAACTGGCTGTCGCAGGAAATTTGGGCGGTTGAGTGGTTGATCGCCGGGGCGCGCCGGAACAATTTGCCGGAAGCCGTACCGAACCATCCGACCAGCCGCATGAACGGCGCGGGAAACCGCATCCGCGGGGGTTTCACGCCTACTTCCCGGGCAATGATTTCGAATAATTCCTTGTAGTGCAGGTTCACATTGCCGGCGATATAACATTCTCCGATCCGGCCCAGCGTAAGGGCGTTTACAATGGCTCGCGCGACATCCCGGGCATAGACAAAGTTTTTACCCCCTCCGGTATAACCCGGTACTTTACCGTGGTAAATAGCCAGGATCATGCGGCCCGAACTGGGCATGGAATCGAACTCGCCGAACATAAACGTCGGGTTGATCACGACACCCGGAAGTCCCCGCTTCCGTACGGCTTCGAGCACATACTCCTGCGCCTGGTATTTGGAGTCGATGTAATCCAGCCGGTACATCGAACCGGTAAACGGTTGAGTTTCGTTGCCGGGCGTTTGCTTGGAGCCGTGGTGATACGAACTGGCCGAACTGACGTAAATAAATCGCTTAACCCCCCTTTGCAAGGCAGCCTCAACGGCATTCTGCGTGCCGAGAAAGTTAACCTGGCGGATCTTTTCGCTGCGGGTGGGCCACACGTTGGTGTTGGCGGCGGCATGGATCACGGCATCGCAACCGGCCATGGCCTCCAATAAATCGGACTGCTTCAAGATAGTGCCGTAAAAACGCTCGATCGGAAGCCCTTCAAGGGTTTGGGAGCGACTGCCCGGGAATACAAAGGCTTTTACCTCGTAACCGTCTTTTAATAATTCGCGCACCAGGCTGCTTCCCAACAGGCCGTCCGGCCCGGTAACTAATATTTTCATGAATAGGAATTTCGGGCGCAAAAGTAAGAAGTTGTTCGGGTTATTCTGCTCTGGATAAAAAGTGAAGGTCTTTGAGGCGGCAGGAATGACCCATACAACGGTTAAAACTCCAAGGAGGTTCTTAATTGGAAAATTCCGCGTCTTGCCCGTCCGGCGCCCAAATGGCCAAGGCATCGAGTAGAAATTTCACGCCCCAATTCGGGTACCGCCACCGCAGGTACGGCCCCCAAAAAGGCGCCGACCCGGGCAGGGCGCCGTACCGGTTGGGACCCGCTTTCATCTTTTGCGCTTCCAACGCTTCGCTCAACAACTCATAGGAAGCCTGCCGGAATCTGGCCGACCCCGTGTGCTCCCACAGCCGGAAATACCAAACACTCAACTGTGCCGTCCCGACCGGGCACTGAAAAGAAAAGTCGGCCGCCCAATGCGCGCCATACCGGCCGGCTGTGCGTCCGGCTTTTTCCCGGTGTGCCAGGAATGCCGTTCCAGCCTGCAGGATTTGCGCCTGCACAACAGTATCCTGCAACTGTAACGCGCTTTCCCAAAAACCTTCATAGGTATAGGCCAGGGTGTGGGTAAAAGCCCAGGGACCCGGCCGCAACCCCCAATCGGCCACCGTCCCGTCCGGCTGTATCCGAAGACCATAGAATGACAAGGCCCGACGAAGTTGCTCCAACATGACGTATCGCCTCAAATGTTGCGCTGCGACCAAAGCGCCCCACACGGCCCGGGTGTAATAGGACGGCACAAACCCCGGCACATAGGCGGCTGCGCGCCAGGCGCCATCCGGTTCGAGATTCACCATGAGCCAATCCAGGGCCTGTTTGAGGGCCGTGCGATACCTTGAATCGGGATTTATTTGAATTGCTTTTTCCTCAGACAAAATTTCCGCATCAAGTTTTGCTAAACCAAAAAGAATCTGAGCGGTATTGAAGATACTGGGTCGGGTGTCACCTGCAGTCCCGCCGGGGAATGCGCCGCTGGGCAATTGAACGGAGCAAAGCCAATTGCCGCATTGGAATGCCAGTTGGCGCAACGTAACGTCTGCGGTTAATTTGGCATAACGAAGCAAGGTTTCGATCAGGTAGCCGGTAGTTTCCGGGTAAGCCCCGGCCCAACCCCAGAATGGCGAGTAACTATGCGCCGAGCCATGTCCGTCCGTGGCGGCAATGCTTCGCCGGATCCATGCCAGTGCGGCATAAGTACGGCAAAGCCAGGTATCAGGCGGCAGCTGGGGTAATAGAGGCAATATCATGGTTCAGTATGCGCAAAGATGAAGGTGGAATTCAGATTAATCCTGTCCGAACCGGATTATTGAAAACCGGAAGCGGCGGCAAAGGTGTAGTTTTGCCCGGTATCTAAAATACGACCACCCGGACATATTTTCCTATGAAAATCAGGCTTTTGCTCTTTTTACTGCTGGCCGCTAATGGTGTGCATGCACAAATCTGGAACGGAACCGATACCCTCTACGGCAATGAATGGATTGATTTTTCCAAAACCTACTACCGCATCGACATTGCTGCAGACGGGGTTTACCGTATCCCGTACCAAAGCCTGGCCAATGCCGGGTTTCCGGTCAATTCGGTGCCGGCCAGTCAGTTTCGCCTGTATCGATACGGTCAACAGGAGCCGGTTTTTACGAGCACGGATGGCTTGCTAAGCCCGCAGGATTACCTCGAATTTTTCGGCGCCCGAAACCGGGACGCCATCGACCGCCACCTGTTTGAAAACCCCGACCAGGAAAACCTCAACCCCTGGTACAGCCTGTTCAACGACACGACTGCTTACTATCTTAGTTGGGAAACAAGCGGGCAACCGCTCCGCTATACACCGCTGCCCAACGACCTGAACAACCCACCGGCCAAAGAGCCCTATTGCTGGTCGGAAACCGGTTTCTATTACAGCGGTTACCTGTTCAAGCGGCAGATCAGCGACGAGGTGACCTACTCCTGGTACAACGGCGATGGCTTCGCTACTTTCCCCGAGGTTTCCTTTTCAGCCAACATTGGTCCCCGGAAATTGCTGGCCGGCGGACCCGACGCCAAACTAACGCTCCGGTATGGGTGCAATTTGGGAAGCCACCATCAAACCATTACCCTGAACGATTCCCTGATTGCGGAAGATGCGTTCCCCGGCTGGCGGGTCATACAACACGCGGTAACGGTTCCCAATGCCTGGCTTAAAGCCGTCAATGTGGTTCGGTTTCAGGGCGTGCCCGCCGAAAACGACCGGAGCGCCGTAGCCGGCATTTTTTTGCGCTATCCGCGGCTGCTGGATTTTGAAAATGCTACGACGGCAACGTTTGATGTGGAGGCATCCGGCGATCCAAAATATCTTGAAATCCAGGCGTTTAACAGTTCCGGCGGCGCCCCGTTGCTTTATGATCTGACCAACGGCTTCCGTTTGGAGACGACGGTGCAGGGCGGGTTGGTAAAGGCGGTTTTACCCGCCGGCAGCCAGGAACGCCGGCTTTGGCTCGTCAACCCGGTCAGTGGAATTACGACGATCAGCCAACTCCGGCCGGTTCAGTTTCACGACTACCGCGCCGACAATGCCGATTACATCATCCTGTCGAATGCTGCGTTGTTTAGCGACCCCGCGGCCAACGGCGCCGACCATGTTGCCGAATATGCCGACTACCGCCGCAGCGCAATCGGCGGCGGCTTCAAAGTGGCGGTGGTAGAGGTGAATGAATTGTACGAGCAGTTCGCTTACGGCGTGCGGTTTCATCCGCTGGCGCTGCGGAATTTTATCCAGTTTGTCCTTAAATACTGGCCCAATCCGCGCTACCTGCTCATTATTGGCAAAGGATTGAATTATGAGGCTTTCCGCAATGCAAACACGCAAAAACTTCTGCTTGATTCCTTGTTTTATGTGCCAACCTACGGTAGCCCCGGCGCCGACGAGTTGCTGGTCATGCGGGATAAAAAACTGTCCGACCCTTTGTTGGCCGTAGGGCGCCTGGCAGTGGTCAAGCCAGCTGAAATACGGGATTACCTGAACAAGATAAAAGAGCACGACCTGGAATTCCTCAATGCCCCGCAAACCCTGGCGGGCAAGGCCTGGATGAAACGGGTGATCCACAACAGCGGCGGTTTGGCCGGTGAAACGGCCGCGATCCGCGCATACAGCCAAAGCATGGCCGACGAACTGGCCAACAACCGCGTCGGAGCCGATATTTATGCGTATTTCAAAACTTCGAACGACCCCATCCAACTATCCAGTTATGAACAGATGCTCGACCTGATCAACGGAGGGGTTTCGCTCTGGATGATTTTCGGGCACTCGTCGCCGCAGGCAGTGGATTTTGACATCGGCGCTCCTGCAGTGTACGACAACAAGGGTCGATATCCACTGCTGATGATCATGGGTTGCTTCTCCGGCTTGTGTTCCTCCCCGCAAAAAGGCATCGGCGAACAGTTTGTGTTAGCGCCCGACCGCGGCGCCATCGCCTACTTTGCTTCGGTCAACTTCAGTTTTATCGATGCCTTGCATGCCTTCGGCCATAAATATTACGAACGTCTGGGCGGCGCTGATTATGGGCTGAGCATAGGAGAGGTGTTCAATCACACGATCAGTGATTTGAAAAGCACCAACTACAGCGCCTTGGTCGCCTTGTTGCACCAAAACCTGCTCCAGGGCGATCCAGCCGTAAAACTGCATTTTTACCCGGGTCCGGATTATGTGGTCGACGAGCAGTCGGTCCGGTTTACCCCCAATCCGGCCGGTCTCGAACAGCCCAATATCCACCTCGATTTTGACGTGGTCAATCTCGGCGAACACACCGGAGGCGATCTGGCCTTCACCGTAGATCAGCGCATACCGGACAATACCGTTTTGCCCCGGTTGACCGATACGATCCCGGCGCCGCCGTACCGGCAAAAATTGTCGTACGAGCTCCCCACAACCGGCAGTCAGGTTGGTTTCAACCGTTTCCTGATCGCCGTAGA
>JBGARJ010000061.1:0-30234 GCA_044230315.1 Saprospiraceae bacterium
GTGAACAGTTCGACCAATCTGACAGGCCCGACGGTATCGGCTTGTGGTACGCCGGCGCCGTGGGCTCCGACGGTTACGAAGATCAACCCGACGGATCCGACGTCGACCAACTTCTGCACGTTCTGGGATGCGAATGCCAACTGCTACAAGTACAAACAGATCATCAAGATCATCGACAATCAGGCTCCGACGATCGACTGTCCGGCGAGCCCGCAGACGTACAACGACCTGACGGCGAACGCCGGGGATCTGTGGAACGAGTCGTACTGGTGGGATAACACGATCGGCAGCCACGACTTGTGCGAAGGTCCTGCGGACCTGTGCGTGACGGCGACCGACCTTTGCTCGGGCTCGGACATCAACATCCGCTACCTGTTGTTCCTGGATCTGGACAACGACGGGGACATGGAGACGGTGATCTCGAGCACGAACCTGCCGGGTTACAACACGGTGTACTATGGCAATGCGCACAACCAGAACTTCAGCGGCGGCACGCCGCGGTCGTTCGACGAGCGCGCGGTACTGCCCAACCAGAAGTACGGCTTTACGATCCAGACGACGGTGAGCGGTAAGAACAAGACGGCGTGCGTGAAATGGAATACGCAACAATCGCCGAACACGTATGTGACGCCTGAGTTGCCGTACGGGACGCACAAGATCAAGTGGATCGTATCGGACGGCTGCGGCAACGAGCAGGAGTGCGAATACACGATCGTGGTGAAAGACGGCAAGAAGCCGACGGTGGTTTGCATCAACGGCTTGAGCGTTAACATCATGCCGACGAAGATGATCACGCTGTGGGCCAATGACTTTTTGCAATATGCGGAAGACAACTGCACGCCATCGGGCCAGTTGGTGATCGGCATCCGCAAAGCGGGAGCCGGCACGGGCTTCCCGTACCTGGCCGACGGAGTGACGCCGCAGACGAGCGTGACGTTCGACTGCACGGAACTGGGCACGCGGTTGGTGGAGTTGTGGGCGAAAGACAAAGCGGGCAACGCGGACTTCTGCCAGACGTACGTGATCGTACAGGACAACATGAACAACTGCACGGGGGCCGGTGCGGGCACGGTGGCGGGCTTGCTGAGCACGGAGAGCAACAGCGGACTGGAAGAAGCCAACGTAGGGCTGACGGGATCGAACCCGGCGCTGCCGCCGACGAGCCTGTTCGACTTTTCGGATAACCAGGGGCAGTACGAATTCAGCGGGGTGCCGTTCCTGGGCGACTACACGGTTACGCCGGTGAAAGACAACGATCCGCTCAACGGGGTATCGACGTTTGACCTGGTGCTGATCAACAAGCACATCCTGGGTCTGGAGCCGCTGAACACGCCGTTCAAAATGATTTGATCCTGGGGATCTACACGGAATTGCCGAACAACACCTCTTGGCGCTTTGTGGACCACGACTATGTGTTCCCGACGCCGACGAACCCGTTTGCGGAGTTGTTCCCCGAGACGAAGCAGATCGCGAACATGGTGAACAGCCAGGTGAGCGAGAACTTTGTGGCGGTGAAAGTGGGCGACGTGAACGGCAACGCGGTGACCAGCAGCCTGGTGCAGGTGGACGACCGGAGCAATGGCACGATGCTGTTTGACCTGAATGAGCAGTCGGTGAAAGCCGGCGAGACCTTCACGGTCAACTTCAAAGCAGCCGAGCGCGCTGTGGGCTACCAGTTCACGTTGTACTTCCCGAACCTGGAAGTAGTGGAGGTGACACCTGGAGCAGACATGACGATGGATAACTTTGGCGTCTTCAACAGCGATCACGCCCTGACCACGTCGTTCGACAACGACAAAGTGGCGGGCGCCTTTGCGGTGACCTTCCGTGCGAAGGCCGGGGGTACGCTGAGCCAGATGCTGACGGTATCGAGCCGGATCACGAAAGCGGAAGCCTACAACCTTGGCCGCGAGCGGCAGGATGTAGCGCTGCGCTTCAACAACAACGGCAGTACGACCGTAAGTGGCTTGCGTTTCGAATTGTATCAGAACCAACCGAACCCGTGGCTGCACAAGACGCAGGTGGGCTTCTACCTGCCGCAGGCAACGGAAGCGACGCTGACGGTGTATGACGAAACGGGCCGGACCTTGTTCACGCAGAAAGGCGACTTCAGCAAAGGCTACAACGCCGTGACGCTGGATCGCGCCTTGCTGGAAACCACAGGCGTACTGTACTACAAACTCGAAACGGCTACCGACAGTGCCGTTCGGAAGATGATTCAAACGAAGTAAGGCGATCTGACCGATCGCAGATAAAACGGAGCAGCCGTCCCGAGACCTCGGGACGGCTGCTTTTCGTTTGTGCTGCGCAGTGTTTATGCAGGCTTGCAGAGCGTTTTTGCCTGGGTATTTTCTGGCAGTTCGTTACAGAGAATGCACCCTTCTAGCAGGAGATCCATTACTCGCACTGCCAGATTTTTAACGATTTCGCCGACTCGCTGCCCGGTATTCACATGAAAAATGTCCTGAACATCGCACATCGAAGCGGCACAGCCGCCTGGAAGATAGTCCGGCCGAAGCGACGGCCCACTAGTTTTTCACGGCCACATCCATTGCAGGTTTCGGCGCACGGATGCCGTCGGCGACAAATTGTTTTTTGACAAATTCCTGCATGAAGTAATACACATCCCAGTAATGCGCCGAATCGCACCAGGGCCGCACGTCGAACTTCATGATCCCAACTTCCTGACTGTTTACCAGAATATCGACGGAGGGTGTTTTCATGATTTGCGGACACGCGTCGGCAGCACGCTGAACGGATGCCCGAACCCGGTCTATATCTTCATCGCCGGCTACGGCGAAGATCATGTCCACGCGAATAGTACCCTGGCCGGAAATATTGGTGATGGCTCCGGAGGTAACCGCGCCGTTGGGCACGATGATCCGTTTGTTGTCCAGTGTTTTTAGTACGGTATTGAACACCTGGATCGATTCGACCTCGCCGGTAAATCCCGCGATGTTGACCAGGTCGCCCACCTTGTATGGGCGAAACACGAGCAACAGCACGCCGCTGGCAAAATGCCCCAAACTACCCTGAAGTGCGAGGCCGACCGCAAGGCTTCCTGCGCCGAGGAGCGCCACGAACGAAGTGGTTTCCACGCCAAACATGCTGGCCACGCTGATCAAAACCATGACTTTCAGCAGGACGCTGGCAATGGACGAGAGGAACGGAATAACGGTGGGCTCCACGTTTTTTCGCCTCAGCGCGGCGGCGATGAGGCGAGCCACCCAATTGGCCAGCCAAAAACCGACGATCAGGGTGAGTACTGCCAGCGCCAATTTGGGCAGGTAGGCCGAGGCTTGGGTCATAAAAGAATCCAGGTAGGTTTCCACGATAAAATTGAGTTTCGTTAATGTTTTAATGTGTGTTCAGACTTCAAGCGGAGTATGGAATTGCTTTACACCGCCCGATCCCTTCAACCGTTGCCGTTTCATGCCATGCGCGTGAGCAGGTCGGACGGCCGAAAAAATAGCTGTTTTTTTCTATATCAACCTGGGTTTTTTGGAGCATACCGGGTGCTTTGATTATCCGAAACTTCAGCACGGGATTGCTGCCAAGGCGTATTTTCCTTGTTTTATGTACTGGTATTCAACGGGCTATGGCTTAGGTTGTATAAAACGCTTGGTTAAACAGATCACAACCAAGGGTAACAATCATCAACCGGGATTGATTTCCATGTAATTCCGGTATAACGCCCGGCAAGGATGAAACCCATAAAATTTACCTGGCCGGCGCCATTTCGGATAAAAACATCATGCGGGTTTGCGATTTGAACGGCCAGGCACTGGCAGAGCAGTTTTTGCCGGGAAAATCTATCCAAAACACTTTTTCCGTGGTGCAATGGCCGATGGGCTGTACATTGTTAGCGTTTATCGGGGGGGCACCCTGGTTCGGGCCGGGAAATTGATAAAAACGCATTAGAACATGTTCTTAACGCCGCCCTGCCATTCCGCCTGAGTACTTAAAACTATCCGTTCACGAATATAACACCTGTTCAACACATGAAATGCATACCGTACTCCTTCCTTTTTGCCTGTTGTTTGGCAAGCCTCTTCACCGCTAATTCCCTTTCGGCGCAATGGCAAAAACTGGAAGCGCCCGGGGTAACCGGCGTCAACTACCTGGTGGAAGCCAGTAACCAATTGTTTGCTTTGCGCACCTTCAGTAGTTTGTGGCATTCGGCAGATGCTGGTTTGACCTGGCAACCCGTCGCCGCTTCGCCATTAGGGGTTGGTGAACTGTATTTGACCATAGATGGCGATGCGAACCAGTTGGCGGCTTTGGTATTAAATGATAAAAACCTGGAAGTGAAGGCCTTTCTGAGTACCGACGGCGCCCAGAGTTGGCAGGCCCTTCCGGGCTTTCCGGGCATTGGTACCTTTTCGGATAAGATTTTTGTGCGCGATGGCACGATTTACTGCTACCGCCTCTGGGATTACAACTTGTACCGCTATGATAGCAACGCCCAGACCTGGATACCGGTTTTGAATGTGTCGGGTTTCCTCCTCGACTTCGGGTTTAATCAAAATGCGATCTGGGCTGGGAGCAACGCCGGGCTGCGATTTTCACCCAACCAGGGCGCTACCTGGCAAACGATTAACGCGCCCTTCACCAAAGTCGTTTCGGTAGATGTGGACGACAACCGGGTGGTGGTGGCAGCAGACATTGGCATATTCACCTCCACCAACAACGGCGCGACATGGACCTCCGCGACTTTACCGCAAACCGACTTGAATACGCAGATTCTCGCCGATGACGGCGCTTTTTACGCCGTGTTTTTAAACGGCGGCGCGTACCGTTCTACCGACGGTTTTCAAACCTATCAACAGGTATTTACCGGCCTGGGCGGCCAAATGACCTGGGCCGTATCGAATGGTTTCTGGCTGGCCAGCGCCGAACCCGGCCTGTACCGCTCGCCGCAGGATCCCGCGGGCTGGCAGTGGGTGCCCGGCGCTTCCACCCCCAACGACGGCGTTACCTTTCAGTCCGCAGGCGGTGTTTTATTTTACTCCGGCGGCCAAACGGCTTATTCAACCGATGAAGGCGCGAGCTGGCAAGTCACGTCCAATCGACGGCAACTCTCCAATTTTTTGTTCCACAACGGCGTATGGTACGCCCGAAAGGACAACAATATCTGGACGTCCGCCAATTTGAAGGACTGGACCCTGCAGTCGACGGTGCCTCCCGATACCTACCAGTTGACCTATTTTGGAAACACGATGGTGAGTATACCCTCGCCTTATTTTCAAAACATACCGGTGTATACTTCGACAGACGACGGCCTTTCCTGGCAGCCGGGCGGACTTCTGCCCGGCGACAGCACCTTGTTGCAAGTTGTCTTTGTGTACGACAACCAGATTTACCTCTATCAATCGGGTAATTTACAACGCTCGGCCGATTTCGGCGTCAGCTGGCAATCGCTCGGCCCGGTATTATCCGCCGACCCCGGCGTGGAATCATTTCTCCCCGTACCCGGAAAAATATATGCGTTCAGCAACGAGAACCTGCAGGTTTCCACCGACGGCGGCCTCAGCTGGACGCTCCATAGCTTGCAACCCATCAACCCCACCCAAGCCAATATTTCCGGCCGGCTTGCCTTCAACGGCGGCCTGCTGCTGCGATCACCGGATTATATTTTATACCTCACCCAGGATGATGGCGCCACCTGGCAACCCGTCATGGGCGGCCTTACCGCCGTGCCCAGCAGCCTGATGGCCACGACCGGCAATTCTGTGTTTGTGCTCGACAGCAAGGTGATCCCCTGGCGGCGCGACAACTTTGTCGTAAACGTGGCTCAATATTCCGGCCTGGTATACCGCGACCTCAACAACAGCGGCCTGTACGACGCCGGCGAACCGGGGTTGCCCAACACCGTGCTGCACCTGACCAACAGCAACCAGTACGTACTGTCGGCCGCCAACGGCGCCTTCACGCTCTTTGCCGAGACGCAGAACGATCAGTTGAACATCGCTTCAGTCAACAAATACTGCCAATTCATCCCGGCGGGTTATGCCGTAAACGCCACCAATACCCAGCTCGACTTCGGCCTGCAATGCCCCGCCGGCATCACCGACCTTTCCGTCAACCTGACGAACAGCACTCCGTTCCGGCCGGGTTTCAACACCGACCTTTTCCTTACGGCTTACAATGTGGGCGTTGAACCGGCAACCGGGACCATCACCCTGAACCTCGACCCCGCACTTCAGTTTGTCAGCGCCACGCCCCCGGCCGTTCCGGTGGGCAATACCCTCAGCTGGGCCTATGCCGGCTTTGCCGCACTGGACCGGTTGGATTTCACGGTGCGCGTCTTAACGCCGACGTCCACGCCGCTGGGTACCGCGCTAAACATATCCGCAACCGTCACGCCGAATGCCACGGACCAGAATGCTACCGACAACAGCGTGACCCAGACCCACGTTGTCGTCGGCTCTTACGATCCCAACGACAAACAAGTCAGCCAGGCGGCCTATTCGCCGAACGACCTGGGCACGGGCCGGCCGCTGGTGTACACCATCCGGTTTCAAAACACAGGCTCCTATTACGCCAGCACGGTGGTAGTGCGCGACACGCTGTCGCCCAACCTCGACCCCGGCACCCTGCAGGTGCTTGGCGCCAGCCACCCGTTCACTTGGTCGCTGCGCGGCCCGGGCATTCTGGAATTCCGCTTCGACAATATTTACCTGCCCGATTCGGTAAACGACGAGCCGGGCAGCCACGGGTTTATCCAGTTTGCCGTAGGCCTTCGCGCCAACCTGCCCCTGGGCGCGCTGACGGAGAACACGGGGCATATTTATTTCGATTTCAACACACCGATCGTCACCAATACGGTCACAACGGCGGTGGTCAGCACGAGCGAGCCGCTGGCGGTGATTCCGCTGACGGTATTCCCCAATCCGGCCAGCGACCGGGTACAGGTGCGCGTGCCGGTTGAAGGAGAATTGGAAAAAACAAACTGGGGCGTTTTCGACGCGTCGGGCCGTTTGGTTCGGGTGCTGGAGCCCGGCCAGGGCGCTGTTGAATTCGGCGTTGGCGAACTGGCGCCGGGCTTGTACCGGATTTGGGGGCACGGCGGGCAGGTGGTCTACACGGCGGTGTTTGCCGTAGTGCATTAGAGTGTGCTTTATCTTTGAAAAATTTATGAGACACGCTCCTTGCCGTCTGACTAATTTTTAATCTTCATTACTCAGGACTTAAATCAACAAAACATATGAGAGAGCGACTTTATCAAACGCTGTTTGCCTGTTTTTGGATGCTGTTTTTTATGCCGGTTTACCTAATGGCGCAATGGCAAAAACTGGAAGCGCCGGGGGTAACCGGCGTCGGTCTGGTGGAAAGCAAAGGGGTCCTTTATACAGTGGTTTCGGGCAATTCCTTATTGCAGTCGAACGACAGAGGGCTCCACTGGCAACCTGCTGCTGCTTCACCGCTGCAGGGAAATGAACGGTATCTGTCCATTGATGGAGATGCCAATTGGCTGGTGGTCCTGACATTGGACGAAAATACCTTTACCGTACGTGCCCTGCGCAGCGGCGACGGTGCTCAAAGTTGGCAGACCCTTCCCGTTTTGCCCGGGAACAACACCTATTCCGATCGGATATTTGTGCAGGACGGAAATGTTTACTGCCTCCGGGTGTTGGACTACAAATTATATCGCTACGACAGTAGCGCCAATAATTGGGTACTGGTCCTGGCGGGTTGGATGCTTGATTACGGATTCGACAACAACGCGATATGGGCGGTCCGCAGCGATGGTAAACTGCTGTACTCGCCCGACCAGGGGCTTACCTGGCAAACCGTGAGTACGCCCTTTGCCGACGCTGCTTCGGTGGAAGCCGATGCTAACCACGTGGTGGTTGCTGCGGCCGGCGGTGTGTATGCTTCCACCGATAACGGCGTTACCTGGATCGCTTCGACCCTGCCGTCCAGCCCCTATACTGCCCGGATTTTTGCCGAAGACGGAGCGTTCTATGCTGTATTTACCTGGTATGGTACGGGCAAAGTCTATCGCTCTACGGACGGGTTTCAAACCTATCAACTGGTGTTCAGTGGTAATGTTGAGCTATTTGACTGGGTGGATATCAATAATTTCTGGGTGCTGAGCACTTTTTCCGGGTTGTATAATTCCCCGCACGACCCTGCCGCCTGGCAGTGGTTGCCTGCCGGCATCACTATTAATGATTATGTTAGCCTGACCTCCGCAGGCGGCGCCTTGTTTTACAACGGCAGGCAAACTGCTTTCTCCACCGATGAAGGCAATACCTGGCAAGTCACCAACGGTCAGTATGGATTTACGAATATCCTGTTTAGCAACGGTGTTTGGTATACGGGAAATGGAGGCGTTTGGCAATCCACCAATTTGAAGGATTGGGCTCAAATACCCAACACAAGTTTCCCGCCGAGCAATGAAATCCTGCCGATCTGGGAGTTTGTCGGAAACACGATGATCTTTTTGTCGCATTATCCTGCATTAAGCCTTTACACATCTACTGATTATGGACAAAACTGGCAAACGGCCGGCGCTTTTCCGGCTTCGGTTTCGTTCGTTGAAAATATGGTTGTCCACAATAATGCCATTTATATCCTTGCATCCGGTTCCGTTTTTAAATCGACCGATCTCGGCGCTACCTGGCAGACTCTTGGGGCGGCGCTTACGCCAGGTGAACAATACAATCTCCTGGTTGCCCCGGGTAAAATTTATGTTTTGAGTGCCAATAATCTGCTGGTCTCCAATGATGATGGCCTTACCTGGACGTCGAAAAGTTTGCAGTCGGTCAATCCAAACCATACCGCGCTTTCCGGCCAACTGGCCTTTAACAACGGCCTGATTATTCTGCCGGATGACAAGATTTTGTATTACACCAAAGACGATGGCGCTAGCTGGGCGCCCGTCATGGCGGGGTTTACGGGAACCCCGGGCTATGGTTGGGCCACCACAGGCAATACCGTATTTGTATTGGATAGTCATGTTATACCCTGGCGTCGTGATAATTTCAACCTGAACATCGTGCAGTACAGCGGGCAGGTGTACCGCGACCTCAACAACAACAACTTGTTCGACGCGGGCGAGCCCGGCCTGCCGAATACCGTGCTGCAACTGCTCAACAGCCACCAATATGTAACCTCGGTTGCCGACGGAACCTTTTCGTTCTTCGCCGAAGCGCAAAACGACCAATTCAAAGCCGCCTTTCCCAACCAATATTGCAGTTTTACGCCCGCCAGTTATGCTGTAAACGGCGCTAATAGCCAACTTGACTTCGGGTTGAAATGCCAGGTGGGTGTAACCGATCTGACCATGAACCTGGAGAGCAGTACCGAATTTCGGCCGGGTTTCAATACCAACCTTGTTCTGACCGTTTTTAACGCAGGGGTTGAAAACGCTGACGGCGGCGTCACGATAACACTCGACCCTGCGGTCGACTTCGTCAGCGCAACACCACCGGCAACACAAACAGGCCAAACGCTCAGCTGGTCCTTCAGCCAATTGGCTTCGCTGGATAAACTAAATTTTAGTGTGGAGGTACAAACCCCGGCATCCACCGCCCTCGGCGCCGTGTTACAATTTACGGCCAGTGCAACCCCCAATGTGCCAGATCAGACACCGGCCGACAATGTGCAAACCGTAAGCAAAAAAGTCGTCGGCTCTTACGACCCCAACGACAAACAAGTCAGCCAGGCGGCCTATTCGCCGAACGACCTGGGCACGGGCCGGCCGCTGGTGTACACCATCCGGTTTCAAAACACGGGC
The DNA here is from genome assembly GCA_044230315.1 of Saprospiraceae bacterium. Classification (GTDB taxonomy): domain Bacteria; phylum Bacteroidota; class Bacteroidia; order Chitinophagales; family Saprospiraceae; genus M3007. The sequence continues at coordinate 9,746 of JBGARJ010000061.1, forward strand.
TCCTATTACGCCAGCACGGTGGTGGTGCGCGACACGCTGTCGCCCAACCTCGACCCCGGCACCCTGCAGGTGCTTGGCGCCAGCCACCCGTTCAGCTGGTCGCTGCGCGGCCCGGGCATCCTGGAATTCCGCTTCGACAATATTTACCTGCCCGATTCGGTAAGCGACGAGCCGGGCAGCCACGGGTTTATCCAGTTTGCTATAGGCCTGCGCGCCAGCCTGCCCCTGGGCGCCCTGACGGAGAACACCGGGCATATTTATTTCGACTTCAACGCGCCGATCGTCACCAATACGGTCACAACGGCGGTGGTCAGCACGAGCGAGCCGCTGGCGGTGATTCCGCTGACGGTATTCCCCAATCCGGCCAGCGACCGGGTGCAGGTGCATGTGCCGGTTGAAGGAGAATTGGAAAAAACAAACTGGGGCGTTTTCGACTCGTCGGGTCGTTTGGTTCGGGTGCTGGAACCCGGCCAGGGCGCTGTTGAATTCAGCGTTGGCGAACTGGCGCCGGGCCTGTACCGGATTTGGGGGCACGGCGGGCAGGTGGTCTACACGGCGGTGTTTGCCGTAGTGCATTGACACAAGACTAACCGGGGGTTTTCCGCCCATCTCCGGATAGGCTCTTAATGTGCGTCGGCCATCGCGGCTTTCGCTTCGGCGGTGGGCGGTTTTTTCTTTTTCACCCGGATAAACAGGATCAACGGGAACACGACCATAAAAAAGATCGAGATCATCCGGAACGTATCGAGGTAGGTGAGCAGGTAAGCCTGCTTTTCCACCACGTAATTGAGTTGCTGATACGCCATCTGCGTGGCGGTGCTCAGTTCGGCGCCGGTGCGGCTGATGATGCCCTGGACGATGGCGCTAACGCGTTCGTCCCACGCCGGGTTGCCCGGATAGGCATGCGCGACGAGGTCGACTTTGTGCTGGGCGAAACGCTGGGCGATAAAATTATTGGCGATGGCGATGCCGAAAGCGCCGCCGAGTTGACGGATCATATTGTTCAGAGCGATGCCGGTAGGGTAGTCTTTCTGTTCCAAACCGGCCACGGCCTGGTTGATCAGGGGCAATTGTACCATACTGATGCCGACCGCGCGGAGCGCCAGCGGGATGAAAAAATCCCACTTGCCCGCCTGGGCATTGAGCCCTGCGCTCATCCAGCCGAACACAATAAACAGGATGAACCCCGTGACCACAAAAGGCACCGGCGAAACACCGCTGGCCATGCGCCGGCCGATGATCGGCATCATCACCACGCCCACGGCGGTGGCCGGCAGGAGCGCCAGACCCGTTTCCAGCGGCGTGAAACCCAGTACGCGCTGCGCCAGAATGGGGTAGACGAACACGCTGGTGAACAAACCCAGTCCCACCACGAAGGTGAACACCGTAGTGAGGGCCAGCGTGCGGTTGTTCATGACGCGCAGGTTGACCACCGGGTGCGGCGTAGTCAACTCGCGCCAGATAAACCCGATCACACCCACGAGGGCGCCCACGCTCAGCACACGAATGGCGTTGCTGGCAAACCAGTCTTCCGCCTCGCCGCGCTCCAGTACATATTGCAGCGAACCGACACCCACCACCAGCAGTAGAATACCCGGGTAATCGATGCTGAATTGCCGCCGGCTTTCGCCTTCGCCGGGTTTTTTGTCCACAAACACAACGGTAAGTATCGTAGCGACGATCCCGATCGGGATGTTCACGGTGAAGATCAGCGGCCATTGGGCATTGTCGAGGATCCAGCCGCCGACCGTAGGGCCGAGGGTGGGGCCGAGAATGATGCCCATGCCGAACAAACCGGACGCAATGGGCCGGTCTTTGGGCTCGAAGGCGTCGAACAGGATGCTCTGCGAGGTCGACAACAGGGCGCCGCCGCCGATTCCCTGCACGAAGCGCCAGAACACCAGCTCCCACAGGCCGGTAGACGTGCCGCACAGCCAGGAAGCGATAGTGAACAGAATCATGGAGGCCACATAATAGTTCTTGCGGCCAAAATAGCCCGCCAAAAAGCCGGTCATCGGGATAATGACCACATTGGCGATAGCGTAGGAAGTGATCACCCAGGAGATATCCTCTATGTTGACCCCCAGGCTACCCGCCATTTGCGAGAGGCCCACGTTCACGATCGACGTGTCGACCAATTCCATGATGGCGGCCGACACCGTAGTGAGCACGATGATAAAACGGGCGAAACCTTTGACAGCCATGCCGGATCAGATTTTTGGCGCGATCACTTCCACGCTCATGCCGGCCCGCAGGGGATACCGGTCATCGGCGGGTTCGGAAAGTACGACGCGGACTGGAATACGTTGAACGACCTTGACGAAGTTGCCGCTGGCGTTGTCGGGGGGCAGCAGGCTGAATTTGGCGCCGGTTGCCGGGGCGATACTTTCGATGGTGCCGGCAAACACTTTGCCGGGGTAGGCGTCTACCTTGACCTCCACGGTCTGGCCCGCCTGCATATGGGCCACCTGTGTTTCCTTGAAATTGGCGGTAATCCACATCCCTTTGTCGCTCACCAGGTTGCACAAGGGGCTGCCGACATTGACCAACTGGCCGATCTGGGCCGTCTTTTTAGCGACGTAACCGCTGGTCGGAGCAGTGATAACGGTGTACGACAGGTTAAGCCGCGCATTTTCCACTTCCAGCCGGCGCAATTCGGCGTTGGTGCGGGCCAAATCCACGCTTTTCCGCGCGGCGGCGGCTTGCGAACTGATCGCGCTGACCTGTTGTTGCCCGGCGGCGCTTTGGCGGCGGCTGACCTCCACCTGGCGGCGGGCCGTCTCCAATTGACTCTCCGCGGCCTGCAGAGCGGCTTCTGCGCTTTCTTTTTCCGTTTTGGCAGCGTCATATTGCTGCTGGGTGGCAGCGCGCTGGCCGACGAGGGTGCTGTACCGGTTGTAATCCTGCCCGGCTTTCCAGGCGCGCGCTTTGGCGGCGGTGACGTTGGCTTCCGCCGTTTGCACGGTGGCGCTGGTGACATCCACGGCTGCGGTGCTGGTTTGGAAATTAGCGTCGGCCGTGCCGATGTTGGCGTTGGACGCCTGTGCGTTGGCGGCCGTTACAGCGGTGTTGGATTGTGCGTTTTCGAGCGCTGCTTCGGCTTGCCGCAGCCGCAGGGCAAAGTCGCGGTCGTCGAGGACAAACAGGGTGTCGCCCGCATGGACATACTGGTTTTCCCGTACGCGCACCGATGCGATATAGCCCTGCACCCTGGGCGCGATGGAAACGATGTCGGCCTCCAGGTATGAGTTTTCCGTGTCTTCGTGCGTGAGCATAAACCGGACGCGGGTAAATCCGTAGACCAGCCCGAGCAGTACCACGGCGCTGAGGATGACCGGAAGGGGTTTGATTTTCTTGTCGATAGCCATGATCAGTGAGTGTTTGCAGTGTTTAGAGTTTGCCGGCGCTTTTCAGGAGTTTGAAATAAGCCGAGCGGGCATCGGCGCGCACCGTGGCGGCGTTTATTTGGGCTTGCAGCAACAAGGCATCCGCTTCCAGCAAATCGCTGGCGGAGGCTACTTGCTGCGTTTGTTGCGCTTCCACTACCCGCTGGTTTTCAATGGCTTGTGTCACCGCCTTTTCGGCCAGGCTGACCTTGCCCTGTGCCGTCTGCCAGTCGTAATAGGCATTGGCGATTTCGGTGCGGGCATTGTCGCTGAGTTGTTGGGTCTGTATCCCCGATACCACCTGGTTGAGGCGGGCTTCTTCTACCGTATGCCGGGCGGTGTAGAGGTTGCTCAGGTTCCAGGTGAGGGTAACGCCTGCATCCCAGGTGCTTTTGAAGCGGTCTTCCGGGGGGAAAACACGTTGGTTGGGCCGGTTGTCGTACAGGTTGGCGCCAACGGAAACGAAGGGGAAATAGAGGCCTTTGCTCACCTTGAGTTGCTTTTCAGCCGCCAGGGCGCGCGCGGAAGCGGCTTGGAGGTCGGCGCGGTTGGCCGCGGCGCCGAGATAGGCGTCGAGCGTAGCCGCGTCGGTCCCGCCGGCGAATACCGAAGCGCTGTCGATCTCGATGGCCGTTTGTTCGGGCAGGCCGGTCAGAATGGCCAGGCTAAACCGGGCGGCGGAGAGGGCATTATCCGTTTCGGCGATAGCCGTTTCGATCTGCGCCACGGCCAGTTCGGATTTAAGCACATCGTTGTCGAGCGCCAGGCCCTGATCGCGGCGGTTGCGCAGTTCGGCCAGGCGGCTCTGTGCGGAACGCAGGTTTTGCGCTGCCGTTTTGCGAATTTCCTGGAGACGGAATAAATGGAGTCCGGCGTTGAGCAGGTTGAGGCGCACGTCGGCTTTGTCTTTGTCGGCGTCGAATTGCGCCGCCTGTTCCAGGTAAGTAGCCGCCCGGATGGTGTTGATGGCCCGGAGGCCCGCGAACACGGGTTCGGAAACGGACCAGCGGTTGCTGAATTGGTTGGGAATGATCGGGTTGAGGACTTTCCGGGTGCCGTCGGGCAGTTCAAGGGTAAAGGGGTCGATATTCTCGCTAAGGCGGCTGTAGGCGCCGGTGTAACTCAGGGTAGGGATGGTTGCATCGCGGTATTGGCCCAATTTGGCGTGCGCAATGGCCGCTTGGGTGGCCGCGCGTTTCAGTTGCTTGCTGTTGGCCATGCCGGCATCCACCAGTTCGGTAAGGGTGAAGCTGCGGGTTTGCGCGGCCAGGCCGGCCGAAAAGCAGAAGAGGGCCAGGATCAACCGGGATCGGGAGGAAAATATGTTCACGACAGGGTATTAATTTACCGTTAAATTAAACGTTTGTTTAGATCGCGGGCAAAAAAATTTACGGGCGCAGGTGCGCTTGTAAAACGGCTTTCAGGTGGGTTTTCAGGCGGCTTTTATGTGGTTCGGAAAAGATCAGGTCTTCGTCGGCGCCCTGGATCATGGCACATACGAGCGGCGTGCTGTGTACCATGGTGGAGATGGTGCCGAAAATGGTGGCCAGCGTCAGCTCCTCGTCCACGTACCGGAAGTGCCCTTTTTCCGTGCCTTCGTGGATAAAACCGCGGATAATTTCCATGTTGCGGCGGATTTGATCGGTAATCATCCGGACAAATTCGGGCCGCTGTTGCAACGACATTTCCCGCATGATAACCCGGCTGAAAGCATGGGTCGAAAGCATGGCATCTACATATATATCAATGGTTTGCGAGAGTTTTTCCCAGGGACTGAGATCGCTGTGCACCAGTTGTTCCAGGCGGGTCCTTGTGCGGGGAATCTTGTTCTCGATCACCGCCTCGAACAAACCCTCCTTGGAGCCGAAATAATAACTCACCATAGCCACGTTCACCCCCGCCTCGGCGGCCAGTTCCCGCACCGATACCGCTTCGAAACCGCGCTCGGCAAAAAGGCGCTCCGCCGTTTCTACCAATACCTGGCGCTTGTCCGCCTTGTCGGATATGGGTTCTGCCATGCTGTTTTTAATTTTCGGTGCAAAGTTATGGGGACTCAAACGACTAAATCAAACGTTTGTTTAATTTTTTGAAAATTATTTTTTCGCCTGCAAAATAGGGCGTGCGTTGTTACGCCGCTTCGACCCAGGGAAATCGGCGTACGGGTAAAATCTTCTCAAACTTTCTGCACCTTTGCTCATATGAAAGCAGTTACCGTTTCCACTCCGGGCCTGGCCATTGCTCTTTTGGCCTCCGCCCTGTTTGCGCTGAGCGCCAATGACAACCGCCCGTTCAATTTCTCGCACTCCCTCGACCCGCGGGAAGCGCTGTGGGTGGATTCGATTTTCAATACCCTGACCGAAGAGGAGCGGCTGGGCCAACTGTTCATGGTGCGGGCGCATTCGGACAAAGGGCCGGAGTTCGAGCAGCAGGTGGAAGACCTGATCCGGACGTATCACGTGGGCGGACTGTGCTTTTTTCAGGGCACGCCCATGCGGCAGGCCGAACTGACCAACCGCTACCAGGCGCTAAGCGACCGAGTGCCGTTGTTTGTCTCAATGGATGCCGAATGGGGCCTGGGGATGCGCCTGAAGGATACCGCGATATCGTACCCCAAGCAAATTATGCTGGGCGCCATCCGCGACAACCGGCTCATTTATGCCATGGGCCGCGACCTGGCGCGCCAATGCCGCCGCCTCGGCGTACAGGTCAATTTTGCCCCGGTGGCCGACATCAACAACAACCCGGCCAACCCGGTGATCAACGACCGCTCGTTTGGCGAAGACCGCAACAACGTGACCGCCAAATGCTTTCAATACATGATGGGCCTGCAAGACGGCGGTGTACTGGCCTGCGCCAAACACTTTCCCGGTCACGGCGATACGGATGTGGACTCCCACCTCGACCTGCCGGTCATCTCGCAGTCATACGAACGCCTCGACAGCCTGGAACTCTTCCCGTTTCGCTCCTTGTCGCAATTCGGCATCGGCTCTTTCATGGTCGCCCACCTGAACGTGCCGGCCCTCGACCCCAGGCCCAACCGCCCCACAACGGTGAGCCGCGCGGTGGTGACCAACCTGCTGCGCGATAAAATCGGCTTCGATGGACTTATCATGACCGACGCTCTGGAGATGAAAGGACTGGCCAAATTTTTCGAACCCGGGCAGGCCGATCTGGAAGCTCTGCGCGCGGGCAACGACATGTTGCTCCTGTCGGGCAATATCGGCGCAGCTATTGTCGCCATACAGGCCGCCATGGCCGACGGCTCGCTTGACCGCAATCAGGTGGACGACAGTATCAAACGCATACTCCGCGCCAAGTACCGCTTGGGCCTCACCTATCCGCAGCGTGTGGATACCGCCAATCTGGTGCGCGACCTGAACCGGCCCGAATCGCTGGTGCTCAAGCGCCAACTAATCGAAAACGCCCTCACCCTGGTGCGCGACCGCGCTGGTATTACCGGATTTCCCGACCTCGAGCACCAACATTTTGCCACCCTGGCCCTGGGGGATACCAACCGGACGGTGTTTCAGCAAACCTGCGGTTATTATGCGCCCATGCAGCATTTTAACCTGCCCAAAGAAATCGACTCCGCCCGCCTGGAGGCTGCGCTCGACACGCTCCAGAACTTTAACCCGGTGCTGATCAGCCTGCACGACATGAGCCGGCGCCCGGATAGCAATTTTGGTCTTAGCGCCAGCGAAATTAACCTGGTGGAACGGCTGTCCGACCGCACGACGGTAGTGCTGACCGTATTTGGAAACCCCTACAGCCTGCATTACTTCGACGGCGCGCAGGTGTTGCTGGAAGCATATAACGATGATCCCATAACCCAGGACCTGGCCGCCCAGGCGCTGTTCGGCGCTATTGACCTGAAGGGCCAACTGCCCGTAACCGCCTCGCAATATGCACGCTACGGACAGGGCGTCACCCGCGAATATGCGTCCAAGCGCATGGGCTACGACCTGCCGGAAGCCGTTGGCCTGAACAGCGACACCCTGCGCCTGATGGATGCCCTGGTCGCCGACCTCATTGCCGACGGCGCGGCGCCAGGTTGCGAACTCCTGGTGGTCAAAGACGGCAAAGTGGTGTGGCAAAAAGCCTACGGCCACTATACTTACGATACGCTGTCGCCTGCTGTCGTCACCGACAACTTATACGACCTCGCCTCGATCACAAAAGTGGCCGCCACCACCATCTCGGTCATGCACCTGGTGGATGAAGGGCGGATGGATGTGACCCAACCCATGAGTACTTACGTGCCGGAGCTCCTCCAGACCGATAAAAAGGATCTGACCGTAACGGAAATGATGGTGCACCATGCGGGCCTGCAAGCCTGGATCCCGTTTTATGAAAAGACCCTGATCGGACTCGGCCGCCCCTCGCCGGACCTGTACCACCCCGCGCCCATGACCTGCTACGAGGTGCCGGTCGCCAAAGACCTGTTCATGGCCGATGATTACGTCGATTCCATCTGGCACCAGATTTTCTACTCGCCCTTGCGGCCCGACAAGGGGTACAAATACTCCGATCTCGACCTGTATCTCACGGCCCGCGCGCTGCAAAACCTGAACCACCAACCGCTGGATGTGTTCGTGCGGCGGATGTTTTACCGGCCCATGGGCCTTGTCACCACCACATTCAACCCCTGGCAATTGGGCTGGACGGACCGCTGTGCGCCCACCGAAGAGGACAATTACTTCCGCCAGCAACGCCTGCAGGGCTATGTACACGATATGGGGGCGGCGATGATCGGCGGCGTGAGCGGGCATGCGGGCTTGTTCAGCGACGCTAATGATTTGGCCAAGATATTTCAAATGCTGCTCAACAAAGGCGAGTACGGCGGCCGGCGCTACCTGAAAGCCGAAACCGTGGAATGGTTTACCACCCGCTATAAAAAGAGTACGCGCCGCGGCATCGGCTTCGATATGAAAGAACTGGACCCCACCCAAACTCAAAACATGAGTGAACTGGCCGGCCCGAATACCTTCGGGCACACCGGATTTACGGGCAATTCCGTTTGGGCCGACCCCGATCAACGCCTGATCTTCGTCTTCCTGTCCAACCGGACCTACCCGACGATGAACAACAACAAACTGATCACCGGGGATTACCGGCCGCGCTTACAAAGCATCGTCTACCGGTCTGTTATTAAAAAGCCGTAACCGCTGCCGGGGCCGGGGATGCAGCCTCTGCGACCGAAATTTAAACACAGCACCTCTTAGAAAAACACACGATATGGACGAATCGAAACATCACATTTCGCCGGAAGACCTCGACGCGGTGGCGCAGGAACTGGAAGCAAACCAGAAGGTCGCCAAGGCGCGGATCATAAAAGACTGGCTTCCCCGCTATACCGGGATGCCACTGGAAAAATTCGGCGAGTACATCCTGTTGGTCAACTTCGGCAATTACGTCCGGATGTTTGCCGACCGGCACGAAGTGCCCGTTTACGGCGCCGACAAACCGATGCAAGCCGCCACCGCCGAAAATATAACAATTATCAACTTTGGTATCGGCAGCCCGAATGCGGGGCTGATCGTCGACTTGCTGGAAGCCATCCATCCAAAAGCCGTGTTGTTTCTGGGCAAATGCGGCGGCATCAAATCGGGGAAAAACCAGGTGGGCGATCTCATCCTTCCCATTGCCGCCATCCGCGGGGAGGGCACCAGCAACGACTACCTGCCGCCCGAAGTGCCCGCACTGCCGGCCTTCGCGCTGCAAAAAGCCATCTCCACCACCATACGCGAATACGAACGCGACTACTGGACCGGCGTGGTGTACACCACCAACAAACGGGTATGGGAACACCGCGCCGATTTCAAACAACGCCTGCGCGACCTGCGCTGCCACGCCATCGACATGGAAACGGCCACTATTTTCGTAGCGGCCTTCAAGAACCGGATGCCGGCCGGCGCCCTGCTGCTCGTAAGCGACATGCCCATGACGCACGAGGGGATCAAAACGGAAGAGAGCGACAAAAAAGTAACGGCCAATTTCGCGCAATTACACCTCGATATCGGGGTGGGTTCGCTCAAGCAGCTGATCAACAAGGGGTTGACGGTCAAACATCTGCAATTCTAGGGGGTGAGATTGGGAGGGGGGTCAATGTCCAGACATTCCTTTTTAAAACCATCCCACCGGCCTACTTTTTCCGCAGCCGGTCGATCACCGCGGCGTCGATGCCTTTGCGCTCCAGTTGATCGACAATGCGGTTGGCTTCGTTCAGGTTGTTGGTGCGTTTCACGACGACAACGGCAAATTTGCCGTGGTTATAGCGCCCCACCTCGGCGTCGTGATAGCCCATTTTGATCAACCGTTCCATTTCGCGCCGCGCGCCATCCAGCACGGTGAACGACCCGGCCACCACGCGGTAGCGGCCGTCGGCGGCGCTGTCGGTATCCAGATCTCGAATGGGTTTCTGTTCTTTGGGGAGCACCTGCGTGGTTTGGAGGGGCGTTGTTTTGGTAGGTGGAGGATTGGTGGTTGTTTGTTTGGGGAGGGTTGCAGGGGTGGGGTCCTCATCTTCAATGCCATTTTTGGAAACCGTTGCCGGTGGATTTCCTTTGCGGGCCAGGGTATCGGAAGCGCTGCGGGTACTTTCGTCGTTGATATATTGGCTATCGGTCGAGTCGGTGCCCATATAGCCATAATCGCGGAGGGTTTTTTGAAATTCATCGTCCTGTTTGGCGAGCTCGGCCTGGCTGCGTTTCAGCTGGCAGGATTTGTAAATCAGGGTGCCGATCAGGCCTGCCAGCACGAGATAAAGAATATAGGAGAGCAACGTGTTCGTCTTCATACGGCGGATAAATTGCTGATTGTGAATAAAGTTGATGATGCAAACCTCGGGTAATTCCGGTTAAACCCACAAGCCTGCTTCATAAAATCCTGTTTGACCCCCAAATATAAACAGCCCTCATCCTTTTTTCCAGGTATTGTTTTTCCGTACGGTGTCGGGGATCAGACGATCGCCCAAGGTGACTTCCGCTGCAGTTTTGCCCGCGGGGCAGGAAATCCGGGTTGTCGTTTCCCCGTTTCGCCAAACGCCGGCATTCAGGTGAACGGTTTCCCTGGAGCCGTCGCTGTAACGGATATCCAGGTGCACCGGAATGGGCATGGCGCCGTTTTTTTCCACCAAAATAACGTCGGCGCCTGAAATTTGGTCTTGCTCCACGCTCCGAATGCCCAGATCCGGATAACCCCAATCGAAGAACCAAGGTTTCCAGAACCAATCGAGGTTCTGGCCCGATACGGTATTCCAGGTATTGAAAAAATCATGCGGCATCGGGTGTTTGCCCTTCCATCGATCCATATACGCCACCATGCAATGGTGAAAAGTATCGTAACCGAGCAAGTCCAGCAGCGTGAGATAGGCCGACTGCGGCCGCGCGTAGGAGGCATTGTTATAGGCATTGCCGCTGAGAAAACGCGCCCGAACCATAGGCGGGATATCGGATTCGGTACCGGCCATGAAGGCGTAGCCCCGCAGGTTTCCTTTGATGCCGCTAAGGGAGTCGACCAGTTGCAGGTCGAAAAAAGAAGCCCAGCCCTCATCCATCCAGGCATAGTCCTGTTCGTTGATGCCCATCATAAAGGGGAAGTAGGTGTGCGATGCTTCGTGTACGGTCAGGGTAGTCACGAAGTCGCTGCTGGCGCTGGCGTCGTTCACCATCATCGGGTATTCCATGCCGTCGTTCCCGTTGAATATGGTTTCGCAGGGGTAGGGGAACGGATACCCCGGCAGCCAGGTACTCATCAGGCGGATGCCGTCGGCGGCGATGCGCGCTACCCGGTAAAAATCGGGCGACAAAGTGTTGTAGGCGGCGCTCACAAAGGTCCGTCGTCCGGTTTGGTCGTCTACTACCACCGACGTGGCGTCCCAGTTGTAATGATCACTGGCGGCAAAAACAAAGTCGGGCACGTTTTCGGCTTTGTAGTGGAAGACGTTGGCTTTGCCGGGTTTGAACACTCCGCCGGCTTTCAACTCGGCTTCGGTGAAAACCGACACCACGTCACCGGTTGTGTGGGCGCGGTCGAACCGCTCCAGGAACGGGCTTTGCAGCAGTCCGGGGGCATTTTGCCATTCGCCGGTGGCCCAAACCATATAGCCTCTGGGCATGGTGATGGTCACGTCATAATCGGCAAAGTCATTGTAAAACTCCTGCTGCCCGGTATAGGGCGCATCCGCCCAGCCGTGGTAATCGTCGTACACGGCGATCTGCGGATACCAGTAGGGCACAAAAAAGGTAGAGGCATCACACACGCACTCGCGTTCGGCATGCGGGTCGGCGGGCAGGGTGTACGCCCATTCGACGGTGAAAGTGGCGGTTGCGCCTGCTGTTACCGGCGTGCTGCCGAGTTGGATATCGAGGAAGGTAGCGTGCCGGTGTTGTTGTTTGAGGGGCACCGGTTGGCCGTTCAAAACGAGTTTATGGATTGCCACGCCCTCGTCTACGTCGTTCGGGTTTACATCCTCGCCGCGCTGGCCGCCTTTGCGGTAGCGGTCGTGCGCCAGTTTGAAGCGGATGATTTTGAGCGCGTCGGGACTGTTGTTGGTATATACGACGGTGGCCGTGCCTTTCAGCCGTCGTTTGGAAGGGTCGATGCGCGCCGTCATGGTATAGCTTGCGCGGTTTTGCCAGTAGTTGGGCCCCGGGCTGCCATCGGCGCTCCGGGTGCCCTTGTCGTAGGCGCGCTGGAGGTTGCGGGGGAGAAAGAGGCTCGAACCGGTTTGCGAAAAAACCGACAGGGCCACGCTCCCGAAAAGCAGGGTGGTAAACAATCGGATCATAGACAAGGTGTTTAGGGCAAAGGTAGGGTGGGAAGCGTGGAAACGGTAAAACAAACAGGATCGGCAAGCGGGCGGAGTTTTCCCGTCCGCTTGCCGATCCTGTCGTGAAAAAGCGCCGTTATGGTCGTTTTACAGTATAGTTTCACCCGCCAGCGTAGCCGACAAGTATTCGCGGTTCATGCGCGCAATATTGCTCACCGAAATTTCCTTCGGGCACTCGGCTTCGCAGGCCGTCACATTGGAACATTTACCGAAGCCTTCCTTGTCCATCTGTGCGATCATGGCCAGGACGCGGCGCTTGCGCTCCACTTCGCCCTGCGGCAGGAGCGCCAGGTGGCTCACCTTGGCCGAGGTGAACAACATCGCCGACGCATTGGGGCAAGCGGCCACACAGGCGCCGCACCCGATGCAGGCGGCCGCGTCGAAGGCGCGCGAGGCGCGGTCTTTTTCGATCGGGATGGCGTTGGCGTCCTGCGCCTGGCCCGTATTGACGCTGATATAGCCCCCGGCCTGGATAATCCGGTCGAAAGCCGAGCGGTCGACCACCAGGTCGCGGATGACCGGGAATGCTTTCGCCCGGAACGGTTCGATCACGATCGTTTCGCCGTCTTTGTAGTGGCGCATATGTACCTGGCAGGTGGTGGTGCCTTGCATGGGGCCGTGCGCCCGCCCGTCGATCACCAGCGAGCAAGTGCCGCAGATGCCTTCGCGGCAGTCGTGCTCGAACGCCACAGGGTCTTCGCGCTTTTCAATGAGTTGTTCGTTCAACACGTCGAGCATTTCCAGGAAGGACATGTGCTCGTTTACGTTATCGAGTTGGTAGGTGACAAATTCGCCTTTGTATTTGCCGCCCTGGCGCCAGATTTTGAGCGTCAGTCTCATATCATGGATGGATTGAGTGATGAAAATGGTGGATGGAATCGGGGTGTGTTTATTTGTAACTGCGCTGGGTGACCTTGATTTCTTCGTATTCCAGGGCTTCTTTGTGCAGTTCGGCCCTCGCATCTTCGCCGCGCCATTCCCAGGCCGCTACGTACATGAAGTTCTTGTCGTCGCGCAGGGCCTCGCCGTCGGCGGTTTGGTATTCTTCCCGGAAGTGGCCGCCGCAGCTCTCGTTGCGGTGCAGCGCGTCGGTGCACATCAGTTCGCCGAGCTCGAGGAAATCGGCAACGCGCCAGGCTTTTTCAAGCTCCGGGTTGAATTCGTCGCGGCGCCCGGGCACAAATACGTCGTGCCAGAATTGATGGCGCAGTTCGCGGATTTCGCCGATGGCCTGTTGCAGTCCCTGAGCGGTGCGGCCCATGCCGCATTTGTCCCACATGATCTTGCCGAGTTGGCGGTGGAAAGATTCCACACTTTGTTTGCCTTGCACGCCCATGAGGTGGTGGATGCGGTCGAGTACGTCTTTTTCGGCTTTGTCGAATTCCGGCGTGTTGGTCGGGATCGGTCCGGTCCGGATCTCGTTGCTCAGGTAGGAGCCGATGGTGTACGGCAACACGAAATAGCCGTCGGCCAGCCCCTGCATGAGGGCGGAAGCGCCGAGGCGGTTGGCGCCGTGGTCGCTAAAGTTGGCTTCGCCGGCAGCGTACAGGCCGGGCACGGTGGTCATCAGTTCATAGTCGACCCACAGGCCGCCCATCGTGTAGTGTACGGCCGGGTAGATCCGCATCGGCACTTCGTAGGGGTTGTCGCCGGTGATCTTTTCGTACATCTCAAACAGGTTGCCGTAGCGCGCTTCCACGGTGCTTTTGCCCAGGCGTTTGATGGCGTCGGCAAAGTCGAGGTAAACGGCCAGACCTGTGGCGCCGACGCCTTTGCCGTTATCGCACTCGGTTTTCGCGGCGCGGCTGGCAATGTCGCGGGGAACCAGGTTGCCGAAGGCCGGGTAGCGGCGTTCGAGGTAGTAGTCGCGGTCGGCTTCGGGTATCTGGGAAGGATGTTTTTGGGTATCGCTCGTGCTCTTGGGCACCCAGCAGCGGCCGTCGTTGCGGAGCGATTCGGACATCAGCGTGAGTTTCGACTGGTAATCGCCCGAAACGGGGATACAGGTCGGGTGGATCTGCGTGTAGCAGGGGTTGGCAAAATAAGCGCCGCGGCGGTGGGCGCGCCAGGCCGCGGTAGCATTGCACATCATGGCATTGGTGCTCAGGTAAAACACGTTGCCATAACCGCCGGTACACAGCACCACGGCGTGGGCGCTGTGGCGCTCGAGATCGCCGCTGAGCAGGTTGCGGGCGATAATGCCGCGGCACTTGCCGTCGACCACCACGATGTCGAGCATTTCATGCCGGTTGTAGAGCTGCACCGTGCCCAGCGCCACCTGGCGGCTGAGAGCCTGGTAGGCGCCGATCAGCAGTTGCTGCCCGGTTTGGCCGCGCGCATAAAAGGTGCGCGACACCTGCGTGCCGCCAAAAGAGCGGTTGTCGAGCAACCCGCCGTATTCGCGGGCGAAGGGTACGCCCTGGGCCACGCACTGGTCGATGATGTGTGTCGACACTTCGGCCAGGCGGTGCACGTTGGATTCGCGGGCGCGGTAGTCGCCGCCCTTGATCGTATCGTAGAACAGCCGGTATACCGAGTCGCCGTCGTTCTGGTAGTTCTTGGCGGCGTTGATACCGCCTTGTGCCGCAATGGAGTGCGCCCGGCGCGGGCTGTCGTGAAAGGTGAATACTTTGACGTTGTAGCCCAGTTCCCCCAGCGACGCGGCCGCCGATGCGCCGGCGAGCCCCGAACCGACGATGATCACGTCGATGCGGCGTTTGTTATTGGGCGACACGAGCGGCACGTGTCCTTTGTAGGATTCCCATTTTTCCGACAGGTTGCCGGCCGGCGTCTTGGAGTCCAGGGTAGAGGCGGTCGCGGTAGCTTTTGCCATATCTGTGGTATTATGATCTTTTTTCCTCTGAAATGAAAACAATGGACGGTTTACATTGGGGCTGCCCAAGCAGTACGCTTACAGTTGCACGGCGTACATCCAAACCGGGATCAGGGCGAACAACGCGGAAACGATAACAGCGTAGGCCATGCCCACCCACTTGATCAGCGGGTTGTACTTGGTGTGATTCAGGCCCAGCGTCTGGAATGCCGACCAGAAGCCATGCCACAGGTGATAGCCCACCACCACCATGGAAACGACGTAGAAAATCACGAAACCCAGGTTTTGATACGATTGGGCCACCAGGGTATACAGGTCTTTGACGGCGTGCGGGTAATCGTCGTATTCCACAAATACGAGGTTGCCCCAGTGCATTTGAAACCAAAACTGGTACATGTGGAGCAGGAGAAAGATAAAAATGATGATCCCGATCCGGGCCATGTTGCGTGAAGCGATCTCGTTGGAACGCAGGTGGTTCACGGCGTAGCGCGCGGTGCCGCGTGCGGCACGATTCCCTAGCCAGATCATGATGCCCTGCACCGCATGGAGGAGGGTAAACGCATAAAGCAGGTAAGAAGTCGTTTTGATCACCGGATTGTGCGTCATGAAATAGGCGTACACATTGAAGGCTTCGCCGCCGTCGTCTTTCAGCAATTGAAGATTGCCGAGCAGGTGCACCACCAGAAACAAAATCAAAAACAACCCGGTCAGCGCCATCACGACCTTTTGGCCGATGGAAGAAGTGAGGAATCTGGAAAACCAACTCATTGTAGAGTCTTGAATTTTGCGTTTTGCGTTTTGAAATCAACCCCAGGGAAGGATGCGCAAAGAAAACAAAAAAGTTTGGCTGCGCGCGCACACATATAGGTTTCTCGATACAAAACTACGCACAGGAACGCCGCGGCCGAATGATCATTTGCAAAAAGGCTTCGTCCGGCGACTATTTAGAAACGATCAAAATTGACGGGCGTTACCGACCTGCGGACGGTTCATAAAAACCCGCCGCCGAATGCCAGCGGCAAGAGCTCGCCGCCGGTGGCAAACACGTAGGCCGGGCCGGTTTCACCCTGCAGGATAACCCGTATGGTTTGACCGTTCTTTTGTTCTGTTTCACAAATAACCTGCCGGCAGGCGCCGCAGGGCGCAGCGGGCTGGTCGATCACCCGCCTGGGGTTTTGAACCGTAACGGCGATGGCCGTCACCGCTATACCCGGAAACCGGCTGGAGGCGGCCGCCAGTACCGACTGTTCGGCGCAGATACACATCGGGTAAGACGCATTTTCGTAATTGCTGCCACCCAGTATTTCACCGTTGGCCAGGCGTACGGCAGCGCCAACCCTGAACTGCGAGTACGGCGAGTACGAATGGGCCATTGCTGCCCGTGCTGCCGCGAGCAACTCCTGGTCGGGCGCCGGTAATTCACCGGCAGCATCATACATTTGAAAGGCGGTGCGGAGGATATGTTCCTTCATGCGTAGGGTACTAAAAGTTTCTAAGGTACAGGGTATTGCAGGGCTCAGCGTGGGCCCGGCAAGGATAACGCGTATTCCGGTCAATATATGCTGCACAACGGCTTTCATTCCGTTTGCCGGAAAATGACCCGAACGATTACCACCCCGGCGGTGTGCGCCAGGCCGGGATGACAAAGATCATCGTTCAACAACAAAAACAATGGCATCTTGCCCGCTTTCAAGCCTGATGCCATGCGCCGATATTACTTTGCTTCCGTTACCGCTTTCCTGGTTCTTGGGTTGGCTGCACCAGCCGTAACCCAGGTCGCTATCCCGGGTATGGGCGTCCAAACGCTCCTCAACGGGTATGCGAAAACGTTGGAGGGCGAAACCCTGCCTTATTTCTCCGTATTTCCCGATTATGCCCGTTCTGCCCTGTTGACGCGTTGTACCGACGGGAAAAAGATAATCGGGTGGGAAACGGCGCCTGTACCCGCCAATGCCGCCGGGCCCTACGTGTACTTCAGCTGGATTGCGGCGCACTCCTCGGGCACCAGCAGCGGGGTGCGGCATTTCGACCTGTTCGTCGACGACCGCCTGGCCCTCACGTTTACCACCTATCCGCAACAATACCCGGCGGTCTGGACCTTCGCCGGCCCCGACAGCACGCGCCTGGTGTTCGAGTTCAAAAAGCAGGATGGCGCGTTCGACGCGCACGGGCTGGCTTACCTGCGGGTGCCGCTGGCGGCCTGTACGCCGGGGCAACCCCTCCGGTTGAAAGTAGTAGGGCAGGCCCAAAACAGCCCCGACTGGTACATGACCTTTCAATATTCGTTTGAGGAAAAAATCGACCTCGAGCCCCTGCCGTTTTTGCTCCGCGGCGACCCGCCCGGCCAACCCGTTCAATGCACGGTCCTGCATTTTGGCCCGCCCGACACCCTTTATCTCCGGATAGAAGGTGCAGCAGAAGAGCGTTTTGCCGTTCAACACGGCCTTCAGACCTTCGAAGTGCCGGTAAGGGCCGTTTCGGAGAAAACCGTTTTGTCGGTCAGTGCCCGCATCGGCGAGCGGTTAGCGGTGACTGAAACAATTGCCCTCCGGCCCGTCGCCCGGCGCGAGATCGACCTGGTGCACCATGCCCATACCGATATCGGCTACTCGCACTACCAGGAAGACGTGGCCGCTATTCACACGGCCAATATCCGGCAGGCTTTGCGGATGATCGAAAAGACCCGCTCGTATCCCGACGGCAGCCGGTTTGTCTGGAATATCGAGTCGCTGTGGGCCGTGGAAAATTTCCTGCGCGAGGCCAATCCGCAGGAAACCCAGCAGTTTGTGCAGGCGGTCCGCAACGGGCAAATCGGCCTGTCGGGCCTGTATGCCAATGTGCTCACTGGTCTTTGTTCGCCCGATGAATTGCGCTGGTGGACCGAATATGCCGATACCCTGCGCAACCGCTATGACCTGCCTATCCACACGGCGATGTTCAGCGATATCCCGGGGCTGAGTTGGGAAGCAGTGCCTGCCCTGGCCGAACACGGCATCCGCTATTTTTCAAACGGCCCCAACTATATCGAAGCCCTGCCCGACGGCGGCGACCGGATCGGGTCCGTCCTGCGCGAACAGGGCGACCGGCCGTTTTGGTGGAAGTCGGCCACGGGGCGCGACAGTATCCTGTTCTGGACCTGCGGGAAAGGTTATTCCTCCTGGCACGGCTTCGCACCCGGCGCAGTAGCCGAACGCGGGCCGCGCAAGATCGCCGCCTATCTGGAGGCTCTCGACTCGTCCGGTTATCCGTACGAGCTGGTGCAATGGCGCTACAACATTGTGTCGGATAACGGCCCGATCGATACCACGATCAGCGATTTTGTTCGGGCCTGGAACGAAAAATACGCGGCGCCCCGCCTCGCGCTGGCTAACGTTAACGACTTGTTCGACCGGTTCGAGAAACAATACGGCCCAAGTCTGCCCGTTCGGTCGGGCGATTTCACGCCGTACTGGGAAGACGGCGCTTATTCCACAGCTGCCGAAGAGACGGAAAACCGGCTGCTCAGTCAGCGACTTACCCAACTGATGCGCCTCGCCAGGCAACAACACGCCGAATTGCCGCCGAACTGGTGGTACCAGGCCCGGCGCCACATCCTCTTGTTTCACGAACACACTTGGGGCGCCTGGTGCAGTATTTCACAACCCGACGACCCATTCTCGGTGCGTCAGTGGGCGTATAAAAAACGGCTGCTCGACTCGGCCCGGTTCGAGATACGGCGGATCGAACTGGCACTGCTCCCCGTACCTAAGCATCCCGCGGCACTCGTTGTGGCGAATACCTTGCCCTGGGCCCGCGACGGCGTGGTGGAGATCGATTGGCCTGCCGCGGTCGCCGGCCAGACGCTTCTCGACGAGGAGGGCCACCCGGTGCCCTTGCAAACGCTGACCGACGGCCGGTGCGTCTTTGTGGCGCGCAACATTCCGGCCAGCGGACAGCGCTTGTTCCGGGTCGGTACTGCTTCCGACACCGTCGAAAAGTCGTTCTTGCCCACTGCCCGCTTTTCAACCGACCCGGTCACCGGCGCCATACGAAGCCTTCGTGCCCGCGGCCGGGAGTGGGTGCGGCCGGCGCCGTTGCATGGATTGCTGCAAGCGTTGTATGTGGCCGGCCGGAATCCCGACAGTGCCCGGCAAAGCGCCAACCCGCGACGGTCCTGGACGGAGCACGGCGCTGTATTGCAACGACTTCGTATCACCTGCTCCCTGAGCGGTACCCGGGAAGTGGACTACGAAATATCCCAATACCGTGGCCTCGACGTATTGCGGCTGACGGCGGTTATCGATAAAGCAAGCGTTCGTGAAAAAGAATCCCTCCACCTGGCTTTCCCATTCTATCTGAACCATCCCAGTGTGCGCATAGGCATAGGGGATACTTGGATCACACCCGAAAAGGGGCAAATACCCGGCTCGAACAGCGACTTTTTTGCGGTGCAACGCTGGCTCGACGTATCGGATGCCACAGGCGCCGGCGTCACCCTGGTGAGCCCGCAGGGCGCCCTGTTCGAAATCGGCCGCCTCGTGGATGAACGGCCGCAAAATCAGGGGTACAAAAAATGGCTCGGGCACAATGCGTCGGCCGCTACCGTATTCCTGTATGCGATGAACAACTACTGGCACACCAACTACAAAGCAGATCAGGCCGGCCGTGTGCGTTTCGACGTGTACCTGCATGTGCATGGGGCATTCGATGCCGGTCAGGCTGCGCGTTGGGGGGCCGAAGGCGCGGAGCCTTTGGTTGGGGTGTGGCAGGAGTGACAGCGTTGGTGAACCCGTTTTGCCAGGAGCGAAGTAAAGGTCTTAACCCTCACCGGTTGAACGTTCCGTTGACGAAAAAGCCCAGTTGCTCCATTCCGATCCGGTTGCCCGTGAACTCAAAACGGCCGCTCAAACTTCCGGTTTTAATATCCAGATGGTCGAGTATACAGGTGCCCTCGATGGTGTCATAGGTTCCCCATTCTGTTTCGGATTCGGCAATCTGTGCAATGGCCGCAAACCGAAGGGGTGCGTAGGTGTCCGGATCGTAAATCGTCGTAAGCGGAAGGCGGGTCAATTGGGTCTTGTTCAGGCCGGCGGCGACCAGGTAAAACTGGTGTTCCTGGCCGGTGCTATCGGTCCAAACCAGGTTGATATGCAGCGAGATCATTTCCGTATCGGGGACATCGTCCAGCAACAGCGTGCCCTTGGTCCAGAACGGCTCCCGGGCCATCAGGGTCTCTTCCTTCAGGATATCGTCGTAATATTTCCACATCAGCAGGTTTACCGCTACCGGCTTTTTCATGTTCATCGGGATGGCGTGCTGACCTTGCGTAATGGCAATATCGGTGACAACAGTGGAGCATCTTCGGCAAGACAAGTCAAAACTGTCGTTCGGGGCTTCCCGTACCAAGGTTACCTGTGACCGGGCCGAAGGATAAAGGATGAAGGAAAAGAATAAAACAGAC
>JBGARJ010000010.1:0-158800 GCA_044230315.1 Saprospiraceae bacterium
CGTATTCCGTATTCCGTATTCCGTATTCCGTATTCCGTATTCCGTATTCCGTATTCCGTATTCCGTATTCCGTATTCCGTATTCCGTATTCCGTATTCCGTATTCCGTATTCCGTATTCCCCTCACCCGCCTGCTTTTTTGCTGTTGGTGTAGCCCATTTCCACGAGCATTTTCAGCACTTTATCGCGGTGGTCGCCCTGGATAATGATCACGCCGTCTTTCGCGTTGCCGCCTGCGGCGCATTTGCTTTTCAACAATTTGGCCAGTTCGGCCAGGCGGCTTTCGGCGCCGATAAAGCCTTTGACGACGGTGGATTCTTTTCCGCCTTTGCCGCGTTCGAGCCAGATGCGGAGCGTTTGTTTGCCATTCGGTAAATTCATGTCGGGTTCGTTTTCTTCCGGCAATTGGTAATCGGGGTTGGTTGAGAAAACGAAACCGCCGGCGTCGTTGCGTTTGTGTTTGGACATAACGTAAGAAATCGGGTGAATGAAATCTGATCCCGGCGCTTTATTTGCTTGGCGTCAGTACTTTAAGGGCTTGTGGCACCATTTCAAATACCAAATCGCCCTCCATTTCGACGCTTTCGCCGTCAACATGTACAAAGTTGGTGCCTGTGCAGGATATCTTTAAACGCCGCGCTTCGAAATGTTCGACAAATGCGGCATCGTAAATTTTGCCTTTCAAACTCGACGGGATGGCCGCAAAGTATTGCCAGCGCGGCACATCTTTGAAGACCACTACGGAGAACAAACCGTCGTCGAGCCGGGCGTCAGGAGCGATTTGGAAGTTGTAACCGTACATCGGCCCATTGGCAACCGTGATGACAAAACACTTTTGGGTGATGGTGCGGTGCTCCGTTTCGATGGTACATACCTTCGGGTTGTAGGACAAACCGGCTTCCACCGATTTCAGAAAATACGGCAAAAAGCCCCGCCAGCTGCTGCCCTTCATTCGTTTGGCTACCAGGCCATCAAAACCTATACCTGCCAGGTTGATAAATGGGTGGCCGTTGAGCAGACCGCAATCGATCGTGACGACATCTGCCGTATTCAGTTTGTGGACCGCCCGGTCGATGTTGCGACCATAGCCGAGGTGCATGGCCAGGCCATTGCCCGACCCGGCCGGGATAACCCCGAGGATCGTCTCGGAATGCATCAATTCCGAGGCGACTTCATTGATCGAACCGTCGCCACCTACGGCAACCACAATATCGTAGCCTTCTTCCCTGGCCTGGCGGGCCAGTTCGGCTGCATGCCCGGCTTTTTCGGTATGCCAGATGCTATAGATGAATTTCCGGTGGTCCAGGAATTGGTCCACACTCTTGCGGATGTGCTTTTGCAGGTTGGTGCCGGCCTTTGGATTGACGATAAATACGATACGCTTTGGCCGGCGGAGTTCTTCGAGGAATTCGTTTTTTATAACGGGATGCGAATGCTCCATTAATCACAACAATTCTTTGCGCGAATGCACATAATCGCGCCACTTGTTAATCACTGTTTGCATGTCTTTGGGAAGATCCGATTCGAAGCGGATGTGCTCGCCGGTGCGCGGATGGGTGAATCCCAAAACTTTGGCATGCAAGGCCTGCCGCGGCAAAATATTCAACAGGCCTTCCACAAACTGCTTGTATTTGGAGTAAAGGGTTCCTTTGAGGATTTGGTTGCCCCCGTAGCGCGGATCGCCAAAGAGCGTATGACCGATCGATTTCATATGGACGCGGATTTGATGGGTCCGTCCGGTTTCCAGTTGACATTCGATCAGGGTGACATAATAAAAGCGCTCCAGCACTTTCCAGTGGGTAACCGCGTACTTTCCGTCGTCGCCTTCGGGAAAAACCATAAACAATTTGCGGTCGTTCGGGTTGCGTCCGATGTTGCCAATCACCGTTCCGGAATCTGCCCGCAAGTCGCCCCATACCAAGGCCCAATAACGCCGCTCGATGGTATGGTGAAAAAATTGGTTGGCCAGGTGGGTCATCGCGAACTCTTTTTTGGCGATAACCATCAGGCCGGTTGTGTCTTTGTCAATCCGGTGTACGATCCCTGCGCGGTCGGGCTCGTTGCCCTCTTTCACCGGCAGGTTTTCAATCTGCTCCCTCAAATGCCACGCCACCGCGTTCACCACGGTGCCTTGCGGAATGCCCACCCCGGGGTGAACGGCCATTTTGTAGGGCTTGTTGATCACCAGCACATCTTCGTCCTCATATACAATGTCTAAGGGGATATTTTGCGGATTAATGGTATATACCTCTTCCAACGCCTTCGGCAGCACAATACTGACCAGGTTGCCGGGCTTGACCTTGTAATTGGGCTTGACGTCGGCATTGTCCACTTTGACGGAACCGGCGCGTATGGCATTCTGAACTTTGTTGCGGGATCGGTTGCTCAACCGGTCCATGAGAAACTTGTCGAGCCGGATCAGGGATTGCTTCGGGTCGGCCACAAATTCCTGGCGGTCGTACCAGTCATCGTTGGTATTTTGCTCATCATTGCCCTCATCGTCGCCGGCTGATTCTTCCTTCTCTGCGGGAGGCCCTTGCTCGGTGTCAATCGGTTCTGGCATATCCGAAGCAGGTAATTTTTCCTTATTTCGTCGTTCCTGGTTCATTCCGGTATGTTCGGTATCGTGGGTTATGGCGCTGCAAAAATAGGGCTTAATATGCGGTAACCCCTTGTTTTTCCTGCTTTAAAACATGGGACGCTTAAATTGTTGCTTCATTTTGGGTTTTTTCAACACTTTTTTCCGGTCTGTATGTTGTAATATATAATTATCTCCATACGTTAGGCCTGACAGATGCCAGGCCCGCCAAACCTGAATGTTGACAGCGCCCATACAATATGAAAGCAAGCCATGACCTGAAATTTTTAGAAGACGCCACGGAAACCCTGCGGGCGATTGCACACCCCGTGCGATTGCTGATTATCGAAATGCTCTATCAACGCAAGGCCATGACGGTGACCGAAATCCATGAGGAATTGGATATCGAACAGGCAGTAGCCTCCCACCACTTGCGCATTCTGAAAGACAAGGATGTGCTTACCGTACGGCGCGATGGCAAAAACTCGATCTACGCCCTGGCCAAACCCGATTTTTACGAAATTATGGCTGTCATGCTCCGGACCATCTGACCAACAACCTGGCTCTAATACGCGCTCCATACCCGAATGTCCGTTTCAAATGAACCGGTTTTCCATAAAATACCTGAACCGCATGTTTTAACCTGTTCCCGGGGGTATAGGTACCGGTAGATTGTCCCGGACATGCCGGATAAAGGTTTCAGGCGAGGGTGTTTTTGAGCGCCCGGACGTTTCACAAAAGGTAGCAGGCCGCCGGATAATGAAAACTAAATATAGTCGTTGCAAAGGAGGAGAATCCCTGGGTATTTTGGCTTATTTTGCCACATTGCAAACAAATTACAAATTAATGAATATGGAAAAACGAACATTTCTGAAAACCGGATTGCTGCTTTCGGTCAGCGCTGCCCTGGCGCCGCTTATCCAGGCTTGTAAAACCACCGGAAAATCAACCAATGGCACTATGGCTGCCATGACCATCCCGCCCCCGAAGCTCCGACGCACCACGCCCTTCACGCTTCCTGCATTGCCTTATGATACAGGAGCCCTGGAGCCCTATATCGATAAAATGACCATGGAGATTCACCACGGCAAACACCACCAGGGCTATGTGAACAACCTCAACGACGCCGTGAAAGGCACTCCATACGCCGAATACGAACTCGACGATATCGTACAGCGGATCACAACAGCCGACGCCGACAAGAAGATCCGGAACAATGCCGGCGGGCACTGGAACCACTCTTTCTTTTGGCAAATCATGACACCCGGCGGCAACGGCTTGACCGAAGGTCAGTTGATGACAGCCATCAACAGGACCTTTGGCTCGTTCGACAAATTCAAAGACGAATTTTCCAATGCCGCTAAAAGCGTATTTGGCTCCGGCTGGGCCTGGTTGTGCGTGGGCAAAGACAAAAGCCTTTTCGTCACTACCTCTCCCAATCAGGATAACCCAATGATGCTGCAAATTGCCGCCAAAACCGGCACACCGATCCTCGGGATAGATGTTTGGGAACACGCGTATTACCTCAAGCACCAGAACAAACGCGCCGATTATATCAGCGCTTTTTTCAGTGTGATCAACTGGAAAGAAGTTGCCTTGCGGTTCGATAAGGCTATGTTTTAGAGCATATCCGAATGTTAAATTTGGACACGCTCGTAATCCTGATGTCGATCCGCCCGACCATTGCCGGTTCCCTGGTTGGGCGGATCGGCTGGTTTATGTAATCTTCTGCCCAACGTCATCTGTGCGGCGCCCTGTCTTGCCTTTGCGCCCCTGCTATCCCTAACCGAATTCATACTATGACCAATTCTCCCACCGTTATGCTGCGCTCCTTCGCCCTCCTGCTGACCCTTTCGCTTGCTTTTTGTAAATATGCACAGAAAACGCCGGCAGGTACTTCCACCGCTCCATCCACCCCGACCGTTATGCCAACAACTCTCACTCCGCCTCCAGGCGATTATGCGTCCGAATGGCTTCAGATCGACAGCCTGGAACGACAAGGCCTGTACAAAAGCGCACTCGAACGTACCGAGGCCCTGTACACCCGCGCAAAAACCGATCACAAGGGTGCGCAAGTGATCAAAACGCTGCTGTTTCGCGGCAAATACACCACCTTTCTCGAAGAAGATGGTTTTGTAAAGGCAGTACAGGGTTTCGAACAGGAAGAAAAAAAAGCCGCTGAACCCGAACGCGCCGTATTGCAGAGCCTGCTCGGTGAACTATACAGCACATACCTCCAAAATCAACGTTGGCGTATCCAGGAACGGACGCCTATCCCCGACGGCGAAGGCGGTGATATCCTCACCTGGTCGGCGGCGCAGATCGAGAAACGGGCGTTGGATTTTTACAGCGCTTCCGTGGAGCAGGAAACCGCATTGCGCGCCGTGCCCGTCGATTATCTGCGCGATATTACCCAGCCGGGGATCAACGATTCCGTGACCGCACAGCCGCTTCGCCCCACGCTGTTTGATTTATTGGGGCACCGCGCCCTGCATTATTTCGCCGATGAACGCAGTTACCTCACCGAACCGGCCTATAAATTTTACCTCGATCAACCCCAAGCTTTCGACCCGGCGCCCGATTTTGTCCGGGCCGCTTTTGAAAGCCGCGATAGCGCCTCGGGTAAGTGGCTGGCCATCCGCTTGTTCCAGCAGCTGATCGCCGCCCATTTAAAGGACCCTGACCCTTCGGCTCTAATCGACGCTGACTTGCTCCGGCTGCAGTTTGCACAAAACAATTCCGTGCTCGATAACAAGGAGGATCGCTACCGGCAAGCGCTGGAAATCCTGCACAAAACGCACTACTACCACGCTTCCGACGCTGAGATCGTGTACTTCCTCGCTCAATCGCTGGTAGAGCAAGACGGCCGCCAGAAACCGGAAGACGCATCCCTTCTTAAACGCGCCGTCACCGAATGCGAAGACGTCATCCGACGCCATCCGGGCACCTTCGGCGCGCAACAGTGCTCGGCGCTGCTGTTTGATCTGCGCCGCCCGTCCCTTCAACTCCGCACCGAAGCAGTGACCTTGCCGGAGCAGGCGGTTTTGCTTTCGCTCGGTTTTAAAAATACCTCCCAGGTTTGGGTCAAAGTAGTGCCTGTACCGAATGATCCGGATGTACTCAACCAGATGGACTGGGAGCTTCGCCTGCCTTATCTGAACGGAATCGCAGCCATTCAGCAGCGAAAATGGACGATCAACGATCCGGCCGATTACCGCGAACACAATACCGAAATCAGCCTCGACCCGCTGCCCGTGGGCCGCTATTATGTATTGGCCGCCACGTCCGAGGATTTTACGACAAAAGGCCAGATTGTGAGCTTTTCACCGCTGGTGTGTTCCAACCTGGCTGGTGTTGCCTGGCGCAACGCCGGCGATACGCGCTTCGTAGTAGCGCACCGGCAAACCGGCATCCCGCTGGCCGGCGTGCGGGGTGATTTGTTTGAATATCGGTGGGACCGCAATCTCGGACAGAATGTACGCCGATTCATCAAACAAGTACAAAGCGACCGCGAAGGCATACTCAATCCTTCTGCCTCCGATAACCAGGGATTCGATCTCCGGTTGAGCCGCGACAACGACACGCTTTGGCTCGACGAACATTACAGCAATTACCGGTACGATCAACCCCCACGGCAGCGCAGTGTTCAGTTTTTCACCGACCGGTCGATGTACCGGCCTGGGCAAACCGTTTATTTCAAAGGCATCGTGTTGGAGCGCGACGCGAACGATTACCCGGCCATTGTGCCCAACCTGCCGGTGACCGTTAAATTTTACGACGTCAACCACCAGGAAAAAAGCCAGCTCCAGCTGCGTACAAATGCCTTCGGCACCTGCAATGGCGCTTTCTCTGCTCCGGCTTCCGGACTGACCGGACAAATGTCGATCGAAATAGACGGCTTGGACGGGAGCGCCGCCTTTAACGTGGAAGAATACAAGCGGCCCAAATTCGAAGTAACCTTCAACCCGTTGGAAGGCGCCTATCGCGTCAATGAAACGGTCACGGTGCGCGGTTCGGCAAAAAACTATGCGGGCAGCAATGTCGACGGCGCCCAGGTCGCATACCGGGTAGTGCGCCAGGCGCGGTACCCCTGGTGGGATTGGTGGGGCTGGCGCCACCCGCGCCCGTCGGAAAGCATGGAGATTGCCAATGGCGTGACCGCTACTGCTGCCGACGGCAGTTTTGAGGTCAAATTTGATTTGCTGCCCGACCGGACGATCCCGAAAAAGGATCAACCGATGTTTGATTTTACGGTGATGGCCGATGTGACCGACATCAATGGCGAAACCCGCAGCAACCAAGCCACCGTCACCGCCGGCTATGTGGCCCTGAACGTCGATTTTGACCTTCCCCACGACATCGAGCTCGACAGCCTTCGGTCGGTCGGGCTCAACACCACCAATACCGCCGGGCAATTCCAGGCGGCATCCGGTACAATCACCGTGCAGGCGCTCGCCGACCCCGGCCATATGTTTGTTCAGCGATATTGGGACAATCCGGACGTGCTGACCCTGCAGGAAGCAGCTTTTCGCCGCGATTTTCCCAACTATGCCTGGAACGATGAAGACAACCCGGAGAAATGGTCGAGGCGGGATGCCGCCCGGCTGGTTCCGTTCAACACGGCCGACAACAAAAAGGCCGACCTCCACGGCGGTAAAATGACAACCGGATATTATCTGGTGACGCTTCAGACCAAAGACGCTTTTGGCGAGGCCATCGAAATCAAACGCGTATTGCGCGTTTGGACGGCGAGCGACCGCGCGTATCAATTCGAGTCGCCGGCCGGTGCAGTGGAAAAGAATGCATACGAACCCGGCGAAACCGCGCGCATTTGGTTGGGCGCCAGGGGCCAGGAACGCTACCTGTATTTTAGCCTGGCATTGCGTCAGGGTAAGGCACAGGCGCCGCATTGGGTGGAGGCAAATGGTGCAGTATCGATCGACTTACCAGTGGAAGAACGCGACCGGGGCGGTATTTACCTGTCGGCCTTCACCGTGAAAAACAACCGGTTCTATAATTTGAATGCCTTGGGGGTGAATGTACCCTGGAGCAACAAGGACCTGCAGATCACCTATGAAACGTTCCGGGACAAATTGCTCCCGGGTGAAAAGGAAGAATGGCGCCTGAAAATATCGGGCCCGAAGAAAGAACAAATTGCCGCCGAAATGGTGGCCGCCATGTATGATGCATCGCTGGATCAATTTCTGCCGCACCAGTGGTCCGGTATCCAGTTCCCGTCGTATTACAGTCTACTATCGTTTGCCGGCAGCGGCTTCCGGGTGGCTTACGGTGAAACGCGTTCCGAATTGCAAACCGGTACGCCTCAGCCGGCCAGTCGCAACTACCGGCAGATCGAGTGGTTCGGCTTCCCGTTGTACGGCGGCCGTTACCCGGGACGGCTGCGCATGGCAGCACGCAACCAGCAAGCGCCCATGGAAATGGCCGACGGAGAAGCGGCTGCTATGGCTGCGCCTGCGCCGGAAGTCGCCAAAATGGCGGCTCCTGAAAATAACATGGAGCTAAAGGTCACCGAAGACACGGCTTATGGCGTCGCAGGTGCACCGCCCTCCGCCGGTAAATCGCCTGTCGCCCCCCCGCCTCCGCCCCGCCGCAACCTGAACGAAACGGTATTCTTTTTCCCCGAACTGCGTACCGACGCCGATGGCAATGTGGTGTTGAAGTTCACCATGAATGAGGCGTTGACCCGTTGGAAATTTCTCGCCTTTGCGCATACCAAAGACCTGAAATGGGCGGTGTCGGAAAAAAGTGTGGTCACGCAGAAGGACCTGATGATCCTCACCAACCCGCCGCGTTTCCTGCGGGAGGGCGACGAAATTGAATTCGCGGCCAAGGTGAGCAACCTGTCGAAAGCGCCCATCGGCGGTTCGGCCTCACTGCTGCTGTTCGATGCGACGTCGATGCAAAGCGTGGAGCAGAAATTCGGTTTGACCAAAACCACCCAGGTCGTCCGTTTTACGGTTCAGCCCGGCCAGTCGACACCCGTTTCCTGGCGCCTGAAAGTGCCGGATGGCGGCATCGACGGCCTCAGCTGGCAGGTGTTTGCCGAAGGCAACGAATTTCGCGATGGCGAGGAAAACACGCTGCCGGTGCTCAGCAACCGCATGCTGGTTACCGAAACGCTGCCGATCACCGTACGGGGCAACCAAAACAAAACGGTGGTATTCGACAATCTGAAAACACAGGCATCCAATACCCTGCGTACCGAGCGCTACACGGTTGAATTTACCAGCAACCCGGCCTGGTATGCTGTGCAGGCTTTGCCCTACCTGATGGAATTTCCGCACGAATGTACCGAGCAGATCTTCAGCCGTTTTTATGCCAATACCCTCGCCTCGAGCGTAACGCAAAAATTGCCCAACCTTCGCCGGGTATATGACCGGTGGAAAGGCACCGGGGCCATGAAATCGAACCTGAGTAAAAACCAGGAACTGAAATCCGCCCTGCTCGAAGAAACGCCCTGGGTACTCGATGCGCAAAATGAAGAGCAACAGAAACAGAATATCGCTTTGTTGTTCGATCTCAATCGGATGGCCGACGAACAGGAACGGGCCGTCAATATGCTACAGGAACGGCAGGCGCAAAACGGCGGCTGGTCGTGGTTCCCGGGCGGGCGCGAGGATTGGTATATCACCCAGTATATCGTCGCCGGATTCGGTCATTTGGAAAAACTGGGCGCCTTCTCGGAACAAAACGACCCCCGCACGGCCGAAATGGTGCATCAGGCTGTCCTGTTTTGCGACAGCAAGTTACAGGAACAGTACCGCCAACTGGAAAAAGCCGTGCAATCGGGCCAGGCCAAATGGGAAGACGACCACCTCGACGGGCTGGTGATTCACTACCTGTACGCCCGCTCGTTTACAGGACTCGACCCCAACTTTAAAATACACGCCTATTATCTCGACCAGGCGGCCAAATACTGGCTTGGAAAAGGGCTTTACCAGGAAGGTTTGCTGGCCCTGGCGCTCCAACGGGCCGGCCGTACGGCCGATGCCCAAAAAATTGTGGCCAGTCTGCGCGAACGGGCTATGGTGAAAGAGGAATTGGGCATGTACTGGCCTTTCGACTGGGGCATGTATTGGTATCAGTTGCCGGTGGAAACCCAGGCTCTCATGGTGGAAGTGTTTGACGAAGTGGCCCACGACGCGAAATCGGTGGAAGAACTGCGCATTTGGCTGTTGAAAAACAAACAAACCAACCGTTGGGAAAGCACCAAGGCAACCGCTGAAGCCGTGTACGCCCTTTTGTTGCACGGCGACAACTGGCTGACCAACACACAGCCGGTACAAGTCAGCCTGGGCGGCAAGACCCTGCAACCCGCTGAATACGAGCCCGGAACGGGTTATTTCAAACAATCCTGGAATGGCGCCGAGGTACGGTCCGATTGGGGTACGATCAAGGTAGTCAACCCGAACAGCAACCTGGTTTGGGGGGCGGCCTACTGGCAATATTTTGAGGACCTTGACAAGATCCAAACCTTCCGGAAAACGCCGCTCACCATTGTGAAGCAATTGTACCGGGAAGAAAATTCACCAACGGGGCCCAAATTGATCGCTATCGATGCCGCCGCCACGCTGCACCCCGGCGACAAGATCAAGGTCCGCATCGAGATCCGTGTGGATCGCGCGATGGAATACGTACACCTGAAGGATATGCGGGCCAGCGGGTTCGAACCCACCAATGTGCTCAGCGGATACCATTGGCAGGATGGGCTGGGGTACTATGAAAGTACGAAGGACCTGGCGACGCATTTTTTCATCGACTACCTGCCGCGCGGCACCTTTGTGTTCGAATACCCGCTGGTGGCGAGCCAGCGGGGCGATTTTTCCAACGGCATCACGACGATCCAGTGCATGTATGCGCCTGAATTTAGCAGTCATTCGCAGGGCCTGCGGGTGAAGGTGGAATAGGCGCTGCAAGTGGATTGAACTCAGGCTTGCTGTGTTTTGATTGTGGGATGGGTTTCGCCGCAGAGCGCCAAAATATTGTTCACCAAAAGGAGGGCAATGACCAACAAGGAATGTCCAATGTCCAACAAGGAATTTCCAATGTCCAAGTGTGCTGGGAAGGTAGATTGGCAATAAAAAACCGAATCTTTCATTTCGTCTGATCTAAATCCTTGGACATTGGAAATTCCTTGTTGGACACTGGAAATTCAATTCGTTTCCAAATGAATCAGAGTAATCTGCGGAAGAGAATCATCTTGCTGTTAACTTATTGGAAAACAGCACCCGAAAACGCATCTTTTCCTTGCGCCGGCTACTCCATCTCGCCTGTCGCATTTTGCCCTTACCTTGGCGCCGAAAAATACCATACTGCATGCCCTTTATCCTTTATGCCTGCCCGAATTACACCGCCAATGCGATACGGTTCATCGATGCATTGAGTGGCTTGCCGGGAGTGGTGTTCGGCCTCCTTTCCCACGAGCCTCAAGCCTGGCTTCCGCTGGATCTTCAACCCCGCATCGCGGCATTCCGGCAGGTGCCGGATGTTTTTAACCCCGATGCTTTAACCAGCGCTGCGATGGAACTGCAAGCCGAACATGGATCGGTGCACCGGTTAATTGCGGCGGTTGAACCGCTTCAGGTGCCGCTGGCTACTGTGCGCGAACGGCTTGGCGTGCCGGGGATGAATGCCCAAACGGCGCTTCATTTTCGCGATAAAAGCCGGATGAAGGACCTGTTCCGGCAAGCCGGATTGCCTTGCGCCCGCGCGCGCGAGGTGAATACCTTGCAAGCGGCGCAGGATTTTGCGGCCGAGTGCGGCTTCCCGTTGGTGGTGAAGCCGCCGGATGGCGCGGGTTCTATTGCTACTTTTAAAGTGCAGAACGCCATCGAACTGGCGGACGCCTTAGCAGCTATACCCGGCACAACGGCTTTGCTGGAGGAGTTTATCACGGGTACCGAGCACTCCTTCGACACGTTTTCGCTGAACGGCGTGCCGGTGTTTCATTCACTGTCCAACTATTACCCCAACCCGCTGGAGGCCATGCGCGAGCCCTGGATCCAGTGGCAGGTGGTTTTTCCGCGCGAAGTGGACGCGCCCCAATATGACGATATCCGGCAAGCGGCCTTCCAGGCGCTGCAAACCCTGGGCATGGGCACCGGTATCAGCCACCTGGAATGGTTCCGGCGTTCGGATGGTACGGTGGCCATTTCGGAGGTGGCAGCCCGTCCACCCGGGGCACAATTTCTGACGTTGATGAGCCGGGCTTGCGATTTCGACGCGGTGGATGCCTGGGCGCGTTTGGTTGTGTTCGACGAATTTGCCCCGCAAAACCGTAAGTATGCCGTAGGCGCCGCCTACCTGCGCGGGCAAGGGCAGGGCCGCGTGCGTGCCGTGCACGGGTTGGATATGGTGCAACGCGAGGTTGGACACCTGATTACGGATTTTAAAATCCCGCAAATCGGACAGGCGGCCGCCGCTAACTATGAAGGCGAAGGATACATCATTTTGCGCCATCCGGAAACGGAAACGGTACGTCAGGCGCTCAGCCGCGTGGTGTCGGTCGTGCGGGTGGAATTAGGGTAGTTTCCTGCAGCAATCAGGTCCCGGTATAACGCGCTGCGGCCATAGCCAGCAGGGCGACGATCATAAAGGTGACAGCTACTTTGCCCGCTTTCCCCAGACGCATGACCAGCGCCTGCATCTGGCCGGATTGTTCGGCGGTAGGCGGAGTGCCTTGTGCCTGAATTGCCTGCCCGATGGCGCCCATTTGGTTAAATATGCCGCGAATGACCAGCACGGCATAGCTCCAGGCGATAATGCCGGCCAATCCGCCGATGCCCAACACCAACCCGCTGCCCATCGCCATGGCGTCCGCGCGGAAACCGGTGTCGATCCAGTACAGCGCCAGTCCCGACAACATCGTGAGCGTTGCGGCAGCATAAATGACGGGCAGCAACCGTGTTTTTTGCGAAAGGTACTGCATGACCTTTTGCCCGTCGGGGCCGGTACCGCGAATGGTGGGTTGTAAAAAAGCGACATTAAACAGGGCAAAGCCCACCCAGAATACGCCGCCAAACAGGTGAATGATCCGGAGCAGGATGACAAGGGTGTTCATAATCCGTTCATTTATAGCGTGGTGTAGAATTGCTATCTTTCCGGCAACAAGCCCCGCGCGGAAAGGGTTTGGAGATTTTCGCCCGAAAATACATTGTTTTAGCCAATTACCTATACTACAGCCCTTTCCAATCTCCAAACCGCTTGAGGCGCACCTCGCAGCAAACGGGGTTTGGTTTTGCAGGTTTCCGGCTTGCATATGGACGCAGTACCGCTGGAACAAATACCGGATCCCTTTTGAAGCGCACAAAATTAGGAGGCTGGGTGCCCGGAATGGGATCGCCGGGTGATACCGGTCATTTGAACCGGCGCCTGAAGCAGTTTTCTTTGAAGGAAAAAATCGGGAAAAATGGCAGGGAAAAAAATAATGCTCGTCTGCGGTATCCTCGCTTCGCTGCTTTATGTGGCGATGAATATCATAACGGCGGTATTGTACGAGGGTTACAGTGCTTTTTCACAAACGGTAAGCGAATTATCGGCGATCGGCGCGCCGACCAGGCCACTGTGGGTGTCGCTGGGCGTTGTTTACTCCTTGCTGGTGATCGCTTTCGGGTGGGGCGTCCGGCATTGGGCGTCAGGGAGCAGGCCTTTGCGCATCGCCGGGGTTTTGTTTATGGCCATCGGATTTATCGGTTTTTTCTGGCCCCCGATGCACCAGCGGGAGGTGATCGCTGCAGGAGGCGGAACGTTGAGCGATACCCTGCACATCGCTTTTACCTTCATCACAGTTCCCCTGATGATGCTGGCGATGGGGTATGGCGCCGCAGCATTCGGTAAGCAGTTCCGGTTCTATTCCATCACGTCCCTGGTACTGATGTTCGCCTTCGGCATGCTTACCGGACTGGACAGCCCAAAGTTGGAGGCAAATCTGCCTACTCCCTGGATGGGCGTCTGGGAACGCATCAATATTGGACTTTACATGCTTTGGGTGGTAGTATTCGCGATGTTGCTTTTAAGGAGGGCACAAGCGGCCGATGCACCCCGGGTGAAACAAATGCCCGCCCTGTCATGAGGTATGCCGGGTCATTTCAGCATTCGCCGCTGTTCCGCAGTGCAAGTGGAGTTCCGCGTGGAAACAGGTCAGTAAAAATGCATGGTGCCAAGCAGGGCAGGGTAGGGGTTCTCCTCGAAAAATTGCTACCCTCCCTTAAAGAAAAACACCTAACAATCTGAAAAACAGAAAGTTAGGTGTTTAAGTTGTGGACCTGGCGGGAGTCGAACCCGCGTCCGGACAAAGCGCCACAACGCTTTCTACATGCTTAGTTCCCGATTAAGGTTTTCGGGCCCGGGATAGGTTCTGGAACCGACCACTCCGGGCCTTAGCCGCTGAAGTTTCGCTTACGGTAGCGGTGTTCCGCAAGCTAGTCCCAAATTGGTTGATACGCGGTACGCTGTATATGGAACCTCAAGCGCACGGCATAAAGGCCTTCTAATCCAGTGGATTAGGCAGCCATGGCATACTGATAGTTGCCAGTTGTTGGTTAAGCGTTAGTTTTTACGGAGTAACCGCTTATGCTCCGGCATGCTTACGAGGCGACTACACTTTCCCGTCAATACCAGGACAGGCCCGGTGATTTAAT
Organism: Saprospiraceae bacterium; assembly: GCA_044230315.1. GTDB lineage: Bacteria > Bacteroidota > Bacteroidia > Chitinophagales > Saprospiraceae > M3007. The sequence continues at coordinate 14,238 of JBGARJ010000010.1, forward strand.
GTGGTCAATGTGTTTAAATGGGGTCAATGTGGTCAAAGTGTTTGAATGGGGGCACTGTGCGCAAAGGTAAACGCAATCGGTGCTTGAGAAGTTCAGCGCGCGGTGATATATTTTTTAACCGAAGACCTCCTTTCTTTGTGCCTGGCGGGGGAATCCGGGCGGAATCGTCTACCTTTGCGGCGCCATGCCGGGATATAGACGCTTCCGCCTTGGGAGGTCACGCATTGGCACACTTAATTTCGTTTTGCCCAACCAAACAGCAGCACCACATGTATAAAATCGGGATCATCCGGGAGGGGAAAGTGCCCCCCGATGCGCGAACGCCGTTGACGCCGGAGCAATGTGCTTTCATCATGCAAAAATTTCCGGTAGAACTGGTCGTGGAACCCTCACCCGTGCGCAGTTATACCGATGCCGAATACCGCGCCATAGGAATCCCCCTTGCCTCCGATCTCAGCAACTGCGACATCCTGATTGGCGTAAAAGAAGTGCCTGCCGACCGCTTGATCCCGGGTAAAACGTACCTGTTCTTTTCCCATACGGTAAAGAAACAGGCCCAAAACAGGCGGCTCCTGCAGGCTATCCTGGAAAAGAAAATCCGGTTGATCGACTTTGAAAAACTCGTCGACAACCAGGGCGACCGCCTGATCGCGTTTGGCTTTTATGCCGGTCTGGTGGGCGCCCACAACGCGCTCTGGACCTATGGGCGGCGTACAGGTTTGTTTGAACTGCCGCGTATGTGCGATTGCCACGACTATGCGAAGGTGAAAGCGGCTTATGCCAGCTTGCAACTCCCTCCGGTCCGCATCGTGCTCACCGGCGGCGGACGCGTGGCCTCAGGCGCCGTGCGCAACCTGCACGATATGGGCATCCACCAGGTGTCGCCCCGCGATTTCCTCACGCACGATTACCCGCATCCGGTATTTACGCAATTGTTCGCGCACGATTACGTGCAGCACAGCCAAGGGCCGCGCATCTTTGATAAAACACATTTTTATACCCACGGTGAGGAATACATCAGCGCTTTCGCCCCGTATTACCAGCGGGCCGATATTTTTATCAACGGTATTTATTACGACCGGAAGGCGCCGGTGTTTTTTACCCTCTCTGAGATGGCCGGTCCGTCGTTCAACTTGCAGGTCATCGCGGATGTCTCCTGCGATATCATGCCCGATTCTTCTGTGCCGAGTACAATCCGCTCCAGCAGTATTGCCAATCCGGTGTATGGGTTCAACCGTTACACCGCACAGGAATGCGAGCCCCATACACCTGATGCTGTGGATATAATGGCCATCGACAACCTGCCGTCGGAGCTGCCGCGCGACGCTTCTCAATTTTTTGGCAAACAACTGATCGACAATGTGTTGCCTGAGTTGCTCCATGAACGCGACAGCATCGTAATCCAGCGCGCTACCATCGCCGAAAACGGCCGCCTGACCAAGCTCTACGAATACCTGGCCGATTATGTAGCCGAAAGAGTGAGTTGAAACAAATCCCAGCGTTTGTACCACAACCAGAGGCTCACGCCCGCCATGCCCGCCAAGGCCGGGATGGCGCCGGGCAACAGGCTTCCGGCAAGCGCTGCCAGCAAAAAGATGGTGGCCCAATGGCCGGTAAATGTTAAGCGGTCCCGGCTCCATGACATGCCGGCGCCAAGCAACAGCAAATGAACCGCCGCTATAGCAGCATTACCTGCGGGACCGTGTGCGGCAGCCAGCCAGATTCCCGCCGTTCCCGCTAAAAAGATGTACAGCCACCGGTAAAAGCGGTTGACATCCGGGGCGCAATCGAACCCGTGGACAGCAGCGCGACTTCCGGCTATGATCCGTCGGTTATACGTCACCACCTGGTATAGTTGTTTGACGAAAGCGCGAAACATGCTACTCCGCAGCAGCGGCTGCAGCAAGGGCATCCGGTTTCCAATAATGAGAAACAATGCATCCAATCCGTACAGGGTTTTTCCGGTGGCCAGATCGTAGAGCGGGATCTCATGGCGGGCTCGATCCAAATCGATTTGATGCAGCAGGCCGGCGGGTGCACAGGCAAATCCGGTGCGCTGTTTTAACCAACCCATGCGTACAAAAGCACCGGTATAGGCCTTGCACAACGGGCATACATCATCGTAAATAATTACTTTGTTCTCCAGTGTGTCCATATTCAATTGATTGAGGACACAATACTAAATTTAATTTTTGAATTTTCAAAATATATTGAAAATTAAATAACATGCGAACCGAGCAAGCGCCGGTTCCGGGTGGTGTGGCTGTCTTATTTTTCAAATGGGAGCAATACGCGCTCGATGATCTGGCAACATTCCATCAATTGGTCTTCCGTCATCACCAGCGGAGGTGCAAAGCGGATGATATTGCCATGCGTGGGTTTGGCCAGCAGGCCGTTTTCGGCCAGTTCCAGGCAGATATTCCAGGCGGTTTGGCTGTCTTCGTCGTCGTTGATCACGATGGCGTTGAGGAGGCCCTTGCCCCGGACCAGGGTGATCAGGTCAGGTCTTTTTTGTTGTAGTTGTTGCATTTGCCGGCGGAAGATCTGGCCGAGACGCTCGGCATTTTCTGCCAGGTGTTCTTCCTCTACTACGTTCAACGCTTCCATTGCGACTGCGCAAGCGAGTGGGTTGCCGCCAAAGGTGGAGCCGTGTTCGCCCGGCTTAAGCGTTAGCATTACTTCATCGGACGATAACACGGCGCTAACGGGCAGCACACCGCCGCTGAGGGCTTTGCCCAGGATCAGAACGTCCGGTTTGAACCCGAAGTGATCGCAACACAGCAGGCGGCCTGTGCGGGCGATGCCGGTCTGGACCTCATCGGCCATGAACAATACGCGGTGTTGTTGGCACAATTGAAACGCTTTGGGCAAATAATCCTCGGATGGAACAAAAACGCCGGCTTCGCCCTGAATAGGTTCCACCAGGAAACCCGCTACATTGGGGTCCTGCAGCGCCTGTTCTAATGCCGGTATGTCATCGTACGGGATGGTGACCAGCCCGGGCACATACGGCCCGAAGCCACGCCGGCTGGTAGGGTCGGTGGAGGCAGAAATAGCGCTCATGGTGCGGCCGTGGAAATTACCCGCCACGAAAACGATCTTGGCCTGGCCGTCGGGGATGCCCTTCACCTGGTAGGCCCATTTCCTGCAGAGTTTGATGGCCGTTTCCACCGCTTCCACACCGGTGTTCATCGGGAGCATGCGGTCGTAGCCGAAATACTGGGTCATAAACTCGGCAAAGCGGCCCAGCATATTATTGTAAAAAGCCCGGGAGGTGAGGGTCAGTTTTTGAGCCTGGGTAACTAATGCGGCGATGATGCGCGGGTGGCAATGCCCCTGGTTGACGGCGCTGTAGGCCGATAAAAAATCGTAGTACCGCTTCCCTTCCACATCCCAGACATAAACCCCCTGTCCGCGTGCCAGCACAACCGGGAGCGGATGGTAATTGTGCGCATTATAGCGGTCTTCGAGTTCCATCAGGTCGGAAGAGGCAAGCGTGGTGGTGGTCAGGACTTCCATGATCGGGATGTGCTTAAGTGGTTAGGAAAATGGACAGGAAAGGGTGGACGGGGCAGGCCTTTATTCATTTGCCACAAAATTACAGGTTTTCTTTCATGCCGGCGGAAGGCATGGGTTAAAACGCCAGCGGCTTTCGGAATTTTCCGAAAGCCGCTGGTTCAGGTTAAGATACGCCCCAAGCGTCAAACTATGTTCAGGGTTATTTATGCTGATCCGGATGGCTCCGGTACCGCCCCCAGGAGAAGCCGAACTTGAGCGTGGCCTGGCCAAAGGCGCCGGAAAGTTGGCGGTCACTCAGGCTGATCTTGTCGCTGTCGGTTACGAACCGGTACCCGCCTTCAAGCCCTACATGGAACCATCGGAAGACATTGATCTCGATCCCCGCCGAGGGCTGAATCACGAATACGTGGTCTTCGCCTTCGTTGGCAAATTTTACTTTGCCGCGGCCGGCGTCGAGGTTCACCATAGGGTGGATAGCGCGAAAGTTCTGGATGCCGTATCCCAGGCTGACCACTTTCCATTTCATATCAAATTGCTGCCCCGGCACATTGTCCCAGAGCAGGTAGTCGTGGAGGTTATACCCGCCGATGCCGATTTGGAGCGCTTTGCCGAATTCAAGGCCGAAATGCCAGCCGTTCACATAGTTGTTGGTCGAGCCGAAACGCGTGATTTGGTGTTTGGAGCCGCCCCAAATGCCGGAAAAACCGAGGTTGCGGCTGCCTAATACGGTTTCCTCGTGCTGGGCTTCGGCTGAATAGGTCAGGAGAAAAAGTGCAAAGAACAGAAAGCTGATTTTGCTACGCATAGCTTCACGTTTTAGTTTAGAATGGTGTGCGGAACGTCGAATCGACAGCAATTTTACCCAGCTGGTTGCACTTTAGCAATGAAAAAAGGTGAATGGATACAACATTCACCTTTTTCTAACACGGTTTAACCGAATTTAACAACACAGCCAGTTCTTTAACTGCGCCGCAGCACGCCCGCCGAAATCAGCGTCGCCAGCAGGCCAATGGGAAAAGGCTCCAGGAAGATCAACGCAGTACTGACGAGCGGGTTTTGGTACATCGTTTTAAATTGTTCCATTTCGGCCGTTTTACGGCTGATCTCTTCGGCCGAGGCTCCGGATGCTTTTAATTGATCCAGACTGTATTTCATGAACTGATCCATAAAGTCGGGCATCCAGATTTTGGAAACCACCATCCAGGACACTACATAGCAAGCACAGGAGATCAGGCAAATTAACAGGCCTACCTGAAAACCTTTCCCGAAGGAAAGCGTACCGCCCGCTACCTGGTCGCGGTAGGCCCGCACGCCGAAGAAAACCAGCACCATGCTCAGGATAATGCCGGCATAACCGATGTATTCACTGTTCTTGAAATTGGCAGGGTCACTGCTCAAATACAAGGCGGTGAAGACCATCAGGGCGACCATGATTGCGCCCGAAATAGAACCATACGTTAAAACTGTTTTTTTCATCGATCGAATTGTTTTGGTGAAAAAGCGGGACAAAAGAACCGGTTTGTCCCATTTTCCAACCCATACTTTCGGGTGATTTTGGGATTTATTGCATAAATCACCCGTTCGGGTGAGCTAGCGGCAACAACCCCAGTGCCCGGGCTTTCTCGACGGCTTGCGTTCGCCGCTGCGCATCCAGTTTTGCAAACAAATTGGACGTATGGGTTTTGACCGTATTCAGCGATACAAACATACGGCCGGCAATTTCCTGGTTGCTCAAGCCCTCGGCAATCAACTGTAAAACCTCATACTCCCGGCGGGTGATACCGAGTTTTTCCAAGCGCTGGTCGAGTTGTTCCTCCGATAAAGGTAAAATCTGGTGTGGATTCGCCGGGCCAAACTGTTTACGACCCGATGCGACCCGGAGTCCTGCCCAAATACCCAGCACGGTGAAAATCAAGGCAACCAATGCGATGTAAAATTCAGTCGCCTGGCCAACCACTGAAAAACGGTACCGCGCCGCTTGCAATGCGGCCAAAAGCAGCCCGAGGGCTAATCCGTACCACCCGAGAAAAGCGGTCCGGCGGCGTTGCGGCGATGTTGGTACGTTTGGCATCGGGCAAAAATCAAAAAAGTCACCCGACTCTCGGATGACTTTTTTGAACGAGCCGTAAAAAACCTTTTACGGTTTGACCACCACCAGGCGTTTGGTGCCGATGATCGCGCCTTTTTGGTCGGACAGACTATAGAGGTAGGTGCCTTTTTTAAAGTCTTCTAGATCTACCGTTATGGATCTTTTACCGGCAACCTGGAAGGTTTCTTTCCACACGACTTTACCGACGATGTTAAAAATTTTCAGTGTGTACTCGTCGGCCGGCAGGTTGTTGCAATCGAAACGGACCCATTGGATGGCAGGGTTTGGGAACGCTTGTACACTTGCCGCGCCGGGGGCATCCACTTCCGGCGCCGGGGTGACGTTCTGGATGTTGTTGAACCGGACGCTCTGTACAGTGTCGAGGCTGTTGTTCAGCGTAACCACGGCCATTTCTGTTTTGTAGGTATCGCTCAAATACCGGTAGGTGACCGTTGTATCGGTGCCGAGGAAGCCGCCGAGCAATCCGCCGCCGCCGGGCAAACCGCTGAGCGGTACCCAGCCGATAAAGGAATGGACATCGAGCGCCGTTGTCGTGTATTCCGTGCGTTTTTGGCGCAGTACAGGCGCGGGCATGGCCAGGCCCGGGATTTTAAGGTCGCCCCAGGCGTCTACCACATCCAGGCGCTGAAAATTGATCCGGATCCGGATCGAATCGATCAGGTTGGCGCCGGGAATATTGGCGACCAAACTATCCGGAAGCGACGAAAGGGCGAACGGCAGGGAAAGGTCGGTAGTCTGCTGGGAGATGTCGAAAAAATTCAGGGGCGCCCGTCGATCGATAATCGGCGGCGAAAATTTGGCCAGCACATTCACCCCCAGATTAGCCGGGTCGCCCCCCGCATAACCCAGCAATTCGACCTTATTATTAGTAACATTGTAATACGATTCGCCCGTAGCGCCGTTGATCAACAGATCGGCGCCTGGAAAGCTGGACGTATTTGTCCCTGCGCTGGGCGTCAGGTAAACCGTTTGGAAGGTTTGATCGTATTGGAGATTACTGAAGTCCCACAATTGGCCGCCGCCGGGAGGTGTGACAAACCCGGCATCAACCGGTGACAGATCGAGTGCGTAATGGAAGGTATCGCCCACGGCAGGGAATGTCGCAGCGGTAATGGTTATTTGGGCTGCGGCATGTATCCATAGGGTAGAGAAGACAGCTAGTAGCATTCTTTTCATCGGATTGTTAATGCTAAAACTTAGGTGAGATTAGTCGTTTGCACATAGAATGTTTGCTTCAAAGGTACGCCTCTTTTTTTTGAAAAAAAGCATGGCCCAACATACCAAATTTCGGAAAGGACTAATTTGGCCGTACATGTGACAGGGCAATGTAGGAACGGACAGATACCGGAGTCCGTGGCGACCACCGGAGTTTAAAGGGCTTGCAATTCAACCAGTTTCCGGTAAATGCCGCCTTTAGCGAGCAACTCCTGATGTGTGCCGCGTTCGATGATGCGGCCGGCATCGAGCACCACGATTTCATCGGCATGTTGAACCGTACTGAGCCGGTGAGCGATCACCAGCGCAGTACGGTTTTGCAATAATCGTTCGAGCGCGGCTTGCACCAGCTGCTCTGACTCGCTGTCGAGTGCCGAGGTTGCCTCGTCGAGGATCAGGATAGGCGGGTTTTTCAGCAGGGCCCGGGCAATGGTGAGCCGTTGGCGCTGACCGCCGCTGAGTTTGGAGCCCCGGTCGCCGATATTGGTGTCGTACCCATCGGGCAAGGCGGTGATAAATTCATGCGCGTTGGCGGCTGTTGCAGCGGCTACTATATCGGCGTGCGTCGCGTTTTCATTTCCAAAGGCGATGTTGTTGTGCACGGTATCGTTGAACAAAACCGCCTCCTGGCTCACGATGCCCATGAGTGCGCGCAGGTCGCGCAGGCGCAACGCGCGAATGTCGGTCCCGTCGATCCGGATAGCGCCCGACCGCACATCGTAAAACCGGGGTAGCAAATCGGCCACCGTACTTTTCCCCGCGCCCGAAGCGCCCACCAGGGCCACCATTTTTCCATGCGGAATAACAAGGTTAATGTTTTCAAGAGCCGATCGCTCGGCATTTTGATAGAAAAACGAAACGTCATCAAATTCAATTTTACCCGTGAAAGCCTGTATAGGCAGGGCATTGTCGCTGTCGCGGATCGAGACCTGGGCGTTCAGCACGGCTTCCACCCGTTCGAGGGCGCCCATGCCTTTGCGAATACTGTATGAGGCGCTGCTGAGTTGCTTGGCGGGTTCGATGATGTTGTAAAAGGCGTAGAGAAAGGTGATGAAAGTAGCGGCTGAAATTTCGCCGGCGAAGACCTGCTTGGCGCCAAACCACAACAAAACGGCTACGGCAGCAATGCCCAAAAACTCCGACATCGGCGAAGCCAGGTCCTTGCGCCGGTTGAGTCGCGTGAGGGTGCGGGCGTAGCGGGTGTTTTCACGGCCAAAGCGCTGTTCCTGCCAGGTTTCGGCGTTGAATCCTTTGATGATCCGCAGCCCGCCCAACGTTTCCTCTACCAGCGAACCGATCAACCCCAACCGGCTTTGTACCTCGCCCGACGTACGGCGCAACGACCGTCCGATCCCGCCGATGATGAGGCCCGAAAACAACATGAGCCCAAACACGAAAATCAACAGTTGCGGTGAAACGTAGATCATAAACGTAAGGCTGCCCAAAATGACGATCGGCTCGCGGGCCATGGATTCCACCACGCCGATGATGCTGAAATCGATTTCCTGCACGTCGGCCGAAATGCGGCTCATCAGGTCGCCTTTGCGCTCTTCTGAAAAATAGGAAAGCGGCAGATCGAGGATTTTTTGCACCAGTTTCTGCCGTATATCGCGGACAATGCCGTTGCGCACCGGCGCCAGAAAGAACAGCGACAGGTAGCGGAACAGGTTTTTCCCCAAAAAGGAAAAGACCAGAAAAAGGCACACGATGAGCAAGGCCTGTTCCCGGCCGTGGGTCTGGATCAGGGTCGAAAAGAAACCGTTAACTTGTTGTTCAATTGCCTGAAAACCACCCCCTTTGGAAACGGATTGCAAGGGTTGGCCGGGGCCGGAACTGAACAGGATTTGTAAAAACGGCTGAAGTACCGGAATGCTGACCACCATGAACAAGGACATCAGGAGGTTGCTCAACACGGCGAGGGCCAGGTATTTTTTATAGGGTTTGAAATAACGCAGCAGTCGGAGCATGGGGCGAAGGTACAATGTTGACGAAATTCAGCGGGTGTTCATCATAGCGTTCACGAGACCTGTTACAGGGGCCGTATCCGGATATTGCGAAACCAAACCGGTGCGCCCGCATGTTTACCCTGCAACCCGATATGGCCGTCCAACGGCAAGACCGCAAACGGTTTGTATAACCAGGAAGGAATAGCAGAGCCGTCGGGATTGACGCTCCCGGAAATCCAGCGGTTCATATCCATGTAGTTTACCTGCTCGCCGTTGAGTTCCACCCATATCTCGCGCCCCTTGCAGGTGATGGTATAGTGGTTCCACGCACCCGGCTGTTTCACGGTTTGCTTTGCGGCGGCCAGGTGGCCAAAAATGGCGCCGCACTGCCAGGTGGTTGGCGCCTTGGCCCATTGGGGTGCATAATCGTCGGCGATTTGGATCTCAACGGAATTCGGTATCCAGTCGTCCGTATCGGAACAGTGCACGATTACGCCGCTGTTGGTGCCGTCAGCCGTTTTAAACTCCAGGTCGAGCACAAAATCCCGGTAGGTCTTTTTCGTCCAGATGCATTGATCTTCCGTGGCGGTGAGTTCGCCGTTTACCAGGCTCCAAACCCCTGGAGGGAAGCTGGCGTCGGATAAATCGGACCCGGCAAAAAGGGGCTCCCAGGCCCTATCCTGCTCTGTGGAGGATTGATTTGCCGGATTGGGGTCCAACAGGGGCAGGCCGGCTTTTTGCAAGGCCGTATTGAGGCTGGGGAGAGTGGCTGCGATCAGTTGCTTCCAGTAGTTCGCGGTGGAGTCAAATTGTATAAAAAGCCGGAAGGCCGATTCCACAACTGCTTGCGTGGGGCGCATATCGGTTTCGTCGAGCACATTAAAGATAGCGGCATTTTCGCGTTCAAGTCTGGCAAAGTCCTTAAAGCCGGTGCCTTGCGTATTATTCTCGAATGTTCTCAACTGTTGATCCAATGCATCCAGGTCACTGGCGAGCCGCCCTTTGGCGCCGCTTTTTTGCTTCTTTATCTGTAGGCGCAGGGCTGCAATTGCAGACAAGTTATTCCGGCAGATTTTTCGATTGGCATAGCATTTTACGGCCAGGTCGTGTTGCAGTTGCAGATCATCCGGCGAGGTTTGAACCCGCGGGTCCATGCGAACCTGAACAGGCCTGGTAAAGGTCTGGCCGTTCACCGTAAGTCGGACCTCGTATTCGCCGGGCATGACCCAAGGTGCGGAAGGATCGGGCGCCGTATTGTTGAAGATGGCCGAAATGGGGAAGTTGGCGGGCGCCCCGGGAACGGGGTCGTAGCGCATATCCCAACAGAAGCGGTGCGCTCCGGCTTCTCCCGAAAGGATCTGCGGCGGCCGCACCCAGTAAAGGGGGATGTTCACCCCGTCCACATCAGGCGCCCGGTCGGCGCTGGTATAGGTGCGGATAACGGCACCGGCAGGATTCAGGAGTTCCAGTTTAATTACTCCGGGCGCTTTTTCGCGCAGGAAATAGTCGATAATGGCGCCGTCGGGTGGGTTTTGCCCGGCAGGTTCCTCTTGCGGGAGGGGCGTATCGGTGTTGAGGTTCCAACGGACACGCGTGGCTGTTTGGGGTGTGAACAGGATCACATTGGCCGCCGGCTGTTGCCATTTGAGCATTTCGCGCAGGGGGCTGATGTTGTCTAATATCCAAAACGAACGTCCGTGCGTGCCCACCACCAGGTCGTCGTCTTTTATGACCAGGTCGCGAATGGAGGTGGCGGGCATATTGAGCCGAAGCGATTGCCAATGGTCGCCATCGTCGAACGAAACGTAGACCGACCGCTCGGAGCCGGCAAACAAAAGGCCCGGCTGGCGCGCGTCTTCGCGTACCGTGTTGATGGGTTCGTTGTCGGGCAGTCCGGAGGTGATTTCCAGCCAGGTTCGGCCGCCGTCGCTCGTGCGCAGAATATGTGGGTGCAAATCGTCGCAGCGGATCCGGTTGATGGCGGCATAGGCTTTGTTGGGGTCGGTATGGGAGGCGTCTATCAGGCTGACTTTGCTCCACGGCGTGACGGAAGGGGGCGTGACGTTTGCCCAGGTTTTTCCGCCGTCGCGGGTAACATGGATCAGTCCGTCGTCGGTGCCGGCCCAGATAAGGTTGGTGTCGAGCGGCGACGGTGCAACGGTATAAATGACGCCCCGGCGGGGCATGGTTTTCAGTTGCTCCGTTTGGTATTTACCAATGCAGGCCGGCAGGTCGGGATAGGTTTCGCGGCTGAGGTCGGGGCTGATGATCTTCCAGGAGTGCCCGCCGTCGCGGGTTTTGAACAGTACGTTGCCGGCGAAGTACAGCACATGCGGGTCAATTGGGGAAAACAGTACCGGCGCGGTGCGGATAAACCGGTAGTCCCCTCCGCGCAACACTTCCGGGCGAATGTCCTGCGTTTGGCCGGTGCGTTTGTCGTATTTGGAGAGTTTGCCGCCATAAATAATGTTTGGGTCGAGCGGATCAGCGGCGACATAGCCGTACTCCTGAGCGCCGACCGGGTGCCATTCGCGAAACGTGATCTGTCCGTCGTTGCCGCGGCTGGCGATGCCCACCGAGCCGCTTTCCTGCTGGCCCCCGTATACATTATACGGGAAGTCATTGTCGGTGCTGACGTGATAAAACTGGGCTGTAGGCTGGTTGTACCAGGAAGAGAATGTTTTTCCGCCGTTGACGGTGATGATAGCGCCTTGGTCGCTGGCGATGAGGATGATGTCGGGGTTTTCCGGGTTGATCCAGATGCGGTGATAATCGTCGCCGCCCGGCGCACCGCGAAAAGCCAGCCATTGGCGGCCACCGTCGGTACTTTTCCAGGTCACCACATTGGCTGAATAAACGATATCGGGGTTTTTGGGATCGCAACGCACTTCGGCGAAATCGTCGCCGCGCCCCCAAAGCCGTCCGTCTGCGTTGACGCGATTCCAGGAAGCCCCGGCGTTGTCGGATCGGTAAATCCCACCCAGTTCACCGGCATCTACCGATGCATACATGCGGTTTGGATCGCTGGGAGCAATGCAAAAGCCGATGCGGCCAAGCCCCTGCGCCGGCGTGGGCAGGCCCATGGTGAGGGGGCGCCAGGTGTTGCCGCCGTCCGTGCTTTTCCAAAGCCCGGAGCCCTCGCCGTGCCATTCGCCGTTTTCCCAGGGCGCAAGGCGGTTTTCCCAAAGATCGGCGTACACGATATCCGGGTTTTGCGGATCGATGGCCACTTGGGCGGCGCCGGTATTTTCATCGCGATACAGGATTTTTTCCCAGGATTTGCCTCCGTCGAGGGTTCGGAATACGCCACGTTCGGGATTCGGACCGTAGGGATGCCCCAACACGGCGGCAAAAACGCGGTTCGGGTTTTTAGCGTCGATAGCCAGGCCGCCGATCTGGAGGCCGTCGTGCAAGCCCGTATTGACCCAGGTGCGGCCACCGTCGGTCGATTTGTACACGCCGTCGCCCACACTCAGGTCGGGGCGTTGAATGCCCTCTCCGGTAGCGACATAGATTGTGTTCGGATCGGAAGGTGCGACCACCACGTCGCCGATGCTGCCGGTAGGCTGGTCGTCAAAAATGGGCGTCCAGGTTCGGCCGAAATCGTCGGTGCGCCAAACGCCGCCGTTGTTTACGCCGATATAAAACACATTGGGTTGTTGCGGCACGCCGACGGCGCCCACCGTACGGCCACCCCGGTGGGGGCCGATCATACGCCATTGCAAGGCGGAGAACCAGGCCGGATCGACGGATTGGGCGGGAAGGGAAAAGACAATAAGCGGGAGCAGGCCCAGGGCCAGCAGGACTTTAGACATGGCAGATCGTGTATTTAATGCCGCCAAGTTCCGGATTTCTCCGGAATTCAATCTGGTGCTGCGAGCGGGTAAAGCCTATGGTTTTTTACCTCGACAGGGGATTTCAGCCGGTTTCTTACTGTTCCGCGTTCTTGTAATCCCAGGTGTTGAGGAAGCCTGTGTGGAAATCGCCTTTTTGGAAGTCCGCATTTCGCATGAGCCGCTGGTGGAACGGCACGGTGGTCTTGATGCCTTCCACGATGAATTCATCGAGCGCGCGTTCCATTTTCAGGATCGCTTCATCGCGGGTGCGGGCGCGTACGATGAGTTTGGCGATCATCGAATCGTAATAGGGTGGAATGGTGTAGCCTGCATACACGTGCGTATCCACCCGGACGCCGTGGCCTTTGGGTGAATGGAAAGAGGTGATGCGGCCGGGACTGGGCCGGAAGTCGTTGAAGGGATCTTCTGCATTGATCCGGCATTCGATGGCGTGCATTTCGGGGAAATAGTTTTTCCCGGAGATCGGAATGCCGGCGGCGATTTTGATTTGCTCCTTGATCAGGTCAAAATCGATGACTTCTTCGGTTACCGTATGCTCTACCTGGATACGGGTGTTCATTTCCATGAAATAAAAATTCCGGTATTTGTCTACGAGGAACTCCACGGTGCCAACGCCTTCATAACCGATGGCTGTACAGGCTTTAATGGCGGCTTCCCCCATCTTTTCCCGGAGCTCGGGCGTCATGAACGGAGAGGGCGATTCTTCTACCAGTTTTTGGTGCCGGCGCTGGATGGAGCAGTCGCGTTCCGACAGGTGGCAGGCTTTGCCAAATTGGTCGCCGGCTACCTGGATTTCGATATGTCGCGGCTCTTCGATGTATTTTTCCATATAAATACCATCGTTGGCGAATGAGGCTTTCGCTTCGCGGCGAGCCGTTTCCCACTGGCTTTCAAATTCCGATTCTTTCCAAACGATACGCATGCCTTTGCCGCCACCGCCGGCAGTAGCTTTCAGAATGATCGGGTAGCCGATCTCCTTGGCCAGTTTGATACCTTCCTTCAAATCGGTGAGCAGTCCTTCGGAGCCAGGCACGCAGGGCACGCCGGCTTTCAGCATGGTCTCTTTAGCCGTGATCTTGTCGCCCATGGCACGGATCTGATCGGGTAGGGGGCCTATGAATTTGATCCCGTATTCGTTGCACACTTCGGCGAAGGAAGCGTTTTCGGCGAGAAAGCCATAGCCGGGGTGTACCGCGTCGGCGTCGGTGATTTCAACGGCGGCCATGATGCGGGGGATGTTCAGGTAGCTCTCGGAAGAAGCGGGCGGGCCAATGCAGACTGCTTCGTCGGCAAACCGCACGTGCAGGCTATCGCGGTCGGCGGTAGAATAGATCGCCACCGTTTTAATTCCCATTTCTTTGCAGGTGCGGATGATCCGCAAGGCAATTTCTCCGCGATTGGCAATTAATATCTTCTTGAACATAAGTAGTTGATTCACGGTGCTTTTACAGACAGTGGGCCATCGTCACGACTACTCCGAAACGGCCTGTCGCCGGCATAAAGGAGTTATAGCATCAGATGCTGGCAATCCTGAAAGGGAGGTTGTCTTATGTCGGGTCGACCAGGAACAGCGGCTGATCGTATTCAACCGGTGAGGCATCTTCTGCCAGCACTTTAACAATTTTGCCTTTTGCATCGGATTCGATTTCATTAAACAACTTCATGGCTTCGATGATGCAGACAGTGGCGCCGACTTCTACGGTGTCGCCTACTTTGACAAACGGCGCCTTGTCGGGACCGGGCGAACGATAAAAGGTTCCCACCATCGGTGATTTGATGGTAATAAAGTTTGGATTGGATTCCGCCGTTGATGCCGGCGCTGTTTCCACCGTTTCCGGTTTGGCTGGCACGGCTGGCGGCGCTTGTGGCAGGGCTGGCATCGGCGGGGCCATGGTGACCAAGGGCTGGGCGGCCGGAATAACGACGGGCGTCGCAGCCACCGTTGTTTCGCTGCTGCTTTGGTTCCGGATAATGATCTTGAAATCGCCTTCTTTGAGGATAAATTCGGCCAGTTTGTGCTTGCTGACCAAGCGAATTAATTCTTGTACCTGGTTAAAATCCATACCGAAGTTTGTTTTGCTAGTGGGCCAAATGTAAAAGGGAGTAAAGAAAAATTGATTTGTGGAGATAATTTTTCTTTACTCCCCTCTTTTTTGAATGCGGAATGCGGAATGCGGAATGCGGAATTTTTAGATCGCGGTTATCAAAGGCTTTCATTCCCGGAATCTTAAAATTCCGCATTCCGCATTCCGCATTCCGCATTCCGTATTATTTTTTCACGCGTTCCATGTAGGCACCCGTAGCCGTATCAATTTTGATCAGATCGCCGGTATCGCAGAACAGGGGAACGCGTACTTCGGCGCCGGTTTCGACCGTTGCCAATTTAAGGGTGTTGGTAGCTGTATCGCCCCGAACACCTGGCTCGGTGTAGGTAATTTCGAGCACGACGGTTTGCGGCATTTCCACCGACAGCAGCGTCTCTTTTTGCGCATGAAAAAGCGCGTCGACGGTATCGCCTTCTTTGAGAAACTTTCCGTTGTCGATCATGTCGTCCGGCACATGAATCTGGTCGTAAGATTCCTGGTTCATGAGCACATAGCCGCCGTCTTCCGGATAGAGGTACTGGAATTTCCGGCGCTCCACGCGCACTTCGGTAATATTGTGACCACTTTGAAAAGTGTGTTCAATCACCTTGCCAGAGGTGGTGCTTTTGAGTTTGGTCCAAACCTTGCCACTGCCACGGCCTACCTGAAAGCGCTGAAAATCAATTACTTTCAGGATGTCGTTGTTCAATTCAATGCAAAGGCCGTTGCGGATGTCTGCGGTCGTTGCCATTTTAATAATTTTGAATGTTGAAGATTGAGTGTTGATGTTTTGCCTGCATTAAAAGGTAAGCGCGATCAGGCTACTCTAAAGAGCGCGCAAAGGTAAAATTTTCTTTTATAAGTCTGCCTGTACTTTGTCAAATCAAAAAATGCCGGGCCGTTCACTGTTTGCCGTTCATGACCCGGCGTTTTTCCCAATTTGGCCAATTGGACCGGACGAGTTATTAGCAGGCCCATTTCAAATACAGCGCCCCCCAGGTAAATCCGCCTCCAAAAGCCGTCAGGATGATATTGTCGCCTTTCTTGAACTGGTCTTCGTACTCCCACATACAGAGCCCGAGCGTACCTGCTGTGGTATTGCCATATTTGCCGATGTTGATAGTAACCTTTTCCAGTGGGAAGTTCAGATGTTCCGCTACAGAAGTAATGATGCGCATATTGGCCTGGTGGGGCACAACCCAGTTTAAATCTTCGGTCGTCATTTTATTCCGGCGCAACACTTCCTGCACCGTGCTCACCATGCCTTCCACAGCGTATTTGAACACCCGTTTACCATCTTGGTATACATAATGCTCGCGGTTGGCCACCGTTTCGGCGGTAGGCGGGAATTTGGATCCCCCTGCTTTCATATAGAGGTGTTGGCGGCCGGAGCCGTCGCCCCGGAGCACGAAGTCCTGGATACCCATGCCGTCGCGGCGCGGCTCGAGCAGTACAGCTGCGGCGCCGTCGCCAAAAATGACGCAGGTGTTGCGGTCCTGGTAATCAATAATGGAAGACATCATATCGGAACCCACAACGACCACTTTGCTATAGGTTTCGTTGGCAACAAACTGCGCGCCGGTGGCAAGGGCAAACAAAAAACCCGAACAGGCCGCGTTGATATCGTACCCAAAAGCATTTTTGGCGCCGATCTTATCGCAAACGGTATTCGCCGTGTCCGGAAAGATCATGTCGCCGGTAATGGTACCGATGATCAGCATATCGATTTCGCCGGGTTTGGTACCGGTTTTTTCGAGGAGGCCTTTTACCGCCTCCGCGCACATATCGCTGGTGGCCCAACCGGGGGTGCGCAAGATGCGCCGTTCTCTGATTCCGGTTCTGGAGGTGATCCAATCGTCGTTGGTGTCCACCATTTTTTCGAGATCCTGGTTGGTAAGCTTATCTTCTGGTACCCAACCGAATACGCCCGTGATGGCTGCGCGTGTTTTATTCGCCATTAAGTGAAGTTTTGTTTTTTTAGGGCGCAAAGGTAATGATCCCGCTGGAAAGTAAACGGTTGCAGTGGCCGGGTACCGAGCACTGCAAACAGAGGGTTGGCGCCGTCGCCTTATTACGGTGTTTTCACCTAGGGCAGGTACAGCTTGACCACTTCGACGCGGGCAAAGCGATTTTAGACCATTTCAGTCGAGCTGGGTCCTGCAGGTGCCTGTAGTGCAGACCGGGGTGAAATCGGCCGGGTGGGAGAAGAGAATACCCCGGCCGCCGTCGAGGTATTGCAAAGATCAAGGTCGCCGGCGGTGATGAGGGCCTTGAAGTTGGGGGCCGTGTCTTCTTCGCGATGGATCGGCGGTTAGTGTATTTTACTGGTTAATGAATAAAGAAAATGCCGGGCGAACCTGCATTTGAACCAAGGGCTGACGCGGGATGCGGGTACGCTGGCAAAAGCAATGGATGCCCAAGCCGGTTTCAAGGGGCGCCATGGAGCGGCAGTGTTGAGCCGGCTTAAAAAATTATGACAGGGGATTGAGAAAAGTTGCCGCATTTTTGCCCGGATGAAAAAGTACTTGGACCTGGTTAAGTTTGCGCATACACTCTTTGCTATGCCGTTTGCCCTGGTGGGGTTTACGATCGCCACGGTGGAGCAAGGCATCGGGTTGCGCTGGCCCTTGCTGCTGGCGGTAGTATTGTGCATGGTATTTGCCCGGAGTGCGGCTATGGCATTCAACCGCTGGCTCGACCGCGATGTGGACGCTGTGAACCCCCGCACCAAAATGCGGGAGATTCCCTCGGGGATTATTTCGCCGACATCGGCCCTGACCTTTGTATTGATCAACTGCGCGCTGTTTATAGCCACCGCTTTTTTTATCAACCGGCTGTGTTTTTTACTGTCGCCGGTGGCCCTGGCGGTCGTGTTGGGCTACAGCTATACCAAGCGATTTACCTGGTTGTGCCACCTTGTACTGGGGTTAGGATTGGCGCTGGCGCCGGTGGGGGCCTACCTGGCCGTGATGGGGCGATTCGACTGGATACCGGTATTGTATGGGTTGGCGGTATTGTTCTGGACCGCTGGATTCGATGTGGTATACGCCCTGCAGGATGAAGAATTTGACCAAAGCCACCGTTTGTATTCGATGCCGGCTTTTTTTGGCAAAACGCGCGCGTTGCGGCTTTCCGAATGGATGCATCTGGTCACTGCGGCCCTGATGGTGTTTGCCGGGCGTCTGTTGCATGCGCGCTTGCCGGAAGCAAACAATTTACTTTGGGTGGGCACCGGCGTTTTCCTGGCCCTGCTTGTATACCAGCATCTGTTGGTGAAACCCAATGATCTGCGCCGGGTTAATCTGGCGTTTTTTACCACCAATGGTTTCGCCAGCCTTATTTTTGGCGCCTGTACTATTCTGGACTTGGTCGTGTAGACTTTGCACGGATAGTGGCGATACGATTGTCAAAACTATTACATGCACCACATTGCTATATTCGCTTCGGGCACCGGCAGCAATGCCCAAAAAATCATCGAGTTTTTTCAGCATTCGATCGAGGTGCGCATTGCGCTGGTGGTTGCGAACCGGCAGGATGCAGGGGTACTGGATATTGCCCGCGCTTTTGATATTCCGGTGCGGGTGGTCGACCGGGCTGCCTTCAGCACCCCATCGACCATGCTGCCCTTGCTGGATGCGCATCAGATCGATTTTATCGTCCTGGCGGGTTTTTTATGGCTTATTCCGGCCTATTTGGTACAGGCCTTTCCCCGGCGGATCGTGAATATTCATCCGGCCTTGTTACCTAAATATGGCGGTAAAGGCATGTTTGGTATGCATGTACACGAGGCGGTCCGGGCTGCGAAAGAAACCGAAAGCGGTATCACCATTCATTATGTCAACGAGCGATACGACGAGGGGGACATCATTTTTCAAGCCTCTTGTGCCATTAGTCCGGCGGATTTGCCTGGCGATATTGCCAAAAAGGTACAACTGTTGGAGCACCGGCATTTCCCCGAAGTGATCGCCCAACTCCTGATCCCGAAGCATGGCTGAACCGGAGATGCAACGTCAAGCCGCCATATGGCGCCACGTCATCCAATTGATCCGCCTGGAGCATTGGGTAAAGAACCTGTTTCTTTTCATCCCTGCATTCTTTGCCGCCCGCCTCAGCGAGTGGGGGGTGCTGAAGCATGCGGTATCTGGTTTTTTTGCTTTTTCGCTGATCGCATCCGCGGTGTACGTACTCAACGACCTCGTCGATGCTCCGCAAGACCGCAACCATCCCGACAAATGCCGTCGCCCCATTGCCAGTGGAGCGGTCGGGCAGCGCGGCGCTATCCTGTTATTAGTGTCGTTATTTGGCGCAGGCACAGCAATGGCCGCCTGGCTTCAGCCATCCTTCCTGTTGATCTGCCTGTTGTACTTTGTGATCAACGTATTTTACAGTTTTTCGCTAAAACATATTGCGCTTGTCGATATCAGCCTGATCGGGATGGGATTTTTACTGCGGGTTTTTGCCGGGGGCGCCGTTACCGGTGTGGAAGTATCGCATTGGCTGATCGTGATGACCTTTTTGCTGGCGCTGATTTTGGGTCTGGCCAAACGGCGCGGAGAATACGTGATCGCTACTGGCGGACATACTTTCCGGCGGGCACTCGAAGGATACAATCTGCCCTTTCTCGACGTCAGTATTACGGTTTGCTCTACCGTGGCCATCGTAGCTTACCTGATGTATTGCTTTTCGCCGGAAGTCACGAGCCGGATCGGCAGCGATAATATTTTTTACACGGCGTTTTTTGTGATCCTGGGCATCCTGCGGTATTTGCAACTCACGCTGGTATTTGACCGGACGGAATCGCCCACCCGTGCGCTGCTGCGCGACGGCTTTTTGCAAATCGTCCTGCTGGGGTGGATCGGGGCGTTTGCCTGGCTCCTGTATGGAAAACGGTGGCTCGGATTCTGAATCTTGACAGACAGACCGCTAAGGTTCATGCGCAGATTTTCTGTCACTGGTCATTCCAATTCATCATGAAGGCAGGGAGAAACAGACCAAATGCTCTGTTTCTCCCTGCCTTCGCGATGAAATATTTGCCCACTTTTATGATACCGCCCGGGCAAAGGATGACAGCGTCCTATCGGAAAAAAGAGGTTCCCTGTTTGTCTGCCTTGCGAAAAAATGAATCCAAATAATCGTTCAATTTATTGGCGGTGGCAGCAGGAACATAGGGGGCGTTGCAAAGCTGCGAAAAAGATTCCCGCTGGCCCTGCAAAATCCGATAAGCCCGTTCTAGGGCCTCGGGCTTCAGGCCTTGTGCCATAAGGTACCGTTCCTGCACGGAGCGCAATCCAAGCCCTGCCATCGGGGTGGCGTAGGGAGCATTGACAAAACCGGCAAAATCAAAATCGAACGGCACCAGCAGTACCTCGCCTGATGGTATCCGGATGAACCGGACGTTGCGTTGCTCAGCAATATTCCAATCGGTATTACCAATCATGCATTGAAACATGGCCGTCAGGGCGGCCTGGTCGGTTTGCAGGCTGTCCATAGTGAACCCGTAAGTTTCTAATTGCTGGCCCTGCAGCCGGGCGGTCGTTTCTTCTTCGTCTTCAAGCAAAATAGCCTTAACAGTGTACTGCGGCGCGTTGCCGGCGCCCGTATTGACGAGTTTCAGGTCGATCAAACGGGCCCGCACGCTGGCCGGACTGATCAGTTCGAACATGCGGTAAATGAGGTATTCCCGGATGACGAGGTCATCGCCTTTCCCGTCCAGATAACACGGCAGCACCAATTTTACCTCATTGAGCGTATCGAGTCCTTCGTCGAGCAGAAGTTTCTTTTTCGCCTTGATCTTGAGCGGTGGAATTTGGGCGATTTTCCGGCGGTATTTGCCGCGCGGGCGGACTTCTACAGAGAAGGATTTTCCATTGGCTGCGGTGAGTGTACCCGCCTGATAATCATTGCGGTTCTTTTCGGCCATCAAGGCCGAAATATCGGTCGATAACACCAGCGTACTGCCGGTTTCGGGCGCCAGAAATTCAAAAAAAGAAGCAACATGCTGGCGGGCCGGTTGGGCTGAGAGTGCAGCCAAACCCAAGGTCAGGGTAGTAAGGAGATAAAAGCGGAAGTTTGTTTTCATTTTCATAGCGAGCGGTGCTTTCGGTCACCGACTGTTTTATTGGACACTGCTTTGTCGGCACATGTCGCACGAATATCAACGCAAGGGCTTCTTTTTTTACGCGATGTTGCATGGCTTCGACGAGCGGGCCCGGATTAACGGCGAACGACATCTTATCGAAGACGATTAATTATCGCCTGACCCGGAGGATGGTCCTGATGTAAAAAAGTGATGGAGTCTATGGCCAGCTGCCCGTACATTTGCCTGAATCGACCATCCAGCCATCACGCATGTCCAACAAAGAAATCGCCAACGCCTTTGACGAACTGGCCAACCTGCTCGAACTGCACGAGGACAATGAATTCAAGATTCGCTCGTACCGGAATGCCTATCTCACCTTGCGCAAACTGGATCGCCCACTGGCTAACTTGAGCGATGCGGAGCTCAAGGGCATCAAGGGGATTGGCCCCGCCATCAGCGGCAAAATCCGCGAACTCCTCAGCGGCGGCAAAATGAAAGCATTGGAAGAAGCCCGCGCCCAAACGCCCGTCGGCGTGGTGGAAATGCTCCAGGTGAATGGGTTCGGCCCCAAAAAAGTGCGCATCGTATGGCAGGATATGGGCATCGAAACTATCGGCGAGCTGTGGTATGCCTGCAATGAAAACCGTCTGGTGGAGTTCAAAGGGTTCGGGCTCAAGACACAGGAGGATCTGAAAGGGAAACTGGAATATTACCTGCGCAGCAAAGACAAACTGCACCTCGATGCTGCCGAAGAAGAAGCCGATTTCGTAGGCGCCTGGCTGACCGGCAAATTGCCCGGCGCTTTTGTGGCACCCGTGGGGGAGTTGCGCCGCCGCTGCCCGGTGGTGGAGCGGCTGGAAATGCTGGTGGGCTATAACGGTGAACTCGACCCGGTATTCGACGGGCAAACCCTGACCCTGGAAAAGGAAGAAAACGGCGTCTGGTTGGCACGGCTGGAAAACAATACACCCGTATGGATACATCGATGCCTGGCAGAAGAATTTGGTTCAAAACTCTTCAAACTTACCGGCTCCGCCGGATTCCTCGACGCGTTTGTGCAGGCCACACCAGGATTGCAATACAAAGGGCTTCGGACCGAACAGGAGGTCTTTGAACGCGCCGGATTGCCCTTTGTGGCGCCCGAACTACGCGAAAACGCAGGATCAATCGACCAAGCGCGCCAGGGGCGCCTGCTCATGCTCATTACCGAAGAGGACATCCGGGGCGTCATCCACGTACATACCACCTGGAGCGACGGCTTGCATTCCCTGCGAGACATGTGCACGTATGCACGGGATCTGGGCTATGCCTACATTGGGATTACCGACCACAGCCAGTCGGCGTTCTATGCCAACGGGCTGAAACCCGATCGAGTACTGGCGCAGATGGAAGAAATAGACGCGCTGAATGCAGAACTGGCGCCTTTCCGGATTTACAAGGGTATCGAAAGCGATATCCTCAACGACGGTTCGCTGGACTATGAACCAGCCCTGCTGGAACGCTTCGATTTTGTGATCGCTTCGGTGCACAGCAACCTCAAAATGAACCGGGAAAAAGCAACGGAGCGGGTATTGCGGGCCATTGAAAATCCATATACCCGAATTCTGGGCCACCCAACGGGCCGGCTGTTGCTAAGCCGGGAAGGTTATCCGCTCGACTGGAGTGTAATATTCGAAGCCTGCGCCAGATGCGGCGTCGCTATCGAACTCAATGCCAACCCGTACCGGTTGGACCTCGACTGGACCCTGATCCCGGAAGCGGTAGAGCGGGGTATCCGGATCAGCATAAATCCAGACGCGCACAGCAAGGATGGCATTCATGATCTGCGGTATGGCGTATTTGCGGCGCGTAAAGGCGGGCTGACGGCTGCTGCGTGCCTGAATGCCTCAGAAGAATTCGTATAAAAGCGGGAAAGCCGGTAGGGGAGGGGTAGCGCGGGGATTCACGAGCGGCAGGCTGTAAACTAAAACTGCCCGCCTCTTCCGGACGAGCAGTTTTACCAAATTGAAAACGAAAATAAAGCGTGTTTATTAATTTCTGGAGACAAAGAAACGGTTACCCGCCGAACTAAAAAACCCCCAGAT
This sequence comes from Saprospiraceae bacterium, assembly GCA_044230315.1. GTDB lineage: Bacteria > Bacteroidota > Bacteroidia > Chitinophagales > Saprospiraceae > M3007. Next base: position 37,132 of record JBGARJ010000010.1, read on the forward strand.
AGGGGTAACCCCTTATCGCTTGTGAATAAAGCCCTTTTCCTGGCAATATTCGGCGAAATCGCGGGCATTCCGAAAATCGTACACAAAAAGCGATTTGGCCTTTTTCAATAAGTTGGCGTTGTATTCGTGCAAGGTGTTGCGCGACCAGTTCCTGGCCTCAAGGATCTCTTCTACCGTTTTGCCGGAGGCGTACAGGGATAACAGGTCCAACTCGGCATTGGTAAATTCGTCGATCAGGTATAGCGAGAGTTGGGCGATCAGACGGTCTTCCAGGTTGAAATCGGAAATGTTTTTGATCTGAACGCCCGCCTCGAAGGGGCGCAAATTCCGGTGCGACCATTTCCCTTCCCGGTAAAACGTTTGCAAATTGGTCACGATCCGCCCATCGGCATCCACCTGGATTACCGTGGAGTTCATGGCGAACCAATAATAATGATTGTCCTGAGCGCGCAGCGGGATGGTCTGCCGGTAAATCGCTTCCAATGGATTGAGCACCACATTTTGTCCGTGAATCAACTCATACGCCGCGCCGCGCCAGCGCAAATAGGGAATGACATAATCGGGATGGATTTGCCGGAAAAAATCGCGAAGCGATTCCATTTTATAGCCAAAAACAGCATTATCGCCTTCGCTGTGTGATATTCCAAGCGTTTTGTAACTGATGACCAGCCAAAACGCCATATTCGGGTAGATATCGCGGAAATTTTTCAGGCGGGTGAGCAATTCGGCAAAACGGTCGGCATCCAGATGAACGGGGTCGCCAATTTCGGCCCGGTATGCCGCAGAGGACTGTACGAGGAACCGATCATATAGTTCATCAAATGGTTGATTGCTTAACATAGCATGGCCGAAATTCAGTAGAGCATACCCCACCGTTCAGTTTACGGCTGATGTTGAACGATTTCCAAAATTATACATTTTTTGAAAAACGCTCGGCGAAAATCACACCCTGGGTGGAAAAGAAAAAAAATCGGGGCGAACCTTGACAACTGAACAGTGTTCAGTAATTTTGCATCGTTTATTCAAATTCTGCCCAGCGGTGCTGGTTTGTGGATCAATATTACAATTATGGGAATCATGCAACGAAAGGAACGGGAGAAAGAGGAAATGCGGCGGATCATCTTGGATGCCGCCCTGCGCCTGTTTCGGGAGCGGGGATACGACGGCGTAAGTATCCGGAATATTGCCGAAGCGATCGAGTACAGCCCGGGTACGATTTACTTGTATTACAAAGACAAAAGCGAGATATTCTTTGCCCTTCAGTACGAAGCTGCAGCCTTGAAGCGCGACCACCTTTTACCGGTGGCATCCATTGAAAACCCCTGGGAACGGCTTATTGAATTCGGTCGCCGGTATTTGGACTTCGGGATGAAACATCCGGACCTGTACGACCTCCTTTTTATTACCCGTGCGCCGATGGAATACATTGAAAATCAGGAGTGTTGGCAATTGGGTATGGCCACGCATTCGTTTTTTGTCGAAACCGTGCAGGCCTGCGTGGACCTCCGCTATTTTAAAAGCACCGATACCGAAACCATCGCCTACACCCTGTGGTGCCATGCCCACGGATTAGTCAGCCTTTTCGTACGGGAACGTATGCGGATGTATCCTGAAGAGCGCCGGCAAGAACTGGCGCGCAAGTCGTTTCAGATGGTGATAAAAATGGCGGAAAGCCTGTGACCTTTCGGCCTTTACCCGCGTCAGTCAACGCGGGTTGCCGACGGTTCATCCGCCGAAAAATACGATTCAACCGATTCCAATTGGCCGAGCTCCCCGAAACCCCTTTTTTTGCACCAATACTAAACACTGTTCAGTTTATTATACCTGTTTTGTCGGATGAAAAAACTCCCTGTCCTGATTACCGCCGTTTTACTGCTGACCGCCTGGTCGGGCAGTTTGGCCCAGACCTCCCCAATCCTCGCCGGGTATATTGAATCTGGCTTTGCCAATAATCTGGCTTTGCAGCAGCAAAACCTGGATGTACAACAGAGCCTCGAAGCCGTGCGGCAGGCGCGCAGCCTGTTCTTTCCGACGGTGCAGTTCAATGCAACGTATACCCGGTCCGTCGGCGGTCGAAGCATCAACTTTCCCATTGGCGACCTCCTCAACCCGGTGTACACCTCGCTCAACCAAATCACTCAAACCAATCAATTTCACCTGCTGGAAAACCAAAAAGTGCAGTTTCTGCCCGATAACTTTCAGGAAACGTATTTTAAGGTCGCTTATCCGCTTTTTAACTCCGATTTACGGTACAACCGCCAGATCAAGGAACAACTGGCACTGAACCAAACGGCGTTGAAGGCGGCCTACGAGCACGAATTGCGTTACCGGATCACCGAGGCCTACTTGCAGTACCTTCAAAGCCTGGAAGCCGAGAAAATCTGGCTGAACGCCAAAGATGTGCTGACGGAACTGCGCCGGTTCAACGAATCGCTCGTTAAAAACAACGTGGCCACCCGCGACGTGGTAGCGACCGCCGACTACGAACTCAGCAAGGCGGAACATGAAATATTTCAACTCCGCAGCCAGCAAAACACCGCGCGTGCGTACTTCAACTTCCTGCTCAACCGCGATTTGCAAACCGATGTTGTGGCCGATACCGCCCTCCTGCGGCAGGACGTGCAGGCTTATGACCTGGCCGTACTGATCCGCGATGCGCAAACCGACCGGCATGAACTCGCCGCCCTGCGCGCCGGACAAGCGGCTGCAGAAACGGCCCTCAAACTCAATGAAGCCAAACGCACCCTTCCCAATGCCTATATCGGTGCGCAGGTCGGCTTTCAGGGATATGGCTACACCTTTAAAAACCAAGCGTATGGATTGGCCCAGGTCGGACTGACTTACGATATTTTCAATGGCGGCCAAACGCGCACGAAGATCCAGCAGGCCAAAATTGAAAGCGAAAAAGTGCGGAACCAGTACGGCGAAGCGCAGCAACAAATCGCCCTCCAGGTCACCCAAGCGTGGAACAATTTGGAAACGGCCCGGAACGCCTGGACCACTTCACAACAAGGCTTGCGCGCCGCGGAAGAAACATTCCGGATCGTCAATAATAAGTACCGCGCCAGCCAGGCTTTGTTGCTCGAGTTCCTTGACGCACAAAACCGCGTCACCACCGCCCGCTTGCAGGTGTTGTTGGCGTGGTCGGAAGTGCTGATCAAAGAAGCTGAATTGAAAAAAGCCGCCGGCCTGTAAGCGGGTTTACGGTAAACGGCCGCTGTTTTTTGATTGCTTGTGTGTAAAAATCTAAAAATCAATTTGATATGAACAAGATAAAAACCCAGATCCTGGCGCCCGCCGCCCTGGTTACTTTCGCTGTGGCTGCGTTGTTTTACCTGTTGGGCGGTTGCGGTCAGCAGTCAGTGCCAACGTCCAAGCCCGCCAATGCCGGGGCGGCGGATGAACGCATCCCCGTGCGTACGGCCGTTGTGCAAACCCAGACCATTGCGCTGCCGGTACATGCCAGCGGTATGCTAAGCAGTTCTGCTGAACAGCGTTTGTCGTTTAAGATCGGCGGCATTATCCGCAAAATTTATGTCGATGAAGGCGATATCGTGCGCCCCGGTCAGTTGTTGGCGGTACTCGATAAAACCGAGATCGACGCACAGGTCAGCCAGGCCAACCAGGCCCTGCTCAAAGCCGAGCGCGACCTCTCCCGGGTGGAAGGCCTCTACCGCGACAGCAGCGCCACCCTCGAACTCCTGCAAAATGCCACCACGGGCCGCGATGTGGCCAAGGAGACGGCCCGTATTGCGCAGTTCAACCAACAATACGCCGAGATCCGCGCCACCCGTGGCGGCAAGATCATCAAAAAACTGGTCAATGAAGGGGAAATTACCGGCCCGGGCATGCCCGCCTTTGTGCTCTTCGAGACCGGCAAAGACGATTGGATCGTCAAAGTAAATGTCAGCGACCGCGATTGGGCCCGGCTGAGCCCCGGCATGCCGGCCAAAGTGACGATGGACGCTTACCCCGCCGCCACATTCAGCGGAAAAGTGACCGATCTGGCCCCGGCAGCCGACCCGTCGAGTGGACTTTATCCCGTAGAGGTCAAAGTGACGCCGCAGGGCAAACGATTTGCTCCCGGCCTGTTTGCCCAGGTGGATATTACCCCGCAACAAGCGCGCTCGTATTCGGTGGTGCCCGTGGAGGCCATCATCGAAGGCGACGGCCGCGAGGCCTTTGTGTTTGCCCTGCAGGGCGATGGAGAAAGCGTGCGCAAAACCCCCGTTCAGGTGGCCTTTTTAGACGGCGGCAAAGCTGTGCTGACCCAAAGTCTCGATGCCGGAGCAGAGGTGGTTACCGCCGGAGCCCCGTATTTGACGGAGAAAAAGAAGGTGAAAAAAATGAACGAAGGCGGACTCACCCAACAGTAAAACGCAAACCTACCGAACCACTGTCATGAAAATCGCTGAATTTTCCGTCAAGAACAGCCAGTTTACCTTCATCATTTTTCTGGCTGTGATGGCCCTCGGGATTGGGTCCCTGTTGAATATGCCCCGCGCCGAGGACCCCAAGTTCGAAGCCCCGGGCTTTACTATTATCATGGTATATCCCGGTGCCGGACCAGCCGAGGTAGAAGACAAGATCACCGACAAGGTGGAGGCCAAACTCGGCGCTCTGGAGAACATCGACCGGATGCGCTCACACTCGGCCAATGGCCTGAGCGTGATCACCATTGAATTCAAACACGGGCAAGACCCGGATAAAAAGTACGAGGAAGTGGTCCGGGAGGTAAATTCGCTGCGGGCGGAGTTGCCGCAGGACCTGTACCGCACCGATATCCAGCGCTTTTCGGCTTCGGATGTGGCCATGATGCAAATGGCTATTATTTCCGAAAATGCCTCCTGGGAGCAATTGCGCTCCGAAGCCGAGCGCCTGGAGGATCAGTTGGAGAAAATCCCCGGGCTGAAAGGCGCCGATACTTATGGATTCCCCAAGCGGGAAGTGCGCATCAGCCTGAATTTGCCGAAAATGGCGGCCGACGGCATACCCGTCAGCCGGGTGTTGGGCGCGCTGCAAAGCGAGAATGTGTCTATCCCAGGCGGTTCGGTGGACGTGGGGAACCGTCAGTTTTTTGTAGAAACCAGCGGCGATTTTGAAAACATCGACGAAGTGCGCAATACGATCGTATTTGCCAACGGTGGTAAAATCGTTTACCTGAAAGACCTGGCCGACGTGGCATACGCATACGAAGAGCCCCGGCATTATGCCCGTTTCAACGGCGCCCGGAGTGTGTTTGTAACCGCCCGCATGAAAAACGGCCAGAACATTTTTGACGTCGGCAAACAGGTCAACAAAACCCTGGAAACTTTTCGAGCCGACTTGCCGGCCAGCATGGATTTTCAAAAGGTGTTCGACCAGGACGACTCGGTACACAAACGCTTGTCGCGTTTTGCCAAGGACTTCTCGATCGCCATTTTGCTGGTGTTGCTCACGTTGCTGCCACTCGGCACAAGGGCCTCGATCGTGGTGATGATCTCCATCCCGCTGTCCATCTCTATCGGGTTGTTTGCCCTCGATCAACTGGGGTATTCGCTGAACCAATTGAGCATTGTCGGTCTGATCATTGCCCTGGGTATTTTGGTGGACGACTCCATCGTGGTGGTGGAAAACATCGAGCGATGGTTGCGCGAGGGTCACAACCGGCGCGAAGCGGCCATTCTGGCCACCCGGCAGATCGGTCTCGCCGTGCTCGGGTGTACCGCCACCCTGATCCTGGCCTTTCTGCCTCTCGTGTTCCTGCCCGAGGCGGCCGGCGATTTCATCCGCAGCCTGCCGATGGCGGTGGTGACTACGGTGATTGCTTCGCTTTTTGTTTCCCTGACCATTGTGCCATTTCTGGGCAGCCGCCTGCTGGCCGAGCACCATGATCCGCGCGGCAATATTTTCCTGCGGGGCATGAAATGGGTCATTTCGCGGTCGTATGCCCGCCTGCTGCATGTCGGTTTGCGGTACCCGCGGATGACGATGGTGGTTGCAGCCGTGATCTTTTTCGGGGTATTGAGCCTGCTTGGGCGGACCGGTTTTGCGGTATTCCCGGCCAGTGAGCGCCCGATGTTTTACATCGATGTTGAAACGGCGCCCGGCACCAATTTCGAGCAAACGAACCGGGTTATTGAAATGGTTGATTCCGTGTTGGCTACCTATATGCCCGATGAAATCAGGAACGCGCAAACCAACGTGTGGAACCAGCCCGTATCCCTTCAAGATAAGACCAAGGCGGGCGGCATCGGACCGGAACCTGCCGCCGAACTGCCCCAAAAGGTATATCCGGGGCATGGCGCACCGGCGCGGGTGATTTCGTATGCCTCCAACGTGGGGCGCGGCAATCCACGGATGTACTACAACGTGATACCGCGCAACGAAAGCCCCGACTATGGCCAGATTTTGGTACAACTGCAGGAGCGGACGCCGCCACCGGTTAAAGTAGCCCTGATCGACGAATTGCGCGAAAAATTCAAATTCGTCCCAGGGGCAGTGATCAATGTGAAAAACTTCGAGCAGGGCCCACCCGTGGAGGCGCCGGTAGCCATCCGGATTTTCGGTGAAAACCTCGATACCCTGCGAAAAGTGGCCGGTAGCGTGGAAGACATGGTGGCCGGCATTGAAGGCACCATATATGTCGACAATCCCATTGCTTCGATCAAAACCGACCTGAAAGTAAATATCAACAAGGAAAAAGCCACCTCGCTCGGCATCCCGATTGCTGAGATCGACCGCATGGTGCGCCTCGGCATTGCAGGCCTCAATGTGGGCAATTTCACGACGGTTGACGGCGACGAGTATAACCTGATGGTGACGCTGCCGAAAGACCGGGTTTTTGCCGGCATGGACGTATTCCGGAATCTGTATGTCAACAGCCTGAGCGGCGCCTCAGTACCCCTCAGCCAGGTGGCGGAAATCGAGTTCCAACGTTCGCCCAATACGATCACCCACTACGATAAAGACCGCTATACGCTGGTTACGGCATTTGTAAAAAGCGGGTATTACGCGCAAAAGATCAACACCGCCATTACCGAGAACCTCGCGAAAATGGATTTTCCCAAAAACACGCACTATGTCATTGCAGGTGAGGTGGAAACCAGCCAGCGTTCGTTTGGGGGGATGGGCACGATTATCCTGATCACGATTTTTGGCCTGCTGGCCGTGCTGATCCTGGAATTTAAAACCTTCCGGAGTACGGTCATCGTGTTGTCGGTGATCCCGCTGGGCATTATCGGCGCGGTATTAGCCTTGCTGGCTACCGGCTACCCGTTCTCTTTCACGGTGGCCGTGGGCCTCATAGCGCTTATGGGGATAGAGGTGAAGAACTCTATTCTGCTGGTCGATTTTACCAACCAGTTGCGGCTCGACGGCCGGGCGCTGGACGATGCGATCCAGGAGGCGGGCGAGATCCGGTTTGTGCCTATTTTGCTGACATCGCTCACCGCTATAGGAGGCCTGCTGCCGCTGGCAGTGGAGGAAAACCCCCTGTATTCGCCGCTGGCGTATGTGCTGATCGGTGGGTTGATCTCTTCCACGTTGTTGTCTCGGATCGTGACGCCGGTGTTGTATAAACTGCTGGCCCCACGGGTGGTACACGCCTGAGTCGATCCGGTTGCGACTTCGTAAAGGTGCCCGGGCCGGCATACAAATGCCCCGGCAGCGCGTCAAAGCCTGCCGGGGCATTCTTGTCACCCGAATTGCGAGCGATACGGGCAGTGAGTTATGCGGCTCGTCCGCCGTCCAGTTCTTCCTGCAATTTTTTCAGCGCATCCCAATCTTCCTTGTCGGCCAGGTCCGCTTGATGCGGCCAGGAATCCGGTACGGCTACATTGTACTGCGAACCGCCGGCGTCCAAAATTTCACGCAATTGATACGGTGACGTAACGGCGAGTTGTGCCCAGGTCGTGATACCGGCGTTGATGAGCAGTTCGGCAATTTTAGGCCCGATACCTTCCACAATTTTCAGGTCGTCCCATTTGTATTTGGTGCCGTTGAAGGTAACGGTTTTGACCTCAGGCGCTTTGGCGGCCGGTGCTTTGGCGGCGGATTTTGATTTGCCGCCGTCGGCTTGTTCGCGCAGGGCATTGCGTTCGCTTTCGCACATGATCAGGTCGTTTTTCACCTTGCGCAGTTGTTCGGCGCGGGTTTCCGATTCCGACTCGGTTTGGGCGAGTTTCATGCGCAGATCGGTAAGTTCTTTACTCTGATCGCTCACTTTCGTGGTCAGCTCGGCAATCTGGTCGCGCAGCGCCGTCACCTTGTAATACGCAAAAGCAGCCAGCCAGCCGAGGATGAACGGCACAACGCACAGGAGCAGGCCGACCGGCAAATCGTCCATAAAGGAGGGAACATGGAGGAGAATATAAGAGAAAAGCATGGTTGAGTTTGTTTTGATTGGTTAACGGTTGACGGTGAGCACAACGCGCCGGTTTTGGTGTCGGCCGTCTTCGGTACTGTTGTCGGCTACAGGTGCGGCTTCGCCCTTGGAGTCTACTTTGATCCGGTTGGCTGCGATCCCGTTGTCCGTCAGGAATTTTGCAATGGCTTTGGCGCGTCCCATTCCGAGTTTGATATTGGCCTCCGGTTCGCCGACATCGTCGGTATAGCCGGTCACGGAGAAGGTGTTGGCGGTCGTTTTGTGTTTGTCCACCAATTTCTTCAGATACGCATCCACGGCGGGGTCTTTATCTTTTTCGGTCGAATTGAAGGGGAAGAGGAAGGTCACGTCGTTGTCCGATTCGATAATGGCGCCTTCTTCTTTTTTAAGCACCATTTTCAACCAGGAAAAATCGGCGGATTCCCGGGGGGCGCCTCCGTCCATAAGGCTGTCTTCCACGGTTTTGTAGGTGAGGTGTATCCGGCTGTCGGGCACTTCGGGCATCATCATCGCGCGGAGGGCTTCGGCGCGGGCCTGGCCGAGGTTGGCTGCTTTGGAACCATTGGTTTCAGTGGCGCGGTACCAACCGGTGATCAGCAGCGTGTCGCCCTGGCCGCCGCGGGCCAGCAGGGCCTTTTTCCAGGCTTTAAAATTAGCGTCCGCTTCGGGTTGATCCGCATTCCACTTGAAAAGCGGAACGCCGGAGGTTTTTGCTGTTTCTTCTACCGGTTGTTCGCCGTTGCAACAATGGCATTGACGGCAATGCCAGTAGTTGACGCACCAAACCGTGTAACCCACAAACAGCAGGGCAATAAGCCATAGTGGAATTTTCATGTGTAAGATGGTTTAATATTTTGTCATGGTGATGTTTCGGCAAATATATCTATGGACAAACAAAATGTTCCCAGATGATTAAAACTTATTTTCAAAATCACTCAACGGATGACCCAGATCCGCGCCGGGCCGTTGTTTACACCGATCGCTAACCGTGATTTCCCGGCGCCACTCCGGAGCACGCAGCCATCGCGTACCGCACCGCCAGCCCACAAACCGTGTTCGCGGTTGGGGATAAAACGCCAGCCGCCACGGCCGTCGCCAGCCAGTAAAATACCGAAAGAAGCATCGTATGGGCCGGTTTCCGGGTGGTTGTTCGAATCATTGCCGAGGAGGAGCAAATCGGGTTTGCCGTCTTTTGTAAAATCCTGTATCACAATGCGTTTAGTGCACGACACCTGAGCCTCCAGGGGTAAAGGATGGGCGATAAGTCGCCCGTTTTTGTTTTCAAACCAACAGGTTTCCAGGATGGCCGCCTCGAGTTTTTGCGCTGCGCGTAATTTTTTAACGTCGAGCACTGTCTCCAACGGCGCCTTGGCGTAGGCGCGGTAACGCAGAAACTTCGTTTTGATCAGACTGGGCATTTGAGCGGCCAGTTCGTTGCGCTGGGCCAGGGGATAATACCGGCCGCTGTCGGCCATGGCCACAACGGGGTCGAGGCTCTGGTTAAGGTCGAAATCGAGGGCAAAGAGGCGCAGGGGCGCCCCCGGTGTCGCATGCAGCCGTGTATTCAGGCCTTCGTTTCCAGCCACCAGATCGGGGTCGCCGTCGCCGTCGAGGTCCTGTATCGCCAGGCAATTCCAAAAACCGCCGGTCTGTTCCAAGCCCCACTGGGCAGTTGCGTCGTGGTATTGCCGGCCGTCGAACCGGAATATGCGCAGCGGCATCCACTCGCCGCAAACGACGATCTCGGCCTTGCCGTCGCCATCGAGGTCGGCTGCCTGCAGGTCGGTGACCATGCCCGCGGATTCGAGCCCGCCGGCAAAGCCGGGCGGTGCGTTGGAAAAAGTACTCTGACCATTGTTGAGCAATACCAGACTGCGCGGCGTTTCCGGGAACCGGCCGGGCCGCACCCGTCCACCGACCAAGAGGTCAAGGTCTCCATCGGCATCGAGGTCCAGCGCCCGAACCGCCGATCCGCTTTCGGCTTCAGCCGGCAAAGCATCCGGCAAGCGGGTGAACCGGCCCTGGCCGTCGTTGCGGTACAAACGGTCCTGGTAGTAATCAGTGCCAGCCGGCGCTTCATTGCTGCCCGATACCACGTAGAGGTCGGCGTCGCCATCGCCATCGCCGTCGAAAAACACGGCGCCGGCATCTTCATGCCGTGCATCGGCGTCCAGCGCGGGTTGCGGGGCCTGCGAGAAAGCACCGTCGGCATGCTGGAAGAAAATGGCGCCCGGCTGACCCGCTGCGCCGCCCGCAAACAAGTCCTCCAGCCCGTCGCCGTTCACATCCCCCGATGCGAGGCAGGGGCCGGCAGCGGAGAAGCGGTGCAACAGCAGGCGTTCGCGGTCGAAGTCGTCAAATTCATTTTCCTGGTGGGTGAAATGGGGCGCAAGTTGCGGATTGAGCGCCTCAAATAAAGGCGCCGGCGTTTCGGGCCGCTGGATGCGGCCGGGGCGGGCGTTGGCGATATCCAGCACGAGGCGCTGATTGGCGCCGACCCCTTCCAATACCTGTATTTTGCCTTCCAGCCACTCAATCTCGATGCGATCGACCCTGCTGGTCTGGCCCAGGCCAACTTGAAAAATGGGCTCCACCGAGGAGTAAAACCCGCGCACCGGCGTCATTTCCTGGTAAAACACCTGCCCGCCGGCATGCACCCAAATTTTGACATGGGTGCCGCCGGGGTTTAGGGTTGTGCCCCGGCATTTGACTTGCAGCCAGTGGTTTTGGCTGGTTTGGTTGGCTTTGTTTTCGTAAACGGCCGCCGGTGCGCCGAGTTTATTCACCACCAGGTCGAGGTCGCCGTCGTTGTCGAGGTCGGCATAGGCGGCGCCGTTGGAAAACCCTTTTTGGCCCAGGCCCCAGGCTTCCGACACATCGGTGAGCCGCATGGAGCCAGTGTTCTGGTACATAAAATTGTGCACGGGATACGTACTCATTTTATCGGCAAACGCGCCAAAATCCTTAAACCGGCCGGGGGTGATGCCGCCGGTTCGGTTGATGCTGTCGGCGGTGTAGAAAAAAAAGTCCAGGTCGTTCAGGTCACGGTACACGCCGGAACTGATGAACAGGTCTTTCCAGCCGTCGTTGTCAAAGTCGGCGAGCAGCGGGGCCCAGCTCCACTCCGTCGCCTCCATGCCGGCAAGGCAACCAATTTCGGAAAAGCCGTTCGGCGTGCCGAGCTGGAGTACGTTGTGCATTTGCTGCGAGCCGTAGCCATGTCGTTCGAGCAGTTTGGTTCGTTCGAGCACCATGGTGCTGAGCAGTTCCTTGCGACGCTGCGGGGTGGAGCCGAGCATGTCGGGGATGCAGACGTCGGGGATAGCATCGTTGTTCAGGTCGGCGATATCACAGCCCATCGAATGGTTGGCCATATGGGCGAACCAGCGCCTGCCTTCTTCGCGGAATGTCCCGTTTTTGTTGTTGATATATAAAAAATCGGGCATGATGAAGTCGTTGGCCACGAGCAGGTCGGGCCATCCGTCGTCGTTAATATCGGCCGTTGTGACGCTGAGCCCGAAAGCCCGGTTGTAGATGCCGGCTTGTTGAGAGACGTCTTTAAAGTGTCCGTTGCCCTGGTTTTGGAACAGTTTGTCCGATTCAAATGCCTGTTTCGGCGGCTGGCCGGCGGCGTAGGGCCGGGCCGGCGAAGGCTGAAAATCGGCGTTGTTCATGTTGGTGAAATCCACGGGGTGGTTGACTACGTAGAGGTCGAGGTCGCCGTCGCGGTCGTAATCGAAAAAATTGGCGCATTGGGAAGGCGAGGGGTCGTCGATGCCGTAGGCGGCCGCCTGTTCGGAGAACGTGCCGTCGTGGTTGTTGACAAACAGCAGGTTGCGGCGTTCGGGCACCTCCGTGAGCCAGGTGCGGCACACATACAGGTCGGACCAGCCGTCGGCGTTGATGTCCACCACCGTTACGCCGGTTTTGAGGCCCGAGGGTTTGGCGACGCCCGATTTTTCGGAGATATCTTCAAATTGAAAACCGCCCTTGTTGCGGTACAAGCGGCAGCCGTTGAAACGGTGGGTAAAAAAGAGGTCCTGCAACCCGTCGTTATCAATATCGAGCACGGCCACGCCGCCGCCGTTGTATTCGTAGGGGTCGAGCAGGAAGTTGTATTGAAAGTTCTCCTGGATATCGGGCACGAACGTGATTCCGGACTGTGCGGGCGCGATCAATTCAAACCGGGTGCCAGATACGGCCCGGGGCGTTTCGGGCATATCCGCGCGCAGAAATGCGTCAGACGGCGTGTTTTTACAGGCAAAAAGCAAAAAGCCGGAGAGCAACGCAAAGCGAAAACGATACGTCATGCTGGTGTGTGTTTCGGCGGTGAACTTACGGGAAATTTGTCGAACCATGACCTATGCTGCCCGATGACAAGTGGAGGAATGAGGCAGCAAAAAGCTGGCCCCAAACGTCTTTGCTGCATTCCTGCTATAGGGAAGGCACTTGATCCGACCCAATCGATCTCATTTATAACCTTTCTAGCCATGACACCATCAATCTGCCGTTTTTTTGCTCTGTTTTTTGTTGTTTTTACCCTCCATAACCTGACGGCCCAACGCACCGGGCTAACGCTAACAGGGGGCGCCGTACCGACGGCCTACCGGTTTGCCCCCCGCACCGTATACCCCAACACCTCGTTTTCCTTTTCGTGGGAAGGCGGCTACACCCGGCCGAATGTCATGTTTGGCGCCGATCTGTACCGCACACTGAATGCGCATTGGCAGCTGGAATCCGGCCTGCGGTTGCTCCTGACCGGCTATACCCAGACCAAAGATTACCAATGGCCCTCCGAGTTCGCGCCTGACGGAACCTATACGGCTTCTTTACCCGACGAGCGCCTCGCGATCAATCATTTGTTCCTGGAAATACCGCTGGTGGCGCGGTATTTATTTTCCACGGCCCGGGTAACCCCGTATGCCGAGGCTGGCATGTCTGCGAACTATTACCTGACTACGGGCGTGAAAGAACGCTTGGAGGGCGAGACAAAAAAATTCCGCGACCGCAATGAAGAAGTGCGCCCGCTGCACATTGCGCTTGACCTGGCTGCCGGCGTGCAATGGTCCTATAGCGCCCGGCAAGCGGTGTTTGCGCAAGCGATAGTGCAATACCTGCTCAACGGCATAGAAAAAGCAGCGGAAAACCCTGGCCTGGGGTATGGATTTCAGGCCGGTTGGCGCCTGCGATTAAAAGCCTGAAATTCAATTTTTTTATATCTTTCGGCCGGTAAAATCCAACTGAAAATGAAACTCATACCGAAAGATTTCGTCGCCACGTACCTTCCTTTTGCCCTGAAGACGCAAAAAAAGACCGGCATCAGCGCCGTGGCTATCCTGGCGCAGGCGGCTCTGGAGAGCGGCTGGGGTGATAAAGCGCCGGGCAACATGTTCTTCGGGATCAAAGCCAAACCCAGCGCTCCGGCCAGCCGGCGCCAGTTGGTGATTACCACGGAGTACCTGTCGAGCCCCAGTCTGGGGAAACTGTTTCCGGAAGTGCTGGCGATCACCCAAGTGGGGCCCAACCGCTGGAAGTACAAGGTAAAAGATTGGTTTCGAAAGTATAAGACCCCGGAAGGGTCGTTCAACGACCACGCCCAATTGTTTTTGAACAATAGCCGTTACGCCCAGGCGCTGAAGGTCGGCGCCGATCCCATTGCCTTTTTCCGGGAAATCGCCAAAGCCGGCTATGCCACGGCGCCTTCGTATTTCGAGGTACTGACCCAGGTAGCCAAAACGATCGAGCGCTTTTTACCCGCCCCCGATGCGGCGGCGCACCGGGGTGTGGCTGCTCCGCCGCCCGAAGAAATGGTTCTGGAACTGGCTGAGGAGGAACTCCGGGCGTTGGTGCCGACCTGGCCCCGCCGCCGCGGGGCACGGCATTCGGGGTGAGGACTTATTCGATTTTTACCCGCCCGATCGTCCTCGGCACCCACACCTGCATACCACCCGCGCCGCGGTTGTTCCAGGCATAATACGGGATGGCCGTCACGGCGCGTTGCGTCGTCTCTGCACTACGGCCATCTGCCGAAGGCTGCACAACCGGAACCGTAGCTTGCAGCACGGTAATGCCGCCCAACAGGTCCGGATTCCAGGTGGCCGAAACGGCCGCCCGGTCGGGCAGGATGAAGTTGAAGGCCGAGCTGTCGTTGTCGACGCCTTCGAAGCAATAAACCAGGGGGCCGCGCTGCAAGGCCACGCGGGTGCGGTTGTCGGGCACCGAATCGAGGGCGGCGACGCGTTGAACCGGCATGGCGAGGTTGAGGTCTACCACGTCGCCTTTTTCCCACATTCGGTCGAGTACCACATAGCCGTTTTCCCAACGGTAATCCACTGTTTGGCCATTGATTTTCAGGCTGAAACCCAACATGGGAGGGCCGAGAAACCGGTACAGCCCGCCCGGTGAGGCTTCGCCGCGCGCCCAGCCGGGGATGCGCAGGTGCAGGGCAAAGGAATCGGAATGCCCGGGAGTCACGGCGAGGCGCACGCCGCCGTCCCAGGGGTATTGCGTGGTCATGCCGACGGTGACAGGCTGGTTGTCCAGAACGGCCCGGGTTTGGCTGCCGATGTAGAGGTTGACCCAAAGATCGCGCGGGCCCTGGCCGTAGATGTAATCACCAAGCGAGGCCAGCAGGCGCGCAATGTTGGCCGGACAGCAGGCCGTACCATACCACGCGCGGCGGTTGTACTGGCCGTTGGAAGCCAGCGGGTTGGTATAGAAAAACAGGTCGCCGTCGAGTGAAATACCATCGAGGGCGCCGTTGTACAGGCTGCGCTCGAGCACGTCGAAGAAGCGGGCTTCGCCGGTGAGTTGGTGCATGCGCTGGTTCCAGAACACCATGCCTACCGAGGCGCAGGTTTCACAATAAGCCTGTTCGTTGGGCAGGTCGTAGTCGGTCGTGAAACCTTCGTTGCGGCCGGTGGAGCCGATGCCGCCGGTGACGTACATATTGCGACCCACCACATCGTCCCATACGCGGAGCATGGCGCGCAGGTAGGCGCTGTCGGCCGTATTGGCGGCCACGTCGGCGGCGCCGGTATAGAGGTACATGGCGCGCACGGCATGGCCGGTGATATCGCTCGTTTCGCGGAGCAGGGTCTTGTCCTGGCAGTATTCGGGCGCTTTCCAATCGTCCCAGATGTAGCCGTGCCCATAGCCGTGCCCGCGTTCTTCAAGCAGCCAATGGGCCAGGTCGAGGTAGCGGCGCTCGCGGGTAGTGCGGTAGAGTTTGACGAGCGCCAGTTCAAGTTCCTCGTGGCCGGTCACCCAGTGGCGCTTGTCGGGCCCGAAAGTACGATCGATGTGGTCGGCCATGCGGATGCCCACGTCGAGCAGGGCGCGTTTGCCGGTGACCTCGAAGTAGGCGACGCCTGCTTCGATGAGGTGGCCGGCGCAATAGTCTTCATGCATGGCCATGTCGGTCCAGCGTTTGTCGAGCCCGGTAAGGGTATAATACGTGTTGATATAGCCATCGGGTTGCTGGGCGGCGGCAATTTTGGCGATCCAGGCGTCGGCGGTGCGTTCGAGCGCAGTGTCGCGGCGGGTTTTGAGTGCGTAGGCAATGGCTTCGAGGGCCTTGTACACGTCGGAATCGTCGTAATAGATGCCTTCGTGCGCTTCGCCTTTGCCGCGGGCGGCTTTTTCAAAATTGCGGATGCGGCCGGTTTTGTCTTCGGTGTAGGCAATGCAAACGGGTAGGGTAGTGGAGGCTACTTTTTCGAGCCGGGGCCGCCAGAACGCATCGGTGATATCGACCCGGGCAAAGGAGATGGGTTCGTACAAGGGCGATTGAGCGCTGAGGGCCAGCGGCAGCAGCAGGAGCAGTAGTCGGATCATAGCAAAAGCGGTGTGGTGCAGGGTAAAGATAACCCGGAAAGCTGGCCCGGGTGGTTAAAAATAGATCCGGCTGCACTAAATTCGCCCGCTGGCTCATTATGGCTAACATGGTATATCCGTAAAAATAACCTGCTTATGAAACATTTGCTCCTGCTTTCTTGCCTGGCGCTGCTCAGCGCTGCTCCCCTTCACCAGAAGCCGAAAAAAGTCAAATTACCCAAGGCCTATGTCTATGTTCCATCGGGTGCATTTACCACGGCGGAGCGAAAGACGGTTTCGGTCCGGGGCTTTTACATGCAAGCCTGGGAAGTGACTAACCTGGAATACAACGAATACCTGTACGACCTGAAACGCGAAGGGCGTACGGAGGAATACGAAAAAGCCCGTGTGCATCCGGAAGCCTGGAAAGCCACCGATTATAGGATGGCCGAACAGTATCACCAGCATGCGGCGTTCGAAAACTACCCGGTAGTCAACATCACCCGCGAAGCGGCGCTTTTATACTGCCAGTGGTTGGCAAAAAAACTGGAAGTGTTCAATCCGGAGTTCCGGTACGAAGTGCGCCTGCCTTCAGCGCTCGAATGGGCGTATGCCGCCCAGGCCGGCCATGACGGGTTTCCTTACCCCCACGGCTACTACCTGCGCAACGCCAAAGGGCAGTTTTTGTACAACTTCCGCCGCTTTGGCGATGAGTCGATTCACCGCAACCCCGAAACCGGCGCCGTTGAGGTCCAGCCGCATGCCCTGGATCCCGTCATGGCCACAATGAATAATACAGTATTGGGTCCCATGCCTTCAAAATCCAATCTGCCCAACGATTACGGCTTGTACAACATGAGCGGCAACGTGGCCGAAATGGTGACCGGGGAAACGCTCCATACCAAGGGCGGCTGCTTCAACAGCGCCGGCTACGACATCCGCATCGACGCACCCGACGAGTTTGCCGGGGTAGGAGAGGCCTCGCCCTTTATCGGCTTCCGGCCGGTGCTGATGGTGCTGGGGAAGTAAACGTAAACACCTGTTTGGATTTTCATAGCGATTGAAAAACCACCAATCGCCCTCCTCATCTGGTTGATATCATTGGCCGGCCGGGCCGCTCTTTGCCCTTTCCTGCGATCGTTTTTCATATTTCAAAACAAAATATTTGATAGGTGCAAATATTTTAAAACAAATAGCGTCTATTTTTGCCACACCAAATTTATTCGCCCTCCGCTCCGGCCCTCGGTTTGGTCCGTTATGAATTGCAGCGTTTTTGGTTACATGTCTGCAATCCTGTAATCAAAAACGCTGCCGCGCTTTCAACCACCCGGCCGTGTTTCTCAACGCCCATACCTTCTTCTCCCTCCGCTACGGCGTATTCTCCCCGGCACAGCTGGTGGAGGCTGCCACGGCGCGCGGCATAAGAACCCTGGCGCTGACCGATATCAACAACACCTCCGCGGCGCTCGACTTTGTGCGCACCTGCGAGCGGCACAAGATCAAGCCCGTGCTGGGCATCGAATTTCGCGACGCAGAACACCGCTTCCTGTTTGCCGGGATCGCGCGCAACAACGCCGGCTGGGCAGCCCTTTGTACTCTGCTCACCGAGCATTCATTGTCGGGCAAGCCCTTGCCCGCTGTGCCGCCGCCGCTTGACGACGTGTATATCGTATACGACCGGGCGGTGAAACCACTGGAGATGTTCCGGCCCAACGAATTCATCGGCGTCCGGCCCGGACAGGCGGGTGGCTTGTACACCTCCCCGCTGCGGCATCATACCGACCGGCTGCTGGTGTGGCAACCCGTCACCTTCCCCGACCGGGAGGGCTATCGCCTGCACAAACTCCTGCGCGCCATCGACGCCAACACGCTGGTGACCAAACTCGACCGCGTGGCCCTAGCCTATCCGGATGAAAACTTTCCCACCGAAGCCGAAGTATCGGCGCCGTTTGACCCTTACCCGAAAATCGTGCAAAACACCCGGCGCCTGCTCGACGCCTGCTCCATCCGCTTCGATACCGGGCTCCAACTGAACCGCCGGAGCTTCATGGGCTCGAAAGACGGCGACCTCAAGCTGCTCGCCAAACTCGCCGAGAGCGGCTGCCAGCGCCGCTACGGCCCGCATCACCGCCGCGCGCAGGAACGCGTGCGCCAGGAACTCAACGTAATCGCCGAACTGGACTTCGCCGCCTATTTTCTCATTACCTGGGACATCGTGCGCTACGCCGAATCGGCCGGCTATCACCACGTGGGTCGCGGCAGCGGCGCCAACTCCATTGTGGCCTACTGCCTGTACATCACCGATGTGGAGCCGCTCGAACTCGATCTCTACTTCGAGCGCTTTATCAACCCCCAGCGCACATCGCCGCCCGACTTCGACATCGATTTTTCCTGGGACGAGCGCGACGACGTCACCGACTATATCTTCAAACGCTACGGCCGCGAACACACCGCCCTGCTCGCCACGTACAGCACCTTCCAGCATGCGGCGGTGATCCGTGAACTCGGCAAGGCATTCGGGCTGACCAAAGCCGACATCGACGCGATTGTGGACCATTGGTCGAAAACGGCCGCCGGCCGCTGGGAGTGGGGCGCCCGCAAAGACGAAGAACCTGCGCCTTCTCCCAACGCCGAACTTCAAGCGCCGAAGACCGAACATCAAACACCCAACCTGCATCCCTGGGCTGCCCACATCCTGCGCTTCGGCGAAATGCTGGTGAATTTTCCCAATTACCTGTCCATCCATGCCGGCGGGGTCATTATTTCCGAAGCGCCGTTGAGCCAGGCTACGGCCCTGCAATTGATGCCCAAGGGTTTCCCGATCACGCATTTCGACATGTACGCCGCCGAGGACTGGGGTTTTCACAAATTCGACGTGCTCAGCCAGCGCGGCCTGGGCCATATCAAAGACTGTGTCGACCTGGTGCGCGACAACCAGGGCAAGGCGGTGAATGTGCACGACGTGGAGCGCCTGAAGGCCGATGAACAGGTGCGCGCCCAATTGCGCAGCGGGCGTTGCATGGGTTGTTTTTACATCGAAAGCCCGGCCATGCGCGGCCTTTTGCACAAACTCCGCTGCGACAATTACGTACATCTCGTGGCGGCCAGCAGTATCATCCGGCCGGGCGTGGCGCAGTCGGGCATGATGCGCGCGTACATCCAGCGCTTTCACCAACCCAATGCTTTCGAGTACCTGCACCCGGTATTCAAGGAACACCTGGGCGAAACCTTCGGCGTGATGGTGTACCAGGAAGATGTGATGAAGATCCTGCACCACTTTGCGGGCCTGGGGCTCGATGAAGCCGACGTCATGCGCCGCATGATGACGGGCAAGAAGCGCTCTTCGGAGGCTTTCGCCCGCCTGAAGCAGCGTTATTTCGACAACTGCAAGACCCGTGGCTATTCCGACGAACTGGCCGGGGAAGTGTGGCGGCAGATCGAGAGTTTCGGCGGCTACTCATTCTGCAAGGCACATTCGGCGAGTTTCGCGGTAGAATCGTTTCAGAGCTTATTCCTGAAAACCTACTTTCCGCTGGAGTTCATGGTAGCGGTGATCAACAACTTCGGCGGGTTTTACAACACCGAGTACTATGTGCACGAAGCGCGCATGGCGGGCGGGATGATCCACGCCCCCTGCGTCAACCGCAGCCGCAACCTGACCCACATCGAGGGCCGCGACATCTACCTCGGCTTCATCCATCTGCGCGGGCTGAAAGCCTCGAGGATTTCGCCCGGCGGATTCGTGTCCCGCCTGCCCAACTCGACATCCTGATCCGCATCGGGGCTTTCCGGTTTACCGGCTTAAAAAAAAGCGAATTGCTCTGGGAAAAGAGTCGCGTGCTCACCCCCGAAAGCGGCCTGGGCGCCAACCTGCTGTTCGCCGACGAAGTCGATACCTGCCGCCTGCCCGTGCTCGAAGACGGCCCCTACGACCAGACCTTCGATGAACTGGAACTCCTGGGCTTTCCGCTCCGCTCTCCCTTCGACCTGCTTGCCGACGCGGCCGGAGGAGAAACTTCCGGCCTCCTGGCGCGGGAGATGGCCGATCATGTGCACCAACTGGTGACGATGACCGGCTACTATGTGTGCCGCAAAGACACGCGCACTATCAGGGGCGATCTCATGCACTTCGGCACCTGGCTCGACCGCGAGGGGCGTTTTTTCGACACGGTACACTTCCCCGACGCGTTGAAACAGCACCCGTTTCGCGGACGCGGCATCTATCGCATTCGCGGGCGGCTGGCGCCGGATTTCGGGTTTGTAAGCCTGGAAGTGACGGGCATGGAACGGCTGGCGTACCGGGTGGATGAGCGGTATGGCAAATAAAAAACCCCCGGTGGCGAACCACCGGAGGCTTAGAATTTTATCAATCAAATATCCGATTCGCTCAGGCGATCTTGACATCTATTGCATTCATTCCTTTTTTGCCACGTTCCGTGTTGAAGGTGACCTGGTCGCCTTCGCGGATGTTGTCGATCAGACCGGTGACGTGTACAAAAATTTCCTCCTTAGAGGCATTGTCAACAACGAAGCCAAATCCCTTGGATTCATTGAAGAACTTTACGGTTCCATTATACATTGAAAAAAATTGAAATGTTGATCTGGCAATTTGCCGCGACAAAGGTAGGTGGATAATTTGTAAAAAATTGATTTTCAATAACATTAACAAAAACAAGGTAAAGACGTCGCCTTCGCCCTGCGGAAAGTCTGCCGGATGGACGCGCTCCGGGCAGCCTGAAACAGCCTTGCCTCCGGGCGCTTCGCCCCGCTACCGCCCCTGCAACCGGACGACCAGACCCGGGCTCATGGCGCCCGTTTCCGGAGCTGCCGGGCCAAGTTCGAAGCTGTAGGGCGGCGGCATAGCGGGAGTCGCGGGCAGATTTTCGTTGTACACGGCGACGGCGCGTTTTAAATGCTTATCGGCCAGCCCGAGGCATACAAATTCAGCCACGAATAACCCGGCTGAAGCGATAAGCCACCCGGGCGGGGGCTGTATTTTATTCTTCCGGGGAGTCCGTTTCGACGTACTTTTGAAACCGGATCGATCCGACGCATGACACACGACGAGACACCCATTTTCAATCGCGCGGTCCTCCACCTCGACCTCGACGCTTTCTATGTAGCGGTGGAACTGCTGCGCAACGACCACCTGCGCGACAAGCCGCTCATCATCGGGGGGAGCAGCAACCGCGGCGTAGTGGCCTCGTGCAGCTACGAGGCCCGCGCTTTCGGCGTGCGCTCGGCCATGCCCATGCGTCAGGCCTTGCAACTCTGCCCCGACGCGGTGGTGCTGAAGGGCGACATGGAAGCCTATTCCAAACATTCGGCGCTGGTGCGCGACGTGATCGAAGAACAGGCGCCCTTGTTCGAGCAGGCTTCGATCGACGAGTTCTACCTCGACCTGACAGGCATGGACCGCCACATCGGTTGCTGGAAATGGAGTACCGAATTGCGCCAGCGGATCATCCGGGAAACCGGGTTGCCGCTGTCGTTCGGCCTTTCGGTCAACAAAACCGTGTCGAAAGTCGGCGCCGGCGAGGTGAAGCCCAACGGTACCAAACTGATCCCGGCGGGCACCGAGAAATTGTTCCTGGCGCCGTTGCCGGTGGGCAAGATCCCGTTCGTCGGGCATGAAACGGAGCGCCGCCTGGCGCTTATGGGCGTGCGCACCTGCAAAACCCTCAGCGAACTGCCGCCGCACCTGCTCGAACGCGAATTTGGCAAACACGGCCTTTTGATGTGGAAAAAAGCCAATGGGGAAGACGATAGCCCGGTGGTGCCCTACCGCGAACAGGATTCCATTTCCTCCGAACGCACCTTCCACGCCGACAGCATCGACCTGCGCTTTTTGCAGGATGAGATCCGCCGCCAAACGGCCCAACTGGCCTATGAACTCCGCTCCCTGGGCAAGCTCACCGCCTGCGTGACGGTCAAACTGCGGTACTCCGATTTCAACACCTTTACCAGGCAGGCCAAAATCCCCTACACGGCACAGGACGGCTTGCTCACCGACCACGCCCTCTCGCTCTTCGAACGCCTCTACGAACGCCGCCAAGCCGTGCGCCTGCTGGGTGTGCGCTTCAGCGAACTCGTGCCCGGCTCCAGCCAGCTCAACCTATTCGACGATACCGAAAAAGAATCGCGCCTGCTGGCGGCGATGGATAAGATCCGCGACCGGTTCGGGAAAAACGCCGTGCTCAAGGGCGGCGGAAACAAAGGACGCCGGTAGTGTCGCCTGTCCGTCGACAGACAAGTTTTGCCGCCGCCCGAACAAAAGGCCGGCAATCTGGTTTGGCCTTATAATTTTGCCGCTTCAAAAAATATAAAACCACCGCTCCGGGATTTTCGTAAGTTGTCCAACGGCGGGCTGCAACCGGTATTTATCCATTATTACCATGTCAAAAAAGCACTACTTCGACCCGGAAGACCTGAAAAAGTTCGGCAACATCGGCGCCTGGCAAAAACCCATGGCGGATAAATTCTTCGCGTGGTACGCCGAGGTGTTCAAGGAAGGCGCCCTCACCGAACGGGAAAAAGCCCTGATCGCCCTGGCCGTAGCCCACACCGTGCAATGCCCTTATTGCATCGACGCCTATACCTCCGGCTGCCTGGAAAAAGGCGCCGATGAAGAACAGATGATGGAAGCCGTGCACGTCGCAGCGGCGATCCGGGCCGGCTCCAGCCTGGTGTTTTCCACCCAAATGATGAATCACGCCGAGGACCTGACGATGTAGACGCTATGAGCATTCACCAACGCACCAAATCATTGGCAGCGCGGCACAGCGCGTTGTCCGACACGTTTTTTCAACTCGATGTGCTGAACGGCAGGGCGCTGAGCGATGCCCATTTTCCGCCTTTTGCCGAACGGATCAAACAAGCCGGCTACCCCGACGGGGTGCTTAAGCCGACGCGGATCGAAATTTTTCAGGTCAACACGGGCAAACTCTGCAACCAGGCCTGCGCTCACTGCCACGTGGACGCCGGCCCCGACCGCAAAGCGGAAAACATGCACCGCGAAAATTTTGAAAAATGCCTCGATGTCCTGCGCCGCTTCGATATTCCAACCGTAGATATTACCGGTGGAGCGCCCGAAATGAATCCTCATTTTCGTTGGTTTGTGGCGGAATGCCGCAAATTGGGCAAGCACGTGATGAATCGCTGCAACCTGACCATCATCGTGTCGAATCACAAATACCGCGACTTGCCGCAGTTTTTCGCCGACCACCAGGTGGAGGTCGTCTCCTCCCTGCCGCATTACAGTGCCCGGCGCACCGACAGCCAGCGCGGCGAAGGCGTTTTCGACGACAGCATCGAAGCCCTGCGCCTGCTCAACGCCGTTGGGTATGGCAAAGCAGACACCGGCCTGAAGATCAACCTGGTGTACAACCCGACAGGCACTTTCCTGCCGGGTAACCAGGCCGCCCTGGAAGCGGAATTCAAGCGCCAACTAAAGCGCAGGTACGACCTTGACTTCAACCAACTGTACGCGATCACGAACATGCCCATCAGCCGTTTTCTCGATTTTTTACTGGAACACGATCAGTACGAGAACTACATGCAAAACCTGCTCGACGCCTTCAACCCGGCCGCCGTAGCAGGAATCATGTGCCGCAATACCATTTCGGTGGGCTGGGACGGCTACCTCTACGACTGCGATTTCAACCAGATGCTCGGCCTAAAAGTAGCCGGCCGTCATATTCACCTCGACGACTTCGACTTGCTCGCGCTGGAGCACCGCGACATCGTGCTCAACCAGCACTGCTACGGCTGTACGGCAGGAGCGGGGTCCAGCTGCGGGGGGCAGGTAGCGGAGGGGTGAATTAATGTGGTCAATGGGGTTAATGTGGTCAATGTGATTAATGTGGTCAATGGGGTTAATGTGGTCAATGTGATTAATGTGGTCAATGGGGTTAATGTGGCCAATGTGATTAATGAGGTCAATGGGGTCAATGTGGTTGAATGTGGTCAATGGGGGAATGGGATGATGTGCCTTTACAGTTCCAGTTGGTTTTTTTCCCAGTAAGCGGCTTCGCGGGTCGCCGTTTTGGCTTGCAGCACGAGGTCGGAGGCCAGCGTCAGCAGCAGGGCTTCAAATTGCGCCACCATGGTTTCTGTTTCGGTGCCGTTCATTTGGTCGGCGATATTGCCGTTGATCTCCTGTTTGTGGGCAGTATAAAAATCCACGTACTCGGCGGCTACGCTTTTGTAGGCGGCTGCCAGCTGTGCGAGCAGGATGCGGTCCTGCGCCAGCACTTTAGTGGCGAATTGCAGGTGTTGGGCCGCGGTTTCCTTTTTCAATAGCTGTACCTGCGCGGGATCGTGATCGTGGCCGTATTCGCCCAGTTCTACCAAGGGAATAGCTGCGTATTTTTTGGCGTATGCCGCATCGATCGCCTGATGGTTGCCGGGTGTGGCCAGTAGTTCGGCGCGTTGCTGGGCATAGCGGGTTTGCGCCTCGCCAATCCTGCCCTGCAATGCCGATAACTGTTGCTGGAAGGCCATGGCCGCGCGCACTTTGTTGGCTTGCTGATTTTGCTGCTGTATCCGGCGGTTGTCCTGTTCTATTTGGGCCGGCGTCTTTGCCTGGGGCTTGTCGTTGGCCATGAACTTGCGGAGCTCGGCTTCGCGTTCTTTTTCGCTCATTTGCTGGAAACGGCCGGCATAGACGGGGTCGTTCATTATTTTTTGATACAAAGCCGTCATGCCGGCCGACTGGATGCCATTGGCAGCAAACGGATCGGCGGTAAAGGCGGCAGCCGACTGCCGTGCGGCGGCTTCCGCTTGTTGGGGCGTCATCTGCGCCACTTGTTCGGCGCCGCCCATTCCGGCAATAACGGGATTTCGGTCGATCTGCACAGCGGTTTGCGCGCGCAAACCCGCTTCTGTTTGGTTGCCGTACCAGGCTTGGGCGCGGTCGCCGTAGTATTGCTGATAGGCTTGTTCGGCACGTTCTACTTTGTCTGAGAAGGGCTGGTAAAATTGCTCCAGTGCATTGGGGGCAGGATTGAGCAGGTCGGGGCCATACACCCGCCGGGCGGCTTCGGCGACCGTCGTTGGGGGCGCCGGCACTTCGGCATAATAACCGGCAAAATTGGTTTTTCCGAGCGGGGAAGCGCCATTGGGCTGGGCGGTGAGCGCGGGCGCGCAAAAGCCAATGATCACAAGGCCAAGCGCCGCCCACAGGGCAGTTCGGTGAACAGTTTTCATAACATCCTTTTTTAGGTAAAATATGCGGCGTAGCGCGAACGCCGCACGAACCCATTGGACGGGACGCCCTGAAAAATGGTTGCACCCTGCTGAACGGGGCGTCAACAGGGTGCAGCAGGTGGGCGCGCGCAGGACTGGACGGCCCACTAGAACGGATGTGGAACAAGCCCTTTCATATGCATGCTTTCGGATAGGCTCTAATTGCCAAACAGCGCCCTGGATTTTTTCTTTTTGGGCTTCTCGTCCTCGAGTTTGAAGCGCACGGGCAAGGTGTACCGGATCTTTACCGGTTGTCCGTATAAGGTGCCCGGCAACCAGGGCTTCATGGTTTGCAGGACGCGTAAAATTTCATCGCCGCATCCGCCCCCGATATCGCTAATGATTTGAATGTCGGTTACGGTGCCGTCTTTGTCGACCACGAAGGTTGCCACGACGACGCCTTGAATATTATTTTCTTTTGCCAATACCGGATATTGAATGGTCCGACCCAGAAATGCCATCAGTTCGGCTTCGCCGCCCGGATACGAAGGCGGAACAATATCGTCGTCGAACATCTGATAGGTATATTCCGGATTTTCGGAGGCGGCTGTTGTTGTTTGGGCGCCCAGGGGGCATAGAAAGCCGATACCGGCCAGGAGAGAAAGCGTCAGGATTTTCATACTGGTTTGGTTTGAATAGGTGAATCATGTACTTAAGTACGCCCTTATCAGTCGCAGGGCCGGGCAGTTTATCAACAAACCTGCCGTTATATCCGCTGCTGTCGTGTTTTGTTACGGGGATGGCGCGCTGAGTTGGATCAGTCTTTATACGGATCGTACATATCCGGCGCAGCCATGGCTACGCCGATGGGCCGCAGCCGGTGCGTCACCTCGATGGTTCCGGCGTGGTAGGCCAGCACTTCGTCCAGCCGTTTGTAACATTCCGGCGCTTCGTCGGCGCCGCCGCCCCGCAGGGTGATCCCTTGTTTTTTGAGGCTTTTTTTGACCTTGATCCAATCCACGGCGCCTTTGCTGAGGTACTCGATTTTGCCGTTGCGCCAGCGTTTTTTACCGGCGGCCTGGTTGCGGCTCATCACCCGGCCTGCGCCATGTACGGTAGAATACAAACCCGTGCGGCTGCGGTCGCTGTCCACACCACGAATGATGACCGAGGTGTCGCTCATGGTTGCGCCCACAAAGCCGTATTGTCCCGGGAAAGCTGGCGTGGCGCCTTTGCGTACGACATAGTACCGCTGCCCGAAGTGGGTTTCTTCCCACAGGAAATTGTGGTGGTTGTGCACTTCGAAAACCGGTTGTGCGCCGAGGATGCCGAGCACTTTGGCTACTACGGTATCGCGGCCGGCATAGGCATATTCGCCGGCCAGGCGCATGGCCGCCAGGTAATCCTGGCCGAGCGGGCTGCCGGCGTCGAACAGGATAGGCGGCGCGTCCATGCCGCCTTCTGGGGCGTGTTCGTCAAATTTTTTGCCTTTCGACAGGGCAATGAACCCCATGGTCGTCTTATGCCCGAAACCCCGTGAACCGAAATGCACACCGATCCAAAGCCAGCCGGCTTCATCTTCGAACAGGTCGACAAAATGATTGCCCGAGCCCACCGTGCCGAGTTGGTCCATTGCCGGTTTTATCATGTTGCGCTGGGGGGCAAAATCAGCCTTGGCGATCGCATCGAATACCGGATGGTCGATCGGTTTGGGGTTGGGCCGGCCGATGCCGAAGCCGATCTGTTTGAAGATTTCGTCCATCACGTTTTCGGGGTCGATATCGGCCGCCCGGATATTGGTTTGACAGGCTTTGTTGCCACAGGCAATGTCGAACCCCACCCCGGAGAGGCTGATTTTATCGGCATACGCCACCACGCCGCCGATAGGGTGCCCATAGCCGTAATGGGCATCGGCGGTGAGCGTGGCACGGTCGTCCGGCCCGCTGATGCAGCGTTTTATCTGTTCGATCGAATTAACGTCGATGATCGGTTCGCCGAAAATGGTCAGTGGATGCACAACAATAAAATAATCTTGGTCGCTGTGGCAGCGCAGATAAAGATAAGGTAATCTCGCCACTCGGGGCAGAACCGGCTATGGCTTTTAAAAGTTCGGCAAGAGGGGGCTTTTTTATTGACGCTTGCGTTTTAGCAGTAGTTCGGTAGGTTTTTGCAAACAATTGAAAATGAAACCTCGTGAATGTTGTTGGCGAGGACGCCAACAACGGCGCTAGGGCTTGATTTTCAACGAAATACCGCTGTTGTCTTCCTCGCCAACAGCAAACTGTACTGAACTACTGTTGCTGCGAATGCTTGGGCGGCAAAACCGGTTTTCCGGCGCTCAATTAGTGCTTTTTACGACTTTTTTGAATCAGACGCCCGGATAATCTGATCTTTCGAACCTGTTTGGAGCCCAGTATGAAAATCCGAACCTGTTCTAAAACCTGCAAATCTTGATTGAACATGAAAAGCTACCTGCTCTTTTTTACCCTCCTTTGGGCAACCCTCCTTACCGCCCAGGGTACGCGTAACGGCGCCCCGCATATTTTTCTCGATTGCCAGTGGGGTTGCGACCAGCAATACCTCAAAACCGAACTGACGTATGTCAATTTTGTCCGCGACCGTGCCGACGCCGACGTATTCATTCAGCAATCCGGTCTTGCGAATGGTTCCGGCGGCGCACAATACTCCCTGTTCTTTTTCGGCCAGAATCAATTTGCCGGCAAAAACGATACCCTGGTGTTCAATGTACCCCCGGCTGCTTCGAGCGACGACACCCGTCAAGCCCTGAAAACACAACTCGAGCGCGGTTTGCTGCCATATTTACTAAAATCATCGCTGGCCGACCGTATTTCGTTTTCGGTGGAAAAAAAGGAGGGCGACAGCGTACGGGTGAACTATGATCCGTGGAATTTCTGGACGATTTCCTTGCGGGCTAACGGCTATTTGAATGGTCAGGAAGTGGCCAAATCGGTCGAAATGTTTGGCAATTTCGAGGCTAACCGTGTGACGGAGCGGCAAAAAACCAGTTTGTCGGCCGGGTTGGATTATGCGCGAAATACGTTCCGTTTTGACGACACCTTATCCGAAGTTTACGAGAACGGCGGGTATTATTTCTCCGCTTCCCAGGTGTTTTCGATCAACGATCATTGGTCGTACGGCTTTTTCGGCGGCGGCCGGCAGGCGCAATTCAACAACCTGAAAATGAGCGCTTTTGTCAACCCCGGCATCGAGTATAATGTTTTCCCCTATAAAGATGTGGCCCGCCGGCAACTGACCTTTCGCTATCAGATTGGTTCGCGGTTTAACCAATATTTTGCCGAAACGATTTATTTTAAAACCGACCAGTGGCTGGGGGAACAATCGCTGGGCGCCAGTTACAAGCAAGTGCTCCAATGGGGGAGTTTTAACCTCGGCATGCATTCATCCACCTATCTGCACGATTGGAGGCTTAACGAGACCAATGTCTTTGGCGGTCTGGAACTCAATCTTTTTAAGGGATTCAATTTCAACCTGTTCGGTGAGTACGGCCTGGTGCACAACCAGATCGAATTGCCCAACGACGGGGCGACGAAAGAGGAGGCCCTCTTGCGCATCCGGCAGTTACAAACCGGGTACAACTATTTCATGTACTTCGGGGTGTCGTACACGTTCGGCTCGATTTATTCCAATGTGGTGAACCCCCGTTTCGGCGGCGCCGATTTTTAATTTTCTTCGCTCTCCCGGCGTTCTTCCTCCCAATTGGTGTTGGCCAGGGCGTAAATGATAAAACCGGCCATCACCATGAGCACCTTTGCCACGAAGGCAAAGAGGCGCCCCGGTATTTCCAGGAATTGTAAAAACACCCACTGGGTACCAACCAGTTGGAGTACCATGGCGGTGAGGCCAAACACGACCAGCAGGAATCCGAGCAGCATCCAGCGGCCTTTATTTTTCATAAAAGAGACCATAAAATTGCATGAGTATGAAAATCCGGCACTGTACTTGTCCGGCACGAACGCATAACTTTGGCGGACCAAATTTGTTTAGCACCGGTGCTTATGCCGATGCTTTTACCCAACCAAAATTAATCCGTTTTGCCAAACACCAGTATCCAGCACCCAGGTTCCGGTATTAAACTGATCGAATGCCCGCGCGACGCGATGCAGGGGTTGCACGATTTTATTGAAACCGATGTTAAGGCCTCCTACATCAACCAATTGCTCCGCGTGGGGTTCGACACCATTGATTTTGGTTCTTTTGTCAGCCCCAAAGCGATTCCGCAAATGCGCGACACGGCCGATGTGCTGGCAAAGTTAGACCTTTCCGCATCGGCCACCAAACTGCTGGCCATAGTCGCCAACGAACGCGGCGCCGAGGATGCCTGCCGCTTCCCGGAAATCCGGTTTCTGGGCTATCCGTTCAGCATCAGCGAAACCTTCCAACTGCGCAACACCAACGCCACGATCGCCGAGAGCCTCGAGCGCACGAAGGCCATCCAGGAACACTGTGAAGTGCATGGAAAGACCCTCGTACTGTACCTGTCCATGGGCTTTGGCAACCCCTACGGCGATCCCTGGAATGTGGAGATCGTGCAAAAATGGGTGGATGCGCTGATCCCCTACGGCATCCGGATTTTTTCCCTGTCGGACACGATCGGCTGTTCCAACCCGGAAAACATTTCCTACTTGTTCGGCAACCTCATCCCGGCTTATCCCGACATCGAGTTTGGCGCGCACCTGCACACCCAGCCCCACAATTGGCGCGAAAAAATTCAGTCGGCCTGGGAACATGGCTGCCGCCGTTTCGACGGCGCCATGCGCGGCTTCGGCGGCTGCCCCATGGCCAAAGATGACCTCACGGGCAATATGGCCACCGAAAACCTGGTGTTTTTCTTCGATGAAATGGGGGAGGAGCTGAGCATCAACCGCAATGCATTTGGCAAGAGCATGGCGCTGGCGCTGGATGTGTTTCCACACTGATTCACGGTTTTATCCTTCCTTGCGCCGGGTCCGGGTGTTTGGAGCAGACGGTACTTCGCATGGTGCGGCCGTTATTTTTAAAAATTGCGCCAACAAAGCTAGCCTCCATACCGGGTAATCTCGGGGCAGAACGTACTTTTGCCCGCTTTCAGGCAAAACACGATGTTCACATTCGATCCCGCCAAGATACTCGACCAGTTTGTCTATCAGCCGCAATCGCCGTTGTTGTTCAGCAGCGGGCTGTTCCTGTTTTTATTTCTGGGGTTTTTGCTGGTATACCGATTGTTACAACCCCATGAGCGGGCGCGGATCATTTGGTGCGTCTTGTTTTCGGTCTACTTTTACTACAAGAGCAGCGGTATTTATTTTTTGTTGCTGGTGGGCAGTGTTTTGGTTGATTTCAACCTGGCCAAATGGATTCAAAACGCCCAATCGGTCCGCTCCCGGAAGTGGTTGCTGGTGCTCAGCCTGGTGGCCAACCTGGGCATGCTGGCGTACTTTAAATACACCAATTATTTCTTCCAACTCTGGGCCGGCGTCAGCGGCACGGCGCCGTTGCATTTCGATATTTTTCTACCGGTCGGCATCTCGTTTTTCACCTTTCAGTCGCTGAGCTACACCATCGATGTGTACCGGGGCAACCTGAAAGCGCTCGACAACATGTCCGATTATGCTTTCTTCGTGACCTTTTTCCCTCAAATGGTGGCCGGCCCCATCGTGCGGGCGGCCGACTTCCTGCCGCAGATACACCGCCCCCTGTTTGTGTCGCGCGAGGATTTTGGGCGCGGCGTGTTTTTGTTTTGCATTGGCTTGTTTAAAAAAGCCGTCATTTCCGACTACATCAGTCTGAACTTTGTCGACCGGATATTCGACTCGCCCACTCAATATACCGGGCTGGAAAACCTCTTCGGTATTTACGGCTACGCGTTGCAGATTTATTGCGATTTCAGCGGCTATTCCGACATGGCGATTGGGATCGGCTTGTTGCTGGGTTTTCAGTTTCCGATCAATTTCAATTCGCCGTACCAATCGCTGAGCATTACCGAGTTCTGGCGGCGCTGGCACATTTCGCTGTCCACCTGGCTGCGCGACTACCTGTATATTTCGCTCGGCGGCAACCGCAAAGGTCGCCTGCGCACCTACGTCAACCTGTTGCTGACGATGCTGCTCGGCGGCCTGTGGCACGGGGCTGCCACGCGGTTTATCATCTGGGGGGGCTTACACGGAGTGGCCCTGTCGGTCGAGCGCTGGTGGAAATCCGTTTTCCCGGGCAAGCCCGGCTTTTCCCGGCGTTTGTTGGGCGGCTTGCTGACGTTCCATTTCGTTTGTTTTTGCTGGATTTTTTTTCGGGCGCCGGATCTGGATGCCGTTGGAGCTATCCTGGGCCAGATTGCTTTTGCTTTTCAGCCCCAAATTCTGCCCGAGTTCCTGCTTGGCTACGGAACGGTCGTTTTCTGGATGGTACTGGGGTATGGGTTGCATCTGTTGCCCGCCTCCTGGGAACGCGCCGCCGAACGGCAGGTGACGGCACTGCCTTTGGCTGTCAAAGCCGTGCTGGTGACCCTGGTGGTCATCCTCGTCATGCAGGTGAAATCGTCGGATGTGCAGCCGTTTATTTACTTTCAGTTTTAGGGCATTTGACATCGAGCGCCTCGAGGATTTCAGCCTGTTTTTCCCGCAGCCATTCGGCTTCTACGGCTGTTTTTTCGGCCAGCCGGGCGGCGATTTTTTCCATTTCCTGGCGCATGGCTGCGCAATTGACAGCGCCCATCTGCAACCGTTCCTTTTGCCGGAACAATTGGATGGCGCATTCGTAAAAAGCAAGTACTCCGTCGCGGCGTTCCGGCGGCAGGCTTTTATTTTCCTTGATCCGTTTGTGGGTAGCGCGTTTCATGTTCACGCTTTCGTCGTCGAGCAGGGTGTCGAGCTCGTACCGGATACGGAGGTCCAGCGTGGCGGCGAGGAGGTACAGGTTGGTGTCGTCGGAGGCGCCGTAAGTGAAATAGTGCGGCAGGCACTGCGCCGCGGCGTCGTACTTTTTTTGGGCGAAAAACAGCATGGCGCGGCCGGTATCGACCACCAGTTCGGTTTCTTGTGTGGCTGAAATTTTACCCGAAAACTCCGCTATAAAACCTGCTGCCCAGTCCAGGTGCCCCAATTTAATGGCATTGAGGAGCATGTTTTGGAAATGCGAGCTCTGGATGGCTTCCCCGGTTTGCCGGGTTAGTTGCAGGTCTTCCTGGTGCGAGCGGAATTGCCGCTCAAGGAACTGGCGGTCGCGGGTGAGCCGGTACCGCCGCGCCCAGTAGCTGCGCACCATGACGTTGAAATCCTTAAAGCGCTTGACCGGGATGAGGCTTTGGTGCTGCTGCAGGAGGGTGAAAAAAGCGTCGGCGAGCGTGTCGGTCTTTTCTGTTTTTTTCTTGGCCAGCAGTTTGAGCAACATAAAATACAGCGCGATGCCGGGGTCGTCTTTGTCGAAGTTGTTCTTGATCAGCAACTTGACCATTTTCACCGTCAGAGTTTGGTTGGTCGCCAGCCGCCGGTATTCATCGGTATCCGTTTCGAACGGCATGGCGATGTGTTGCAAATGCAGCAGTTTGCACATTTGGTCCAGTTTCCCCAGCAGGTAGAAGCGGTCGAGTTTTTCGGTGGCCTCCAGCAGGCTGACGAAACCGCCTTGCGCCGACCACTCGTGCAGGCTTTCGTACACGGTCTTTTCCTGTTCCGACAGGTACCGGAAGTAAAAAAAGTCGCTGAATTCGTATTCCTCGAAGTGGTTGAAGCGGGTTTGGCTTTGAAACACCTCTTCGAGTTCCTGATACAGGTTGTGAAAGAGATTTTCGGTGCGTTTGACGCGGCGTTTTTTCGCATCGGTGGCCGGCTTCGGGGTGCTGACCGGCTCCTTTTGCCGAATATTGTCTACCGGTTTTTGCAGCAGCCGCTCGCTGTAGAATCGCATGAGGGCCAACTGTTGTCGGGCGAAATTGAGCAGGGCTACGGGGTCTTGCAGGTAATTGTTCTTGCGCCCGCCGCGCACCATGCGCCCGCCTTTCACGGCAGAATACCGGAAATTGATGAATTGTTTTACGATATGCATGAGCTGGGCCATGCTGCGTTCCACCTCGCTTTGGCGGTGGGTACGGCTGGGATAGAGTTCGGCGCCCACTGCGTTTTTGTCCAGGCGTTGGTCGGTAAAGTCCGGGTAAAACCGCTTGAGGTATTCGAACAGCCGCACCGTATCGTTGAAGCGGTTGATTTCATTGAAAATCGGCGATGCGACGAAGAGCTCGAGGGTGTCGAACTCTTCCTGGGAAAGTAATTGCAGGGTGCGAACAAGGATACTGTCCTGCATAAGCGGGCCGGAGACAGGGATGGTGAAGGATTGTGCGCGGCGGGGTAGGCCAAAATTCAGCATATCTGTGAACACTGCCAACATTTTCGCCGGCAGGTTGTGGAAGTGAAGCGCATTTTCGTGTTTGGCGCCCCGCGGCCCGGCCCCCCATCTTTGTCCCATCACCGCGAGCCAAACCGAATGCGGCAATCTTTCCGGCCCCAAATGCCAAGCCCCGAAAAACCTTTTGAAAACTACGGACCCCCATAACTCCGCGAACATTTAATCTTTCATTACACGCAGTACGACGATGGAACCCCTCACGATAGAAGTACGCTGTTTGCTGAATCCCAACGATTTGCGTTGGAACAACATTGAAACCATTACCCTGGAAATCGGTTACCCGGGCCTGAGCGGCCAGATCCTCTGGAAGCATATCGCCTGGATACAGGAACCTTCCGCCGGCTTCGTGCGCACCTTTGCGCATGCCATTTGGGCCCGGCAAACGGCCGACAGTGTGCTGGTTTTTGAATTCATGCCGGTGCTGCCGGCGGAAACCGGGAGACTGGAAAAAAAATACTGCTACCGGGTCCATCAATTGGAACCGGATGGATACCTGCGCCGGTCGCCGGTGCAAAGTGCCGACGGCGCGCATCAGAATGATCTGTTCTTGTTTACACCCTGTTACCCAGCCCCTACCACCTGAAACCCTGTTGGTCCAAATGCCCCAAATGCCTTGGCTCAGTACCTGAACCCTGATCAACCAAATTGTTCTCCGGCGTATCCGACGCGCCTTGGCTCCAAACCCCACGAAGACCAAGTGACCGGGTTGAGCGTCGGGTCACCTTGCCGGATGAACAAATTAAACGCCCATTTTCTGCCCGGTGAAACGGGGCGTTTTTTTTAAGGATAGGAGAATACAGTAAATACGGGTGGAAGTGAAGCGCAGTTTTGTGTTTTTTTCCACACATGCAACCCCAGACCTTTGTATCATCAAATGCGACTAAAGCCGGGAATGGCGGGGGCCAATTTTTTCCCGGCAGGCGGCTAATTTGCCTCAGCACCTTTCCAAGCCAAATGGAAGACGATCCCCGGAAACCAAGCCCTGTTGGACCAGCCCCTTAAACCAGCCCCGAAAACTAAATGGGAACGAAACCCCTTCAAACCGCTCAAAAACCGTTACCCTGCTGGTCAGTTCCCAGTTGACCGCAGGCACCATTTTCAATTTGGCCGAAGCCATGCTCCCTGTATGACCACGCCAGATGAACAACAGAACGCCCGTTTCCAGGACTTCCGGAAACGGGCTGTTTTATTAGCGCATGGTTGGATTTTCTTGCTCCGGCGAAATCGCGAAAATTTCAGCGCACACCAGGCAAATTTTGCAGGCGTATGCGGGTATCCCGCCGAAAATTTAAACATGCCAAGGCTCTAGGGAATGAAATTCTCCGTTTGTTGCCCGGCAATGAAACCCCAACCTTGTACTTATGCGCCGCCCTTGCGGGCATAGATCGCTGCGATCCGTTGTTCAGACCAGGGTAGCCTCCAACTCGATCGGCACGGCTGCCAGCGCTTTGCTGACCGGGCACCCCGCCTTGGCCGCTTGCGCGTGTTCCATGAATTGTTCGGCGCTAAGGCCCGGCACCGAGGCCTCAAGGTGCAGGGTGATTTTCATAAAGGTCCAGCCGCCGCTGCTGTTGTCCATATCTATCGTCGATGAACAGCGCAGTTCAGTAGGGGTGAAGCCCTCTTTACTCAAGCGGAAACTCAGGGCCATGATATAGCAGCCGGCGTGTGCGGCGGCGACGAGTTCTTCTGGATTGGTGCCTGCCCGGCCATCTTCATTTTGAAACCGGAGTTTGGCGGAATACGGCGTGTTTTGGAAGACGCCGGACGGGCCGTTCAGCGAGCCGGAGCCTTCCGCGCCGGAGCCGTGCCACACGGCGGAAGCAGTGCGTTTGAATGATGCCATACGTTTGAATGTTAAGCGTAGTAATAGAATGGTTTAGATACCTCAAAAGTTGGCGAGTTAACAAGCCCTGGGGCGTTTGGTTCGAAACTTGCAGTAAAACTTTCCGGCTGTTTCATTTTGCGGCGCCGGGCGGTTTTATTTTTCTGCTCAATTTCCGCACCTTTGCGCCGCTTTTTTCAGCATTTTTCAACCTTCACTTATCCGCCCATCGGGGATGGGCGCTACCTGTATGCAAGAAGAACTCTTCAAACGACTCGTTTCCCACTGCAAAGAATATGGTTTCATTTATCCGTCCTCTGAAGTGTACGACGGACTGGGTGGGGTGTACGATTACGGCCCGATGGGCGCCGAACTGAAAAATAATATCAAGGAATACTGGTGGAAGGCTATGGTTCAGCTCCATGAAAACATTGTCGGATTGGACAGCGCCATTTTTATGCACCCGAAGATCTGGAAAGCCTCCGGCCACGTGGATGCGTTCAACGATCCCCTTATCGACAACAAGGATTCCAAGAAGCGCTACCGCGCCGACCAACTGATCGAGGGCGAGATCGACAAACTGGAGGCCAAAATTGAAAAAGAGGTAGAAAAGGCCCGCAAGAAGTTTGACCATTTTGACGAAGCGCTGTTCCGCAGCACCAATGCCCGCGTGCTCGACTGGGCCCAACGTGCCGACGCCATCGCCAAACGTCTGGCGAACGCAATGAAAGTCAATGATTTGGCCGATATCAAGGCCTTGATCGAAGAATTGGAAATTGCCGACCCCGACAGCGGCTCGCGCAACTGGACCGAGGTTCGGCAGTTCAACCTCATGTTCAGCACCCAGATGTCGAACATCGCCGGCGAAGAAGGCAAATTGTATCTCCGCCCCGAAACGGCGCAGGGGATTTTTGTGAACTTCCTGAACGTCCAAAAAACCACCCGCCAAAAGGTGCCGTTCGGGATTGCCCAAATCGGCAAAGCCTTCCGGAACGAGATCGTCGCGCGGCAGTTCATTTTCCGCATGCGCGAATTCGAGCAGATGGAAATGCAGTATTTCATCCGCCCCGGCTCTGAAATGGAATGGTACCAGTACTGGAAAGAAAAGCGCATGGCCTGGCATCGCGCCGTTTCACCGGCCGGAAAACTGCGTTTTAAAGACCACGACAACCTGGCGCACTACGCCAACGCCGCCGTGGATATTCAGTTTGAATTTCCGTTTGGGTTCAAGGAACTCGAAGGTATTCACTCCCGCACCGACTTCGACCTGGGCAACCATCAGGCCCTGTCGGGCAAAAAAATGCAGTATTTCGACCCCGAACTCAACGAAGCATACGTGCCCTATGTGGTGGAAACATCCGTTGGGGTAGACCGCATGTTTCTTTCGATCCTGAGCAATGCCCTGGTTGACGAAACGGTGCCCGACGCACAAGGGGAAGACAGTACGCGTACCGTACTGCGCATTCCACCTGCCCTGGCGCCGATCAAATGCGCCGTATTGCCTATCGTGCGCAACAAGGAGGAATTGGTGGAAAAAGCCCGCGACATCTTCGATCGCCTGAAACCGCATTTCCTGTGTCAGTACGACGAAAAGGATGCGATCGGCCGCCGGTACCGCCGGCAGGATGCCATTGGCACGCCGTACTGCGTGACAGTCGATTTTGAAACGCTGGAGAACGATACCGTGACGTTGCGCGAGCGCGACTCCATGCAGCAGGAGCGCGTGCCGGTGAGCCAGGTAGCCGCCTTGGTCCGGGAGAAAACCGACTTGTTCCGGTTGCTGGAGAACCTGGCTTGATATTTTTCTGTACCTGTAAATGCCTTGTTTTCAAAAAGGTTTGTCGGTCTCTTGACAAACCTTTTTTGGTTTTAATACCATATGGGCTTTGACGGGCTGCGGAAAACATTACCTTTACGGCGGTTTCTTTCTCATGAGGAGTCGAATGCTCAGGAAGGTTCGACTTCGGGTAATTCCCCCCGCCCAGGTTTAGTTGGTTTACTCCTTAATTACTGACCGTGTTGCAACATACCCTAGTGTATCTTGCTACTGGTACGTTTTTTGTATTAAACTGTTCTTCAGAACCGTTCATCC
Source organism: Saprospiraceae bacterium (assembly GCA_044230315.1). Taxonomy (GTDB): domain Bacteria; phylum Bacteroidota; class Bacteroidia; order Chitinophagales; family Saprospiraceae; genus M3007. The sequence continues at coordinate 74,830 of JBGARJ010000010.1, forward strand.
GTACCCTCCCTTCCTGAAGCCGTTACAATCGTTTGTAATTTATTCTGCATCACCAAAACGAAGCACTTGTGAAGAGGACGCTATCCCTACGCCATATTCTATTCCTTGTTGCGTTTGCCGCCACGGCGTTTTCGCTCCCGGGTCAGGATATCCATTTCTCCCAGTTTGGCAACTCCCCCTTGAACCTGAACCCTGGTCTGAACGGCGTTTTTGGCGGCGATATGCGCTTTGTTGCCAACTACCGCAACCAGTGGCGCGGGGTGCCGGTGCCCTACAATACGTTTTCGGGCAGCGTTGAAAACAAGATATATTACCGGCACAACGCCTTCGACCGGTATCTGACCGGTACCTTGTTGATCAATTACGACCGCCAGGGTAGCTTGCGCCTGACGTCCCTCCAAATCGGAATACCCATCGGCATCACCCACCCCCTGGGCAAGAACAGTTTCCTGTCGTTTGCCTTTACACCGGCTTTTGGCCAACGGTCGTTCGATACGCACAACTGGAGTTTCGACGAGCAGTTTGTCGATTGCATGTACAATCCAACCGCCGTCATCATGGAAGATGGATTGCTCTCGAGCACCAACCTCCAATATTTTGACCTCAGTACGGGCCTCAACTTCCGGTATTACGCGCCGCGAAACCGGACCCGTCTCGATTTTGGCGGCGGCCTGCACCACGTGAACCGCCCGAATCAGGATTTTTGGACCAATGCAAAAGATGTGCACCTGGCGTCGCGCCTGGCGCTTTATGGCATGGGCGCTATTCAAATGGCGTCCAATTTTGATCTCATGCTGCAGGTTCAGTACCAGGAACAAGGCGCTTACCGCGAGATCGTGTATGGCGCCGGAGCGCGTTTCCTCCTGAATGCCAAGCCTTACCAGGAGCTAGCCGTTCAGGTGGGCGCCGATTTCCGGCAGCGCTACACCGATGCCTTCCTTCCGCACGTGGAAGTACTGTGGCGTACCTGGGTGCTTGGTTTTTCGTACGACGTCAACCTGTCCGATTTCCGTGTCGCCACCGACAACCGCGGCGGCCCCGAGGTGGCGCTTATCTACCGGTTGTACAAGATAAAACCTGTTAACAAACAATGCCCGATCGATTGATCACATCTCACTGATCTATGTTGAAATTTACAACTGTACTGATTCCATTTTTCGTCCTGTTAGCCTGCGGCGTTGCCCGGGCGCAACAAGGTATACCGGAAAGGATCGGCGCTAATATCGATCGCGCACCTTCCCTGCAGGCGTTGGAAAACAAGGCCAAAAAAAGTTACAACGACGGCGATTATTATACAGCTATCCAATACTATCAGCGTATCCTGAATATCGATAGTTTGAATATCGGCGCCCTCGAAGGGCTCGGCGAATCGGCTCTGGCCTATACCCGTTATGATGTGGCGGCCAATGCTTACCTGACGTTGATCCGTCAAAATCTGGTGGACGCCGACCCCTCGGTATTGGTTGGATTGGCTGATGCCCGTTATCGCCAGATGGAGTATGCCGAAGCCAGGCAATTGTACCATATGGCCGATAGTTTGTCGGCTGCAGATGCCAAGACAAAGGCGTTGGCGGTTGCCGGCGTTCAAAATTGCAGCTGGGCCATCCAGGTTCAAAAGGACCTCGCTCCGATCGACCTCGACAGCCTGCGCGACTATGTCAACACCGAATATTCGGAGTATTCCTCGGTATGGACCGACGACATGTTGTACTACGCCTCTTACAGCGAGCCGTATAAAAATGATTCTACCCGTTTACTGATAAAAACCATGACCGCCCGCCCCCAGCCGGATGGAAGCATTTCGGTACAGGCAACCAATTTCAACGAGAAAAAACGGCACACTGCTTACGTAACCTTCAATCGCGAAAAGACTGTGGTGTATTACGCCGTTGGCAAATACGTGGAAGGAAAAGCGATCCGGTTCGAGTTGTACCGGCGGAAGCGAAACGGCGACAGTAGTTGGGGCAACGCGGAGAAATTGCCCAAGACGATCAACGTCCGGGGGTACACCAGTACGCAACCCAGTCTTTGTGTTTTGCCGGGTGATCAGGCCGAAACGCTGTTCTTTGTCAGCGACCGGCCGGGCGGCAAGGGCCGGAAAGATATCTGGTTTGCCCGGATTCAAAATGATACGTTCTCTGCGCCGGTCAACCTGGAAGCGCTCAACACGGATGGCGACGATGTGACCCCGTATTTCCATGCCGGCACCGGTACCTTGTACTTTAGTTCGACCGGTCGTCAGGGGCTGGGCGGTTTCGATATTTACCGTTCCGACCGGACGGATAATGGCGGCTGGTCTGCTCCCGAGCACCTGCCCGCACCGCTCAACTCCAATGCAAACGACGTATTTTACTCATTGTCCGAAAACGGCCGTATTGCATTCTTTTCGTCCAACCGCGATGGCGCCAAAAACTTCTCCGAAGAAGATTGCTGCTACGATATTTTTAAATCCGGACAGGATAAGCCCGAGATCAAAATCACCGCTTGCAACGAGGAAACCGGCGATACCTTGAACCATACGGAAATGCGTTTGCTGGAGCTTACGCCCAACGGCGCTACCGAACTGAGTAAAGTAACGGTGCCCGGTTCCCTGCATTCGTTCCCGTTGCTGCCGGGCAAGTCCTATATGATCATTACGTCGAAAACGGGTTTTATTCCGGACACGTTTAATTTTGATACGCCCCAGAAAATTTGGGACCAGGAGCTCGCCGCCAGGTGTTGTTTGAAACCGGCGCGGGTAAACCTCCTGGTGTCGGTGGTAGATGGCGATTCGCTCCAACCGCTGACCGGAGCCATGGTGCTGTTCCGCGATCTTTCGCACCTGCAACCCAACGGCGACGTGGAAACCGGCCCCGCCGGCGGCCCGCTGGCGTCCTTGCAACGCAATGATCCGGATAGCTCGGTGTATAATTTCGATTTGTTGTTCGAACATACTTATTCTGTGGCAGCCTCGAAGGAAGGGTTCACATCCGACTCTTCCGACATTTCTACCCTTGGACTACAGGGAGACACCACCATTCGCCGGGAGTTAAAATTGCGGCGTGGACTCAACCTCGACGCCTATGTGTTTGACGACATCAAAAAGGATCCTCTGAACGATGTGTTGATCCGGCTCGTCGAGTTGGATTCGGTCAAAAACCCGATCCGGGAGTGGGTCTATCCGACAGGTCCGGACCACAACGATTACCACACGGTCATCAATTACGACAGTCGTTACCGGATCGTTGCCACCAAAGAAAAGTATTCGAAAGACTCGCTTGAGTTTCGGACTGATGACCTGGAAAAAATACCCTTTCAGCGGATCCGGAAAGAATTGTTTCTGCGTCCGCTGGAGTTGACCGCGTATCTGCCGATTACGCTGTATTTTGACAATGACGAACCGGAAAAGCGCACCTGGGCGACCACTACGCCCAAGGAATACCGCGAGACCTACCTGCCGTATTATAACCGCAAACAAGAATTTATCGACAACTTTTCAGCAGGGCTTACGGGCGAGGCGTTGACCGCAGCGCAGTTTGACTTGGATACCTTTTTTGAACGGCGGGTGCGCGGCGAATGGAACCGGATGCGCATGTTTTCGGAGGTGCTGTATGAAATGTTGCTCAACGGCGACCAGATTAATATCCGGATCAGCGGTTTTGCATCCCCGCTGGCCAGTTCCGAATACAATAAAAACCTGACGTCTCGTCGCGTAAGCAGTATAATGAATCACTTTTCCATTTTCGACGGCGGGATCTACGAGCCGTTTATTCAATCGGGTCAGTTGAAGTTGATACGGGTTCCCAACGGCGATTCAAAGGCGCCGACAACGGTCAATGATGACCCTAAAAAGCGGCGCTTATCGGTGTTCAGCGTTGGGGCTTCTAAAGAACGGCGGGTGGAAATTATCGGGGTGGATATAAATGGAGATGAAATTCCGATATCGTTTCCCCAAAAATAAAACCGGAAGAAGGTCTTTACCGGATTGATCAATGCCATGAATCGAAATACTATGACTATCAATAAAATAAGATCCTTTTTGACGCTGCGTTTTTTGCTGCTGACCGGTGTGTTTGCCCTCGGGTTCACGCTGAAGGGCGCGGCGCAGGGATCCCCGATTCAACTGTCGTTGAGTTTTACGGCTCCAACCTGCGCTGGCTATGCCGATGGTTCGGCAACGGCTGCAGCCAGCGGCGGCGTGGCTCCGTATTCCTTTCTGTGGAACAATGGATTGACCACTGCCACGATCCTCAACCTGCAAGCAGGAACCTACTCCGTGACCGTTTCGGATGTCGCTGGTGCAACGGCCGTCGGATCGATTCAGGTGGTGGCGCCTGCTCCTCTCCATTTCCAGGTAACCGTGACGCTACCTTCCTGTAATGGCGGCGCAGGGGCCATGACCCTTTTCCCGGTGGGAGGCACCAGCCCTTATGATGTGGTTTGGAGCAATGGGGTCATTGGCGTTACAGCCAACAACCTTCAGCCCGGTGTTCCGTATACGGTACAAGCCACGGATCTGAATGGCTGTCAACTCGACACTACCGTGCTGCTGCCGGTTATCGACAGTCTTTCTGTGAGTTTATTGATCAAAAAAGCCGAATGTGCCGGCGTAGAAGATGGTACAGCCACCGCTTTAGTCAATCCGCCGGGCGGTAGTTACCAATACCAGTGGAATGTGTCGCCCAACAACACCCAACAAATTACAAACCTCGCCCCGGGTACTGTGGTGACCGTTACCGTCACCGACGTGAATACCGGTTGTGTTGGCACAGCCTCGGGTGTCATCGGCACCCACACCCAGGTGACCTTGCAAGTGACCGGTTCAGGTAATGTCATGTGTGCCGGCGATACTACAGGCGCTGCCACTGCAATCGCCGGTCATGGCACTTCACCGTATACGTATGTGTGGAACGGCCCCGGGATAAACAATGTTCCTGGCCCGACCATTACAGGGCTCGGTCCTGGTGCGTATAGTGTTACTGCCACCGACGCGCATGGTTGTACTGCCGCCGGAGGGGTAAGCATCGGAGTAATTTCGGGGCTCCATGCTGATTTCAGTTTATCCAAAGATTGCATTGCCAATCAATTCCGTGTCACGTTCACCGACCAATCCACCGACCCTGGCAGCAGTATAGTAGCCTGGGACTGGCATATTACCTGGAGTGGCGGTTCCTTCAACACGACCCAAAAAAATCCACCTACTTTGTTGCTGCCCAACCAAAGCACCGGCATTGCGCAATTGATCGTCACTTCGGCGTCTGGTTGCCAGGATACGCTGGCGCGAGCCTTCAAAGTGGATTCCTTGCTCGATTACACCGTTCTCAATCCTGGATATTCCTGCGAAGGAGCGCCCATCAATATCAAGGTACTGGGCGATTCTACTTTCACCTATAAATGGACGCCTACCGATAATCTGACGTTCACGCCCGGACCGCAAAATGTGGTGGCCGATCCACCCCAGACGACTACCTATTTGCTGACCGTCAGCAATGGGCTTTGTTTCGATGTCGATTCGATAACCGTTACCCGGCAACCCCTGTTAACCTTAGATGCGCCCGATGTCAGCACCTGCGATACCAGTGCAACCCTTTCCGCAACCACCAGTGTGCCGGCAACCCTGATCTGGACGAACGTCAGTGGCGATACAATCAATCCGGCCTCCGTTTTGGGGGGGACCTATTATGTGACAGCTACGGATAGTTTTAAATGTGTACGGAAAGATAGCGCTGAGGTCTCCGTTTTGGCAGCGGCCGTCCAGGCTAATGTGCCGCCAAATGCATGCCCGAATACACCCTTTGGCCTGACAACCGAAAATCTGAATGCAGCCGATACGGTGACCTACCTGTGGACGGCAGTGCCTTCGGGGCTGGTGATCGACAACCCGGCTGCTGCCGTGACAACGGCCGCGGGTACGGCGGGAACCTACACGGTGACGCTGGTGGCGACCAACCAGGCGGGCTGCACGCAGACGCTGACCTTCCCGGTGAACATCCAGGATTCGCTGAACCTGACGGGCCAGATTACGATCAGCCAGTTGTGCAACAGCACGGCGGTGACGTTTGTGAACCACAGCGGCATACCGGGGCAGTGGAATTTTGGAGACAACATGGGCACGAGCACGCAAGACAGCGTGACCTATCCTTACGCCGGGCCGGGCCTTTACCCGGTGACTTTCACGAGCGCTGCGGCCTGTGTGCTGCCGTTTGCGCAACAGGTGAACGTTACGCCGGATGTATTCACGGTGACGGCGGAGGATGTGACGGGTTGCGGCGTGACGGCGGCCTTGACGGCGACGGTGAGCGCCGGGGGCACGGTTTCGTGGACGGATTTGAACAACCTGCCGGTAGACCCCGCCGGGGTCGGCGCGGGCATGTATATAGCGATCGGTACAGACAGCACGAACCAATGCCAGGACCGGGACACGGTTACGGTGGCCTTGTCGCCGGCATCGGTGAATGCGACGGTACCGGCCAGTGCGTGTGTAAATACACCGATCGACCTGACGGCCGAGAGCCTGAACGGCGGCGACGTGGTGACGTATGTGTGGACTTCATCGCCATCGGGGCTGGTGATCGCCAACCCGGCTGCTGCCGTGACAACGGCCGCGGGTACAGTGGGGACATACACGGTGACGCTGGTGGCGACCAACCAGGCGGGCTGCACGCAGACGCTGACCTTCCCGGTGAACATCCAGGATTCGCTGAACCTGACGGGCCAGATCACGATCAGTCAGTTGTGCAACAGCACGGCGGTGACGTTTGTGAACCACAGCGGCATACCGGGGCAGTGGAATTTTGGAGACAACATGGGCACGAGTACACAAGACAGCGTGACCTATCCTTACGCCGGGCCGGGCCTTTACCCGGTGACTTTCACGAGCGCTGCGGCCTGCGTGCTGCCGTTTGCGCAGCAGGTGGACGTTACGCCGGATGTGTTCACGGTGACGGCGGAGGATGTGACGGGTTGCGGCGTGACGGCGGCCTTGACGGCGACGGTGAGCGCCGGGGGCACGGTTTCGTGGACGGATTTGAACAACCTGCCGGTAGACCCCTGCCGGGGTCGGCGCGGCGCATGTATATAGCGATCGGTATGGACAGCACGAACCAATGCCAGACCGGGACACGGTTACGGTGACCTTGTCGCCGGCATCGGTGAATGCGACGGTACCGGCCAGTGCGTGTGTAAATACACCGATCGACCTGACGGCCGAGAGCCTCGAACGGCGGCGACGTGGTGACGTATGTGTGGACTTCATCGCCATCGGGGCTGGTGATCGCCAACCCGGCTGCTGCCGACAACGGCCGCGGGTACAGCGGGAACCTACACGGTGACGCTGGTGGCGACCAACCAGGCGGGCTGCACGCAGACGCTGACCTTCCCGGTGAACATCCAGGATTCGCTGAACCTGACGGGCCAGATCACGATCAGCCAGTTGTGTAACAGCACGGCGGTGACGTTTGTGAACCACAGCGGCATACCGGGGCAGTGGAATTTTGGAGACAACATGGGCACGAGCACGCAAGACAGCGTGACCTATCCTTACGCCGGGCCGGGCCTTTACCCGGTGACTTTCACGAGCGCTGCGGCCTGCGTGCTGCCGTTTGCGCAGCAGGTGAACGTTACGCCGGATGTATTCACGGTGACGGCGGAGGATGTGACGGGTTGCGGCGTGACGGCGGCCTTGACGGCGACGGTGAGCGTGGGGCACGGTTTCGTGGACGGATTTGAACAACCTGCCGGTAGACCCCGCCGGGGTCGGCGCGGGCATGTATATAGCGATTGGTACGGACAGCACGAACCAATGCCAGGACCGGGACACGGTTACGGTGACCTTGTCGCCGGCATCGGTGAATGCGACGGTACCGGCCAGTGCGTGTGTAAATACGCCGATCGACCTGACGGCCGAGAACCTGAACGGCGGCGACGTGGTGACGTATGTGTGGACTTCATCGCCATCGGGGCTGGTGATCGACAACCCGGCTGCTGCCGTGACAACGGCCGCGGGTACGGCGGGAACCTACACGGTGACGCTGGTGGCGACCAACCAGGCGGGCTGCACGCAGACGCTGACCTTCCCGGTGAACATCCAGGATTCGCTGAACCTGACGGGCCAGATCACGATCAGCCAGTTGTGCAACAGCACGGCGGTGACGTTTGTGAACCACAGCGGCATACCGGGGCAGTGGAATTTTGGAGACAACATGGGCACGAGCACGCAAGACAGCGTGACCTATCCTTACGCCGGGCCGGGCCTTTACCCGGTGACTTTCACGAGCGCTGCGGCCTGTGTGCTGCCGTTTGCGCAGCAGGTGGACGTTACGCCGGATGTGTTCACGGTGACGGCGGAGGATGTGACGGGTTGCGGCGTGACGGCGGCCTTGACGGCGACGGTGAGCGCCGGGGGCACGGTTTCGTGGACGGATTTGAACAACCTGCCGGTAGACCCGCCGGGGTCGGCGCGGGCATGTATATAGCGATTGGTACGGACAGCACGAACCAATGCCAGGACCGGGACACGGTTACGGTGACCTTGTCGCCGGCATCGGTGAATGCGACGGTACCGGCCAGTGCGTGTGTAAATACGCCGATCGACTTGACGGCCGAGAACCTGAACGGCGGCGACGTGGTGACGTATGTGTGGACTTCATCGCCTTCGGGGCTGGTGATCGACAACCCGGCTGCTGCCGTGACAACGGCCGCGGGTACGGCGGGAACCTACACGGTGACGCTGGTGGCGACCAACCAGGCGGGCTGCACGCAGACGCTGACCTTCCCGGTGAACATCCAGGATTCGCTGAACCTGACGGGCCAGATCACGATCAGTCAGTTGTGCAACAGCACGGCGGTGACGTTTGTGAACCACAGCGGCATACCGGGGCAGTGGAATTTTGGAGACAACATGGGCACGAGCACGCAAGACAGCGTGACCTATCCTTACGCCGGGCCGGGCCTTTACCCGGTGACTTTCACGAGCGCTGCGGCCTGCGTGCTGCCGTTTGCGCAACAGGTGGACGTTACGCCGGATGTATTCACGGTGACGGCGGAGGATGTGACGGGTTGCGGTGTCACGGCGGCCTTGACGGCGATGGTTAGTGCGGGGGGCACGGTTTCGTGGACGGATTTGAACAACCTGCCGGTAGACCCCGCCGGGGTCGGCGCGGGCATGTATATAGCGATTGGTACGGACAGCACGAACCAATGCCAGGACCGGGACACGGTTACGGTGGCCTTGTCGCCGGCATCGGTGAATGCGACGGTACCGGCCAGTGCGTGTGTGAATACGCCGATCAACCTGACGGCCGAGAGCCTGAACGGCGGCGACGTGGTGACGTATGTGTGGACTTCATCGCCATCGGGGCTGGTGATCGCCAACCCGACTGCTGCCGTGACAACGGCTGCGGGTACGGCGGGAACCTACACGGTGACGCTGGTGGCGACCAACCAGGCGGGCTGCACGCAGACGCTGACCTTCCCGGTGAACATCCAGGATTCGCTGAACCTGACGGGCCAGATCTCCGTGGATTATAAATGTCAAGGCGTTTCTGTTACTTTCGTGAATACGAGTGGGTATTCGGGAACCTGGGATTTTGGCGACGGGAATGAAAGTCCATTGGATAGCATTGTGCATATTTATGCAACGGGCGGCCCTTATGACGTGACGTTCATCAGTAATGCGGCCTGCGCCAATCAGTTCGCCCAAACTATTCAGGTGCAAAATAAGCCGGCTGTAATGGTGGCTTTGCCCATTGACACGGTGCTCTGCGGAGATAATTCAGTATCCCTTTCCGTTGATAGCGTTACTGCCGGCACAACGTTGAAGTGGTCTGCTTCACCCAATTTTAACCCGGTTATCAGTACCGATCCGGTGGTGGTAATTGAGCCGGCCAATTCCGGCTTATACTATGTGCAGGCAACTGACGCGACGGGGTGCACGGCTATCGATTCCATTCAGGTCATCAATGCGCCTGCCTCGATCGAGGTCGACCCGGCTTTGTTGAAACTTTGCCAGGGCAACGAACAGGAGCTTGCTGTAAACAACCTTCATCCGAACGATATGCTTACTTATAGCTGGTCGAATGGTTTGCCGGCCATCCCGAATCCCGTGATCGGTCCTTCGGCCGACGCGAGTTATACCGTGACGGTAACCAATCAATATGGTTGTACGGATGAAGGGAAAATCGATGTTCATGTGATCACGGTAGGTGTTACGGCCGAAGTTACCGGATCGGATACCGTATGCACCAATCAATCTACCACGCTACTCGCCACGCCCTCGGGGAATGCAAATACCTATTTGTACGCATGGGAGCCCGCCAATTCATTATCCGGCGCCAACACCCCCGATCCCGTGGCCACTCCTAACGGCCAGGTGACGTACACGGTAACAGTTTGGGCGGATTCGATCTGTCCGGCTACTGCTTCCGTCACGGTCTACTTCCGGGAAACGGAATGCCGCGAACCCTATATCTTCGTGCCCAAAGCATTTACGCCCAACGGCGATGGTCACAACGACCGGTTCCGGGTACGGGGAGCGGATATTCGGCTGCTGTACTTTGTCGTCTACGACCGATGGGGAGAAGAGGTGTATAAAACGGAAGACCCGAACGACTTGGGTTGGGACGGCACCTTCCGGGGAGAACCGTCCACGCCGGATTCATATGGTTGGTACCTCCGTGTCACTTGCGGCAATGGAGCGATCTTTGAAGATAAAGGCGATGTGACGCTGCTGAAATAATTCAACACCGGAGGGTAAAACGCGGGGTTGCCTCAAACGATCGAAGGCAAAATTACCCGCCATATTTCAATTCACGACGAAGGCACAGAGCATACAACTCTGTGCCTTCGTCATGAATAATAAATGGTGTCGCGTTTTTACGAAGAAGCCTTCTGATTCAACTGCGATTATTTAGAAACAGGCTCGAAAGATCAGTTTTGATTGCGATACTGTTCCCAGGTCGTTTCTTTGTACTTATCCTCGGCAGCAAATTTCAGTTCTTTGATCATGTCCGGAACTTCCTTATAGCCCGGTGAGATCATGATACGCTCAAATTTCTCATTCAGGTAAACCATAGAAGGGTACCCCATCCGGCCGTCGAGCAGTGCATAGGCCAGCGAATGCACGCCGCGACCACCACCACTGTCCACATATTTGAAAATCTCTCCGTTGAACTTGATATCTTCTTTTTGCTCTGCATTGAGTTTGACCGGATAATAATTAGCCGTCAGATACTCGGCAACAGCCGGGTCTTCAAACGTGGAACGATCCATACGTTTACACCAGCCGCACCAATCCGTGTACACGTCGATAAACATTTTTTTGGGGTGCGTTTTGTTCAACTCGACGGCTTCTTCCCAGGTGTACCATTTGACTGTTTTGACCGGCAAGCCCGAATTAGTGCGAAATGCCAACAGAAGGCTCATGCCTAAACCGGCCAAAAGTGCGGGTAAAATCAATTTTTTCATGAAATGCATAGTTTGGAAAACAAATCGACGTCAAAGTTAGGTAGTCTGGGGATGCGGGCTTGTTAATAATTTCGTAAAATCAGGGAAAGGGTAAGACCGCGACAATGCAAAGGGTGTGCGCATCGAAACAGCAATGACGCTTGCTGCTTGAAGACAGGAGAAACTGCCTTTCTGTTTCGCGCGGGATTTCAGACGGTTTCTATGCGTGGAGAGGTAGCGTTATCCGTTGAATCCGCGCGTATAGGGCGCCGCATCCTGCGCCGCAAATTCGCCTTTCAAATATTTATAGTACGCGGTTATGCCGATCATGGCGGCATTATCGGTGCAGAATTCAAAACTCGGGATGTAGGTCGTCCATCCTTCTTTTTGCCCCAGTGCATTCAGCCCATTGCGCAGGCCTGAATTGGCGCTCACCCCGCCGGCAATAGCAATCTCCCGGATACCGGTTTGGCGCGCAGCCTTTCGCAGTTTTTTCAATAAGATCGTGACGATACTATGTTGGACAGACGCACAAATATCCGCCAGATTTTCTTCGATAAATGCGGGATTTTGAGCCGTTTGATCGCGTAAAAAGTATAGAATAGCCGTTTTTAATCCGCTGAAACTAAAATTCAAACCGGGAGTCGACGGCTCCGGCAATTCAAACCGGGGTTGCCCGCCGGCTGCCAGGCGGTCAATCGACGGGCCCGCCGGATAACCCAGGCCCAGCATTTTACCGGCTTTATCGAAGGCTTCGCCCGCGGCATCATCGAGGGTTTCGCCTAAAACTTCCATGTCCAGAAAATCGTGTACCCGGATGATCTGGGTATGTCCGCCACTAACGGTCAGGCACAAAAAAGGGAACTTTGGCTTGGGCTCCTCAGCAAAATGCGCCAAAACATGTGCCTGCATGTGGTTGACCTCCAGCAGCGGCAAATTAAAACTCAGGGCGAAGGCCTTGGCGAAGGAAGTGCCAACCAACAGTGAACCCATCAGGCCCGGGCCACGGGTAAAGGCTACCGCAGTGATGGATTGTTTGTCTACACCCGATTTTTTTAGCGCCATCTCCACCACGGGGATGATATTCGCCTGATGCGCCCGCGATGCCACCTCCGGTACCACGCCGCCGTACATCCGGTGCGCTTCCTGGTTAGCCACGCAATTGGACAACACCACGCCATCGCGCACAACCGCCGCAGAAGTGTCATCACAGGAGGATTCAATCGCTAAAATTGTAATATGCATATTCGCCTGGCTACCAAGAAAAAGGCAGCTCCTTATTTTTTTTCTGTGCAAAAATACGACTTTTGCAACCGGAGCAGGCCGACATTTGCCGTTGATGTTCAGCAAATTGGCATGATTCTTTATTTCTTTTAGCCCGGCGGTTGTTTGAAGGACAACTGCGTACAATACCTTTTCACGAAATCCTCCTAATCCTTTATGTTTTCCACTGCTACAAAAGATAAAAAAGCGACCAACAACCCTGCCGGGCTCCTGAATGTTCCCGACAAAGAAGGCTCCCAAACTACTGTCATTGCAAAAGGAACCGTCATTGAAGGCAAATTCGCCTGTGGCGACAATGTACGGCTCGACGGCTCCATTAATGGCGAGGTTAAGGTGGACAAGCGCCTCGTGATGGGCGACGGGAGTTCTGTTCAGGGTAATATTTTTGCCCGCGATGCTGCAATCAAGGGCAGAATTAAGGGCGATGTCTTTGTCAAAGAAGCCCTTCATTTGCTTGAAACGGCCATTATTGAAGGAAATATTACAGCCAAAACAATGATCGTTGAAGAGGGCGCCCGTTATAACGGTTCGTGTAAGATCGGCGAAACGGCGGTGGCTAAGAATTGATTTCGCATCTTTACGGGGCAAAGTACTTCCCCCTCCCCGGAACAGCATGGATAAGCATATCCTTGAATTTATCGACGACCGGTTAACTGTTGAAAAGGCGCCCCAATGTGCCTTGCATCTGGTATTGGCCCCCGATAGTGTGTCGATGATGGCCAGCGATGGCGCAGGCGAAATCCTCGCATTGCAATCCTGGCAAGCTGCTAAATCGGAGCGCAGTTTTGACGCCGTCGAATGGGATATGCGCCGGATGCTGAAAGAAGAACCGGTGATGGGGTTGCCATTTGGCCATATCTATCCGGTTGTTTTTCACCGGAATACAACATTGGTTCCGCGCCGCCTTTTCCAGCACAGCGCGATAAGCTCTTATTTCAAACTATTGCTGGCGCCGGCTGAATATCAATACACGTACGATGAATTGCCGGAATTTGACGCTTACCTGATCAGCGCCACCCAAGTCAAGCAGGCTAAACTGTTTGCGGAGTTTTTCCCCCAGCATCGGATGCGGCACCAGGCTGTACCATTACTGCGGTTTTTCCGGGAATTGGCGCAGCAAAACGACCACAGCCTTTTTGTCCATTTTCGGCACCAGGTAGCGCAAATTATCGTGTTCGAGCGGCAAAATCTCCTGTTTTACAATAGCTTTACTTTTGTAGCCGCGGCCGATTTGTTGTATTATGTTTTGCTGGCTTATGATCAATTCCGGCTGAATCCGCGGGATATTCCCCTGGATGTGGCAGGCAGCTTGCTCGAAGACTCTGAAGTATACCGTATGCTCTACCGGTTTGTCCGGGAAATTCGCTTTGTCGCACCCTCAAATAAATTCCATTTACCCCGCCAGGAGCAAGCACTGCCCGATCATTGCCACGTGGAACTCTTTTGTTTGACCCATTATTAGCCGGAACTATTTTGCGGATCATAGGCGGAAAATTCAAAGGACGCCGGTTCAACCCACCGGCTGATAAATGGCCTACCCGGCCCACCACCGATTTTGCCAAAGAGGCCCTCTTCAACATTTTGAACAACCGGATCGATTTCGAATCGGTCAAAATGCTCGACCTTTTCGGCGGCACGGGGAGCCACTGCTACGAATTTATTTCACGCGGATGCACCGATGCCACGTATGTCGACAAATTCCCCGGTTGTGTTCAGTTTGTCCGGAAAACGGCGCAGGAATTGCAGATCGAACCCAGCCTCAAAATCCTGCATATGGACGTGTTTCGTTTTCTGGAGCATGCCACGGGACAGTTCGACTACATCTTCGCCGGCCCGCCCTATGCCTTGCCGACGATCGATATTATTCCCAACCTGATTTTCGAAAAAAATCTGCTCGCACCCGACGGCTTGTTTGTGCTCGAACACAATCCGCACCACGACTTTCTGAACCACCCCCATTTGGTGGATGTGCGGCATTACGGCCAAACCTTTTTCAGTTTTTTCAGTTCTGAATTGGCCGAATAAGATCCGGAACGGCGGCTTGATTATTGCCTCCGGCAAATAAGCGTAATGGGTGAAGTCTGAATTTTGTTGCTCAGGTGACCGGCGCGGTCTTTGATTTGGATGGTGTAAAATACCGTATCCAACATTTGAGGGGCCAAAGTGGAGGTGTCGCAAGGCGGCACGCCGGTACTTTTATCGTAAATGCAGCAGGAAATAGGTACGGTCATGTAAATCTCCCCGGAAATGCCATTGCCGGCGCCTTGCTGTTCGACATACGGGATCCGGTAAGCAGGTTTTTCAAACGTATCGCGCCCATCCACGATAAAGATGCTTTGCTGGTCGTCTTTAAAACCCAGATCGCCGTCGCCGTCGGTAAAACCGAAGGTGACCACCACACTGTCTTCGCCAAAGGTATTTTGATAAAACACGTTATTGGAAAGGCTTTTGAATTCGATCACCGGTTCGTCCGGGTAATCGGGTGGTTGAATACAATATTGAAACAACGCCAACGCTGTTAACAAAAGAACCCCAACGCCAATGGTTGATTTTTTCATACGGTTGTATTTTGCCGCAAATTAGCCTCTTTCGAGCGCAATGCAAACACCTGATCGCAGCGATTTATTGTCCGGATTAGCGGAATTGGACGCCGGAAACTTTGAGTCAACCGCCCTGGCCATTTTTCGATACCAAGCCGTTGAAAATCCGGTTTATGCGCGTTTTCTGCGCTTGCTCGGTCGCACCCCGGCCGGGGTCAGGCAGATGGACGATATCCCTTTTCTGCCGATCAGTCTGTTCAAATCGCATGATGTCCGTTCGGGTGTGTGGGAGCCGGAAGCCGTATTTACCAGCAGCGGTACAACAGGTCAAACGCCGTCGCGCCATGCTGTGCGAAGCCTTGCACTGTACCTGGAGAACGCGCGACGTGGTTTTGCCCGGTTTTACGGCGACCCGGCCGGCTGGTGTTGGCTGGCGCTTTTGCCTTCCTATCTCGAGCGGGGTGGCTCGTCGCTGGTGGCTATGGCTGATTTTTTTATCCGGCAATCGCGCTTTCCGGAAAGCGGCTTTTTCCTGCATGATCTGGAGCACCTGTCACGGGTGCTACAGGAATGCCGGGCCAAAAACACGCCTACCGTTTTGCTGGGCGTCAGTTTCGCGCTGTTGGATTTTGCCGAACAATTTCCAGCCGATCTGTCGGGTGTGGTCATCATGGAAACCGGCGGGATGAAAGGGCGCCGCCGGGAAATAACACGGGCCGAAATGCACGCCTTTTTGCAGCGCGCATTCCGGGTTGCGGGCGTGCACTCCGAGTACGGCATGACGGAATTGTTTTCGCAGGCTTATTGCCGCCCTGCGGGCACCGGCGAGCCCGTTGTTTTCGAGCCGGCTCTTACCATGCGCGCGCTCACGATGGAAATTAACGACCCGTTCTGCCCCGGTTTGCCGGGCCGGGCCGGGGTATTACATATGATTGATCTGGCCAACCTGGATACCTGTAGTTTTATCGCTACCGAAGACATCGGTAAGGCGTACGCAGATGGGCGTTTCGAGATCCTGGGGCGACTGGATGCCGCTGAATTGCGCGGTTGTAATTTGATGGTTGAGTGATGTAATGTGGTTAATGTGGTCAATGTGGTTAATGTGGTCAATGTGGTCAATGTGGTCAATGTGGTTAATGTGGTTAATGGGGTTAATGTGGTTAATGGGGGCAATGGAATTGAATTTATAAATAGTTGAATGATTGTATGTTATGACAAAAATCGGGCTGCTTTCCGACACACACTCGTTTTTGGATGACCGCGTGTTCGAGTATTTCGCCGAAAGCGATGAAGTGTGGCATGCCGGCGATTTTGGCAGTATGGACGTGGTGGACCGGCTCCGGGCGTTCAAACCGCTCCGGGGCGTTTATGGTAATATCGACGATGCGCGCATCCGGCTAGAAATGCCGCTCGACTTGCGGTTTGTTTGCGACGGAGTACCCGTATTGATGACTCATATCGGTGGATATCCCGGGCGGTACAACCCCAGGATACGGAAAGTCTTGCAAGCCGATCCGCCGCGGGACGGGCTGTTTATTTGCGGGCATTCCCACATTTTGAAGGTTATTCCGGACAAGCAACTCGGATTTCTGCACCTCAATCCGGGCGCCTGTGGCAACGAGGGATGGCACCAGGTGAAAACGTTGATGCGTTTCGTCCTGGATGCGGGGCATATTCGCGCACTCGAGGTAATTGAATTGGACAGGCGTGGTAGCCATTAGCAATGCCGATGCCGATGCGCTTCTCATTTTAGGTCAAAAGTGCGTTCGCCCGGTTATTATTTGATGGAAGGGCTTACTTTTGCACGGCAAATTTTGACCCAATGCCCGCTTGCAAAAACCATTCTTTGGTCCCGTAGTTCAATGGATAGAATAGAGGTTTCCTAAACCTTTGATATGGGTTCGATTCCCGTCGGGACTACAAAACTTGCCTTACAATCAACTGATTGTGAGGCATTTGTTTTTGAATGTTGCGAGACCGATGGTCTCTATTCGGGTTTATTTGAACGTCATTACCTCAACACCTGTCCAGTCGGCTGATACGCCGTCGACGATGTGCTTGCTGGCCTTGTGCAGGAACAGGCGGGCGGCGTGGTCTTCGGGGCTCTATGGCTTCAAATATACTTGTTTGCAGCAATTCAGATTGAAACAGACTGGAGTCTGGCGCATAAACATCCTTGATGCTGATAAGGGGGGCGAAAACGAAATAAGCCTCCGGGTATCATCCGGCTAACCCCTACACGATGCCGAATGCGGAAAGTGGTTCAAAACGTTGTTGCCGTCGCTTCGGGGCTACAACAACCGCTTTAATATCAGGAATATGCAAAACGAGCCGCCGGATCAGCACGATCCGGCGGCTCTTTTTGCTAACAACAGTACTAGTGAGCTGTCCAGTGGAATTTAGTGCTGCAGCCCTTTGGCAGCCGGCATTTCTTTGCCGCGCACTTCGCCCGTGATCTCGATATGGGTATCGGTCGGGTTGGTATTGGCGGTAACGGTCACCTGTTTGCTTTGGCGGCCGGGTTTGCCCTTGGTGTTGAACTCCACATTGATCTCACCTTTGGCGCCAGGCGGTACGGGTTGCTTGGGCCAGGTTGGCACTGTGCAACCGCAGGAGCCTTTCGCATTGGAAATGACCAGCGGTTCGTTGCCGGTGTTTGTAAATTTGAACACGTGTTTCACCACAGTGCCTTCGTCGGTTACGCCAAAATCAAACGAGAGTTCATCGTATTTGATCGAAGTGGTAGGGCCGGTAGGCGCCGGCGTGGCATTCACATTCGTGCCGGGGATATTGCCATGGTTGTCGTTTCCACCGCGCGTTCCTCCCATGAAGATTTTACCCTCATTGTTGGTCATTCCGGCGGCTGATTCGCGGATTTGATCGCTTTCCGATTTGCCAAACCAGCTCTTAAAGCCGCCGCCAAACAGATTGGCAATCAGCAGCAACGCCAGCAACGCCAGCAGGCCGATTTGGATTTGTTTACTTCTTTCCATTGCTTGTCCAAATAATTTAAGTGAGAAAGTGGTTAAAACACGTTGTTTGGAAGGTGGCACAAAATTACACCTTATCTACCCGCCGCTAATCGTCCGAATTTTTGTTTGCAAATGATTAACACAGCGTCCGACGGATTCCAAAATTGTCCGGCATCCGGATTCTT
This sequence comes from Saprospiraceae bacterium, assembly GCA_044230315.1. Lineage (GTDB taxonomy): Bacteria > Bacteroidota > Bacteroidia > Chitinophagales > Saprospiraceae > M3007. The sequence continues at coordinate 93,232 of JBGARJ010000010.1, forward strand.
TTACCGGCAAACACTTATTCCTGTGCCTGCTCCAAAAACACAAATCCGCCATACCGGTAGATCTCCCGGCACCCCGACAAGCCATCCAAATGGGGGATTTTAGCCACGAGGTAAACCTTCTGACCCGGGCGGTTGGCCGGCATAAAACAAGACGGATCGGCTCTGGTCAGACCTTCATGGCTGCACCGTTGCCTGGAGTAGAACAGCGGGGCGTAGGTCTGGAACCCGACCGGCTTTACCTGACAATTTTCGCCAGCCTTGCTTTCGTAAAATTCGATCGCTGCACATTGGATATACCGGTCCAGATAGCCGGCACAAGTCAGGAAAGTAAACGCAGTGAAAATGGCGCCGCCGGCAAAAATTGTTTGTGCAGCAACCCAAGGCCGGGCATGGCGCCAGTAATGCCAGGCCAACAGACTGGCCGCGACCAGGACCAATCCAGGCAGCCCCTGCCACCAATGCCATTGCAGATCAACCTTCAGCTGGGCGTTCAAAAATTCGTTGCCGGTCAGCCAGGATTGAAGCCAATCCACGTGATTCCCGATAACCGGAAGGGCCGCTTGCAGCAGGCCGATGCCGATACCTAAACCGAGTAACAAAAGGCCGGTTGCGCGCGGTTGAATATGCCACCGGAGTGCGCGCCAAATGGTAAGCGTGCCCAGGTACGTCAACGGAAAGTAGGCTAACGAAGCAATCGGTGCATTTTTTCCCGGCAGGACACTGAACAGAATCAAGACCACCCAAAACAACAATTGCATCCAGGTAGCCAGGTCCGACCGCTTGCAACTGACCAGCGTGTCTGAATCGAGCATCTCATCCTCCGATTGATGGTCGCCCCATAGGTTGGGCAAAGCGAAAACCGATACCGGGAAACAACCGACCAGCAGCATCAGCGCTGACAGCCCCCAGAAGCCGACCGAAGCGGTTCCCGACTGGCCAACCGCCGGCATCTGGTGGCTGAAGTATTCCGTCGCGAACCATGCGCCATGTTCCATCGATTCGAGGGCCAGCCACGCGAACAAGACGCTTCCGGCAACGCCCGCGAACAGCACCAGGTGTTTGAAAAATCCTCTGTTTCGAAACCGGTAACGGGCCCAATACAACAAAAGGGTCAGCAATAGCACCAGCAATGCCACCGGTCCTTTGACCAACATGGCCAGGCCGGTCAGCCAGCCACCCAGGAGTAAAAACCGATACCGCCGCCAAAAGGAGGAGGCTTCATGCGCGGTAAAAAACTGCCAGCGGAATTCAATAAAACCATATAAACCGCCAAAAACGAGCAGATTAAACCAGGGGTCGACAACACCGCTGCGGAAGTACAAATGCGGGAGCAAACTCCCCAACCACGCCAAGGCCCAAAGCCAACCAAATGCCCGGTCGTGCAGGCGCCGGCCTAAATGGTAGACGAGTAAAAAAGTGGCCAAACCGCATAACACATTTGGGAACCGCGCGGCAAATTCGCCAACGCCAAACACCTTCATCGATAGCGCCTGAAGCCATAAAAACAGCGGCGGGCTTTCCCATAATGGCTTGAAATCGATTTGCGCGTGGCCATAATTGCCGGTCAGCAGCATTTCGCGGGCACTTTCAGCGAGATTGACTTCACCCCAATCCAACAGGTGGATGCCGCCCAAAAAGGGTACAAAAAAAAGTAAAGCCAGCCCTGCTAAACGTACGTAGTCAATCCGCATAATGATGGTTCCGTGTCTTAAAAATGGGTTGGTGGTCGGTAAAGAAAGTGGAACACGGCTATCCGTTACAACGACCCATGCACAACACAAAAACAAATGTACGTTCCGGAGGTTCACCGGCGCTCGCTCAGGACTTCGCCGAGCGTATTGAGGGCCAGGATGGTGAGGCCGATGGCCAACCCGGGCGGAAGGCTGATCCACCATAGCTGCGGATTGCTGCGCGCGTTGCGGAGCAGGCTTCCCCAAGTGGCGCCATGCAGGGAAATATCGCCATAGCCCAGAAATGAGAGGGATGCCTCCAGCAAAATAGCCACCGCTACCCCCATGGCCAGGGTGGTGTAGGTCGCGCGCAGCGCATTGGGAAGGCCATGCCGGATCATAATCCGCCAATCCGGAATTCCCATTCCTTTGGCAGCTGTGATATAATCCATTTCCCGGATGCGCAACAGCTCGGCCCGGATGAATAGTGCCACGTTGGGCCAGGTAAAGGCTCCGATGAGAAATATCATCACCCAAAGCGACTGCGTCTCGGCTTGCAGCATGGCTGCAAATGCAATGATCACCAGCAGGATCGGCACGGCGTTAAAAACATCAGCCAGGCGCATGATCAACAGGTCCGCAGGAATTATGATCCGTTTGGCAAAAAATGCGCTCCGGTTGAGCAGTTTACCGAGAAAACCGGCCGTTAATAAGATCAGGGACACTGTAGCTAATCGAATTGACCAGCGCAACCAAATGGAATTCGTGTCGATAAATTGTTGCTGCACTGCATTTTGATAAAACCATGCCAGGGGCAAACTCAATACGGTCAGCCACATCTGGCCGCGGTACATGCGCAGCCGGTCGTCGCCCCAATATCCGGCAATTGCCCCGAGTGTGACGCCGATCAAAAATGCGATACCCATGGCGATCGCACCCGCCATCATCGCAATCCTGGCACCGCCGACCAAGCCGGCTGCCACGTCGAAGCCCTCGGCGTCGGTACCCAGCCAATGCCGAAATCTGCGATCAGGTCCAGGATGAACCGAGCCAGGCAGCGCCAGGCGCACCGTTGTATCGGGGCTCATGGGCAGCTCGCCAGCGGCAAACGGAACCGGCGCGAAAACTGCGGCATCGTATGGAAATCGCCGCCACAAAAAATTGCGTTGAATCGAATCCAGGATCGGCTGTTTGTAGGGTAGGGCAGGGTCCTTCCACAGCGTTCGGAGACCTGGAAAATAGGCCGTCCCTCCGATCCGGCAGTACAGCGGGCGGTCATTCGCTAAAAAGTCTTTGCCTAACGCCACTACGACCAGTATACCCAGAATGAGCAGTGCGGGCCAAGTCCGTCTATTTTTCCACCATTGCATCTTGTTCGAAAGGGAAGACAGGGGCGAAGGTAGTGCCCAAATGCGATAATATTTTCGCTTTGGAAGTGCCGAAGCCCAATACAAAACCGCCTCCGCCGGCACCGCAAACTTTTAGCACATATGCTTCGCTTTGCAGCCCGTGCTCCCAACAGTTGCGGAGAGCAGCCGGTATCATCGGTCCAAAATAGGCCGCCTGGAACGCTGAAACCTGCCGGAGGGCCTGCCAGAAGGCTCCGTTATCGCCGTTTTCCCACGCTTGGAGCAGGGCGTTGTGGACAGGGAAAAGCGATTGCTCCAACAGGAGGGCAAAGTCGGGCTTCCGGCTTTGTTCCAGGAACCACTGAACCAGCGGGCCGGTTTGGCGGGGCGTATGGGTATCCAACAGAAAAATCAATGGCGGCTCCTGCTGCCAATTAGTCGGTTCCACAAAACGGACGGTGTGACGGTCCTCAATCCATAGTGCGCGATTCAAATAACTGGTCAGTGGATCGATCCCCGAACTTTGCCCGTGAAAATAACTTTCCATACGGGCAAACAGTTGTTTCAACCCCGGCAAATCGCTTGTTTTTTCGAGGGCATAGCGGTCATAAACGGCTGCACACAGCGCCCCGGAACTTCCCAATCCATAGCCGCTTGGAATATTGGAATCAAAAAACAATCCGGCTTCCAGCTCTGCCTGAAACCGGCTCGTATCAAGTATTTCCATCTGTTGCAACTCCGGACTGCCAGCAAATGCCCGCAGCGATGCCCGCCAGGGCGTTTCTTCGCTCGTCCGGGACCAGGTGCCTCCAAAAGCGGGAACCGGCACCGCCAGCGCGCGGGCGCCTAACAAGAGGATATGTTCTCCGAAAAGCAGCAATTTTGCCGGATAGCGTCGCATAACGGCCTAAAGGTCGGAGCTGCGGGCCGCAAAAACCAGGGGCTGCATTATTTTCCTCAAAATATTGCAGCCCCTGCTTATTACTCCGACTCACTCTTTCACAAGCCGCTTGACCATTGGCGCCTGGTTTTTGGCCGTTGCGCGCACGAAATAAACGCCTGCTGGCAGCGTACTCAGGTTGAATTCGGCCCAACTGGCCTCCTGCGACACGGGCTGAAGGTCAATTGACCGGCCGTTCAAATCATATAAGCCTATTCCGGTAAAGCCGTCGGCCGCTGCCGGTTCAAACCATACTTGCACGCGACTACTGGTTGGGTTGGGGAAAATCTGCAACGCCGGGCCTTCGGTTGTCTCGGCGCCTGCGGCTGGAAACAGGACGGATACTCCGGAGCCGGCTGGCAAAGGCTCCGGAGTGGCATCATAGGCATTGAGGTATGCCGGCGTATTGATATTCAGAATATCCGTATAGTTCGAAAAATTATTGGAACCTGAACAACGCGTCCTTACCCGCACCTGATACGTACTGTTGGGTTGGAGGTGGGTAATTTGTACCACTGTTGCAGGCAGGTTTAAAAAGGTAATCCAATTGTTGGAAGCCACCGGTTTAATCTGCAAGTCGTATCCGGTTGCCCCTGCTACGGAACTCCAACTGATGATTGCCGAAGTTGCCGCTACGTAATTGAGGGTAAAATTGGCGGGCGTCGGGCAGGTGGTGCCTGTTCCGCCCCCACCGGAGCCCGGCGTGCTGAACGTAGTAGTGGCCGAAGATGAATTTCCACTGCTGCAAATTGCACGCACACGGACATCGTATGCGGTACTGGCGGTCAATCCGTTGAGGGCGTAGGTAGTGTTGCTGATGTTGATCGCCCCGCTCCAGAACGAGGCGCTGCTTTGTTTGTAATACAATTGGTAATAGATGGCTCCGGATACCGGGCTCCAACTCACGGTAGCCGTGGAAACGGAGTTGGCCGACGCCGACAAATTACCTGGTATGCCGCAAGCCGAACCGCCTCCGGCCCCCGGTGTGGTGAAACTGGAACTGGCATAACCGGATGTAGTGCCGGAGCATGCCGCAGCGACCCGGACATTGTACGTAGTGCCGGCCGCTAGAGCCGAAAGCGTATAGGTTGTGGTCAAGAGGTTGATGGGCGTACTCCACAAACTGGCGCTGGCTGTTTTGTACGACAATTGGTAACTATTTGCACCGCTGACGCTTCCCCAACTGATCACGGCCGATGCGGACGTTGTAGCGGTCGCCGACAGGTTGGCGGGTGTGCCGCAACTCGTACCGCCTCCGCCTCCGCCTGAACTGCCGGTGATAAAGATTACGCCTAAGCTGAATTCGGAAACTGTGCTGCCGCAATTGGATTGGAGCCGCACTTCAATTTCATCGTTGACTGGCAGGCTGGTGATGGTATATGGGCTGGTAGCATTATTGGCAGCAGCCCAGGCGGGGGCGCCTACCGCGCGCCACTGCACGGTATAACTGCTCGCGTTACCCGTACCCGTCCACGACACCACCGCACTGTTACCGGTAATATTGGTCACTGTTATATTACCGGGAGCCGGGCAGTTGTTCAACGGCGCGCAAGCACCCGGCAGGCACGACGCTGCACTGACGGAAGCACGGATTTTGTTGCCGGGCAACGGGCCGAATCCATTGTTGAAATTAATACCGTAGTTGGTCAAATGGCAATAACTCATGATCGTGCCGCCATTGACCGGCGCTGGCCCCGGCGGGCACCCGCCCTCCGTAGTAAAGCAATTATCAATTGCGCCGCCCGGCCAGGTGCACGACTGGGTATGCGGCGAGCCCAGGTTGTGGCCCATTTCGTGGGTCAACACCTCCACCGTCCATGAATAGGTGGGCACGGTGGCATAGGAGGTGTTGATATCGCTGAATGCGTAGGCATAAGATGGCAGACACAATGCCCCCACATAGGCGATACCGCCCAGGTTGTTACCACCAATGCCGACCAGGTGGGCAATATCGCCGTTATAACTTTTGCGGAGGGTTTTGAACTGATTGAGTGCTGTGCTGCTGCTGCTTACGCTGTAATTGTCGGAGGTTACCCAGACAAATATTTCCGAAAGCATGGTATTGATCTGTTCGTTGGCGTAAAGCGTGGCAAGCTGGTTGAACGCCCCCGCCAGGTAATCAACCGTGGCTTGTACCGAACCTTTGTTTTGAAACAACTCGTAATCGCATTCCCAATAAGCGCGAACGCAGCCACTGACTTCCGGATGTGCTGCCGATGGTTTGGGCCCGGGCACGCCGGTATCCAGTGCCGTACAGGAGAACTGGTTGCGGTCAGTCAGATCCTGATCGGAATACAGGATGTAGTCTTTTGTATTTCCGGGCCGATCCAGGCGCCCCAACACCAAATTACCGTAATGGTCGTCTGCAATCAGCCCCATTATTTCGCCGCTGCAAAAACTGAACGCTGCCATTGAATGGTTGTCGCCCCGGATAGCGCCCCTGTAGTGTCGTGCAGGCAAATAATCGACCGCCTGGCCGTCGGAAAGGCTGGTGACCACCGAAAAATCGGCCGTAAATACCGGGGTTTCGAGCAGGTCGAGGGTCAGCATCTGATCATGATAGGGGATTTGGAGGGTGAGGGCGGAGGGTAGAGTGGCGTTGCGGTTGGCTGACTGCGCAACGTCGAGCGAAAGAAACTGCGCCGAAGGAGCAAAACGGGAGGCGGTTTCGCTGCGAGTCGCGGCCGGCGAGAAAAAGCCTACCGCTTCGAAGCGCCCGCCCGCGTCGCCGAATTGCTGTACAGCGGCAGCAACGGGCAGGGTATTGGATTGAGCATGGAGTGTACACAAACCCGCTGACAGCCAAAGCGCTGCCAGGGTGAAAAACCGAAGGCAATACATAAAATCGATATTTAAGGATGAATAGAAACGTACTTGCCGGATTAGGATTAAGAACATCTTTGGAGCGAAGTGATGAAAATCCAAAGGTGCCCTGACAGACATGCTGCGTATTTGGGGAGATCGCGACAACTGTTATGCGCGATCGTAATGCCGGTTAAACGGCTGCCGGCAGCTGCTATTTCCCGCCTCGCGAAAATTTAACAGCACACCAGTGTTAAACGGGTTGAATTCGAAAAAATGCGCACCGGACGTGTTTTGCCGCAGCGAACAATACGTACCTTCGCGCTGTTTTCAGCACCCTGATTAACCGGATGCTCCTGCATGGTTCCTGCCCATTATTTTTCAATGTTTCACCACCACAACGCGTGACCAATTTTCTTTTCCACGATGAGTCAATTTCCGCACCCCGACCGGTTTGTTCGCCGGCATATCGGGCCTAACCAACATGATTTGAGCGAAATGCTCCGCACCCTGCGTGTCAGTACGCTGGATCAACTGATCGACCAAACTGTACCTTCGTCCATCCGCCTGCCGCGGCCACTTGATCTCCCCGAAGCGCAGTCTGAATTCGAATATCTGCAGGAACTCAAGCAGACAGCACAACTCAACCGGGTAACCCGCAGCTATATCGGCATGGGGTATTACGGCACGATCACGCCCTCGGTCATTCTCCGCAACCTGTTTCAAAACCCGGGTTGGTACACCCAATACACACCGTATCAGGCTGAAATTGCACAGGGGCGTCTCGAGAGCCTGCTCAATTTCCAAACCATGGTGAGCGATCTGACGGGCCTGCCCATTGCCAACGCCAGCCTGCTCGATGAAGGCACCGCCGCCGCCGAAGCCATGCACATGTTCTATGGCGAAAAAAACAAGCGCGCGCAGGGGGGTGAAGAAGCCGATGAGTTTTTTGTTGCCGATTCGGTTTTTCCGCAAACAATCGACGTGTTGAAGACCCGGGCCTTGCCGCAAAACATTCGGTTGGTGGTAGGCGACTGGCGGCAATACGAGTTTTCGGACAAAACCTTCGGCGCGCTGATCCAATACCCCAATATGCAGGGCGCCGTGGAGGATTACCGCGCTTTTGTTGAAAAAGCCAAAGCAAACGGTGCATTTGTTTGTGTCGCTTCCGATTTGCTGGCCCTGGCGCTCCTCCATGCCCCGGGCGAATGGGGCGCCGATTGCGTAGTGGGTAATTCCCAGCGTTTTGGGGTTCCGATGGGGTATGGCGGTCCGCATGCCGCTTTTTTTGCTACAACCGACGAATTTAAACGGCAGATCCCGGGCCGGATCATCGGGGTATCGGTAGACCGCGACGGACGCCGCGCCCTGCGCATGGCGCTCCAAACCCGCGAACAACATATCCGCCGCGAAAAAGCAACTTCGAATATTTGCACCGCCCAGGCCCTCCTTGCAAACATGGCTGCCATGTACGCGGTGTACCACGGCCCGGAAGGTGTCCGGGGCATTGCCAACCGGGCCCATACCATGGCCATGAGCCTGGCTAAAACCCTGGAAAAAGCCGGGTTCCGAATCGCACACCCGGCGTATTTCGACACTATTCGGATCGAAGCCGACACTGCCGCCATCGGCGCCCTGCGTGAAAAGGCGGAAAAAGCCGGCATCAACTTTTTTTACGATGCCACCGGCATCCAAGTCAGCATAGACGAAACCGTTACCGATGCGGATATCAATGACATCGCCGCCGTTTTTGGCGCCGGCCAGGTCCAACCGGCGAGTGGTCCGGCAATCCCTGCCGCACTGCGACGCCAAACAGACTACCTGACGCACCCGGTGTTTAATGCCTATTATACCGAGAGCGATATGATGCGCTATATCAAGCGCCTGGAAAACCGCGACCTTTCGCTGATGCATTCGATGATCTCCCTGGGCTCCTGCACCATGAAATTGAATGCGGCCACCCAGATGATCCCGGTGAGTTGGGAACTTTGGGCTAATATTCACCCTTTTGCTCCCGCCTCCCAAACCGCTGGCTATCAAAAGATCATCCGCGAGTTGGAGCAATACCTGTGTGCGATTACCGGATTTGAAGCCTGTTCATTACAGCCCAATTCCGGCGCGCAGGGTGAATACGCCGGTTTGATGATTATACGGGCCTACCATGAAGCCAGAAATGAGTCGCACCGGAATATTGCCCTCATCCCATCATCCGCACACGGTACCAACCCCGCCAGCGCAGTGATGGCCGGGATGGAGGTTGTGGTAGTGGCCTGCGATGAACGCGGGAATATCGATGTGGCTGACTTGCGGGCCAAAGCCGCTCAATACGCCGGCAATCTGGCGTGTCTGATGGTGACCTATCCATCTACGCACGGCGTCTTTGAAACGGCCATTCACGAGATTTGTGAGATCATCCATCAATACGGCGGCAAAGTGTATATGGACGGTGCAAATATGAATGCACAGGTTGGCCTGACCAGCCCGGCGATCATCGGCGCCGATGTTTGCCATTTGAACCTGCATAAAACGTTTGCTATTCCGCACGGCGGCGGCGGGCCGGGCATGGGCCCGATCTGTTGCAATGCCAGTTTGGCGCCCTACCTGCCCCGCCACGTATTTGCCGAAACGGGCGGCCGCGAGGGTACTACTGCCGTGAGCGCAGCCCCTTGGGGCAGTGCCAGCATCCTGCTGATCTCGTATGGTTATATCAAAATGCTGGGTGGGCAGGGCGTTACCGATGCGACCAAATACGCAATTCTGAACGCCAACTATATCAAGGCAAGGCTGGAAGGCGCTTATCAGATTTTGTATGCGGGAGAACAAGGACGTTCGGCGCACGAACTTATTGTTGACTTACGACCCTTCAAAAACATAGTGAGCGCCGAAGATGTGGCCAAGCGGCTTATGGACTATGGTTTCCATGCGCCCACGCTTTCCTTCCCCGTTGCCGGCACTATTATGATCGAACCAACCGAAAGTGAAAGCAAAGCCGAACTGGATCGTTTTTGCGATGCATTGCTGGCGATTCGCGGCGAGATCGACGAACTGGCGGCCGGACCCCACACCGAAGATAATGTGCTGCACAATGCGCCGCATACTATTGACGTGGTCAGTGCCGATCAGTGGAGTCACCCGTACAGCCGCGAGAAAGCCGCTTTCCCGTTACCATATCTGCGCCAGGGCTGGAAGTTCTGGGCAACAGTCGGGCGGATCGATCAGGCATTCGGTGACCGTAATTTGGTGTGCACTTGTCCGCCTATCGAGGATTATATTGTGGCAGAACAGGTATGAGCCATTTTTCATTCGCCGATTAATTCCCGCATTTCAGGGGTTAATACCGGTTGACTGCACCAGATGCGCAACGCTGCCGGCTTGTTCGGGTCTATATACCCGATTAAGCCGGCATTTTTGTTGCAGCTATGAAAACAACATTCCGCTCGATTGCTCTGGTAGTCGGCAATTCTGTTGGTCACCAAACGGGCCTAACAGGGCCGTTAAACACAAGGGAGATACCGCGCTCCCACAGACTGGAAACAGATCCGTGTTTCCAACTTTTCACTATGCTTTACCTGCCGGGCATTTCATTGCTCCGGAAAAGTACAGCCTTCCGCGACGTTATCGCGCGGAAGGCTGCAACTCATTTTTATGGCGCATCGTCCGAATGGGCTCGGTCAAACAGCCCTTTCGCCTAAGATAAACTTCACAGAAAGTTTGATTTGGTTACTCGCCCCGGCAAACGTGCCGGGGCAAATTTTTTTGTACCAATCCGGCCTTTGTGTTGCTAGCCGGGCTAAACTGGTTTATTCGGTTCAGCCCGGAACAATCCAACCTGATCTAGCGGCCTGAGCCGTTGGTGGATGCCGATTCGGGCAACCAGGAATGGTAATATTCGGGGTCTTCAATCCCTGCCGCATATTCCGTCAGCAGCAAGGGGCGGAAGGTATCTACCATGACCGCTAATTCACGGGTTTCTTTGGCGCCGATGCTTTTCTCTACTGTGCCCGGGTGTGGGCCGTGCGGAATACCGCCCGGATGCAAAGTGATCATCCCGCGCTCCACGTGTTTGCGGCTCATAAAATCACCGTCCACATAATACAGTACCTCATCCGAATCGATATTCGAGTGGTTATACGGCGCCGGAATAGCCATCGGGTGATAGTCGAAAAGGCGCGGCACAAAAGAACAAATGACAAAATTGTGCCCGTCGAAGGTTTGGTGGATGGGCGGCGGCATATGCACCCGTCCCGTTATCGGTTCAAAATTGTGGATAGAAAAAGCATAAGGATACACATAACCATCCCAACCGATCAGATCGAAAGGGTGATTGAGATAATGGTAGGGATAAATGTTGTCCTGCTTTTTGATAAAGAACAGAAAGTCGCCCCGCTCATCGTGGGTTTCCAGATCAACTGGTTTCCGGATATCGCGTTCACAGAACGGCGCATGTTCCATTAATTGCCCGAAGCTGTTTCGGTACCGTTTCGGCGTGGTAATGGGGCCGTAACTCTCGACAATCAGCAGGCGGTTGTCTTCCCCGTCAAATTCTATCTGATAGGTCGTCCCGCGCGGAACCACGAGGTAATCGCCGTACGAAAACGGCAGGTTACCATACATCGTTCGCAACCGCCCGGTGCCCTCGTGAATAAAAATAACTTCGTCTGCGTCGGCATTTTTGTAATAATAATCGCGCATGCTTTGGCGCGGGGCGGCCAGGATAACTTTGCAGTCATTGTTGACCAAAACCGGTTTGCGCGATTTCAGGTAGTCGTCATCAGGCTTGATCTGAAAGCCTTTCAGGCAACGGTGTTTGAGTTGTTTGTCGTGTACGGTCCGCGGAGCCACGCTGAACGGTTCGCCGACCTGTACGATTTGGGTCGGGGCGTTGCAATGGTACAACAGGGCATAATTATCGCTGAACCCTTCCGTGCTGAACAACTCTTCGTGGTACAACTCCCCGTTGGGCTTGCGGAATTGCGTATGCCGTTTAGGCGGGACATGGCCAAGGCTGTGGTAGTGCATAGTAAAAATTTGTGAAGTTCGCAGTTTGCCCCGGGGGCGTTGGACGATCTGGTTTCAATCGGCCTCCAAAGTTACGCTTTTCCCGATTGCTGGTGGGTTAGCGTCGGCAAGGCGACGGCATGCGGCGGCTATGTGATCGGGATCGGCCGACGGAAACCGAAGTTTGTGAATATCCGGCGAAGAGTTATGCTCCAGGCCGTAACCGTACGTTTTGTCGTAATAGTAAAGGGCGATGGCAGCAGCAGCAGCGTAATTTTCCGATTGTACATGATCCAGTGCGGCCTTCAGTTGTTGGCCGCCCAGTTTTTTATCGATCCGCCGGAAGGCTTCCGCCAATTCGGTTTGGGAAACGCCCGTATAGTCGTCGACGAGGTTCCGGATGCGGCAGTCCAGCGGTATTTCAATATTAAAAAGCGGGGCAGCCTTCATTTTTTCCCAAAAACCGTCCGGAATAAAAACCCGCCCGATGCTCCGGCTCTCGTTTTCAATCCAAACGCGGCGTTGTGGCTGTAGTGCCAAAACGGTTTCCAGCAATTCGTTTTCAAATTGTTCCACCGTCGGCTGCGGGCTTTCGCCAATAGCGCCGAAAGCCGAACCTTTGTGGTGGGCCAATGCTTCCAGGTCAATGATCTGTTCGCCTTGTTGCTGAAGCGCCTTCAAAATTTTGGTTTTGCCTGTGCCTGTTTGCCCGCCGATCACGATCATGGCGCATGGCCGCTGACTGAGTTCATGCAACACAAACTGGCGGTAGTTTTTGTAACCGCCGTCCAGGGTCAGCACATCAAACCCCGCTTGCCGGAACAACCAGGCCATACTTTGACTACGCTGCCCGCCGCGCCAGCAGTGCACGGCCAACCGGCGTTCGGGGGCCAGTTGTTGTGCCTGGCTTACAAAAGTTTGCAATTTGGGTCCGACAATTTTCAAGCCGTGGAGCATCGCCTGTTCTTTTCCCGATTGCTTGTACAAGGTCCCGACCTCAGCGCGTTCTTCGTCGGTAAACAATGGAAAGGAAACCGCTCCCGGGATATGGCCCTGGCGGAATTCTCCGGGAGCGCGTACGTCCAATACAATCCTGGAGGAGCGCATGGCAAGAAATTCGGCTGGAGAAAGGTGCTGTTCCATATTATGGCCGCACAAAGATAAAAAAGGGGCGGGACCCGCCGGTCCCGCCCCACAAAATTGGACTACAAACGCAAGAGTTTTATCAAAATTAGTTGTTGCGCACCTTGCCCGAACCTGAAATGGCTGTTTGGACAGGCCCATCCACGTGCAAGGTAACATCGCCCGAACCATTGATCGCCACATCCGCCTCATGTCCGGCCAATGCTGCGGCATCCACATCTCCAGAGCCGCTGATCGCAATTTGCTGCCTTTCGGCTTTGCCTGAAAGTTTCATGTCGCTGGAGCCCGAAATATTGACCTCCAGGTGTTTTACTTCAAAGGATCCGGTAAAATTGCCCGAACCACTGCTGTTGAGTTCAAATTTGTCGCCTTTTATCGCCGACAGGACCTCGATGTCCGATGCGCCGCTGTTGCTCACGCTGAGCAGATTGCGGTAAGTGATCATGAGTTGGATGTGGCTTTTGCGGTACGTGCCTTTTTTCATCCGGATACCCAGGGTGTGGTCTTTGACCTCGGTAATAATGTCGTCCGGGCTGAGGCCGTCGGCTTCGATGGCTATCGATTCGGCGTCTCCTTCGCGAAGTGTGATTTTTTCAAAACCGCCGGAAATGGCAACGCCATCAAAAGTGGTCAGCGTACGGATGGTTTTATTCTGGGCAAATACGGCCATTTGAAACAAGGCAAATGCCAGGATCGATGCAGTTAGGTGGCGCATTTTAATAGCATTATTTCATGAACGTTAGGAGCATTCTGGCCGATAGACACCGTCGCAGTGTGAAGGTTGCGTTAAAAAACGGGAATGCAGTACAGATTCTGCAGCGCAAACTATGTTGCCGGGAAGCGGCCCGAAGGCTAAATCAGGCACATGACTTGCGGACAGATCAGTTTTCGAGGGTTCCGGCGAGGGCCAGGAAAAACTCCATGGCTTCCGGATTCTTCATCGAATCGCGGTTATAGGCCTTGTCCAAAGGCTTCCGTTGCAGAATTTTCTTGACCGGCGTCTCCATTTTTTTTCCGGAAATCGTGTACGGAATGTCCGGCACTTCAATAAAATCGTCGGGAACATGGCGTGGCGTGTACTCGGAGCGCAACAACGTCCGGATACGAGTTTTCAACGCGTCATCTAATACGGCATTTGGCGCCATGGCGACAAAAAGCGGCATCCAATCGGAGCCGTCCGGCCGCTCCAGGTTGATGATGAGGGCATCGCGCAACTCCGGGATTTTGTCCAGCGCCCGGTAAATTTCGGCCGTTCCGATCCTTACCCCTTGCCGGTTGAGCGTGGCATCGGAGCGCCCAAGTATGATCAGGGTTTCCCTTGGTGTGATACACAGCCAGTCGCCATGCCGCCATACGCCGGGATATTGTTCAAAATAACTCGACCGGTATTTGGATCCGTCGGCGTCGTTCCAGAAAAAGACGGGCATCGACGGCATCGGCTTGGTGACTACCATTTCGCCCACGGCTCCGGGTTCGACCGGCCGACCGTCCTCGTCCCAGCTCTCCATTGCGCAACCCAGGCAGCGGCATTGAATTTCTCCCTGGTATACCGGCAACAAAGGATTGCCCCCCACCCAAGCCGTGCACACATCCGTGCCGCCTGCCATGGAAGAGAGCCATACGTCGGATTTCAGGTGTTCGTACACCCAACCGAAGGCTTCCGGGGGCAGGGGCGACCCGGTAGAACCGATGCTACGCATGGCCGACAGATCGAACTGTCGCTTCGGCGATAAGCCGGCTTTCATGCAGCTGACCAGAAATGGCGCGCTGGTGCCGAAGTGGGTGATGCGAGCCGTTTCGGCCAACTGCCACAACACGTTCAGGTCGGGGTAGCCGGGGCTCCCGTCGTACAGTACGATGGTAGCGCCGGCGAGCAGGGATGCCAGGGTGAAATTCCACATCATCCAACCCGTGGTGGAGTACCAAAAAAACGATTCGCCGGGGTGTACGTCGTTGTGAAAATGCAGGTATTTCAAATGCTCCAGCAGGTTGCCGCCATGCGAATGCGTGATCGCTTTCGGCACACCCGTAGTGCCGGAAGAATACAGTATCCAAATAGGGTGGTCAAACGGAACCGGCTCAAAGGCGAGGCGTTCCGGCTCCCCGTCGATGACCTCCGACCACAACACAGCGCCGGGCAATGGCCCGGGCCGGGCATCTTCATCCAGGTAGGGAATAAAGATCACCTGTTGGAGGCTGGGCAGCAGCCGGCATATCTCCTGCAGTGTTTCCCGTTTGTCGAACGGTTTGCCCCCGTAGGTATAACCGTCCACGGCGATGAGCACTTTGGGTTCAATTTGAGCAAAGCGGTCGGCCACGCTGTTGGCGCCGAAATCGGGCGAGCAACTCGACCACACAGCGCCAATGCTCATGGTCGCCAGCACTGCTACGATCGCGTGGGGGGTGTTCGGCAGGTATGCGGCAACGCGGTCGCCCGGTTGTACGCCGGCGCGACGCAAATGCGCGGCCACTGCGGCGGTTTGGCGCTCCAGTGTTTCCCAGGTCATTTTCGTGTGTCCCTGCCGTTCATGTTGAAAGACGATGGCGGGGTGCTTATCCGATTTCATCCGGAAGATGTGCTCCGCATAGTTCAGGGTGGCGCCCTCAAACCATTTTGCTCCGGGCATGACGAGGGTGCCCAGGACCTGGCGGTAGGGCCGGTGGCTTTGGATGGAAAAGTATTCCCACACTGTTTGCCAAAAAACAGCCGGTTCCCGGGCCGACCACGCCCACAAATCCTGATATTGCTGGAAATCAAGTTGTTTATGGTCCTTTAGCCATTGGAGGTAACTGGTCAGGTGCGCGCGTTCCCGGGTTTTTACGTCCGGTTGCCAGAGTTGGGCAGGTTGCTGGTTGGGCATGGTGGCGATTTAAAAAAGAAACATCAACTTTGCCGGCGAAAATCCGGCATTTTTGACAAAAATCTTAAACATAATGACAATGAAAACGCTACAACGGTTTTTCTTCCTGGCGGCGCTGCTGGCATTTTTTTCCTGTGAAACAGCCAAACAAAGCACAGCAGGCGGGAAAGACGACGGGGTGATCGAGATCGTTTTTTTGCAAATGAATGACGTGTACGAAATATCGCCGCTCAGCGATAATTCCGGCGGTTTGGCCCGGGTAGCGACCCTGCGAAAAAGCTTACTGCTTAAAAACCCGAACACATTTACCGTATTGGCCGGCGATTTCCTCAGCCCATCCGTGATCGGCACCCTGAAATTCGACGGAAAACGTATTCGCGGCCGGCAAATGGTGGAAACCCTGAACACCGTCGGGCTCGACTGGGTGGTATTCGGCAACCACGAATTTGACTACGACGATTTGAGCGATTTACAAGCCCGGTTGGATGAATCGACCTTTACCTGGCTGGCGGGGAATGCACAGATCAAATCGGGTGATCAGATAGAGCCGTTCTTCAAAAACCGGCCCGGCGGCGCGGTCAAATGCCCGGAGAATATGGTGATTGACGTAAAAGACGCCGACGGCACGACCCTCAAACTGGGCGTTTTCGGCGTGCTGGTTACCTCCGGGAAGAAACCGTATGTCGTGTATTCCGATCCGTTCGAAGCCGCCCGGAAAAGTTATGGCGACTTGCAATTGAAAGCGGACGTTTGTGTGGGATTGACCCACCTGGCCGTCGAAGACGATCTGAAACTCGCCGAACAACTTCCGGGTGTTCCCCTGATCATGGGTGGGCACGACCACGATAACATGATTCACCACGTGGGCAAAACGACGGTGGCCAAAGCGGATGCCAATGTCCGGACGGTGTATGTCCATACGCTTCGTTATGACAAAAAAAGCAAGACGGCAACGGTTCGGTCCGAACTTCGGCAGGTGAACGGCAGCATTCCCGACGAACCGGCTACTGCCACCGTTATAGCCAAGTGGGAAAAAATAAAGCACGATGCGCTCGCTTCCTCCGGTTTTGAGGCCGATAAAAAAGTGCTCGATCTGAAAGCGCCGCTCGATTGCCGGGAAAGCGTTGTTCGGCATCAACAGGCGCCAGTGGGACAATATATCACGGGTGCCATGATCGCAGCCGGCAAAACCAGGCCCGATTGCGCTATATTGAACAGCGGCAGTATCCGGGTGGACGACATTCTCACCGGCACCCTTACGGAATTGGATATTGTTCGGATGTTGCCGTTTGGCGGGGGCATTACCGAAGTGGAAATGAAGGGCAGCATGCTGAAGCGGGTGCTGGATGCCGGCTGGCAAAACAACGGCAATGGCGGTTATCTGCAATTGGGTTACATTACCCTGGATACCGAACGCCAGACCTGGCTGATCAATTTCAAACCGCTGGAAGAGGCTACGGTATACCGGGTGGTAATGCCCGATTTCCTGCTCACCGGCAGTGAAACCAATATGGGGTTTCTGAAAGCAGCGCCTAATCCCGATGGAAAAGGCACCACCAACCCCGACATCCTGCAATTGCACCGGCCAGATGCGGGCAACAAGACCGATTTGCGAAGCGATATCCGGCTCGCACTGATCCATTTTCTTCGTTCCTGACCCGGCGGGCAGGTATGCCGGACAAGAATTCGGACAAATTTTAGCGCTACCCCTTGCCCGAATCAAACTTTCCGTACTTTTGCAGGCCTTTTTGCAAATGCAACTGGAAAAAGTCTAAAACATCTTAATTATTAGCAGACAATGGCAAAACGCAAAACGTCCCAATCAGCCGCCGACGCTCCAGTAGAAGTGCAGGAAATTCAGGCTTCGGCACCACCGTTTTGGGAAACGAATCAACGCCTGATCATTTATGTAGTCGGTGGCCTGGCCCTGGTATTTTTGGGCTGGTGGGGGTATAAAGTATTGGTTGTAGAACCCCAACAAAAAGAAGCGGTAGGTGCTATCTGGCAGGCCCAGGTCCAGTTTGACCGGGATTCCTTCCAATTGGCGCTCGAAAATCCGGGAGGAGGCTTCGACGGCTTTCTGGGGATCATTGACAAATACGGCAGCACGCCTGCCGGCAATTCAGCCAAGTATTACGCTGGTATCTGTTACCTCCACCTTGGCGATTTTGACAAAGCAATCCAGTATCTGGACGATTTTAGCGCGGTAGGCGAACTGCTGCCCATGATGAAATACGGCGTGCTGGGCGATTGCTATTCGGAGAAAAAAGAACTGGACAAAGCGGCCGATTACTACAAAAAAGCCAGTGAGGCCGGGAAAAACGACCTCTTGGCGGCCTATTATCTCAAGAAGTTGGGCATGCTCTACGAATATCAGGGTAATAAAGACGCTGCCAAAGAAACCTATGAGCATTTACGGCGGGATTTTGCCAATCCCTCGTCGGCGGACTGGCGGGATATCGAAAAATATATTTACCGCGCCGGCGGCACGCAATAAACGGCAACTCTTCGAGGTTTATGAACCGGGAGGCGTTTTTCAGAACGGCTCCCGGTTTTTTTTATGCGCACAATCCATCTAAACCGGGGTAGGGGTAGCGCGGTATTGTAAAACCCCTTACTTTTGTTCCGTCCCTCTTCAAAAGATAGTCTCTCCACTATACTAAGTTCGGCAAAATTGAAGTTTATTTTCTGTACTTGCCTGACGCTTAGGCCTTAACCCTGTTTTCCCTCAAGCAGGCGCTTTCATTTGAAACTGTTCTAACCGTAATTAATCATACCGATATGAACACGACTTTTCGTGCCGGGTGGTTAGCCGTCGTGTGGTTTTGTGCCATACCCGGCCTGACTGCCCAAACCTCCGTTCAGGAAAACATCTCGCGTGCCGACAAACAATTTGACCTGTACGCTTATAACCTCGCCCTCCGGACTTACGAACAGGTGCTGGCGGAACAACCCAATAACGCCCATGCACTGGCCCGGACCGGCGATTGCTATTTTCAATTAAACCGACCGCAGGACGCCTTATCCTGGTATGATCGCGCGGTAATCCGCAATGATGTAGAGCCGGACGCTATGCTCCGGTATGGCAAGGCGCTGATGCAAACCGGCGATTATATCGGCGCAAAGAAATGGTTTGTGCTCTATGCTGAGAATAATCCCACTGTAGGACAACATTATGCACAGATGTGTGATTTCGCCCTGCTCGCATCCAAAAAAGATGGGTTGTTTCAGGCATTGAATGAACCGCTCAATACGGAAGCGGCCGATTATGGCCCAGCGTTCTTTGGCGCTCAAATTGTCTATAATTCCGCCCGAACCGATATAAAACGAAAGACGGCTGCCAAAACCAATGCAGACTGGACCGGCAGCGCCTATAATCAATTATACGTAACCCAACGGCCGGCTGGTAGTAATTACCTGCAGACACCTGCGTTCCTGCGCGGCGATTTGCAGAATAATTTCAATGAAGGCCCGGTCAGTTTTTCTGGCGATGGACGCCGGGTAGCTTTCTGCCGAAACAATTTTATTGACGGCACCCGCCAAATCGCCGACAAAGGCGTGAATATGAGTCTGCATATCGCCGATGTGGTGGATGGAAATTGGGTGAATGAAAAACCGTTCCCCTTCAACGGCTCCGATTACGCTACCGGATTCCCTTGCCTGTCACCCGATGGCAATACCCTTTACTTCGCTTCGAATCAGGGCGGAGGGCTTGGCGGTTGGGATATTTATGTGTCATTCTGGAATGGCGGCACCTGGTCGGTGCCCCGAAATCTCGGCGCCCCGGTGAACACGCCGGGCAATGAAGTAACCCCGTTTTACGACGGCACCAATTTGTATTTTTCTTCCGATTGGCACCCCGGACTTGGCGGCCTCGACGTGTTTCGTACGGAAATACAGAATAATTTAGCCGGCAATGTTTACCACCTGGGATCAGGGATCAACTCATCACGCGATGATTACGGCTTTATTTTCGACTCCAAGACCAACACCGGCTACCTCACCAGCACGCGCACAGGCGGGCGGGGCAATGAAGATATCTGGCAAATCCGGAAAAGCGTGGATGAGTTTGTTATTTCCGTTACCGATCCGCAACGCAATCCGGTCGGCGGGGCCGACATCGACTTTTCAGCCTGCAACGCCGGAGTGAAACAAACGGACCTGACGGGACGGTACTCCTTCGCCGTGGCAGCCGGTAAAGCCGACTGCCGGGTTACGGTGCGTAAAGCCGGATACCGTTCTATCGTTTTGCCTATCCAGTCTTCCGGCGATAAAACGCTCGATGCTGTATTGATTCCGGATTATAGCGCGAATGTTCCAAACGCCCCTTCGACACTTACATCTACCCAACCGGCCACCACTACGCCCGTCAATACCCTGACCACACTTCCGGACCTGGAATCAGGCACTGCGCCGCTTACCTACTCCACGACGAGTTATCCGGTTCAAAACGGCACCTTAGATAAGTATACCGTGTATGTGTTGGACGACCTGGGACGCGCCTTGCCGGATGCGGAATTAAACCTGACAACATGCGGCCTGGGTACGATTTATACCGACGGCACCGGGAAAGGGTCATTCTATTTCCCCAAAGGCGCCAGTTGCAATCTCATAATCAGAAAGAGCGGCCTGGAAGACGTTGTAGTGCCCATTAACGCTCAGACACGCAAGGAAATGTCGGTGGCCATGAGTTCCGATCAACGAACTAAGTTTTCCGGTGTTGTGCTCGACGCCAGTACCCGGAAATCGATTCAGGGGGCGACCGTAACGGCCAAAAGCCGCCAGAGCGCCCACGAAACACTTGCATCCAGCAATGCCTCGGGCCAATACACCCTGTTACTGCGGCCTTATCAGGTGTATGATATTACGTATAGCCGCGATGGCTACCTGAATTTTACCAGTGCCCTGCAAACCGACCGCGCACTCAAAGCCGACATGGAATTATCGCCCATAGCATTGGAACCCAGCCGCACCGTGACGGGTCGGTCGATGTCGCCAGTGACGTATTCAACAACACCGGCCACTTCAGGTGGCATGATTTCGCTGGCCGATCTGGAGGAAATCCCGGCAACCACTTCGACATCCGGAATTTCGAACCCAACCGGCCCCGTCGCTGCACCTGCTGTGAAAACGTCGCAGGTCGGCGCCTCAAAAGTGAGCGGATATTCGGTACAATTGTCGGCAAATCCGGATAATTTCACGGAAAGCAAAATCAAAAAATACGACGATTATACCCAGTATGGCAACTTGTATGCCGTCAAGGAGGGCAAACTCAATAAACTCCGGCTCGGGGTTTATCCGACCCGGGAAGAGGCGAATGCCGTTTTGAAAAACATTTCGCCCACGGCAAAAGACGCTTTTGTGGTTTGGGAAACCCAGGCAGAAGAAAGCCTGGTGGTGAAACCAAAGGCCGAAACATCCATGCTGGATAACAATTCAAACCTGGCTGCCAAAGGCCTGACTACATCGGCCGCCACCCAGCCGGCGCTAAAATCAGGAACGGCGATCCGCTTTGCCGTTCAGGTGGCCTCCTGGCCCGACAACCGGACCGTCATGTTGAGCGACTACTCCAACCTGATGCCTTTGGGCCATATCTACATTCAGCCCGAAAACGACCGCATGCGCGTGCGTGTGGGCACCTGGGAATCGTACGACAAAGCCGAGGCTGCCCAGGCCGAAGCCGTGCGAATGGGATACAAAGATGCCATCGTTGTGACTGAAAAAGTAGACGACATTACCAATGACAGGCTTCGTACGAGCCCTGCAACTACCGCACCGCAAACGCTGACCGCTACGCCAAGCCAATATTCGGCGCCGGCGACCTATTCCACTACGACTGCCGTACAGCCCAAGCCGCTGACGGCAAGTGCGAATACAAAATATTACATCCGGGTTTGTGCCCTGGAAGACACCTATAATTTCGACCCGAAAAAACTGGACGGTTCGGGCGGAGTGATCGAAAAATGGCCCATCGGCGATACCAAAATGACCGCGATCATGCTCACCGGACTCCCCTCCGTCGAACAGGCGATGGTCACTACGGACAAACTCCGGAGCAAAGGCTTTCTCGATGCCTATATCATCAAAGACGAAAACGGCCGGATGAGCAAGTACAGGTATTGATCCGGTTCGTTCTTGTGGTTTTGATCGCCCGGGTCTTTTCCTCGTTTGAGTAAAGGCCCGGGCGATTTTTTTGCCCTTGATTAGAATCGCTATTCTACCTGGTTTTTATGAACCGGCGCGTGAGCAACCTGCCGCATGCCTGAATGCAAATCACATAACAGCCTTCCGGTAAAAATGCCATGTCCATGGTAACCGGGCTTCCCGCAAACCAATCGACAGTGCGTTGTGCAAGAATTTGCCCCGCCGGATTGGCGATGCGGATAAGCACCGGACCATTGGGGGTTTCGGCCAAGTCAAGCGTAATTTTTTCCTGCACCGGATTGGGGGTGATGGAAAGTTGTGGCCCGGTCGTCCCTGGTTCCACGACAGGTACAACTGTGCAATAATTACTATCGAGCAGGCTTGCCCGGGTCGTGTTGAGCGATCCCCACAAACGTGTTTTTTGCCCCAGTGTGAACAGCGACATGCAGGCATCATCGGTGTAATCCATAAAATTCATGAACATGGCGGAATTTCCGCAACTGAACTGCGGATAAGCCGGGCACCCTTGGTATGCCGAGCGTTGCACCGGTGTGTCGGCCACGCCGTCGTCGTCGTCGCAGGAGTCCGAATCGCCGCCCCAAATGTGCAGCAGGTTAAAATAATGCCCGATTTCGTGGGTGGCCGTACGGCCGAGGTGGTGCGGATAATACAAGGCTGCCAGGCCGATAGTGCCGAAAAAACGCGGGTCGATCACCACGCCATCCTCCGGCAGCGGCGCGGTACCGGGGTAGGTGGCAAAGCCGAGAATGCCACCGCCGATGCCGCACACCCAAATATTCAGGTAATGCGCGGGATCCCAGGCGTCTTCGCCGCCGAGTTCGGTGTAATTGATCCGGGGTCGCCCATCGGGCGCCTTCTGTTGGCCGATATTGTCCCAGGTGGTCGGCCGCCGGGTGATGCCGTTGGATGGCGTGCCATCGGGCGCGCGTTTGGCCAGACAAAACTCGAGTTCCATATCGGCGGCAAGCGGTGCGAAGAGGGGTGGTACGGTAACCGCATTCGCGTTCAAGCGCCGGTAATCCGCATGGAGCACGGTCATCTGGCTAAAAATCTGTTCGTCGGAGATATTTTCAAAATTGCCTTTGTATACCACGTGCACCACTACCGGAATGGTTGCTACCGAACGCTGGCTTGCAGCAACGGTATCGGCTGGTGTATTTAGGCGTTGCTGTGCCAAATCCGGGAAGCGCCGGGCGTTGCGGGCCGCTACCGAATCGGACCAGCAGGGCGTTTGCCCCCCAGCGGTCAGGCAACCTACCGACAGCAGGCTTCCCCATATCCACCGTATTGCGGAATTGCCAAACAGGACCGGAAAAAAAATTCGCCGCATGGTGTGAAAAAAAATGAACCGGAAGCAGCGTTTCTTAGGGCGACTCCGTTTTTAGGATATATTTCAAACGCAAAAGTCCGCCAATGGATCAAGATAAAGCAGAAAGTAGGTTTTTTTAGTTGGTTTTGTTTGTTGCATGAGGCGCGCTGAGAGTGCGCCTTTTGTTTTTGTACCGCTAAAGGAATAAGTACGCGATTTCAGCCCAGTTATGCTTTCATCGGTACTCAACCGCCAACAACTTCTTACATTTGGGAGCGCAAAACAAAATGCGACCTTACCATTAATGAAGCGCCACTTCTGCCAAAATCTGATCTTTTTGCTGTTGCCCGCCAGCATGCCGGCTCAAAACGGAGCGCCGGTAACGGAGCATTTTACCGCTGCCGTCGATTGGCCCTCCAATACTCTCACCCTGCATTATGATGTATCCGATCCGGAAAACGACCCCTTGGAGGTTTCGGTGGAGTTTTCCAATACCGGTGGGAAGACCTATGATCTGACCAGCCAGGTACCGGTGTCGGGCGATGTAGGCTTTCCCGTTCTGCCCGGAAACGGCCGTACGATCAGCTGCGACGTTAGCGCCCTCATCAATATGGGCGCTGCCTTTACCGTGCGGTTGGTGGTCGACGACCGACAGCCGTTTGACTTGCAAATGCTCGTCAATCAGGTCGACAGCAATCGCCTGCGGTCCGATCTGATCTTCGTTCAAGGCATCCGCCACCGCAGCGCCGGCGCTGCGCACCTGGCCGAAGTTCAGGATTCGTTGATGCACTTGTTTCAAGCCGGCGGGCTTTTTACCGATCAGCAAGCGTTCGCGTACAACGGCGGTTATACCGGTCGCAACTTGCTCGGCACAGCGCCCGGGATGGCTTCGGCCGATTCCGTGGTCGTGGTAGACGCCCATTACGATACTGTTGTCAATGCCCCGGGCGCCGACGACAACGGCAGTGGAACCGCAGGGGTAATGGAAGTGGCCCGGTTACTGAGCCGGTATCCGAGCCGGAAAACGCTGCGTTATATAGGTTTTGACCTGGAGGAAGACGGCCTGGTTGGAAGCATTAAATACGTTTCGAGCGGCATCCCAGCCAATGAAGTGATAGCCGGTGTTTTTAATTTTGAAATGATCGGGTATTATTCAGAGATGCCCAATTCCCAGGTTTTGCCCCCCGGGTTCAACCTGATCTTCCCGGGACCTTCGGCTGAAGTGGCGGCCAACCAATACCGCGGCGATTTCATCACCAATGTTGGCACCGAAGCGTTTTCCTCCTTGGCTGATTTGTTCAAGGCCAGTGCGGCGACTTACGTGCCTGACCTGAAAGTTATCACGGTCATCGAGCCGGCGGGTTTTCAGGTGCTGGATTTACGCCGGAGCGATCACGCGCCGTTTTGGGTGGCGGGCAAGCCGGCGCTTATGTTGACCGATGGCTCCGAATACCGGAATACCTGTTATCATAAACCCTGTGATACCCTGGAGAACAGACTCAACTTTACGTTCATGTCGCGTGTCGTGAAAGCCACCCTGGCTGCGGCAGCCCAGTTGGCTGGCCTGCAACACGGCGACTGGGCGGTAGCCTCCTTTGATGGGTTGGTGCCCGTCCGAAATCCTTTGGCGGATTGCCCCATATCCATCGTTACTTCGCCGGCGGCGGGGCGACATATCGGTATCCGCTTTGGCGGGTGCCCGTTGACCGACCTGACCCTGGAACTGTATCAACTCAACGGACAACTGTGCCAGCTGGAACGGCTGGCCGTTTCCCCGGATCCGGGATGGTATGAAATGGAAATGCCGCAACACATGAGCGGAGTCTGTTTGCTCCGGATAACTGCGGCACAAGGAAGCCGTACTTTTAAAATTGTGTGCCCGTAATTGGTGAACGTACCACCTCCCGGCTGCTTTAGTGTTTCTATATTTGCCCTGAAATGCGGATTTTTACTGATTTGCAACATTTGCCGTCGTTCCAGAATACAGTGCTGACGATTGGATCATTCGACGGTGTGCATACCGGCCATCGCCGGATATTAGAACAAGTTCAAACACTTGCCCGCGCGCACAGTAGTGAAAGTGTTGTCCTCACCTTTGAACCACATCCGCGTACGGTGCTTCAACCGGATGACCCTTCTTTCAAACTCATTTCGACTTCGGCGGAAAAAATTGCCTTGCTGCAACAATGCGGGGTAGACAACGTGGTGCTGGCGCCGTTCACGCCTGATTTTGCCCGTCAAACGGCACAGGAGTATGTAGAGGATTTCCTCATTCGCCATTTCCATCCCAAGTTTATCGTGATCGGATACGACCACCGCTTTGGCGCCGACCGGCAGGGAAATATCGATTTTCTGAAAAAATACGAAGCCGACGGCGCGTTTTTGTTGGTTGAAATCCCGGCACAACAAGTCGATGAAATCGCCGTCAGTTCCTCCAAGATCCGCAAAGCACTCGACGCCACCGAAGTTGCGTATGCCAACCGCCTGCTTGGCCACCCGTACTTGTTCTCCGGCCTGGTGATGGAAGGCAACAAAATAGGCCGTACGCTCGGGTACCCCACTGCCAATATTCAAATTGCCGACCGGTACAAACTCGTCCTACCCCAAGGTATTTATGCTGCCCGGGTGCGGGTATTACCGCCTGCGGATACAGGCGCTGCCCGGGCCCCGGCCCTGCTGGATGCCTGCGCGGAGATGTATCACGGGATGCTCTATATCGGTCACCGTCCGTCTATCGCCGGCGCAAACGGCAAATCGATCGAAGTCAACCTGCTCGATTTTGACGGCGATCTTTATGGCCGCGAACTGACGGTGGAAGTGCTGGATTACATTCGGCCGGATAAAAAACTGGACGGACTGGACGCCCTGAAAACCCAAATAGCGGCCGACAAAAAAGCGATATTGGAACGCCTTACGGCACTTGATCCCGATTTTGTACCGGGCCCGCAGCCAAAAACGATGCCGGGCGCACCGGCCGTAGTCATCCTCAATTACAATACCCGCCGGCATCTGGAAGCATTTTTGCCTTCGGTGGTGCAATGCAGCCCCGGCGCCAGGGTCATTGTCGCCGACAATGGATCCCCCGACGATTCTGTGGCTTTTGTACGGCAGCATTATCCGATGGTGGAATTGTTGGACCTCAAGCAAAACTATGGTTTTGCGCAAGGCTACAACCAGGCACTTCAGCGGGTGCAAGGCGGCATTTATATCATTCTGAACTCCGATGTGGAAGTAACCCCCGGTTGGATGGACCCAGTGCTGAATGCCATGCAGGCAAACCCCCATATGGCTATTGCACAGCCGAAGATATTGGCCTGGAACGATAAAAACCGTTTTGAGTACGCGGGAGCGGCCGGCGGGTGGATCGACTTCCTGGGTTATCCGTTTTGCCGGGGCCGGATTTTTAGCCACAACGAAGTGGACAACGGACAATACAATGTTGCCCAGGCCTGTTTCTGGGCAGCTGGCGCCGCTTTTTTTGTCCGCGCCGATGTGTATCACAAGTTTGGCGGATTTGACGGAGATTATTTTGCGCACAACGAGGAGATTGATTTGTGTTGGCGGTTGAAACGGGCCGGTTACCAGGTGTGGTGCATTCCGGAGTCGGTTGTGTACCACTTGGGTGGCGGCACACTGGAATATGAAAACCCCCGAAAAGTGTTCCTCAATTTCCGGAACAGCCTGTTCACCTTGCTGAAAAATGAGTCGTGGGCAAAACTGCTCTGGCTGCTACCGGCGCGATTGGTGCTCGATGGCGTGGCAGGTGTTCGTTTTGCCCTCAAGGGACAGTTTAGTGCCATCCTGGCTATTATTCGGGCGCATTTTTCCTTTTATAAAAATATACGGAAGACGCTGCACAAGCGCAGGGTAGCCGCAGCCATCGTCGAAAAAGAACGTATTGGTCCGGCCGACCGAAAAGGCGTTTATCCCGGCAGTATCGTTTTTGCGCATTACATCCGCCGGATCAAACAATTTAGCCAATTGTGGTGAAGGCTGTCTGCGACAACCATACAAACAAAACAATTATCGCCGTGCTATACGAATTGCTGTATGAAGACGACCACTTGATTGTGGTTAACAAACCCGCGGGGCTGCTGACCATCCCCGACCGATTTGGCAATAAAGACAGCCTGCAAGGCGCGTTGGAACGCCAATTCGACAAGGTACTCGTCGTGCACCGGCTCGATCGCGAGACCAGCGGGGTGTTGTGTTTTGCCCGGACGGAAGCCGCGCACCGGCACCTTTCCATGCAGTTTGAGCACCATACCGTAGACAAGTATTACCATGTGTTGGTCGAGGGTATTGTTCACCATGAAGAAGGCGAAATCGATAAACCGATTGGTGAACACCCCACGATCTCCGGAAAGATGGCAATTGTTGCGCATGGCAAACCCTCGCTCACGTTTTATCGGGTTTTGGAACGGTTCAAGCGGTTTACCTTGTTGGAAGCCCTGCTTAAAACCGGCCGTACCCACCAGGTGCGGGTACATTTTCAAAATATGGGCTATCCCCTGGCAGTCGACCCCTTGTATGGGCGCCGCGCCTCGTTTTTCCTGTCGGAAATAAAGGGCAAGGCGTATAAATCCGGCAAATTCAGCGGCGATGAACGCCCCCTGATGGATCGCACCAGCCTGCACGCCTCACGCTTGCGCATCGACCACCCTGTAAGCGGCGAGCGGATGGAATTCAAAGTGCCGCTTCCGAAAGACTTTCATGCTGTGTTAAATCAGTTGCAGAAATGGGGAAAATAACACACTGAGCGGCAGGTGTAAAAAAGATCTGCCCGAGGGAGAATACTGCTTTTTGCGGAAGATAAAAATCACCCAGATGCGCCTGCTCGCGAAGCGGACCTGCCGGCCCGAGATCCATTCCGTTGAGCCACGCCTTATTATCTTTCAGCAACCATATGCGCAGCGGGTTGGCCATAAAATGTTGGCCGTTGGAAGCGTACCCGGTTAAATTCACTTTTCCTAGGCCGAATGCACTGCCTGCTACCGTACTTATGAGCTTAAGCATAAACGCGTTTTTCCAGGTCGGGGCTGGCAATAAAGCGCATATGGCATTCATCGCACGGGTAAGCAGGGTGGCCTGTGGCCGGATTTCCCAAACGAGGCCTGCCTCTTGTACGGCTATCCGCAACCGATCGGGCGTTTGCCAATGCAAATCAATTGGGGTCATCACCGAACGGTGTACATCCTGGCCGAAATAGCGGCTGCAGGAAAGCTCCGGCCGGCTGGTGGAATAAAAAGTCCATAAACCCGCCGGGTCACGGTGCCATACGGCAGTATAACCCGGGCCGATCGAAGAAGCCGGGAAACGTCGCAAGGCCAGTACATGGCCCGACGAGAAGGGAGCGCCCATAATCCCGTATCCCTTGAACCGTTCCCGGGTACCCTGCGGCAAAACGGGCTGTTGCTCAAAGGCAGTTATCTGTGTGTGCGGTTTCATTTGATTTGCAGTTAAAACGGCTGCGCCGGCGTTCCGGCGCAGCCATCTGTTTCACGGATAAGGATTATTTCTGTTCACTAACATTGTACTGCACAGCAGTGCTTGGTTTCTTTTTGCCTAATGGCAGGATCATCGGAACGCGGCTCCGATAATCGCGGTAAAGTTGCCCGAAATGGCCGACCAGGTCGCGCTCTTCCAATTGAATGGCCGTCAGGATATAGCCGGTGGTGGCAAGAGCGAACAGCAGGTGGGTGACCGTCATAACTGGCGTCGACCAAAAGGCGATCAAAAAACCCAGGTAGAGTGGGTGCCGCACGATTTTGTACAAAAACGGCGTCCGGAAAGGCAGATGGGTGTAGGGCTTCCCCTGAAAATGCAGCCACACTTGCCGCAAGCCAAACAAGTCGAAGTGGTTAATGAGGAAGGTTGCCAGGAACACAATGGCCCAGCCGATCAGATAGCATACGAGCAAAATAGCCCTGGCCGTTTCATTTTCGATGCTCCAAACCACGCCGCCCATCGGCTGCCAAAACCCCATCATAAACATCAGGATCACACTGGCAAACAGCACGAAGGTGCTTCGTTCGATCGGCGCCGGCACAAATTGGGTCCACCAGCGTTTGAATGCCGGCCGGGCCATAATACTGTGTTGCACGGCGAACAGCAACAGGAAAGCGGTGTTGGTCAGGATCGCCTGCCATAAGGGTACTTCCGGAATACCGTCGATGCTTTTCGGGACCAGCAGGTTGCCGACAAAACCGATGGCGTACAGTATGGTGCCGAAAAACGCAAGGTAGGACACGACCCCATACAACAGAAACAACGTCTTTTTCATAAGGATTTGTGTTTGAAAACTGTGGTGAATGTGTTGCTTCAATAGCGAGCAACGAATTGATGCTGCAAGGTTCGGCCGGCGCTGCAGTACTTCAAGCAGGATATGATCCGATGGCTGCTCCTGGTGCGCCAACGGGTTGATTTACTGATTGAGGTATTTCGGAAGACGGGGAGGGCATCGAGCAGATGGCCTACTCAAGAAAGCGTATGATCTGCGCAGGGAAATGGGCCAAACAAGCAGCGCAACCGGCAATTTTGCCCGGAATTACCTACTTTGCTGCCCTGCTCCTGATCATGCTAAGACTTTCCTACATCGGTTGGATCTTCGTGTCCTGCTACTTTTGCGCGCTGCATTGCGGCGCACAGTCGCCATTTCGGTTTGAGCAGGCCCTGTTGATCGACCGGTCGAAGGGATTGCCCGAGAACAACGTGCGGGGCATTTGCAAAGACCCGGACGGCTTTGTCTGGATCGGCACATCCGGTGGATTGTGCCGGTTTGATGGCACCCGAATAAAAACATACTGCCATGCACCGGAGGATAGCAGTTCGCTTTTGGACAATGAAATCTACGAGGTAGTCGCATACAGGGGCCGGATCTGGGTGGCGACGGCAATGGGTCTGTCGGTGCTCGATCCGCGTTCGGAGCAGTTTGTCCATTTTCAATTTGATTCGACCGGAGTGGTATCCCATCCTGTGCGCGCGCCCAGGCGTGAGGTGACGGCCTTACACCTCGATACACACGGCATATTGTGGATCGGCGCCGGGAGCTTCGGTGTGGCGCGTTATCTGCCGGAGCAGAACGATTTTCAGTTTTACCCGGTCCTGGACCCGGCGGCACGGCAATTGTCGGTCAGCGTAGAGGGTGCGCTCCGGATTCTCAGCATGGCAGATGACCTTCGGAACGACTCGATCCTGTATGCCGGTACGCCCTCCGGGCTTGAAATTATTAACTTGTACAGCGGGCAGGTGCAATGGTGTGTGTTCCGCAGGGCCGACCCAGCCACCCAGACTGCGGTAAATGCTTTCCGTCGGTTATATTTTCACGACGATGGCCTGCTGTACGCCGGCAGCTGGCACGGCGGAGTACAAATTTACGATCCCAAGGCGAGGACGTTGACGCCGCTCCCGGTGACAGACCCGGAAATGAAGACGTTCCTGAGCTCCGGTATTCAATCGATTTTTCGGTACAACCGGGATCAGATTTGGATCACAACGGGTGATGGGTTGATCTTGTATGACTTGCGGCGCAACGCTATGGTCTTCTCCCGGAAAAACGACGTTCTGGACGGTTTTTACTACGGCATCGACTTCATAGATGAACGGAACAGGGTTTGGAATAGTAATATCAATGGGATACACATATTCGACCCTGTCCTGCAGCAATTTGTATCTTATGAATACGAGGGATTGGATCAACGCCGTTGGTCATTCGCCTTTTATATGGATGCCAATCCGGAAAGCGGCGAACTGGTGGTGGTACCCAGGAACAACAACAGCGTATGCCATTTCAATTTGAAGACAGGGCAATGGCGCCGATTCCCCTTGCGGTTGCCCGGCGATAAAACCCCGGCTAACTGGCTGCTTCGGGGGCTTTCCCGCGCTCCGGACGGCACGTATACGCTTTCGGCAGACCAGGGTTTGTTTTCCTACGACCCGGCCCGCCACACCGTTCACCCCTTGAACTGCCGGCTGCCACTGCAAAATCCGCGCTATACAAATGTGCTTTGGGATCGTGCACAAACGCTTTGGATTGGCGTCGGCCTGAACGGCTTGGCGCGGTGGAATCCGCGGACAAAATCGGTGCGGGTATTTGAACGGGAGTTCTTACCGCCTGGCGCCGGCCCCAAAGTACTGGTTACCGATGGTTTGATGGAAGATCGCCGGGGGCAAATTTGGATCCGGCGGAGCGATGGTTTCAGTGTTTACCTGCCGGAGCACGACTCTATGCTTAATTTTTTATTCCGGCTTGCGCCCGAGCGGAGTTTTTTTAGCATCAACGGATTTGCAGAAGATCGTCAGGGGCATATGTGGGTATGCGGAAAAGACGGTTGGGTGGGCTATGCCGAAACGGCGCACCCGGAGCGGGGCCTGGTTCGGAAAATTGACCTGCGCGCTGATTATGGGCTGAGCGAAGTGTATGCGCTGGCTGCCGACTCTGCGGGGCTGGTTTGGGGATACACCCGGGAACACCTGATCTGGATCGATCCGCAAACCCTCCAGGTCGGTACCCTTAATTTTGAATATTGCAACCAGGCGGTAGACTTTTATGCCTTTCAATTTTTACCCGACGGCCGGCTGGTCTTTGGCGGCAGAAGTAAGATCGTCCTGTTCGACCCCCGAACGTTGCAACGCAATTCCGAAGCGCCCAAACCGTATGTGGAAGCTATACAGGTCCTTGGCCGGCCCCTTTCTGCAGTGCCGCAGGTGAACGGTCGTCCCGGGCTCCATTTGAAATTCTGGGAAAACAATTTTTCCCTTGCTTTTTCAGCTAAAGCCTTTACCCTGGGGTATGCCTGTCGGTTCCGGTACCGGTTGAAAGGCCTCGAAAACTGGATCGAAGCCGACGACCGCCGGTATGCCAACTATACCAATGTTCCCGCCGGCGATTACCTGTTCCAGGTGCAGGTGGCCAACAACGAGGGCCAATGGAGTGAATCTGTGCTGGAATTGCCGGTTGGGGTCGATACTGCCTGGTGGGCCACCACCTGGTTTCGCCTTCTGGCGGGTTTGCTTGCGCTTTCCATGGTTTACGGCGTTTACCGCTACCGCATCCTGCAGATCCGCCGGCAGGAGCGTTTGCGCTCCGGATTCGAAAAACGCCTTGCCAATGTGGAAATGAGCGCTTTGCTGGCCCAGATGAACCCCCACTTTTTGTTCAACAGCCTGAATTCGATCGACAGTTATATTATCCGGAACGAAACAAAAAAAGCCTCGGAGTACCTCAACAACTTCGCCCGCCTGATGCGGCTGATCCTGAACAATTCGCGTTCCAACTATATCAGTCTCAAGGACGAGCTGGAGGCGTTGGACCTGTATTTGCAGATGGAGAGCCTCCGGTTCCGGGATAAATTTGAATATGAAATCCGGGTCGATCCTTCTGTTGACGCCGCCTCCATTACTATTCCGCCAATGCTTATTCAGCCCTACATTGAAAATGCGATCTGGCACGGACTCATGCACCGGGATCAACCCGGCGGCAAGGTCATGCTGGCAATGCGCCTGGAGGACAACACACTGATTTGTTCGGTTGAAGACAATGGAATAGGCCGCGCCCGCGCCATGGAACTCAACAGTAAACGGCAGGGGGCCAACCGGCAGTCGATGGGCATGCAGATCACCGAAGACCGGATCGAAGTACTCAATAAATTATATGATGCCAATACGCATGTGGAGGTGATCGATCTGTACGATCCGAATGGCGAGGCTTGCGGCACGCGTGTGGTATTGACCATACCGATTTAAGGACATGTTTGCTGTTCGGCATACAAATCAAACATGTTCAAAAACAAAACCCGACAGGATGATAAAAGCGGTAATTATTGACGACGAGCAGCACAGCATCGAAACGCTGCGCTGGAAAATTGAAAACTATTGCCCAGATGTCGAAGTAGCGGCGGTATTTGACCTTCCGGCCGACGGCGTGCTGTATTTGCGCGAACACGGTTGCGATATACTTTTTCTCGATATCGAAATGCCCCGTTTAAATGGTTTTGACGTGCTGGAAGAGATCGGCGCACCACTGCCTTTTGATGTGATTTTTACCACCGCGTACGACAATTTCGGAATACAAGCCGTCAAGTTCAGCGCCCTGGATTATTTGTTAAAACCGGTACAAAACAAGGAACTGAAAGAAGCGATCGACAAGCATCTGAATAAAGCCCAACGATCGGTTCCCGTTGAGCAGATTGACGGCTTGTTTCAAAATATCCAGGCCGAGCGCCGGGGCAAACCCGGGCGCGTCGCCCTGGCTTCCAAGGAGAGCATCGAATTCGTTGATCCGACGGATATTGTTCTTTGTACGTCGAGCAGCAATTACACCGAAGTGTACACGGTGGATGGCAGGAAACGGATCATTTCCAGGACCTTGAAGGATTTTGAGGATATGCTGCTGCCCTTTCACTTTTTTCGTCCCCATCATTCGCACCTGATCAATCTGGTTCGCGTGCGGGAATATGTTCGTGGCGACGGCGGATACCTGGTCATGGAGAATAAGATGAAAGTCCCGGTCTCGAAAAGCCGCAAAGAAGCGCTGCTGCGGCAATTATCCTGACCAATCCTTCAACTGCTCAAAATACCGCGCTAACCAATCAAGTGCGCTTCGGTGTGCCATGCCGCGCCTGCAAATTTGCAGCGTGAACATCGAACACGTGACATTGCGTACCCGCGACGGCGAGCATATCGGCCTCCGTTGCTTCCATCCACTGGCAGGGTCAGTCGGCCGGGTTTTGGTCATCGGCCCGGGCGCCGGTGTGGAGCAATCTTTTTATGATGCTTTTGCTGCGCATTGCGCCGGGCATGGGCTAGAGGTGATTACGTTCGATTATCGCGGTGTCGGCCGTTCAGGGGCGGGGCGCCAGCGCGACACGCCATCTACCCTGCGGCAATGGGCCATCCAGGATCTCGATGCAGTGTTGGTCTTTGCCAGACAACATTTCCCGAAACGGGAACTGATTTTCCTGGGGCACTGTATCAGCGGCGAAATTGCCGGCATAGCACCGGCCAGCGCATATATCAACCGCATCATTTTGGTCAGCAGCGCCCTGTCCTGCTGGCGGTTGTGGCCGCGGCGCAGCCAGCCGAAAATCTGGCTGATGAAATTGCTGGCGCCAGTGATCAGTGCCTGGTATGGCTATTTCCCGGGCGCCCGTTTGGGGTTTCTCGGCGATCTGCCCAGGGGCGTCGTTCGGGAGTTTTCGGATTGGTGCAACCTGCCTAACGGTCTGTTTGACCTGTTCCCCGACAACAATTATCGCAAACTGCGTATCCCCCTCCTGGCCTTCAGTTTTTCCGACGACTGGTTTTCGCCGCCCCGGGCGGTATCGGCATTGCTGGACCATTTCAGTGCTGCGAGTTGCCGCTGGCTGCACCTGCAGCCAGTTGAAGTAGGATTGGACCGGATCGGCCACGACGGATTTTTTTCCCAAAATTGCCAGCCGCTCTGGACCTCCACCCTGCAGTGGATCGAACAGTCCGAATTGGAAAAAGGCTATTTCTTTTAGGCATCAAGCAAAAAACTTGTTCACACAAAATACTGTAATGAAAATGGCTAACCGACCTGATTTGAGTCTCGATCCCCTAACCTGGGGGGACATCCGTCAACTTGGCCACCGCATGGTGGATGACATGTTTGATTACCTGGAAAACATCCGGGAAGCGCCGGTGTGGCGCCCGGTGCCGCCCGAAACGCTCGAGCGGCTGGATGAAGACCTCCCGTTTCGACCCATGCACCCGGCGGAGGTGTACGACATGTTCCGGCAGCATATTTTACCCTATCCCCAGGGCAATATTCACCCACGCTTTTGGGGTTGGGTAATGGGCAGCGGCACACCGGTAGGCATATTGGCAGAGATGCTGGCCGCAACAATGAACGCCAACGTGTGCCTGGGCGATCACGCCGCGATCCAGGTGGAACAACAAGTGCTGAAATGGTGCAAACAACTGCTCGAATACCCAGAATCGGCGTCGGGCTTGCTCACCAGCGGCGCTTCCATGGCCAACCTGACCGCTCTGGTGGTTGCCCGAAATTACGTGCCGGACAGCAACATACGACGCCTGGGCGTGCAGGCCGAACCCAGCCGGATGGTGTTGTATTGCTCCACCGAGACGCATTCCTGCATTCAAAAAGCCGCTGAAACCATGGGCCTGGGCGCGGCGTCGATTTGCCGGGTTCCGGTAGACGAAGCCTACCGCATCCGCCTGGATTTGCTAGAGCAATTTATCCAAAACGATCTTGCGGCCGGCCGGCTTCCTTTTTGCGTGGTCGGCAATGCGGGTACGGTAAATACGGGCGCCATAGATCCGCTCGACGAAATATTGGCACTTTGCCGCAGATATGACCTGTGGTTTCACGTTGACGGCGCCTTTGGCGCGCTGGCCAAACGGGTGCCCGGTTTTGAAGCTCCGCTCCGGGCGATCGAACAAGCCGACAGTGTCGCTTTCGACCTGCACAAATGGCTGCACATCCCATATGAGGCAGGCTGCGTGCTGATCCGCAATGCCGACGCCCACCGGCAGGCCTTTGCACAAGCTCCCAACTACCTGCTGCAACACGAACGCGGCGTTTCTGCCGGCGAGCATACCTTTGGCAATTTGGGCGTCGAATTGTCGCGCGGATTTAAAGCGCTCAAAGTGTGGATGTCGCTCAAAACTTACGGAGCCTTTGCTTTTATTGGCATGATCCGGCAAAATATGACCCAGGCGCAATACCTGGCTGCCCAAGTGCAACAGACCGAATGCCTGGAATTGATGGCGCCGGCCACCATGAATATTGTCTGCTTTCGGTTCAAGTGGCCAAACGCCCCGGCCGATGCCTTGCAGGCGGTTAACAAGGAAATTCTGATGCATTTACAGGAGAAGGGCATTGCCACTGTTTCGGCGACTGTTTTGGAAGGCCGTTATGCCTTGCGCGCGGCGATTTGTAACCACCGGACCCGGCAATCGGACCTCGATTTGTTACTCGAATCGGTAGTGCGGATCGGTAATGGGTTGGTTGTCGTGGGCGCCGCCTGACAATTGTTGAGGCCAGGGTTCCGCTACTACATGCCGATGTGTTATCTTTGCCGCCCAAAATTAATGGGTCTGTTGCGCCGGCCGATCGAGCCGGCGCAACAGGTTCGATAGCCATTCAGCACCTCGTAATATGTTTGAAAGTCTCAGTGATCGCCTCGAATCAGCGTTTAAAGTACTCAGCGGTAGCAATAAAATTACCGAACTGAATGTCGCCGAAAGCATAAAGGAAATCCGCCGCGCTTTGGTGGCGGCTGATGTCAACTACAAGATCGCCAAAGAATTTACCGATAAGATCAAAGACAAGGCGCTGGGTACCGAAAATGTGCTCCGCAACGTCAACCCCGGCCAATTGATGGTCAAGATCGTGATGGACGAGTTGACCGATCTGATGGGCGGTCAATCGGTAGGCGTCAATGTGAAAGGCAACCCCGGGATTGTGCTGGTGGCCGGTTTGCAGGGGAGCGGTAAAACCACTTTTTGTGGTAAGCTGGCCAAATATCTCAAGGAAAAACGCCAGATGTCGCCCTTGCTCGTGGCTTGCGACGTATATCGCCCCGCCGCTATCGATCAGTTGGGGGTGCTCGGGGAAAGCCTGAATGTGCCGGTTTACAAAGAAGAAGACAATAAGAACCCGGTCGAAATTGCCCAAAACGCCCTGAAACACGCCAAAGCGCACGGCTTTCACGTGGTGATCGTGGACACCGCCGGCCGTCTGGCAGTCGACGAGGCGATGATGGCGGAGGTTGAGGCGATAAAAAAAGCGATCGGCCCAACCGAGACCCTCTTCGTTGTCGATTCGATGACCGGCCAGGACGCCGTCAATACGGCCGAGGCCTTCAATCAGCGGATCAACTACGACGGTGTGGTGCTTACCAAACTGGATGGCGACACCCGTGGTGGCGCGGCGCTCTCGGTGAAATACACGGTCGGCAAGCCCATCAAATTCGTGTCGATGGGAGAAAAACTGGATGCGCTCGACGTGTTCTACCCCGACCGTATGGCCCAGCGCATCCTCGGGATGGGCGATATCGTGTCGCTGGTGGAAAAAGCCCAGTTGGAATTCGACGAGGAGGAAGCGAAGCGCGTGGAGAAAAAGATCAAACAGAATAAGTTTGATTTCAACGACTTTCTGGGGCAGATGCAACAGATCAAAAAAATGGGCGATCTCAAAGGACTGCTCAGCATGATCCCGGGAATGGGCAAGGCGCTCAAGGAGGTGGACATCGACGACAAAGCCCTCCTGCGCGTGGAAGCCATCATTCAGAGCATGACCATCGATGAACGTAAAAACCCCGACCTGCTCAACCTTAGCAGGAAGAAGCGCATCGCGCGCGGCTGCGGCCAGACAATCGATCAGATCAACCTGTTCGTGAAGAATTTCAACGACATGCGCAAGTTCATGCACCAGATGAGCAACAGCAACATGGGCAAGATGGGCATGCCCGGCGGTATGCCTATGCCCAAAAAAGGCGGCGCCGGTAAATTCAGGCGTTAGAAAATCCAAACATGTTCTTAACGTGTTTCTACTGCCTGCGCTTTGTTGCGGCGGCCCACAACCGCCACCGTAAGCCGGCTGATACAAGTCAATTCGCCGGCGGGGTCGCGGATTTCAATTTGCCATACATGCACCTGCCGGCCGATCCGCACGGGGCGGCAAATGCCCTCCACCGCGGAGCCCTCCGGTACGCTTTTGAGGTGGTTGGCATTGATTTCGAGTCCGACGGCCGTTTTTTCCTCCAGGTTATCCAGGCAAAGCGTGCTGGCCACGCTGCCAAGGGTTTCTGCAAGCGTCACATTGGCGCCGCCGTGTAAAATTCGGAAAGGCTGTACGGTGCGGGTATCGGCCGGCATGGTGGCGGTCAAAAAATCGGCACCAAATTCGGTGAACCGGATGCCCAAGGCGGCCGCCATGGTGTTGGCGTTCAGGGCGTTGAGCCCATCGAGTGTGAAGGGTTGTTTCCAGATCATAACATTGTATCGTCGCTTTTTTTGCGGGTAAGCGGTGTCGCGCGGGTCATTTTTTCTTGTTGGCGGCCCGGTTGGTAAAATAGGCGAACAAACACGCGGTCCAGAAAGAATACATCGAATAAATCAGCGCGGGCTTCACCATTTCCTGATTGCCCAACAGGTTACTGGCGATCAAAAAAGCCAGCGTCGTGTTCTGCACGCCGCTTTCCATAGCGGCTGTCAGGCGGGAAGGGTGGGGCAGCCCCATATAATACATAAAAAAGTAGCCGAAAAACAAGCAGCTGGCGTTCTGAATCAGGGCCACCGGTGTGATCTGGACGAAGTCGGACCATTCCAGCCCGGCGCCGCCATAGCTTTCGCCGGCAAACATCTTGATCAGGAATACGATCGCCAGCAACACGAGCATCACGTATTTGGCCGGTTTGCTGATCAATTCGGCATAGTAGGGAAAACGGTGCCGGATGGCAACGCCAATGGATGCCGGAAGGATAGTGATAAAGAAAATATGGCGCACGGTTTCCCAGAAGGGCAAGTGCAGGTCGGTTTCCCGCCCCATAAACACGTGCAAGCCCATATTGACGACAACCGGAATCGAAAATAAAGTCAGAAAACTGTTGACCGAGGTGATCGACAGCGACAACGCCACGTTGCCCCGCCATAGATACGTCAGAAAGCCTGAAGTAGCACCGCCCGGACTGGCAGCGAGGATGATAAAACCCACCTGTAGCGCTGGTGGCAAGGGGGCAAGTGCGTTGATGAAGAACGCCAAAATGGGCAAACCAAGCATCTGGGCGCTCAACGCTGTAAAAAACGCCCGCGGATAGCGGATGATTCGGGTGAAATCGCCCACCGTCAGCGACAACCCGATGCCAAACAAGATAAATCCTAAAACGGTACTGACCGCGATGTCAACAACTTGCGAAGGGGCCAAAATCGTAGGCGTTAGTTTCAAGCAAAGGTAGCGGATTCGACCGGAAATCGCAGTGCCGGCGCCGTTCATGCATTTCCGGGAATTTCAATTTTTCAGAACCGGGCCTGTTCGTACCGTGGAGGCAATTATTTATAAAAAATCCAACCCGTCCGGCCTATTTTTGACCTTGTATGAAAATTACTGCTTACCATATTGCCGAACAGATCCCCCTGAAATCGCTCAAAGAGCACTACGTCGCAGCATTACTCCAGGAGAACCCGTCGGAATTGTTTTACCGCGTCGACGATGTATCCTATTGCTCCGTCTTCGATTTCGGGGTAGTGGTGTTCGCTGGCATGCCCGATGTGGATGTGAGCAAAAACCTCCTTTTCCTGCAAACCTTCTGCATAAACCCGCTAGCAGACAAACTGCAGGATGATTTCGAGATCATCCTATCGCCTGAAGACCCGCTGACCTTCAATTTTGACAACCTCGTGGCGCCCCGCATGGGCCCCGACGTCATAAAAATTGCCATGTTCAACCTCGCCCAATCGGTCGCCATGGATTTTTTCACCCAGCGCGCCCAAACCCTCCTGGGCGAAGTTCGGCAGTTTACCAACCAAATGGAGGCCGAAGGCGCCATCCGGATCAGCCGGAAAAACATGCTTCGGTTCATTGGCCGTATGTTGAACAGCAAAAATAAAATTGTCGAGAATCTCTACATTTTCGATGCGCCGGAGCTGACCTGGGAGGACGAATACCTCGATCGTATCCACCGCGGCCTGCTCCGCACCTTCGAGTTGCCTACCCGGTTCAAGGAAACCGAATACACCTTTAAAATTATCGAAGACAACCTGGCGGTGTTCCGCGAATTATACCTGCACCGCGAAAGCAGCAAACTGGAGTGGATCATCATTGCGCTGATCTGCATAGAAGTCGTCGACCTGTTTATCTCCAAATTCTTCTGAATCAAGGGATAAATATGATCTGCCCCGGCGCCACCCCCGCAGTGAATGCCCCCACCTTTTCTCCGGTCGGTTTGTATATCACCACCTCGCCTGCCGAATTGAAGTCCTTGGCGTCGGCACAATACAGGTAGCCGGTCGTGGGGTCGCAGGCCAAACCCAGCGCCGGTTGGTCGAACAGTACCCGCATTCCTGCCGCATCGATTGCATACACCTTGCCGCCTGCGGCAAGATATAGCGTTTGGCCGTCGGGCGACGCCACAAGGTCGTACCCAAAGGGTGGGGCAGGGGAGCCGGAGCCAAATGCCGTGCCGGTAGGGCCCACCCAACCGGCGGGAGCGGGGTCGAGGTACGAACCGGCGCAATACACAAACGTTGGCGAGCCGAACGGACCGTTCAGGAATCCGGCAAGGGCAGCGGTAGAAGGGTTCTTGCCGGGCACGGTCAAACGGCTTAGTTCTGCCGTGTTGCCGAAGTTCAATACACTGACTGTTGAGTCGACGCCAAAGCCCCCGGAGTTGGGTACCACCACCAGCCCGTCGGCCTGGCGGATCATTTTTTCGGGTCCGTTGCCGGTTGGGATGGTTCGTACAACCTGGTTGGTGAGCAGGTCCACTTTGGCCACGCTCCCATTCAGCCCGTTGGCGCCCCACTGGCTGATAAGGGCAAACTGATTGTCGAGCGGCAGCACATAACGCGGCAATTGGAGGCCCGGGATGCTGTCCAAAAATTGCAACGTTTCACCGTCTACGACGTATACTTTGTTGGCGCCGTTCACCACGATATAGCCTTTTCCCTGGTGTAAGGTCAGCGACTGAGCAAACTCACCCAATGCAGCGCCGTTGTTGGCTGCCCCGAACACGTCCTGCACCGTTTCACCGGTGCCCGGGTTGTACCAGGTAACCGTGCCCGTGCCGGAAAAAGGCCCCTGATTGACCACAAACACGCCCTTGGTGTAATGGCGGAGCCCGGCGGCAGGATCATCTTTTTTGCAGGCAAAAAACAGGGACAGCCCGGCCCCAAGCAGCAGTGAAAGGATCAATGGTTTGACTTTCATTTTTTTGTGTTGAAAGGTGGAAAATGAAAGGCAAACGGGAGAAAAGTGGTCGGAGAAGTGGCTGGCAAACGACGACGTCGCATGGCGCCAACAACCTGCAACCATTCGGCTTTCACCCGAAGCCCGGTTTATGCAGCGGTTGTTGGCAGGTCTTCTGGCTCGTTTTGACGGAGTGCGCCTTCCCATCCCATAGGGAAAGTGGCATTTGTGCACAACGCGCGGTTGAATTCCAAATTCAACCCAAAACTTACAGCAGCGGGGACTGCCCCGGATTCGCACCGGTGTTCCCTTTTCATCTTCCCGGGTTACAGGAAGAACCAAAAACCACGGCGAAGGTACGGTTTGTGCAACAAGTAAAGCGTGAAATTTGCCGGACGAAAGACATTCGTCAGGCCGGGTGAGGGGCGGCCTCCAGGCGCAACAAGGCAGCGGCTTGAGCGATATGCCGGCGGGTGTGCAGGACGAGGAACTCGAGCAGATTGCCCAGGGTAAATTGGCCAAACCATGCGCCGGCTTTCGGCACCATGGCACGGTTGATATCCACTTCCCGGGCGGCCTGGATAACGCGCAGCAGTTGTTCGCTTTTGATAATAAAGGCCTTCAGCACCTCGACCCCCACCGGCTGGTGGCTGAAGTTGTAGCGTTTGCTTGCTTTGAACGACTTGCCATTCTCCGGGTTGGCCCGCCTGATCAACCGGTTCCCCCTCGCGGTGTACCGCACGGAGTCGCCCGGCGTCCAACGCCGCGCTTTGGCCCGGTGGATGGCCCGTTGCAGGAGTGGCAGGTAATCGTCGGCGTACTGGTTGAGGTGCGCAATACATTCCACAACATTCCAGCTCCCCGGATTGGGGTGATGGAGGAGCATATCGGGTCGAAGGGGTACG
This sequence comes from Saprospiraceae bacterium, assembly GCA_044230315.1. Lineage (GTDB taxonomy): Bacteria > Bacteroidota > Bacteroidia > Chitinophagales > Saprospiraceae > M3007. Next base: position 135,264 of record JBGARJ010000010.1, read on the forward strand.
AAGCGGGTGCGTACCTCCACCAGTTGCGACCGGAGTTCGGTTTCTAAGCGGTTCAACAAATCTTGCTGCGTCATGGAAAAGTGCGGCTGATTAGCGCGGCGCAAAAATAGGGGAATCCGTAAAATCCGCCGGATTTGCCCGACCTTTGTGCTGTTAAAATTCCGGCTTGTGTAGTAATTGTATGAAAACCAAAACAATACGCAAAGATAAGATCAACGTGATCACCTTGGGCTGCTCCAAAAACCTGGTAGACAGCGAGAACCTGATTACTCAATTGCGCGGCAACGACTTTGCCGTCACCCATGAACGGGCCGATCATGATGCCAATGTGGTCATTGTCAATACCTGCGGTTTTATCGACCTGGCCAAACAGGAAAGTATCGACACGATCGTAGAACAGGCCGCCCTGAAAAGCGCGGGTATCATCGACAAACTATATGTTACAGGCTGCCTTTCGCAGCGGTACAAGGACGAACTCGAGCTGGAAATCCCGGAAGTAGACGCCTATTTCGGCACTCTGGAGATGCCGGCCTTGTTGGCCCGGCTCGACGCAGATTACAAGTCCGAACTGCTGGGTGAACGCCAGATCACCACACTTTCGCACTATGCATACCTCAAAATTTCGGAGGGTTGCAACCGTACGTGTTCGTTTTGCGCTATTCCGCTCATGCGCGGCGGCCATGTAAGCCGCCCGGTGGAAGAGATCGTACTCGAGGCGCGCAACCTGGCCCGTCGCGGCGTCAAAGAACTCATGCTTATTGCACAGGAGCTGACCTACTACGGTCTGGACCTGTATAAAAAACGCGAACTGCCGCGGCTGCTACACGCCCTTGCCGATGTGGAGGGTATTGAATGGATTCGCCTGCACTATGCCTACCCGAGTAAATTCCCGCTGGAAATTCTTGATGTCATGGCCGAGCGTTCCGAGATCTGTAATTACCTCGATATGCCCCTTCAACACGCCAGCGACCCCGTTTTGGAGGCTATGCGCCGGCAAATTACCCGTGACGAAACCCGCAGGCTGCTCGATCAGATCCGGGCGAAAGTACCCGGCATTGCCTTGCGCACCACCTTTCTGGTGGGCTATCCGGGTGAAACGGAAGCCGATTTTCAGACCTTGATCGACTTCGTGACCGAGCAGCAATTCGAACGGGTCGGTGTGTTCCAATACTCGCATGAAGAAAGCACCCGGGCATATGAAGGGCCCGACGACGTCCCGGCCGGGGTAAAAGCCGACCGCGCCGAACGCCTCATGGAGATACAGCAGGAAATATCCTTTCAAAAAAATGAAGCCAAGGTCGGACAGGTGTTCAAAACCATCTTCGACCGGAAGGAAGGCGGTTATTTTATCGGCCGAACCGAGGCCGACAGCCCGGAGGTGGACAACGAAGTCCTGGTGCCCGCCAAAGGCAATTACGTCCGGCTGGGAGACTTTGCCCGGGTACGCATCACCAGCGCCGAAGCTTTCGATCTGTTTGGCGAAGTGGTTTCATAGGCCGGCGTGCATGGCGGATTTCTAATAAACGCCCCACATGGCCCGTACCAAAAGCAAGGCTAATAACAAACCAATCAACACGGCTATTACGACCAATACACGGTTGTCTCCCGAAGTCTGAGTGGGTTCGGCAGTATCGATGGCCGCCTCGGCCAGGATCATCCGGGCGCGTTCTGCATCGGCCGGGCGCACATGCAAACGGATCAGTAATTGCAGGTGGGGTAGCACCGACTGCGCTGTGGCGTTGGCCAAAAAACAGGGAATGCCTTCGGAGCGAAGCCGGGCCGCTGCTACTTCGGCTTCCAGCGGTGCGTAAAATTTAGCGACCACCTCGCCGGAGTTTTCTTCGAAATACTGCGCTTCGTCAAACTCAAAATTGTCCAGGATGTCATCGTACTGCATTCAGCAAATTTAAGCAGTAGTTAGCGGTATGGTTGGGCTAAATTTGTCAATACCAGTTCCTGATCTGCCGTTTTTAGCGGAAAGAACATTTTTTTGGCGGCTACAACCCGTTGGTCAGTTACTTTCGCCGCAATCCTATTCACGAGTATCCTTTACTTATTCAAGACAGAACCATGAAATTATCCGTAACCATTGGCTTGCTGTTGGGCGCCGGCATTGTATTTCTGGGTTGGACCAGTTGCACTCAAAACAAGGACAACCCTGACTACCTCGATGTTGATTGTTCGGCCATTGATCCCAATCAGAACACCTACAACCTGAGCATCAAAAACATCCTCGATGCTACCTGCGCACTGAGCGGCTGCCACGATGCGGCAACGCAATCCAACGGAGTAAATCTATCTTCCTATACCGGCGCCAAAGCAGCCTTCGAAACCGGGAAAGCCCTGTGCGCCATTAACCATGGCAACGGCTGCCAGCCTATGCCAAAGAACGGCCAAAAATTGCCGGATGGCGTGATCCGGATCCTGTCGTGCTGGGCAAAGAACGGTTACCAGCAGTGAGGGATCGTCCCATTCGTTGCACATAGGTCAGGGCATCGGCTGCCATTTTTTGCGCAGTAAATAATTGGGATTCTTTTTGACCAGTTCAAAATCGCTGCGCCGGCTCCACTCCCCCGCCAAGCGCGTGCTGCCGAACGGCAAATGATCGGCTGAATCGTCGAGGAGAATGAACCCGCCGGGCAGCAGGTGTCGGGCCGTGTTTTCCACATCGCGGCGCACGAAGTCATACGTGTGATTGCCATCGATGTAGGCAAAAGCGATTGGCCCGCCCAACTGCAGGGTCCGCTGGAAAACGTCCTTTGCGCATGCCTGTTTAGTCCATTGATCAAAGAAATCCTCGGAAGTGCAGTGGCACGTGCCTGGCAGGCGCCCGGCGCTCAGCAATCGGGTAGCGCGTATAAAGGCCTCCCGGATATAAGCGCAGTAGATATCCCGGGGCACGTCGGGACGACCGTCAATTCCGGTTTTGTCCTGCCCTGCCTGGTCGTGATAGCCTTCGTATATCCAGGCATCGCAACCGAAAAAGGCCGCCGTACGCTGATAACGTTGCAACAGGTGGACGATGAGATTGGTGGACAAGCCGCCATATACGCCAATTTCGATGACGGCCCCATCATTGGGCATATTTTGGATCGCGTATTCCATCAGGTACACGTTGCCGGGGTGCAACATGCCTTCCCCTATCACAGAACTCCTGAGTCGCTGCACAAAATCATCAGGCTCAGCGGACAAGTATGCGCTGCCACCCAAAAGCCGGTGCCAGAAAAATTTTAACATCAACAAATTATTTTAAAAGCATTCGGATTTTCAAAAATAGTTGGATTTTTGAGCGAAAATAAACCCGGGCCGCCACTATCTATTCTATATTGAAAACAAAAAATTGATTATGCGCAATTACAAAACCTGGTATTGGGTAGCCGCAGTATTCCAGTTTCTGACTGCCGGCATCCACTCGCTCAGTTTCCTCAACCGCGCTCAGCCCGGAAACGAAACCGAAAAGACTCTCCTGGATCTCATGCATAATTACCGGCAGCAAGCAGGTAGTATGAGCTTCTCGATGGAGGAGATTATGATCGCCCTCAGCGCTTGTCTGACCTTCGTCTACCTCCTCGGTGGCCTGACCAACGCCTGGTTGTTGCGCCGGACACAGGATGAAACGGTTTTGGGCGGTATTTTGGCGATCAATCTCGTGGTTTTCGGAGCACTGTTTGTCATTATGGCGGTCTATACTTTTTTGCCGCCCATAATATTGACCGGCTGTGTGTTCCTGTTTTTGCTGGTGGCGGCTGTCATGCGCAAGCTGGTTTCCCGTTAATCCGTTTCTAAAATGAACATCCGAAGGTTGCGGCTAGACAGGCGCCAAAGAATAGCGGAATCTCCGTAATTATGCGCTAAAATTTGGTTGCTATGCGCATTTTACTCCTCTTTGGCTGTTGGGTGTTGATTGGTGGCGCCGTTGTGGCACAGGCCGATAAAAACAAATGGGATGTGTCCAATCCGGAAGGGATCCCTTATTCCGATGTGTCGTTTACTGTTGACGAAGGGACCTGGATGAACCTCGACGTCAGCCCGGACGGGCAGACGGTCGCCTTCGACCTGCTCGGCGATATCTACACGATGCCTATCTCCGGCGGGTCCGCGCGCTGCCTTCGCTCCGGCCTTGCCTGGGAAGTACAACCGCGTTTTTCTCCCGATGGCAACCAAATCTTATTTACCTCCGACGCAGGCGGCGGCGATAATATCTGGGTGATGAATGCCGACGGGACCAAGGCGCATCAGGTGACCAAAGAAAATTTCCGCCTGCTCAACAACCCGTCATGGCTGCCCGATGGGCAATATTTTGTGGCACGGAAACACTTTACCGGTACCCGGTCGCTGGGGGCCGGCGAAATTTGGATGTACCATATATCGGGTGGCGAAGGCGTGCAATTGACCAAGCGGAAGAACGATCAGCAGGATGTCAACGAACCTTGCGTGGCCCCAAAGGACGGCGGCCGGTACGTATATTTCAGCGAAGACATGTACCCGGGCGGGTTCTTTCAATACAACAAAGACCCGCTGAAACAAATTTTTGCCATTCGGCGCTATGACCGGCAGGAGGGCAAAATAGAAGAAGTGACCGGTGGCTCCGGCGGCGCATTCCGGCCTCAGGTCAGTCCCGACGGCGCCTGGCTGGCGTTCGTACGCCGGGTGGATACCAAAACCGTGTTGTTTGTTCGCCACCTCGGCAATGGCGACGAATTTCCGCTTTTCGACGGGCTGGACAAGGACCAACAAGAAGCCTGGACGATCTTTGGTTGTTACCCGGGCTTTGCCTGGATACCCGATCACCGGCCTAATTCGACGGAGTACAGCCTCCTGCTTTGGTCCGGTGGTAAAATCAAAAAATTGGGCCTCAATACCGCCTATCTTTCGCAGAAAGGAGCGGGCGACCCCGCCTACGCGGCTTATTTTCCGGTACAGGACATTCCATTCTCTTGCGCCGTGAAAACAAAAGTGGCCGAGACCTTGCATTTTGAAAACCCGGTCTTTGAACAGACTTTCACAGCAAAGGCAATCCGCCAGGCTATTACCAGCCCGGATGGCAAAACTTTGGTGTTCAACGCCGCCGGCAGGTTATACCGGAAATCCTTGCCCGATGGCAAGCCGGAATTGCTGGTCAAAACCGATTATTCCACCTTGCATTTGGCCGGCGTCCCATTGCCGTCGGACTTGCTCGAATTTGAGCCCGCCTTTTCTGCCGATGGTAAAACCGTCGTGTACGTTACCTGGGACGACAACCGGCTGGGCGCAATCTGGACGGTTGATCTCGCTTCGGGCGCAGCTACGCCCCTGCGCCTCGACGCCGGCATCTACCGCAGCCCACAACTGTCGGCCGATGGGAAACTCCTGCTTTTCCGGTTGCAGAATGGCGACGACGAACTGGGGCCCGGCAAAGCGCCCAAGCCGGGTGTCTTTTGGGTGGATATGACCTCGGCCCAAGCTGAAACGAGCCGCCCAATCCTGCATTTTATCACCAATGACGGCGAAAACCCCCATTTTTCGCCCGATGCGAAGCGGGTGTTCGTCAATACCGGCGGTTACCTGTTCGGCGGGCTCGACAAGGCGCTGGTGTCGCTGGACTTGAATGGCCAGGACCGGAAGGTGTTGTTTAAGAGTAAATACGTCAATCAGTGGGCGCCTTCGCCCGACGGCAAGTGGCTGGCCTTCACCGAACTGCACAAGGCCTATGTATGCGCTATGCCGACAACGGGGCAGCCCATTGACCTGAGTGCCGAAACCAAAGCGATCCCCGTAAGCCAGATCTCCAAGGACGCCGGCTACAGCCTGCATTGGAGCGCCGACAGCAAGCGGGTACACTATACCCTTGGCGATGAATACTTTACCCTCGACCTGACGCAGCGTTTTGCCTTTCTGCCCAACGCGCCCGACAGCCTACCTCCTTTGCCGGAAGCCGGACAGAAAATCGGCCTGACCGTGCCGTACGACCGGCCGGAGGGCACCCTGGTCTTTCAAAATGCCCGCATCATCACGATGGAAGGCGAGCGGGTGATCGAAAACGGTGTGCTCGTCGTACAGGAGAATAAAATCGTATTTGCAGGCACTACGCCGGATTTTAAGCGCAACTTTAAATTACCGGCCACACTGGTAAAGCGGATCGATTGTAGCGGCAAAACGATCATGCCCGGCATCGTGGACGTGCACAGCCATTCGGGGAATTCCCGCTTCGGACTGAGCCCGCAAAAGCAATGGGAATATTATGCCAACCTGGCCTATGGGGTGACTACCATGCACGACCCATCGGTGAACTCCGAAATGGCGTTTTCGAATAGCGAAATGCTCAAGGCAGGCCGGATGGTGGGCCCGCGCCTGTTTAGCACCGGCACTATTTTGTACGGCGCCGACGGCGATTACAAAGCGCCGATCAACAACCTCGACGATGCCCGCAGCACCCTGCGCCGCACCAAAGCGTGGGGGGCTTTTTCGGTCAAAAGCTATAACCAGCCCCGCCGGGAGCAACGCCAGCAGGTGATCGCGGCCGCCCGGGAACTCAAGATGGAAGTGGTGCCCGAGGGTGGTTCGTTCTTCTACCACAATATGACAGAGGTGGTGGATGGCCATACCGGTATCGAACACAATATCCCAGTAGCGCCCTTGTACAGCGATGTGCTGCAACTCTGGAGTAAGACAAAGGCGCATAATACGCCCACGCTCATCGTTTGTTACGGCGCGATGATGGGCGAAAACTACTGGTACCAACACGGCGAGGTGTGGAAAAATCAACGGTTGCTCCATTTTACCCCGCGCCATATCCTTGACGAACGCGCGCGGCACCGCGACATGATCCCGGAAGAAGAATATGACAACGGCCACATCCTGGTCAGCCGCCAACTGAAAAAAATGCAGGATGCCGGAATCGACATCAACCTGGGTTCGCATGGGCAACTGCAAGGCTTGGGGGCGCATTGGGAACTATGGATGCTGGCACAGGGCGGCATGTCGAACCTCCAGGTGCTCCGTTGTGCCACGATCAATGGCGCAAAATACCTGGGAATGGACCGCGAGATCGGTTCGCTTGCACCGGGCAAATTAGCCGATCTGATCGTACTGGACCAGAACCCGCTCGAAAACATCCGGAACAGCAACAGCATCCGGTACGTGATGGTGAACGGCCGGCTGTACGACGCCGATACCCTGAATGAAACCGGCAATTATGACCGGAAACATACCGCCTTTTGGTTTGAACGCCCCGGAAGTCAGACCAACGGCGGCGGCATGACGCATACCTGCCAGGAAGCGAATTGTGTATGCGGGCACTGATGATTCAGCGAGGGACAGTAGACCCCCGGACCAAGCGTGTTGCCCAGACAGGGCGACAAGTATTTTGACCAATTAACGCAAACCTGTTGGCCGTGCTGACGATTTACCACAACACCCGATGCGGCAAAAGCCGTTGCGCGCTCCAGACTTTGGAAGGACTGGGGCAGCCGTTTGAGATCGTGGAATACCTCAAGTCGCCGCCGACGGCCGAGACGATCCGGCATTTGCTTGATCTATTAGGCAAAAAACCGCTGGAGGTCATCCGGACCAAGGAACCCTTGTTTCAGGAGCAGTTTGCGGGCAAAACCCGCTCCGACGCCGAGTGGATAGCGGTAATCGCTGCGCATCCGATTCTCCTCGAACGCCCAATTGTGGTGGCGGGGGATCGCGCCTGGATTGCCCGCGATGACGCCACCCTGGAAGCCATCCAATCCTTTCTTAAACCGGTGTAACCTGCTGCCAAAACCTTACCACATGTCAGATGAACGCATTGAAAGTCCGTTCGGACGCCTGAAGCCGCCGGTTTCCGTTGTTATCGGGGCCCTGTTCCTGTTATTTCCGGCTTTCAACAACCGTTTTCCTTTTCTTTATGCCGACACCGCCACTTACATGTGGGGTGGTTTCAACGGCTATGTGTCCGATTTCCGACCGATCACCTACGGGTTGTTCATCCGTCATGTATCGTTAATGGAAAGTTTGTGGTTGGTGGTATTTGTGCAAGCCTTACTGGTTTCCGGATTGATCCACCTGTTTTTCCGGGTGTTTTCAACCAATAAGCCCGGCTTTAAGCCCCTCGCTGTTACGGGGGCGCTGGCGGTTACGACCCATATCGGCACGTCGGTGGGCATGCTCATGCCCGATTTTTTTGCAGCCGCCATGGTATTGGCCGTCGCCATCTTTCTTTACGGTAAGACCCTGCGCCGGTGGGATATGATCCTGTGCGGATTGGTAGTTTGGCTGGCCTTGTCGTCCCATTTTTCACACCATTACATTTTGCTCGTCATCCTGCTGACGCTGGCGGTCCGTTGGGCCTGGCTGTATTTTCGAAAGCAGCAACGCGTTCCCTGGGGCCGACTCTCTGTATTGTATGGATTGATGGCGCTGGCGTATTTCACTATCCCGACCTTGCATTACCTGAATGGCAGCGGATTCCGGCGCGACAAAGCCTCCCATGTCTTCCTGGTCGGCAGGATCAACCAGATGGGCTTGCTGAAGCCTTTTTTGGACGAGCATTGCGGCAAGACAGGCGACTGGAACCTGTGCGCATACAAGGATTCATTACCGGATGATTTTTTGTGGAACGGCAACAGCCCTGTTTACCGCACGGGCGGCTGGGCGGCTAACGAGGCGGAGTACAACCGGTTTTTGGGCGCCTTTTTCCATTCGCCCATGTACCTGAGAAAATTTGCCATCAAGTCATTTGAAACGGCGGCAATGCAGTTTTTCAATTATGAAGGCGAGATCGTATTCAAGGAACGGGAAGGCAGTCCCCCCTATAATTCCATCCGCGAAGGCATGCCCGATCAACTGTCGTCGGTGCGGCTGTCCAAGCAGTATTGGGAAATGTGGGACAACAAAGTGCTCGACGTGGTGCAACGCTTTCTGGTGATGGCCGGTTTCCTGCTTTTGTTGTACCTGCTTTGGGCACCCGCTTCCTCGGGCTGTTCGGCCCTTCAGGTGCGCATGATCGGTTTTTTACTACTCGCGCTGGCAGCCAACGCCCTCATTTGCGGCGGCGTTTCGATGGTGGACATGCGCTTTCAAGCACGGGTGATCTGGCTGGCACCACTTTTCGCCATTTGGCTGGTTTTGGAGGGCAAACCATGGCCTGGCCTGATTAGAAAGTGAGCGCAGACGATTAAAACAATCGTCAAACAGGCGTCATTTTTATCTAAACCCAGGAGGGTAATTTTACTGCAACAGGCGCTTGGAAGCCCTGTAAGGGGTGATTTATGCAGTATCCCGGCATTAATGGATGAGGAATCGGTGATTTCGGCCTCGTTTTTGTTGGATAGGGCAAAGACCCGGTAAACACTGCACGCGCGATAATCCAGGTTTGCCCCAGCGCACGGCTTGTTTTACTCCATTTCAGATCAAAACAATCTTCCCGCCATGTATAAGCAAACACGACTGTTGGCGCTTTGCCTTTTGCAATTTCTGGTCATGGGATTGGCCGCACAAACACTAAAGCCGGTACCCGCAATGGTACTATCGTCCCGTGAACAAGGCAACACCTTCGCCACCTTTCACCTCTTCAGCAAAACGCAGTCGCTCGATGCCTCCGCCGCCCGCTTTGCCCAATCGGCGCAATTTCTGACGCTCGATCCCGTACAATTAAAAAAAATAATGGCCAAACACCCGCAGGCTATCACGCTGGTGTTGCCCTATAATACAGAAGATATCACTGTCGATCTGGTACAGGCCAGCATAGAAGCGCCCGGGTTTTCGGTGCTGCTCCATACGGGCGCCGATGTGCCGGCCGTTTATCCGACTGGTTTACATTATCGGGGCATGGTGCGCGGCACACAGCAATCGCTGGCCGCCATCAGTTTTTTCGACGAGGAGGTCATGGGTGTCGTGTCGGATGAATCGCATAACAATCTGGTTTTGGGAAAAGTGCAACAACCCGACAACCAAACCGGCTATATGTTGTATTCCGATCAGGAGCTGGCGATGGACAATCCTTTTGAATGTGCCGTTCTGGAACCGGAGGAAAAACCCGCCGATAATGCCGCCATTGCTTCCAATCCCGCGAATGCCAAGGCGTTGAGGCTGTTTCTGGAGGCCACACAGGATGTGTATCGAAACCGGGGCGATGTGCAAGCCACGGTAAATTATCTGGCCGGTTTGTTCAACCAAACAGCGGCGCTCTATGCCAACGAAGGCATTCAACTGACGCTTTCGCACCTGGCGGTATGGGTGGCGCCCGATCCGTATTCCGTTGCCGGCAACAGCGGCGTTTTGGAACAATTTCGACGTGTTCGCAACAATTTCGACGGCGATTTAGCTCACTTGATTGGCTTGGGTAGCACCGTTTCGGAAAGCAAAGCGTATTGGAATACCTTGTGCAAGCCCGAAAATGCCGTTGCCTACAGCGGCATCCAAATTGCTTTTTCCCATGTACCTACCTTTGCCTGGGCTACGGAGGTGATGGCACATGAAATCGGCCACAACCTCGGCGCCCGCCATACGCAATGGTGCGGCTGGCCGGGCGGCGCCATCGACCATTGTCAACTCGCGGAAAACGGATGCCCTCAAAGCCGGGAAGCAGAGATCCAGAACAGCGGTACGATCATGAATTATTGCCCCATGAACAGCCCGATGATCAATTTCAGCCAGGGCTTTGGCCCGCTGCCGGGCAATTTGATCCGGAGCACCATGGGACATTCGCCTTGTGTGTCGGCGCCTGCGCGGGTCGTGCCGGCCAGAACGAAGGCGACAGCCAGTATTTCAACGGATAAGAGCGCCGTTTTGCACCTCGCGCCCAACCCTGCCACGCGCCAGGTAAGCGTTCAATTGAACCTCGAGACCGAGCAAACGATCCGGATTGACCTGCTCGACCTGACAGGCCGGCCGGTGCTTACTCAAACGGCTACCCTCAAATCGGGAGAGGTGAACCTCGACCTTTCAGGATTAGCTAAAGGAATTTATCTGGTTCAGGTAACCGGAGATGGAAAGCCAGTCATGACCAAACGGCTGATTAAGGAATAAAAAACCGGAAGTGAAACGAAATGAGCCATCCGGGCACGTCCCGGATGGCTCTCGTTTATCAGCAGAGGTGGAACGGAGTGCTGTGCTTTAGCTGGGCAGGTTCAACAGAAATCCGATCGTGAAGTTGGCATCCCAATCGAACACGAATTGCCGGCAGCCGGTGGCATCGGCAATATTTTGGTAGATGTTCAGACCAGCTTTTTGCTTCTCGCCTTCCGCTTTGTAGTCGCCGGGCGCTTTCAATACCGTATACCGCTCTTCCTTGCTGGCGCGCACCTGTTTGGCCAGCTCGAATGGTACGCCGCCGATGATAAAGCAGGTGCTGCGGAGATTGGCCGGCACCTGGCGGGCCTTGGCGCTTACTTCCTGCGCTACAGCGTTATCGCTCATGTTGTTTTGGTAGTATTTGGCGCCAGGCAATTCAATCCCCGACGAAATGCCACCGCTGACCCAGGAGATTTTGGTGTTGCCGGAGCCAATATCCACGACGAATGCTTTGCTTTCAAAGCCGCGCGGCAAGCAGGCCTTGAGGGCAAGTTTGGCTTCCTGTTCGGGCGTTACTTCATTGACAAAATATCCCATCGCCTTCAACAAGTTGGATATCTTGGTGGTCACAGGCACTTTTTTGGCGCCAGAGCTGATCACAAAGTGGATATTCTTAGGGCCTACGCCATACGCCACCATATCGGCGATGTAGTTCTTCAGACCGCTTTTGATGTCATCATCGGTGACGAGGCTTTCATATACCAGACTGGCGCCGTATTCGGCTTTTTCAAGGCTCCAGTTCTTTTGTGCATCCACTTTGATAATAAAGGAGTTAAATCCGGTAGCGCCGAGTTCAACCACACCTTTGAGTTTGCCGTTTACGGGCTCGGGCGCAGTATAATTGAAAGCTTGCGTACCACCTTTTCCCCAACTGCTGGACTGTGGTGGCGCATTTACCTGACGGTTGTCGGCCGTTGAACCGCCGTCGTTGGAGGCCTCTGTTTGGGTTGTTGTTTCGGGCGAGCTGGAATTGGTAAAACGCGGCAAAAAAGTCTTGACGGCAAAATAAACGCCGGCAATTATTGCCAGGGTAATCAAGAGTCGAGAGAACGATGTCAGTCGAGCCATAATGTCGGGAGTGGTGTTTGGTAAATAAATGTTTTGATTTGAGACCGGAAAGGTCCGTGCAAATTTGCACCAAATCAGTATGGCAAAGGGATTGCCTGCGTGTTTTTTTATACGGAAGCAGTCACCGAATCTACCAGATTGCTGCAATGCCTGCAAAGGAATCATTACTTACCATTTCACTGCCACGGAGACCACTGCACTGCGTCCATCGGACGGCCAAACTCCAGGACCGGGGTAAAAGGTCGGACGCTTTGTAAAATACGATTTATTCGTCAGGTTATTTATGCTAAAACGGAGCAACGCATTGGAAAACAGGCGGACCGATGCATTGAAATCGAGCAATCCATACGCCGGCACTAACCCAACGGCACCGCTGGCCGAAGGCGTTACGGAGTTCAATGGATCGGCATATGATCGGGCCGTGTAGCTGTACTGAAAGGTAGCGCTGGCAATTTTGTATTTGATATTTAGCCCATTGCGACTGATCCAAGGTGGAGCGCTTTCTACCTGGTTGCCGTCAATGCTCTGGTTTTTATTGTTGATGCGCACCATTGCATGGCGGTACCGGGCATCCAACCATGCTGTGGAGGTGAAGATATTGAACCGCCATGCACCTGCGGGTTGAAAACCGTATTCCCCAAAAAGTTCAAGTCCGTGGGTGGTCGAGTTGCCGATGTTGGTTCGCAAAAGATACAAAGTCCCGTCGTCCTCTACGGCAAGGCTGCCCGGACGGTGGTTGTATTGCAGGTGGAATGCGCTGATGTCCCATTTCAAATTACCCGCCGTGCCGCGCCAACCGACTTCGAGGTTGTAGCCGATGGCATCTTTTATGTTTTTATCGGTGCGTTCATAAACAGAACCCGGAATGATATCTTTGAAGATAACGGGGCGATAAGCCTGCGACCAGCCGGCATATATATTTTGCAGGCTCCCGGTGGCATAACTGGCATTCAGGCCAAAGAGGGGGAATTGGTGCCTGATCACTCGTGGCACATCGGAAGGATCGAAATATGTGATCGTGCCGCTCATTCGAGATTGACCCGTTTCTAACCGAATCCCCGGGCTGAGCGACAATTTGGGCGTAATCTGAAACTTGTTTTCAGCAAAAACGGCCAAATTAGACGTTTTAAAGTGCAAATCACGCGCCCATCCGGCTGCTGAAATGCTCAGGTCAAAATCGGTGCCAACGCTCCCCAAGCCCAACTGCTGCCGATGCAAGTCGTTGCGCATAAGTTGGATTCCGGCAACCAGGCAGGCCGCTTTTCCAAAGATATTGTATTCGGTCAACATACGCAATTCGCTGGTATAGCTGTTGAAATGGTCGACATCCACCTGGCGCGGCGCGTATCTTAAACTGACGGGGCTGATCGTATCCGGTACGTTGGCCGGCCGATCAAACTGTACGCTCCGGCGCGCACCGACGACGGCGGAGGTTGTCCAACTCAAACGGATATGTTCGGCGATTGCCCACTCCAGGCTCAGGGAAGGGATATAGAGTTCGGGATTGAAATAATTCCGGGAGCGGGTTGCTTGTCGCGGATCGGTCAGAAACATGGAGTCGGTCAGCGGACCCGGAATTTGATAACGGTAGCTGGAACGCAACAATTCGGCGCGGAGACTACACGCAGGCGAGAGGGTATATTTAACAACCAAGCCCTGGCCGTCGTATTTCGTCGCACTGTTGGCCCGGTAACCGCTACTGACGCGTTTGCTGTAATATGCGTAATACTGTACGCGGCCGATTTTACCGCCGGCAGCATTGTATGTACTCAGCAGACCATAGGATCCGGCCGAGTTGACCGTTTCGAAACCCAGGGCCCGACTGGTGTCGGGCTCCTTCAGCACATAGTTGAGCATCCCGCCAAACTGCGCGCCGTATTGCAGGGCGCCCGTCCCCCGGACCAATTCGATCCGGCATACCGCTTCCATGGGCAGGCTGAAGTGGCTGGCGGGATATCCGTACATATCCGAGTTGGTAAGGACCCGGTCGGCCCGGATATTAAACTCCCATCCCCGGTGGGGGTCGAGGCCCCGGGTAGCGATATTGGTTTGGTTACCGGTGCCATCCATATCATACACAAACACCCCGGGCACTTTGGCAAAGATCTGGCGCGGGTTCTTTTCCGCAATATTAGCATCCAGGTTCTGGAGGTTGATCACTTCGTTTTTTTTGCCGGCCCACAGGAATGTGCCCTGGGCAGGAGGCAGGCGCTGGATTGTTTCCACTTGGGCTTTGATAGCAATTTCGCCCAGTACCTGAACCGGTATCGAATCCGCTCCCGTTTGGCCGAAAAGTGTACTGGTCGCTGCCAGGAGGATGACAGTTGTGAAATTATGAAACATGGAACGCAGTTTGACATGGTGGAGTTAGTAAAGGCAGCCTCCAGCGCGCAACAGGCAGACGACAGCGACATCCCGTTGAAAGCCGGTCGTGGAAGCTGGTTATCCCTTGCCTTTGGAACCGGTTAATTCGGCTGGATAGTTCATGTGTACGGGTTTGCCATTTACTTCCACCAGTGAATCCAATACGTAGCGGGCCTCGAAGATGAGGGTGCCATCGAGGGCCCATTTTTGCAGATAGCCATTTTTTTTCTCCTGTTTGTATGCTACTACGAATTCGATGCGGCCATTCTCATAGAACAGGGTGTCGCCGCCTTCCTTCTTCCCGTTTGTAAAATATTGGATTTCCCGGATTTGTCCTCCGGGGTGGTAAATGACCGTACGCCCGGTTTGAAGATCGTGTTCAAACCAACGTTCGGCCTTAAGCGCCCCGTTCGGAAAATAGTCGACCATTTTGCCTTCTTTTTTGCCATTAATTTCCTCGTAGCGTCGCGAAACCGCACCGTTTCCATACATTTCTGTATGCGTTTGTGGTTTGACTCCGGCTTGGGCATGTTGGCAGGCATTCCAGCCGGCGAATCCGAACAGAACAGCGGTCAGTAGCAAATAACGTTGCATGAATAATCAATTTTGGAGGGTGAAAAAGGGCGGAAAACAAAAAAAAGAGGCTGTTCACCGTTCAGAATAGCCTCTTTTCTGGCGTTCCTGGCAGGCGGGTTATTTCTTCCAGGGCAGACTGTTCACATGACGCCCGATAACGGTCCCGAAACGGTAGCCTTCTTCACAATCCTGCCGCAAGTGGACGCCCAGAAAGACCCGTGAAAAAGCGTTTTCCTGAGCCATTTCGGCCAGGCTGCCGAAGGTGCGCGGCGTGCCGTTGAATTCGTTGCGGTTTTCATGGCAGCGGTCGGTCATGCTATAGGAATAGCCGTACACGCTGGCCAGGGCTTCGGCCGCCGCGGCTCCCATGGTGGAGTGTCCGGATGGATAGGCCGGGAAGGAAGGGGTGATTCCCTGCTCGCCGGTCAGCGGGTTATCTAGCGAAGGCTTCCAATTCGGGTCGATCAGCTTATTGATGTACGTTTGAGGACGCTCAACGTTGTACACATACTTGGAATACCAACAGCCTACGGCAGCGTCGTTGAGCGCCATACCCGTTTTGGCATTTGCCACGATAGCAGTCTCCAGGTCGCTGTTTTCGAGTTCTGCAAGTTGAACCGCGATCGCAATCCAGCGCGGGCCGGGGCTGAACGTGAGGTTGACCAGGTCGTCGCTCCAGAATTCGCCAACCCATTCGGCGGTGTACGACCAGGTCGGTGTGTTTTGGGCGTACACTTCCAGGTTCTGGGCATAATAGGCGGAGCTGGCGCTTTCGCTGTAGTCGATCGGCGGGCGGGCCAACTTGTCGGCATCGGTCAGTGACCAAGTACGCGCTTTGCCGAATGCGGCGCCCATAGGTTTACCAGGACCCGGAAAGGTTGCAACCCAATCGCCGGGTTTTTTGTAGTGATCCTGCCATACATAGGAGCCAAATGGATCTTTATAATGATCATGACCGTAAACATCAATTTTCGACCATTCCCATATGGCAGCTGCGACGGCATGGCCCCGTTGTTGTGAGCGGAGAAAAATCTCTGGCGAGGTTTCCGTTTTGAAGGTATTCTCATGAGCAGCCTCGAGAGTAGCCATTTGCTGTTGAAAATCGGTCGATGCATTCGGGAAAAACTTGGGGAATAAGTATCCATAAACGGCATTTACCACGGTAGGCCAGTGATATTCGGCGTTTTCGGGATTCGGCAGGCTAAGGCCGGGGTACAGATTGGCCAGCGAATTGTAAGACGGCATGCCGGGAACGCATGCTTCATAAACCGCAAAACCCGTCAACCCCAAGGCGCGGGGCGCGGGCCCCGGCCGGTAACCCGGAGCATAACGCTCAACCTGAAGAAAGAGCTTGTTCCAATCGGTAGCAATAGTGTGCTTGTAGGTGTGGACGTCTTTTGCCGGGTTTAATGGCTCATAACCGTCGCCGCAGGCTTGCATTAGTACGCCCCCCAAGAGAGCTAAGGACAATAAGTAGAGTAGAGATACGATTTTTTTCATGATGAAGGCTGGTTTGTGCTAATAATTAATACTATTTAGACAAGATCAAAAACATGACCAAGCCGTTCGAACGAACTTAAACCGCCTTTAAATCTCGCTTAAAAATCCCTTAAAAGCTGTGTGGGCAAACAATGGGTACGGCGAGTATTCTGAAAATGACAAAGGACCTACCTTCTCGCGGCAAGTCCTTTGTACGATTGATCGCGCGCAGGCTCAACAGATAGAGATGAGCGGTCGGCGATCAGTTATGCGTAATCGTTTGCAACTTATTGGCACCCCATATCCTTGCGCGATTGTGGATCGTTGTTTGGGAAACAATTACCCGACATCGTTTGGGTGGGTACATAGCGCAGCATATCCGGGTCGAACAGACCGTTTTCGAGAAATTCCGTCAAATCGGCGACCTCTTCCGGTGTCAGTCCCAGCGGCCTGAAAAGCGACGAAATTTGACTGGCCGGGATAAGCGGATTTTCCGGCACGCCGGCGTTGAAATATTCCACCACCGCGTGCAGGGAGGTTTTGCTGGCGCCGTGGAAATAGAAACCGGCATCTTTCAGGTTATACAGTTGGGGTACCTTGAATTTGTACATGTCGGCGTCCAGTTTGGTAAATCCGCCGCGGCCCAGGTTGCGTTTATCGTTGGGGCCGGTGGCAAACACGTTGTAGCCGCTTTGAAATAAGCCATTTACCCCCACGGAGAAGAACGCCATATTGTTGAGCGATGGGCTGCGGTGGCATTTGTAGCATCCGGCCTTGCCAAAGAAGAGCAAGGCGCCTCTTTTTTGCTCTTCGGTCATGGCGTCATTTTCGCCTTTCAACCAGCGCTGGAAAGGGGCTTTGTTCGTCAGGATGGTACGAAAATAAGCGGCTATGGCAAACGCTGCTACTTTTTGCGTGTAACGCTCGCTCACGGGGATTTCCGGGAAGGCCTCGTCGAACATGGCGGTATAGCCCAGCGAATCGGTCACGGCCTTGTTGATCACCTGACGGTGTACGATCAACGCACGGAAGTTATTGGCTTCCAGGCCTTGCAGGCCGTCGAAATTGATTTCAATCAAGGTATCCTGGTGCCAAACCGACTCGGTCCCCAAGTTCACCCCAAAAGAACCGAAGGTGCCGGCCCATAGCGCGTTGGTGACGTAGGTCAGGTTAATCACCGGCAGGGGCCGTGCGCCCTGGGCGTCCACCGAATCGCCCGAATAGATCGGGTTTTTCACCCGCCCTTCTCCGTGTTCGCCAAAACCGAGGGCCCCGTCGGCTATGCCCTGAAACCGCCCGGCGGTAAAAGAGCTCGCAGGCACGTGGCAGCTGCTGCAGGAATAGGTCGCCATGGAAGAGCCGTCTTTGGCTTTGAGCCCGATCCCGGTTTCATAAAAAAGCATTTTTCCGAGCGCCACCTTGGCCGCTGTAACCGGGTTTTTGGCATCCTGGTTGGGTAATTCGGATAAATCAGCGCCCGATGGCATGATATAGTGGTCGGCAGAACCGGTGGGGGAGACGTTGTTGAGGGCCGCCAGCAGGGCCTGGTCGTTGCCCCACAGCGGTTCGTGTTTGCAGGAAAGCAAATAGCCGGCTAAAACCAGCAAAAGAAATAGGGAAAGCTGTTTCATAAAATAGCGTTTTGTTAATATCCGATCTGATCGGCATTTGTTACCGGTGCGATTGCCTCATTCCGGATATGCCAAAGCATAAGCACCCGGAACAAATGCTACCGGCACAATTTGGCCTGTAGTTTGTACTGGAATAACCGGCACGGGAAGAACGCGACAGGGAGATAGAGGAGGGGGCAACTTTCGGGGTAATCGGCCAGAAACGGGCTATACGGCGCGCAAGAATCAATTCTGCAGGAAACAGCAGAAAAACCAAGGGGGGAGCGCCGTTTTTTCCATTCAATAAAAAAACAACGTCAGGACATCACAATCGTGTAATGATCAAATCTTAAGCCAATTAGCCGGCTGTGCTACTGATCCGTCTTAAAAAGCGCTTAAAATTTAGCCCTGCCGATGTGAATTAGCTGTTGATTGGCCTAACTTTAAATATTTATGAAAGTGCTGCTCATTGAAGACGAACCAAAGATGGTCCGTTCGCTCAAAAAGGGTCTGGAGGAACACGAGATCGGTGTCGATTTTGCTTACGATGCCCCTACCGGCAAGCGGCTTGCGCAAACAAACAATTATGCGGTTATCATTTCCGATATCATACTGCCGGGCATGAATGGTTTCGAACTACTCCGCCAGATCCGACGCGAAGGCAACCATACGCCGGTGCTCCTGCTCTCTGCCTTAGGCCAAACCGACGACAAAGTACTGGGATTTGACGCCGGGGCTGACGATTACCTGACCAAGCCGTTTGAGTTCCGCGAATTGCTGATGCGGGTCAAGGCGTTGGCCCGGCGACCCGTGGAGCGCTACCAGTCGGATATTGAACTGACGTTTTCCGACCTCCTCATGAACCTGCGCACCAAAGAGTTTTTCCGGGCGGGTCACAAAATTCCGCTCACACCGCGGGAGTTTGCCCTGATGGAATATTTCCTGCGCAACCCCGGCCGGGTTATTTCCAAAACCGAGATTTCGGAGCAGGTATGGAACCTGGACTTCGATACCGGCACCAATGTGATCGAAGTGTACGTGAATTTTCTGCGAAAAAAGGTGGAGAAAGGGTTTGACCGGAAATTGATCCATACCCAGTTTAAAAACGGCTATATTCTCCGGGAGCAACAGCCGGACTAGAGCATATGTTTGGAGCCCGGCAATGAACTTCCAAGTATGTTCAAAAGCGCCTTTAAGACAAATCTTGAACGATGCAGATTCGCACAAAACTAACCTTGCAATTCATCACGATTGGCGCCGGGATCCTGTTGTTGGCGCTGGTATTCATATATGCCAAATTCCGGCAGATTACCGAATGCGAGTTTTTCGACAACCTTCGCACCAAGGCGTTGATGACAGCCGAAATGGCCTTGCACGAGGAAGACCAGTTGCAACCGCTCGACCGCCAACCAGACACGGTCGAAGTACTTCCAGCCGGCGAAAATATCATCATTTACAACGCCAAACGGCAGCGGATCTTTGCCTTTAACCGCAACGCCAGCGACCCGCCGGGGATTAACCTCTTTGATTTGAATGCGCCCGCCGAACGGCGGCTTCAACGCGAGCAAATCTTTACGCTGTGTCTGCGCTATTACAGTCGCTCGGGTCAGGCGTATTTCATCGTGGCCGAGTCGATCTTCCATTCGGAAGACCTGGCACACCTGCGCAATATCCTGATGATTACTTTTTTCCTCGGCGTCAGCATACTGGCCGCAAGCGGCTGGTTTTTTGCCGGGCAGGCCATGGCGCCCGTTTCCCGTATCGTCAATCAGGTCGATCAGATCCTTCCTTCCGGCTTAGGCGCCCGGGTAAAACTGGATACCCGGAGCAACCGTGATGAAATATCCCGCCTGGTGCTGACATTTAACAACCTGCTCGACCGGATTCAGTTTGCCTTTTTAATGCAGAAAAATTTCATTTCCAATGTGTCGCACGAATTGAAAAACCCACTTTCAGTCATCATCGCTCAATTGGAAGTAGCACTGAATAAACAACGCGACGCCGATGAATACCGGACTACCCTGGTATCCATTCTAGACGATGCCCGGAACCTGAATGAAGTGGCGGACAAATTACTCCAACTTGCACGCGTACATTCGGAAAACACCAATGTCGATTTTGATCAACTGCGCCTCGACGAGGCCTTGCTGCAAACCAGGGATACCTTGTTGCGTATGCATCCCGATTACCGGATCGTCTTCGACATCGAAGGCATGCCGGAGCGCGAAGAACAACTTTACATCCGGGGCAACGACCCCTTATTGCGGCTTGCTTTTCTGAATTTGATGGACAACGGGTGTAAATTCTCGCCGGACAAGCATGCGGAGGTCAAGATTATTTTCAACTCCGAAGGCCGTCATCGAGTGGAATTTATTGATCACGGCCCCGGCATCTCGCCGGATGACTTGCGGCTGATCTTTCAACCGTTTTACCGGAGCCCGCAAAGCCGACATATCCGGGGTTCAGGCATAGGGCTGACCCTGGTGGACAGCATTTTAAAAATACACCAGATCGCACTAGAGGTATTATCCGGACATGGCAGAGGAACCATATTTCGTTTGAACTTCCCCCAAGGGCAGGCCTAATCTTTTTTGAAAGACATGACACACCATAAGCGACCCTACTTGACGCGGCCATCTAAAAAAAATATTTGGAGTGCTCTGATAGCGCTGTTTTGGGTGGTTTGTTGTTTCCCAGGCTGCCAGCAACCGGTTGTTCGGGAAACGGCCGAATTCCGGCTATCAAAACAGGTCGTGCAGGAGTGGAACCGCCTGCTCCTTGAATTGGAGCGCAAAACACCCGGTTACCGGGTGCCGGTGACCGCGCGGATGTTTGCTTACGTGGGCAGCACTGCCTGGCAGGCGGCTTTGCCAGCATTCAAAGGGTATTGTTCGCTGGATAATTTTTGCCCGCAGTTCCGAAAGCCGTTGAAAACACCCGACCGGTTTTACCTGCCAGCCAGCCTGAACGCTGCGTATGCTGAAATTCTGCGCCAGTTTTTCCCTACGGCTCCAACTTATTTAGCGGAGCAGATAAACGCTTTGGAACTCCGGCAGGCTCAATACTTTAAATCGATTGCCGATCAGGAGATCATTCGACAATCTGGCATTTATGGTAAAAAAAGCGCCCTTGCGGTTTGGCGCTGGTCGGTAACCGACACACTGGGCAATGAAGGATTTCTGTACAATTATGACCGTCATTATGCACCCCCTGACTGCGAAGCTTGCTGGCGACCCGATAAAGAACATCCCAAACCTGCCTTGTTGCCTTTTTGGGGCCGGGTGCGTCCGTTCGTGGTAGACAAAGCCGAAGTTTCTGTGACCGATCCGCTTCCGGCAGACGGCCGCCCTGGGTCGGCATATTATGCCGCGGCATTGGAGGTATTTGCGTTGTCGCAACCCATGTCGGAAGAAAACCGCAGGATCGCAGAATTCTGGAGCGACGATGTGCCCGGGTTGAATTTCACACCCGCCGGACATTGGATTTCCATCGCGATGCAAGCGGTAGAGTGTCATGAACTTCCTTTAATGCAGGAACTGGAAATGTACCTCAAACTCGGTTTCGCTATGTCGGATGCGATTATCACGTGTTGGGATGCCAAGTATTCGTTTAACCGGGAACGGCCGGAAGCTATTATCCGGCGGGCCATTGCGCCCAACTGGAAACCGCTTCACGATGCGCCAGCCTTCCCGTCTTACCCCTCGGGTCACGCCGTGCTCGGCGGTGCTGCAGCAGAAATCCTGACTGCTTACTTTGGCCCGGATTGCCATTTGACCGACCGAACCTATGAAAAACAACCGGCACTGAACGGCGTTACCCGGAGCTTCAGATCCTTTGCAGAAATGGCGCAGGAAAACGCCAGTTCCCGGATCGCCCTCGGGGTGCATTTTCGTATGGATTGCGAAGAAGGTATGCGGATTGGGCGCCTGATCGGCCGGAAAGTGGCTGCTCTGCCGCTGGATGCACCGAAAACCAATCTGAGCGTCAATTGAACAGGTTTTTACAAAAGGGAAAGGGGTTTTAACCTGTACCTTTGCCCGGGTTTTATCACACGCACTAAACTGACCCAGCAATTTGAACATGAAATGCCTGCATGCTTTGGGCCTTTTAGCCACCATGGGCTTGTCTTCCTTTTGCACATCCACTAAATCCCTCAACGCGCCGAATCCCGGCGAACAATACGCCACGGTTGCGGATACCCCGCTCATTTCCACGCTCACGATCCCGGTCAATATCGCGGTGAATGACCTGGTCAACAGCCTGAATACCCGGTTGCAAGGCGTATTGTACGATGACAACTCGTTTTCCGACAACGGAAACGATGACCTGATGCTAAAGGTGACCAAAACCCAACCGATCACCTTGTTTTTGAGCGGCAATACCTTTAAGTACCGCGTTCCGGTAAAACTTTGGGTAAAACAAAAACTGTTCCTTGGAACGGCCGAAGCGGAAGGTGAACTGGCGCTGAACCTGAAAACGACCTTTGCCATCAACCCAGATTGGTCGCTGCAAACCCAAACCGTGGTCGAATACCATGAGTGGCTGGCCAAACCCGTGCTCAAAACCGGGTTGGGAAATATCAACATAGAATCGCTGGCCAACCTCGCGCTCAACCGGAGTAAAAACACCCTCAGCCAAACCCTCGACCGGACGGTGAGCCAGCAATTTAGCCTCAAACCCTATGTGCAGGAAGCCTGGTCGGCGTTGCAGGAACCCGTGTTGCTCGACGAAAGTTACCGCATGTGGATCAAAACGACCCCCTTGTCGATCAGCATGACACCCCTGGTCACCGACTGGAATTCCATACGCGCTAAAATTTCTGTCGAATGCTACAACGACGTCACCTTCGGTGAAAAACCCGTTTTTCGGGAAAACTCCAACCTTCCGGACCTGCGGACGATCACCGATGCCCCCGATGAATTTCAGGTGCGGATAGCTACCGACGTGCCCTTCCCGGAAGCCGAGCGCCTGGCGCGCAACATGATGCTCGGGCAAGTATTCGAATCGGGCAAAAAGAAGGTGACCGTGCAGGATATTCAACTCTGGGGGAACAATGACCGGGTGGTGGTCAATACCAAACTATCCGGCTCCTTCAATGGCAACATTTACTTTATCGGCCGGCCGGTGTTCAATGCCGCCCGGAATCAGATTGAGGTGGCCGACCTCGATTTTCACACCGATACGCGCAATTTCCTGCTCAAATCGGCCGCCTGGTTGTTTTCCGGTCCTATTAAAAAACGCATGCGCGACGCCATGACGTTTCCACTGGATCAGGACATTGCCGACCTGAAGAAATCGGTGCAGGAATCGCTCAATTACTATCAAATACAACCCGGCGTGGTGCTCACCGGAATCGTGGACAGTATTTCGGTCGATAAAACCAGGGTAACGGCTTCCGGCATC
>JBGARJ010000102.1:0-3446 GCA_044230315.1 Saprospiraceae bacterium
CGCGGAAATGGGGACGATACCTCTGGTGCCGGTCTTTTGTGCGTTGACAGTCAGGTACTGGAACTTGGTACCGCCATCTTCAAAAGAAAAGTAGTGTTGGGATTTCTGGATTTGAGTCGTATCAGAGAACCGCAGGCCCCGGCACATGATGAGAAAGCGGCGAATGGTCTCGTATTCGGTGCTTTCGGGTGCGTAGTCGGCGAGCGCCTTCCGGAACGTCAGGTACTCCCCCATCGTCATACTTTTCTTCTCCGAAATTTTCACGATCCGAATGCTGACGTCCTCGAAGGGTTTGTGTAGGTCCGCCAGTTTGTAGTGCTTCAGCACCCGGCTGTAGATGATCTTCAGGTATTTGACGTATTGGTTCGCCATATTCTCCTTGCCACCCTGCACGATGTTCCGTTTAAAGGCCACAACCTGATCCCGGGTTAGCTCCTGCATCCGGAGGTCGCCGTTGAGTTCTTTGAATTTGTTGAGCGATGCCTTGTAAACTTTCAATGTGGAATCGCTGATTTGTTTCCCGGCGTATTCTTCGTCCAGCATTCTTACCGCCGCGTCGAAAAAAAGAAACGCCGCTTTTTTCTCTGCCCCCATTTTTGGTTTAAATGCGTCAAATGTGGGGGGCAGCTCATTCGCGATCAGGTCTGCAATAATGGAATAGGCTTTGTTGAGTGTTTTGGCCAAATCACCGTTGACAATAGCAGCCGTTTCGCCGCCGAGAGTGGCGCGCGGTCTAACAGTTTGTGTCGTTTGGTCCCAGTCCTTGGGAAGCAATTTCCAGGACAAAGCGATGTAATTGGTCTTGTACGACCAGGAGTACCGAAGGAACAACCGTTGAAACCCGTACCGGTCCTGGTACCCGCGTTGGACGATAGAGATTACTGGTGGCTTCATTGGTACTAAAATTGGTACAGACAAAGGTGAACAAGTAGGAAGCGCTACGAGCAGCGGTGGGCAAAATACGGCAGAATATGGCGGAAAAGAAACAGTAGGAAGTACTAAGGCGGGCTAAGCGGCGTTCCCTCGTTAACGAGACGTTAAAGTACCCTAAACCGGCAGCAAACAAGCGGTCCCTTCGTTTTAAATTCGCTTGTTAGAAACTTAAGGTAGACAAACAATTATCCTCTAAACAAAAGCATTTATGAATAAATTCTGGTCTACATTGCTTGCAGGTGCAGCCGGAGGCCTGGTGACCTTTGGCGCCACGCAAGGGTTTAAAACAACACAAACCCAATCCACTCAACAGCTGCCGTCGGCGCCTGCCAAACAAGTAAACTATACCTACGGCGGCACACCCGTTACCTTTGATTTTACCCGCGCTGCTGAAAAGGCCATGCCCGCGGTGGTGCACATTAAAGCCTCCGAAAGCCGGGAGACGGCCATTCAGCGCCAGCGGCAAACCAATCCGTTCCGCTTTTTTTTCGGTGACGATTTCCTCAATTTCGACGACTACGCACGGCCCCGCGCCGGCACCGGATCGGGCGTGATCTATGCGCCCAACGGTTATATCCTGACCAACAACCACGTCGTGGAATTCGCCGACGAATTCGAGGTCACCCTTTACGACAACCGCGAATTCAAAGCCCGGCTTGTCGGCGCCGACCCGAATACCGACATGGCGGTGTTGAAAATAGACGCTACCGACCTGCCTGCCATCGAACTCGGCAACTCCGACGACGTGAAAGTGGGCGAATGGGCGCTTGCCGTAGGCAACCCCTTCGACCTGACCTCCACCGTCACGGCCGGTATTATCAGCGCCAAAAGCCGCGATATCAATATCATCCACAAAGACGCCCCCATCGAATCCTTTATCCAAACTGATGCGGCGGTAAACCCTGGCAATTCGGGCGGCGCTCTCGTCGACGTCAATGGCCGGTTGATCGGGATCAACTCGGCCATTGCCACCCCGACCGGCGTATTCGCCGGCTACTCCTTCGCCATCCCTGTCAACCTGGCCAAACGCATCGCCGATGACCTGGTCAAATACGGCAAGTACAAACGCCCGTACCTCGGCGTCGATATCGCTACGATGGACAGCAACCTGGCCAACGAACTGAACCTGCCGTATGCGCAAGGCATCTGGGTAAAAGCCCTGGACCCGGAAGGCTCCGCGGCGCGCTCCGGTGTACAGCCCAACGACATCATCACCAAAATAAATGGCAAAAACGTGACAACCGTACCGGAACTTCAGGAGCTGATCGGGCGTTCTAAAGCAGGTGAATCCGTAAACCTGACCCTTGTGCGCAGCGGGAAAGAGAAAGATGTGATGGTTAAATTGAAGGCGCGCAGTGAAGATTAAAATAACCCGGTCCGGCGGGCAACTACCCTGTCGACCGATGTAAAATAAAGTTGGTTTTTCGTTTTGTTTTGATGTGTCTGCTCCGCGTAATGCGGAGCAGACTTTTTATTTTTAGCCGGTATTTCAAGCAGTGTGCATCCGCCCGGAACGCGCACCGAAAAACAACCGCGCTATGAAAACAAAATCCATCCTCGGCTGGGGGGCTGTCGGCCTCTCCACGCTGTTTGGCTGCCTTTGGGCCTTTTGGGGCAGCATCGAAAATTTTCACGAAGGCTGGTACTATCCTTCTTTTTGGCTGAATGTCGGCCTCATGCTGACGCAGTACTGGCTCTTTGCCTTGTTGTTTACCGGCATGAGTGTGCTGGCGCTCCGCTGGCCCCGCATCGGCGCCGGCGTTTTTCTGACTGCCGCCGTCCTGATCCCGTCCGTTTGGATTCAAACGCCTGCAGCGCTGCTTTTCTTTGCCCTGCCGTTGGCGGCTACCGGCGTCCTGTATTGGCTGGGCCGGCCCGAACCTAAACAATGGGCCTACCGCATCGCGGGGGGTCTGCCCTTGCTGGTCCTGCTTGGCGGCAGCCTCGAACCGGCCTGGCGCGTAGCCAACCGGCTCGACGACGGCATCGCCGGCATCCGCACCATACAAGGCAATGGGGTCGCCCTCCAGTGGGCGCCTGCGGGCCCCGGTTGGCCGCAACACTGGAACGACTTCCCGGGCGGCACCTGGAACGATGCCGCCCGCATCTGCAGCCGCCTGAACGCCGACGGCGCCACCCTGGCCGATTCGGCCGTCAACATCTGGCGCCTGCCCACCGTGGAAGAAGTCGTGCGCTCGCAAGCGCGCCATGGCAACAATGCCGGCGGCATCTGGGACCCGGCAACCGGCAAGGCGGACTATGCCGTTCTGCCGGATAAAGAATCGCCGTTGTGGCAGCTGCATTCCCCCATCATCTACTGGTGGACGGCCACCGAGGTCAACGACTCCACCGTGTACCGCGCCGTGTACAATGGCGGCGTACAGCGATTGTCTAAAAAAGTCAGGGCCGGCTACCTCGGGTTCCGCGCGGTGCGGGCCCTGCCGGAACAGTGAGCAGTTGGTTGGGGGGGCAAGGTTTCAAGGTTTCAGAGGGTTTCAATAGGGTTTCAAGGT
>JBGARJ010000062.1:0-29701 GCA_044230315.1 Saprospiraceae bacterium
GCCTTGTTTTACCAGCAAACGGGTCAAAAACGCCGATTTGTATGCGGCAATCGAGCCGCTGATCCCCAGGATGACCTTTTTCATAAAAACAACGGACGAGGCTCCCACAAAGAAACGCTAAAAAAATTATTTGCCGATTGGAACGAATTTAGATTCCTCGCTCCGCCCGGCATGACAAGGATCACGAACAACAAAGGGGAGGGCGATAGTTGAAGGAGACGAAACATGTCGTAGCCCCTCCCATTGGCTCTTGATCGGGCAAGACCAAAGGGTTAAAGTGAGGGCGCCTATGCGGCCTTTGCCCGAATCTAACGCCCCCAAGTTCTTGCTCAACACCCTGTCATTCCCGGCGGAAACGAGGAATCTGAACTTACAAATCGTGACTTTATTATGTTGAAAAATATCGGTCCTAAAGGTATCTTTTAGCTGTTCTTCCCGCATTTTCGGGCAATATAACTGGATTTTAGCGCACGGCTTGCCCGAAACTCAAAACCTACTCTTTTATCCTGTAAATCCGGACACACCTATTTCTGTTCCCTAACGGCCTTGTTTTACCAGCAAACGGGTCAAAAACGCCGATTTGTATGCGGCAATCGAGCCGCTGATCCCCAGGATGACCTTTTTCATAAAAACAACGGACGAGGCTCCCACAAAGAAACGCTAAAAAAATTATTTGCCGATTGGAACGAATTTAGATTCCTCGCTCCGCCCGGCATGACAAGGATCACGAACAACAAAGGGAGGGGCGATAGATGAAGGAGACGAAACATGTCGTAGCCCCTCCCATTGAAGCCAAACTGATCGAGCAAGACCCAAGGGTTAAGTAGGGGGGCGCCACTATGCAGCCTTTGCCCGAATCTAACGCCCCCAAGTTCTTGCTCAACGCCCTGTCATTCCGAGCGAAACGAGGAATCTGGACTTTACAAATCGTGACTTTATTATTTTATCGTTCCTAACGGTTTAGCGGACCGCATTTTCAGGATACGCCGGATTTTAGCGCACGGATCGGCCGAAAACCAAGCTTGTTTATCCTGTAAATCCGGTCTGTTTAAACGGACCGGCACCCTCGTCGCAGGGTAAAGGGTGTGTTAGTCGCGGTCGTCGACAAAGCGCCACTGCACTTCATCGTTCATAAATTCATGGGCGGCAATGATGGCCGTGTTGGGCAGGCGCTCGTAGAATTTCGAAATTTCGATTTGTTCTTTGTTCTCCTGCACTTCTTCGATGGTGTCGGTATTGACGGCGAATTCTTCCAGTTTGCGTTGGATCTCCCATTTCAGATCGCTGGAGATCTGGCGCGCGCGTTTGCTGATGATGGAAATACTTTCGTAGATGTTGCCGGTTTTTTCCACCAGTTCGCGCACGTCGCGGGGCTGTACGTTGGGGTCGAGGCCTTGGGCTTTGCTTTTAATATCGCTCATATTGTTGTTGAGTTTGAAATTCGATGTTGGATGGCGGTTCAGGTGATCTTCAGGCGTTTGCGGACGACTTTCATTTCTACTTCGGCGTTCCGGCGGATTTGTTTGATCTCCTTCGAATACTTGCCGGTGGGGTATTTTTCCAGAAAATCGTCGCAGCGGGTAACGGTTTGGGAGTAGCGGTCGGCTTTCTTTTCCACGATGCTGTTTTCACTGAGCAGGAAGGCCGATTTGGCGATCAGGTAGCGCACCCGTTCGGCGTCGGGGCTTTCGGGGTAGTCGCGCAGCAGGTTGTCGAAGGAAATGACAGCCGATTGGTATTGGCGGAGGTTGTAGTACAACTCGCCCTCGGCAAAGGCTTTTTCCTCCAGCTTGCGGCGCAGTTCATCGATCAACTTATTGCACTCTCCCACGCGCTTGCTCTGCGGAAACAGGTTGACAAACAACTGAAACTCGTCGATGGCTTGCCGGGTATTGGCCTGGTCGAGGCGAAAGGTCGGCGAAAGCAGGTAATTCGAATAGGCCGACATGAAAGCGGCCTCCTCCCGAAACACCGAATTGGTAAAGGTGTTCGAAAAATTTTTGAAGTAATAGGCTGCGAGGGTGTACTGCTTTTGGTAGTAATACGAGTAGGCGTAGTAGAAGTAGGCTTTTTCGGCGTCGCATGAAAATCCAAACATGTTCTTACGCTGTTGAAATCGGGGAAAATGCCGAACTTTGCCCCGCCCGATACCGGAACATAAAACCGCTGCCATGTCTGAAACGACCCATACTACGCCCGTACACTCGCTGGAAGCGCAATTCCAGGCCAAGATTGACGACGATGTGCGCATCGAACCCAAAGATTGGATGCCCGAGGCGTACCGCAAAACGCTGGTCCGGCAAATCAGCCAGCACGCCCACAGTGAAATCGTCGGTATGCTGCCCGAAGGCAACTGGATCACCCGCGCCCCTTCGCTCAAGCGCAAAGCCATCCTGCTGGCCAAGGTGCAGGATGAAGCCGGCCACGGCCTGTACCTGTACTCCGCCGCCGAAACGCTCGGCACCGGCCGCGATACCATGATCGAGGAATTGCACAGCGGCAAGGCCAAATATTCCTCTATTTTCAACTATCCGACCATCAGTTGGGCCGACATCGGCGCCATCGGCTGGCTCGTCGACGGCGCGGCCATTCTCAACCAGATCCCCTTGTGCCGCTGTTCGTACGGACCCTATGCGCGTGCCATGGTGCGGATTTGCAAAGAGGAAAGTTTTCACCAGCGCCAGGGTTTCGAGATCCTGCTGGTGCTTTCCAAGGGCTCGCCCGAACAACGCGCCATGGCCCAGGATGCGATCAACCGCTGGTATTGGCCGGCCGTGATGATGTTCGGTCCTTCCGATTCCGATTCGGTGCACTCCGCCCAAAGCATGCGCTGGAAAATCAAACGGTTCAGCAACGACGAACTGCGGCAGCGTTTTGTGGATATGATCGCCGAACAGGTAAAAGTGCTGGGCCTGTCGATTCCCGACCCCGAGCTGAAATGGAACGAGGCGCGCGGGCACTACGATTTTGGCACGATCGACTGGGACGAGTTTTGGAACGTGGTCAACGGCAACGGCCCCTGCAACCGGCAACGCCTGCGCACCCGGGTAAAAGCCTGGGAAGACGGCGCCTGGGTGCGGGAAGCCGCCGCGGCCTACGCCGAAAAGAAAGCCAAACGGACCGAACAGGAAGCCCGGCAGGATGCCCGGCAAGTGGCCTGATGGCGCCGCTCAATGCGCGATGACATCCCGGGCCAATTCGACGGCGAGCTGCCCCAGAATTTCCCAACCGCTACTGGTGTCCGCGGGATACAACAAAAAATTCAGCCGTTGATAAGGTTGTAGGAAGCCGTACCTGGCATTTCGTTTGAACGGCTCGAGATGCACGGTGCGGAATGTTGCCGGAACGGGCCGGCTGGGGAGCCAAAGATCGAGCGCTTCGCGACAGGCTGCATCCACCCGCTCGCTATTGGCTTGCGCGCGTTGAAACTGTTGGCGGCAAACGTCCAGCAACAACCCACGCACTCTTTTTTCACTCCAGCGCTGGCGGTATGGACTGGCGTACCAATCTTGCATGGTCCAGTGGGACAGGCTGGTCGGGTGGCTTTTCAACTGGCGGGGAGAAATCAGGTATGCCGTTTGAATAGTTGCCAAAAACATTTTTTTCCCCGGCCAATCCGGTGTCAGGCCCGGCTGACCCGGGAGAGCAACCGGCAGCGCTGCCAGCCAGGATAAGGCTGCCACGGTCAGCATTTTTACCATGTACTGTGGATTTGGCATGCTAGTGATTGAGGCACTGATCGTTAAGAACATCTTTGGAATTTCATGCTGAGGCGGAAATGGAAACATGTTCTAAGCAATTTAGTATTTACAATTGCGAAACCTTCCCGTATTAGAGTGCCTGCTGCCGTCCGCGAGGCATGCCCGACCGAAGGGGATGGTCCGCCGTCAGGCGGAGCGCCTTTTTTGACAGGGGAATTGAAACGCAATGTTCCACAAAATACCACCATGCCCTGTCAAAAACAGCGCAATCCCCGCAGGTCGTTGGCACTGCCGGAAGGACAGCCTTTTTCTTTTGGTTACTTTTCTTTTGGGCGAGCAAAAGAAAAGTAACAATGCCAAACAAAGGACGGGAAACTCCACTATAACCAGAAAGCCATACAGCGGCCAATCAGATCGTTTCAAATACTGTATGGATCTTCAACTAGTGGATGATCCACTGTAAAGATACATAGGTTTCCTGTTCTCTGTCATCGCGTGCGATAATTTCTCTCGCAAGCATCGAAGCACGCCACTGCTGTATCTCGGTTAAAACGGGTGGTTTTTAAGCCTCCGCTTTGTAGTTGAAATTCCCCTGCGCTCAAGCGCTTCCAAACCTGTTCAACCCGGTATAGCATGATGCAAAAGACCTTGCATTTCCCGGCTCATTTTCCCGTGCGCCTCCACTGCCCAAACGGTGGATTGCGACACCGTACCCCCATAGTCGCCCAGGCGACGGCGCTTTGACCTGAGAAAACGGGGGGTCAAAGCCGTTTCCGGTACACCGGGCGCCATTGTCAGTTGGGCCGGCGCGTATCGGATATCGGCCCGGATTGGCGGGCGGTGGTTCAATCAGCCATTGATTTTATTGGAATAGCCATATTGTTATACAGGATACAGGGCGCCCGGTTTCCCGCGGCGCCCTGCCTTACCTGTTTTGTGCGGGTTTAAATTTTGCGGCCACGCTGAAAATTTAAACCCGCGTTACACCCATCCTATTTTTCCTTCGGGTTTTGACGAATGGGTGGCGGGGCTAAATTTTACGCTTCAGGTCGAGTAAATCGGGGTCTTTTGAACCGGTGGCCAGCGCTTTCCGGAGGTGCCGGGCCGCCTGCGCTTTGTTGCCTTTGACCAGGTAAATGGCGGCCAGCAGTTGGTTGACGTCTTTGTTGTCGGGCCGGCGCTGGTATTCATCGTTGGCAAACTGCATCGCCTTTTCCAGGTCTTTGGTCACTTCCAGGTGAAAATGACCGGCCTCCAGGCTCATGTTGTGGCCGGCGGCGATATCGTCGGCCATCATTTTTTCTACCTTTTCGATGAGGGTTGCCGCTTCGGCCGCGCGGTTGGTTTTTTGACAGATCCTGGTCAGGTTGATGTAAAAACTGACCTCCGGTATGATGCCGGCAGCCTGGTGCAGCAGGGCTTCGGCCCGGTCGAAGTGCTGGCGTTTTTCTTCCACGCCGGCCATGCCGGCCAGGGCGAACGGGTAGTTTTCGCGAACGGCGAGCGCCATTTGGTATTGTTTTTCGGCTTCGGCCAGGTTGCCGTAGCGTTCGTACAGGCGACCGAGTTGCACGCGCGCCCATTCGGTTTGCTCATAGCCCGGATACCCGGCTTTTACCGCCATGTCCATCGCATTGACAGCGCCTTTTACGTCGCCGTAAATTTCACGCAGATACGAAACGCGGGCATAGGAGCGCAGATCGGGGCGGATACCCACCATTTTGTCGCAGACTTCCACGGCTTTGGCGTAGTCGCCCAGCTCTACATTGGCATCCACCAAACAGCCGTACGTATAGGCATTATACGGGTTGATGGCGATGGCGCGGGCTGCCGTTTCACGGGCGTGGGCGAAATCGTGAAGGCTCAGTTGTACGCTGGCGGTATGGCTGAGGGCGCGGAAGAGCAGGTCTTTTTGTTTGAGGTCCGGGTTGGGTTGTTTTTCAAGCGTCGCCACCACGGGCTGAAGCATTTGAAGCGCTGCAGGATAGTAGTGCGGGTGTTCGCCCGTGACGCGGGCTTCCTGGATGAACAGTTCGGCCATTTTGATATGGGCTTCGAGGTTGTCGGGGTGGCGCCGCAGTTCGGCTGCCTGCGCGCCATAGATGTTTTGGACGTTGTCCCATTCCTGGCCGTAGCGGAGTTTTTCGGGCCGGTCGAGCAGGGTAGGGATGTCGAGTGTGGTTTGAGCGGTCAGTTTGGCGTGCGCCTTGGTCGGTTCGGAGCTGAGTTGCCCGCAGGCGGCCAGCAGGGTCAATGCGGCGCAAAACAGGAGTGGTAAAGAGGACAAGCGGATCATTTCAACGGATTTTTTTTGTGAGCGGATGAATTGACCTACATACGAGCCAAACCCGGCGCGCGGTTTTCGCCCGCCTCAAAAAAATAACTGCCCTGAAATAATATTGCGCTGTCTTGCTAGCCCCAGTGCTGTTGGTTTTGGCTTGTGTGCCATTCCGGTTGAGATCAAACAAAAGGTGAAAACGACACAGATTGACATACTCCGTTTCTGCGGAGCATCCGGATACAAAAAGAGCCATCACCGGTTGCCCGGGATGACTCTTCTAAATGAGGTATTGAGCCAGGTCTTTTCAGGTAAAATTACTGTTTGAACAGCTTCACCACCTGCATGTCCTTGCCCACCACCAACCGGGCGTAATAGATGCCGGCGGGCAGTTGAGCGCTGTTGAATACGGCTTCGTGATCGCCGGCATCTTGCGGGCCCTGGGCCAGCGCGGCCACCAGCTTGCCCTGCTGGTCGAATACCGACAGGTTCACCGGCGCGTCATGGTCCAGCAGATACCGGATGGTCGTCGACTGGGTGAACGGGTTCGGGTAGTTGCCCACCTGCACCACGCCGGTGCTGGCGGCGGCATTCCGTTCAATGCCAAGGAAGCTGCCGTCGAACGAAGCGTTTTTCTGGTTGGTCACCAGGGTGCCGCCGCAGGCGCCGTCGCCGGCATGCGGGAGGGCGAGGTAAGGGAATTTTTTCCGGAAATCCACGTCGTTGTGCTCTACACCGGTGGTATAGGTCAGCACGTTGACCAGATTCGGCGTCACCGGGCTGCCGCCGGGCACGAAATCGTCGTACCACAGACCGATGGCTGCCAGGGCCACGCCGCCTACGGCCTGGAGTTCGATCCGGGTCACATCGTCTTCCAGGCGGCGGCCGTTCGGGAAGCCATCCATATTCGGGATGAATTCAATCTTCGTGCTCATATTGTACGGCTTTTCCGTCAGGCCGCGCACGGCGGCGTCGACGATACCGAGCGGACTGAAGTCGGCGCTGTTGCGCGGCGTAGCCGGTACGGCCATGTTCAACCGGAGCATATCGCCGCCGTTGGGCAGGAAGTTGTTGATAAAGGGCTTTCCCGCTGCCAGCGGATTGCCGTTTTTACCGGTAGCCAGTTGGTACGGGGGGAAATTCGGCACGCCGGTGTGGAAAATCGGCCACAGGTCCACGGAGCGCGGTTTGCCGGGGCCCGGCAGCAGCAGCGTGCCGAATATGGCGTCGTCGAGGGCTGTGCCGGCCACGGCTGCCGTGCCTTTGAGGCCGTACAATCCGTTGTGACCGTTGCCGAAGTCGAACATGCCCAGTGACTTCCGTTGGATGCGCAGCCGTGCGAAGGCGGGCACTGCGCCGCCAAACAGCGAGTCGTCCATATACAACGCGAGTTCGGGGTTGTAGAAGAAGTTGTCGAGTTGGGTGTCGGCGAGTTCCTGGTACGGCGTGAGGCTGTTCCAGTAGTCTTTGTACCCCACCGGGATCACGGCCTCATTGGTCAGCGGCATGCCCAGGCGGCTCACCTGCACCCAGGGGCCCGAGTATTCTTCGTTGCCCTGGCCGAGTGTGCGGATCTGCTGGCGGCTGGCGCTGGCCCATACGCCGATGACGTAATTCGGGTCGAGGATATTGGCGGGTTTGTACGGCGCGCCTTTTTTCAACAGAAAACCGATGGGCACCTGGATGGCGATAGCGCTTACGTTTTTGCATGCCAGGCCGTCAACGGACTTGCCGCTTTGGCGCGCCAGGTCGCCCAGGTCGAACACGCCCCCGAGGTCCACGAAGAACGGGTCGTCGGCGGGGCCGACATACACCTGCTCGCCGGTGGCGGCATATACCACGCTGCGATCGGCGATTTGCTGGTAGGGCCGGCCCAGGCCAATTTGGGAACTGATCGAGCGGTCGCCGATATTCGTGGGCGGCACCGGCCAGTTTTGGACGATCGGGACAAACACCTGACCGCCATTGTCGGAGCGGTACAGCGTGTAGTACATTTTCAGGTTTTGCTTACCCAGGCGGATATTGAAAAACGTGCTGGGGTCTTCGTTTTTCATGGTAAACACCACGCGGTAAATGATCTCGTCGCCCGGCTTGCTGGGGTCGTTGTCGATGTGGATCTCGTACCGGATGTTTTCGCCGAACGAATAGTAGTTCGGCCCGCCTTGCGGCAGTTGCAAGGGTACGTACGTCGCGATCAGGGTAATGCTGTTGTTGGAATTGGGGCTGCGAAATGCGTACACATCTACGTTGTCGGCCAACGGATCGTCGGCAATCAACGGCGCTTCGCGGTGGCTGGACGCCCGGGCGGGCAACCCCAAAGCGATCAGGGCGCCTGCTGCAAGTATATTTTTGAATAGTCGATTCATTGTGAATGTGGTTAATGTGATGAATGTGGTCAATGTGGTTAATGTGGTCAATGTGATGAATGTGGTCAATGTGGTTAATGTGGTTAATGGGGTCAATGGGGTTAATGGGATTAATGGGGGTAGTGGGGTGCCATTTTATGATGGTGAAGGTTTCAACCTATTCCGTTCCGGACCAGGGAGCGGCTACGTACGGGAACGCCGTTTGAAAAGCCTTGTCATTTTGGCTGACGCCGGTTTCGTAGCTCAGCACATTCACCAATTTGGGCGTGACGGGGCTGGCGGTGACGCCGGGTTTGTAGTCGTCGTACCAGAGCCCGATGGCGGCCAAAGCCGCGCCGGCAACGGCTTGCAGTTCGATGCGGGTCACGTCGTCTTCCAGGCGGCGGCCATTGGGGAATCCGTCCATGTTGGGGATGAATTCGAGGTCGGCGGTGGTGTTGTATGGCGCTTTCGTGAGGCCAGCTACGGCTGCTGCGATAATGCCCTCGCTGCTGAAATTGGCGTCGGTGCGCGGGGTGGCCGGCGTGGCCATGTTGAGCCGCAGCATATCGCCGCCGTTGGGCAGGAAGTTGTTGATGAACGGTTTGCCGGCGGCCAGCGGGTTGCCGTTTTTGCCGGTAGCCAGTTGGTACGGCGCGAGGTTCGGCACGCCGGTGTGGAAGATCGGCCACAAGTCGACCGAGCGGGCCTTGCCGGGACCGGGCAGCAACAGGGCGCCGAATACCGCGTCGTCGAGGGCGGTGCCGGCGAGGGCCGGGTTGCCTTTCAGCGGATACAAGCCGTCTTTGCCGTACCCGAAGTCGAAGGCGCCGAGCGATTTGCGCTGGATCCGCAGTTTGCCGAAGGCCGGTACCGCGCCGCCGTACAGGGCGTCGTCCATGTAGAGCGCGAGTTCGGGGTTGAAGAAAAACTGATCCAGCACCGTGTCTTTCAGTTCGTCGTACGGGGTGATGCTGTTCCAGTAGTCTTTGTACCCGATGGGGATAACGGCCTCGTTGGTCAGGGGCATGCCGAGGCGGCTCACCTGCACCCAGTCGCCCGAGTCGTCGTACCCGCCGCCGGTGGTTTTAAGGGTGCGGGTCGAGCGGCGGCTGGCGCTGGCCCATATGCCGATCACGTAGTTTGGATCGAGGATGTTGGCCGGGGTAGCTGCGGCGCCGGCTTTCAGCAGGGTGCCGATCGGGATCTGCAGGCAAATGGCGTGGCAGTTGTAACGGCCCAGGCCGTCGCGGTACTGGCCGTTTTGCCGGGGCATGTTGCCGAGGTCAAACACGCCGCCCAGGTCGACGAAGAACGGATCGTCGACGGGGCCGCAGAACACCTGTTCGCCCGTAGACGCCTTGGTGATGGCCTGTTGCATCAGGCTGGCATAGGTGGTGCCCAACCCGACGGGGCTCTCGATCGAGCGCGGGCCGATGTTTGGCGGCGGTACGGCGCCGCCGTCTACGATGGTTTGCCAGCTATGGCCGCCATCGGTGCTGCGCTCGCATTTGTAGGTCACTTTGAGGTTTTCCTGGCCCAGCCGCACCCGGAAAAAGGTGCTGGGGTCCTGGTTGACCCGGGTGAACGTAAAGCGGTACGTCACCTCGTCGCCCGGCTTGGCGGGGTCGTTGTCCACGTGCACTTCATAGCGGATGTTTTCGCCGAAGGTGTGGAAATTGGGCCCGCCGTACGGCAACTCGGCCGGGATATAGCAGGCAATAATGGTGATGGTGTTGGGTGCATCCGGGCTGCGGAAGGCGTACACATCGGTGTTGTCGGCCAACGGGTCGTTGGCGATCAACGGCGCTTCGCGGTGGCTGGAAGCCCAGGCTGCCAGGCCGGCACAACAGAACAGGGCCGGCAACAGGAAACGTCGGAACGGGACTAAGAAGACTTTTTGCATTTGGCAATGAATTTTTGTTTGAAAAATGTTGCCTCATCTACGAGCCCTGTCCGCCGGTTGGTTTTTTCGATGTTGAACTTTTTTGAAAATAATTGGGAAAAGGTTCATCAAAACATTTGCCGGGATTGGCGGTTTACTTGGAACCTGTTCAGTTTCTGTTCATCTTTTATTCAAATCCCGCCTTTTGCGGGACGCTGTCTGCTCAAATGTCCGCTACCTGTTGTTTTACCCGGGTTCATCCGCACATTTTTGTTGCAACAAACCGGAATTAACCCGTCCTCCAAATGCAAGAACTTTATATCGCACGGTTGCAGCAACAAGATCAAACGGTCATCGGCGAGCTCTACGATGCTTACAGCGGCGCTTTGTACGGGGTGGTCCTGCGGATCGTCCAATCGCCGGAAATCGCCCAGCAGGTGCTGCAAGATACCTTTGTCAAGGTGTGGCGCAACGGAGCGGCATACGACACCTCCAAGGGCAGGCTTTTCACCTGGCTGGTCAACATCGCGCGCAACACCGCCATCGACGCCACCCGCACCGCGCATTTTCAGCGCAGCCGGAAAACCGATTCCCTCGATACGCTCGTACATAGTCCCGGCGGTACGGCTGTGCATCCCGAACACATCGGCGTCCGGGAGGTGGTCGGGCGGCTGGACGAAAAATACCGGCTGCTGATCGATCTGATGTACTTCCAGGGATACACCCAGGAGGAAGCCGCGGAAGAGACCGGCATCCCGCTGGGTACGGTCAAAACGCGGTTGCGGTATGCGATCGGCGAGCTCCGGCGCATGTTTGGAGAAGATGCCGCGGCCCTGATCCTGGTTACCGCCCTGGTAAAAATGTCTTCCTGAGGCGGGCCACTGTGTAACCGCCAAGGCCAGTACTCATCACTATTCAGCCAAATTTTCGCACCTTTGGGGGCGATCTGACGATAAAAAATGGATCCTCAATCCTTCATACAATCGGGTTTACTCGAAGCCTACATCCTGGGCCAGTGCACTGCCGAAGAACGCGCCGAGGTGGAGCGCATGGCGGCGGCGCACGCGGAAGTGCACGCCGAACTCGAAGCCATCGAACGGTCGCTGGAAAAAGTAGCCATGGCCAATGCCGTGCCGCCGCCGGAAGGCTTGCGCGGGCAAATTTTGCAGCGCATCCAGGCCGAAGCGGCGGGCGTCCCCAATGCCTCCGGCGGCCGTATTTTTCGCCTTGTCCCAGCCCTGGGTTGGGCGGCCACCGTCGTACTGGGGATCGTCCTGGCTGCGTTGTGGTCGACAGGGCGATCGGAACAGAACCGCCTGAACGGCGAGATCGCCACCTTGCAAACCAAGGTAGACAACTGCGCCAAACAAGCCCGGGAACAAGCCAAACAACAGGAACTGATTGCACTGCTCCGCGACCGCGACACCCGTTCGATCGTATTGGCCGACGGCCCACAGCCGAAGGTCACAGCCACCGTGTGGTTCAACACCAAACGCGGCGAAACCGCGCTCGATATCAACAGCCTGCCGGCGCCCGACCCGGGTAAATACTTCCAGTTCTGGGCCATCGTCGACGGTAAACCGGTCAGCATGGGCATGGTCAATATCCGGGGCGACCAATCCTGGCAGTCCCTGCCGTTCATCGGCAATGCACAGGCCTTTGCCATTTCGGCCGAAGACAACCCCAGCGGGAACCCGACCCCGACCCAGGTAGTGTTGGTGGGCAAAGTGGGGTGAACGGTTTTTTGTTTCCGGAGAAAACGCGCGGGTAAACAAGAATCCGGGAAGGGCCGGGCATGGCTTTTCCCGGATTTATCGTATTTTTGGTTGGCCTTGTCGGTAAAACCGGCGGGCTGCCGCCCAACGGCTGCAACATTGCACCGGAAATTTTTGTCCGCCCATGCTCGAAACCATACGCGCTTACCGGCTCACCATTCTCCACACCCTTTGGGAACTCGTTCATCAGGAACGCAAACTCAACGTCAACGCAAAAACCATGGCACACGCAGATAAACTCCCCCAAGCCAACGATATCATCAAAAACCACGTCGGGTTTTCCATGGGCGCCGCCCTGGTACCTTTTCCCGGCGCCGACCTGCTCGCGGTGAGCGCCGTTCAACTCAATATGCTCCGGCAACTCGCCAAACTGTACAACGTCCGGTTCCTCGATTCCCTGGGCAAGAGCGTCATCTCCACGCTGGTGGGCAGCGGCGCCGCCCGCCTGGGCGCCAGCCTGGTAAAAGCCATCCCCGGCGTGGGCACCGTGATTGGCGAACTGAGCATGCCGGCCCTCTCCGGCGCCTCCACGTATGCCCTGGGCAAGGTAGTGGCCAATCATTTTCAGGAGGGCGGCACGCTGGCGGACCTGGATCTGAAGACCGCCAAACAAGAATATACCGAAGCGGTTGAGACGGGCAAGGACGTAGCCGAAGAATTGCGCGCCAACGGAGCCGGGCCGAAAAGCGACTCCGACGAGGCGCTCGACAAACTCCGCAAACTCGCCGAACTGCGCGACCAGGGCGTGATCACCGAAGAGGAATTCCGGCAGTTGAAGGAGCGCTTACTGGCGCAGATTTGACACTGGCG
Source organism: Saprospiraceae bacterium (assembly GCA_044230315.1). Taxonomy (GTDB): domain Bacteria; phylum Bacteroidota; class Bacteroidia; order Chitinophagales; family Saprospiraceae; genus M3007. The sequence continues at coordinate 12,795 of JBGARJ010000062.1, forward strand.
CCGTGAAATCCGCAACATTCGGATTGCCGGCAGGGGCCAGCCCCGTTACCTTTGTCCCATGCAAAACGGATATCATTTTGACCTGATCGCCGAGGCCATCCGCTACATCGGGGGCCATTATTCGGAGCAGCCGCAGTTGGACGACATCGCGCGGCACGTGCACCTCAGCCCGTTTCATTTTCAACGCCTGTTCCAGCAATGGGCCGGCGTCAGCCCCAAGCAGTTTCTGCAATATATCACGGTTGAACACGCCAAAAACTGCCTGCGGGACGGCCGCTCCACGCTCGAAACTTCGCTCGAGGTGGGGCTGTCGGGCAACGGCAGGCTGCACGATCTTTTTGTGAAAGTAGAGGCGTGCACGCCGGGCGAATTTAAAAAACGGGGCGCCGGCCTCCACCTGTTGTTCGACACCCTGGAAACGCCGTTTGGCCGCACCTGGGTAGCGGAGACGGAAGCGGGCATCAGCCAACTGACATTTACCGAGGATGGTCCCGCCTTTCAGCACGAACTGGCTGGCATGTTCCCCAACGCCCGCCTGGAGCGGGGCCTGGGCCGCAACGGCGCGCTGGTTCGCCGGTTTTTTCAGGATTTTCAAATGCCCGCCGGGAAAATCGCGCTCGATTTAAAAGGCACCCCCTTTCAAATTCAGGTATGGAAAGCGCTGTTGTCCATCCCTCCGGCGCAACTGGTATCGTACCAGGATATTGCCAACCGTATCGGGCAGCCGGGCGCCAGCCGGGCAGTTGGTTCAGCCATCGGCAAAAACCCCGTCGCCTATCTGATCCCCTGCCACCGCGTGATCCGGCAGACCGGCGAAATGGGCGGTTACCGCTGGACGAGCGAGCGCAAGGCAGCCATTAACGGCTATGAGTGCGCGCAATTTTAAACGAATCAAACCGGCATTCCCATCATGTTCCACCACTTTCAGGTCAGGGCGCTCGACCCTGGCGTAGCCGCATCTTATTTTGAACTCGACGATCAGCAACTCGCTCAACTGGGCGCATGCCGAATGACGGTCGATGCGAAACCGGGATTCCCTTGCCGGGTTAGCCTGCAAGATGCCGAGCTGGGCGAGGAGGTTTTGTTGTTTACGTATGGCCATCACGATGTGGTATCGCCATACCGGTCAGCCGGGCCCGTATTTGTGCGGAGAAACGCCCCGGTCGCCCGGCTGCCCGTCGATGCGTTGCCGCCGCACCTGGCCCATCGCTTCCTTTCGCTGCGCGGATACAACCGGGCGGCGATGCTGGTCGATGCATGCACGGCCGCCGGCGCTGACCTGGAAACGGCTCTTCAGTCCATGCTCGATCACACCGATATACAGTATATCCACCTACACAATGCCGCGCAGGGCTGCTTTCATTGCCAGGTAGACCGGGTATGATGAGCGCCTGCCGGTCATCAGGTGTCAAAACACCCCCACCGGCGGGCATGGCTGGCCCGTCGGCAGGGGTTGGTCGGGTGTTCAATCTGCTTCCGTCGTCAATGGTGTAAGCGGTTCGGCTAACTGCTGCAGGTCCCAGTCTGCTTCGGTGGTATGGGTGATGACAAACGGGCACACCTTGCAAGCGTCGGGGCCGCTCTGGCGAAACCAGCGACACTGCGGCCGGATGGCGCAGGCCGGAAGTTCGTCCTGAACGGCGAGTTCATTCATCACGGACAGGACTTTGTCCACCACGCCGCAGCGCGTTCCGGTCCATTGCGAGCAGCCCGATTCGACGCATTTGTTGGTAAAACGAAAGCGCTGTTCGGCCGGGTCGGTCGCGCCGGCGGCGTCCAGAAACGCTTCGTCGATGCGCAGCGGCTGCGGGAGGATAGCCACCGTTCCGTCGTCCTGCCGAACGCCCAACAACTGTGCACCCGGCTGGGCCTTGCTGCTGGGGCACATGATTTTTTCCTGTTCTTCCATGACGTGGTCGTTGTAGTGGGTCTTACAGGGAGAGTTGCGGGATGTCGTTGATACCGAAATCCTTCCACGGACGGGCGATAATACCCCAGATGATGGGCCCGCGCGGCCACTTGTTGATGGGGAACAGGATCGTCCCGCTGCTGACGCCGGTTTTCGCCAGCACGCCCGTGACGGCTGTTTGAACGGCAGCGTTGATCTCTTTGCGCTGGGCATCGGAAAGTTTCAGGTTCCCGAGGTCCACGGTGAAAACATTCTCTTTCATGATACTTGTTTTTAATCGCCTACTCTTGGATCGGATTTTCGGCTTACTCCGCTATGGATTTCTGGTTGTCTATTCCTGAGCGGTCTGAAATAACAGGTACTACCCCACCTGCGCGACAACGCGCACGGATAGGCGGGCCCGGGATTAAACGGGCGCTGACTGGCGGAAAAGTATTAGCAGTGAAAGAGTCGGACTTACCGATGTTACAGAATAATAACCTTGTGCCTCACCTATTAGTCGCTTGGCGTATTGGCCTGTCAACTTTTTGCCAATCGACCCGGCCACCGGGGGCAGAAGCGGATTTTTTGAATGCCGGACGATCCCTCCGGCTGCGCCCTTATAATTGCCCGAAGGTGATCTTGAACCCGTTGCAGTCGCGGACAGCGCACTCCCGGTTGCCGTACACCCGGTCGACAGGTTTTTCCACCAGGTCGGCTCCGCGTTCCAGCAATTCGGCATACAGCGCGTCGATATCGCTGACCCAGATGTAAAGATCGAACCCCACCTTGCGCAGCGGGACGTTCGTTTGTTGAACGGCTTCCCCATCGGCTTTGCCAAAATGAATTTGTACGCCGTCGCGCCCCACCATAGCATACACCGGCGGGTCGAGAAAATAGCCGAGCAGGGTAAACCCAAGTACGTCGCGGTAATAGGCGGCGGTGGCAACCACATCGGAAACAACAATTTGTGGGGCGATGCCGGAGAATTGACTCATAATGCGGGCGGTATTGGTGAGGCGTTATTCGCCAGCTCGAAGATATAAACTTTTTGTTTTATCGAAGAAACCAAATCGTAAATACGCGGTTGGGGCAAAGTAGCCAGGTAGCCTTGCATCCGGGTCTGCGGTAAACCGGCCCCGACGTATACCCAGAATTGAGCGCCCTGCTCGCGGTGGAGCCGCTCGATGACCTCCGGCTTCAGGGCCAGTTCCTCCACCGACCAACCGCGGCGCCGGGCCCGGTACAGGATCTTCGGGTTACGGCAATCCAGGTCCTGGTAGGTCACGATCACTAACGCGGAGTCGGGGGTGTTTTGCCGGATCACCTGACCGATCTCAATATGGTCGGCGGCAACCTTGAAATAATACCGTTCGGTGTAGGCCACATTGGCAATTGTCAGTAAACCGAAAAACAGCAGCACCCGGCCTGGTCTGTTAGCCGATGCGAGATGCAAACCACGCGCACACAGGATGGCCAAAGGGGCCAACAGCGGGAGCTGGTAGTAATTGTGTACAAAATTGAGGTTGAAAAAGATCAGCACGTAAGCGGCAAGGCCCAGTATCCACCACAGCAAAAAAGGGTATTGGGGCAGTTGTTTGAGGTCGCGCCAGCCCAGGAGAAAAAACAGGATGCCGCCGGCGCCCGCGACCTCCAGCACGCCGCGCTGCAACAATACCCACCAGGGGTAAAGCGACAAACGCTGATCCAGGGTGCCGAAATACCAGCCTGCGCTTTGCGTCATTTTCCGGTAGTGCGCGATATAACTTAAGTCGGGCGCGGCCCCGTTGATGACTTCGACATGGTGCTGCCAGAACAGGAAAGCCGCCAGGGCCGGCAAATAACACCAGGCAGCGCGGGCCGCCCAACCAAGCGCCTTGTGCTGCAAGACAAACCATGCCATCGGCAAGGCGAAATAAAAAGCATACGGCGCTTTGATTAGGGCAACGAACACCGCCGCCACGCCGCTCAGCAGCATATAGTCCCAGCGCCTGTTTTCCACGCCGGTAAGAAAATAATACAGCATGGCGTGGACGGCTAAAAGGGCGGAAAAATCAATGTGAATGGCCCGGGAATAAAAAATACTCAATGGCAAGGCCAGGTAAACCAGCGCCGACATCTGCCCCAGTTCGGGGCCGAAAAGCAGATCGGCGATCTTGTAAAAATAATAAACCGCGCCGGCAAAAAAGCACAGGAAGAAAACCCGTGCCAGAGGTATGGATTCGCCAAAAATCCGATAAGCCGGGGCGACAATCGCCTCGGGCAGCGGGCATTCCAGCGCCACGGTATCGGAGCCGCCCATCCAGCAAACGGCAGGGTGCAGCAGATCGATCCCGTTCCGATAAAAATCCCAAATATACCAGGCGGTATCGCATTGACGCCAATCGTGCGGCGCGTCAATGTCCGGGCCGAAATGCCACAGGCGCAGCGCCAGCAGCAGGGCCACAACCCACAGGAAAACCGATTTTTGCAACATGGTCAAGGCGCAATGACAGCGGATCAATGCCGGCGAGCCCGGCCATTTCCGCTGCAGAAGGATCATTCGCGGTAATGAATATTGAAGACTACCAATTCAAATATGTTGTCGTTCTCTTTCAATCGTTTCACGCGGTACTGCAAATTCCCGCAGGCGTCGTAATACCGTTCAAATTCAAAATCGCCCGAATCGAACGCCTGGATCGTAAAGGTTTCGTCATAGATCAGGTGATTGCCATACGGATACCTGTTCAGGCGATAGGTTTCGTCCACTACGATTGGCTCGGTAAAGGCGCCTTCGCCGGTGATCCGGCGGACAAATATCGTGTCGCCGGAGTACGAAAATTCTTCCGTTGCCAGCTGGTTGCCGATCATGTGCTGCACGCATTTAACGAGCCGGTTCGCCTGGTCGTATTCAAAATCAATCGATTCGACGAAGGCGCCGCCGGAGCAGGTGACGTTTACCAGCAGGCTGTCGCGGTAAAAATAGATCTCCCTTCGGTTGCTGCCCATCCAGGTGTCGCCGAACACCCGTTTTACGATCCGGCCGTTCGTATAATAATCCGTCCAGGACCGGGCCGGGACATCTTTTTCCAGCATGGTTTTGTAATCCTTAAAGGGCCCTTTGCTGCCCAGGAAGACGGCATAGTATTGTTTGTAGTCGATACGATCAAAAGTGCAGGACTGTGCTTGCAGTGCGTATGCAGCCAGGCAGACAAAAACAAGGGAAAGGCATGCGTTTTTCATGGAAACAGGTAGGTGGCAAATGGATTGAGTTAGCGCCGTTTTCTATCGGAGTATCTTTTCAAAACAAAGGCTGTCTTCCGCTTCGGCATATTGCCCGTAGTTCGGAATCCGGCGGTATTCGTTCTTGTAATACAGCGCAATCGCCTCGGGCTGGTTTTTGCCGGTTTCAAGGACGCATTTCGTGCAGGATAACTCGGCTGCCCATTGTTCGAGGGCTTGCAGGATTTGCGTGGCCACCCCTTTTCCCCGGTGTTCGGGCAGCACGAACATGCGTTTTATTTCGAGGATGCCGGGTGCATAGGCTTTCAGGGCCCCGCAGCCCACCGGCCGATCCGCCTCGTAGGCGACCAGTACGTGCCGGATATTGTCAATTTGATTGAACTGCGAGTAAAAAGCGTGTTGATCTCCGTCCCGTACGCGCAAATCGGCGTCCAGCAAACGCACCAGTGCGATAAAATCCTGGTTTTGGAAATCCGTTCGCAACAGATTTATCATAGCATGTATTTCTCCTTATCAACGGCGGCACAGTATACGCCGAAAATCGGTCGGGACAAGGGTGTGCGCTCAATTTTTGCCGGATGAATGTTCCGGCCCGCGCCCGGAGCTGGAAACGCGCTTCCGGGCCAACAGGAGCAGGTCTTGCGTCGTAGCGCCCGGGAAATCCACCCGGCTCGCGTCAATCAGGTCAAACCCGTTCCGCTGCAGCGCTTCCACGAGGTAATCCGCCTGGTGGTAATGGATGAATACTTTGGGGCCGACCCCCGAACTGGGCAGTTTCCAGTCCGACTGGCGGTAATCGTCTTCCATGGTGCTGAGGTAAAACATGCCGCCTGGCCGGAGCAAGCCTGATACGTCGCGGATCAGTTTTAGCGCGGCTCGTTTGGACAAATACGGCAGGCCAAACCCGAACATTACGGCGTCAAAGGATCGATCCAACTGACCGACGGCGCGGCAATCCAGCAGTTGAAAGGATGCCCCGGGGTTGTTTTTCCGGGCGAGCTCGAGCATGTTGGGCGACAGGTCGGTGGCCAGTATCCTGAAATCGGGGCGTTTTTCGAGCAAATACCGGGTGATATTGCCCGGTCCGCAGGCCAATTCCAGCACATCGGCCTGTTGCGGCGTCACGGCGTCGCAAAACCGGTCAAAGGAAGCGTGGTACAGGTCTTGCGCCATGAATTTTTCCTGGTATTCGTTGGCGCGGCCATCAAAAACGGCAATGGCGATCTTTGTTTTATCCATGGCGATGCAGTGATATTGTTCAGCGTGGGAAAGAGGAACGGATGCGGAGGCAAATGAGTTCCCGGCCGGGGGCAAACGACGCGGAAGGCATCGGAGGTTTCAGGGGAAGTGCCGGGCCAGCGGATCAAACTTTCCATCTGTTTAAACACCGGCTTCATCGCGCTCCAAACATAGTTCTTTCCACCCGGAAACAGGATCATGTGAAGATCGGACTTTTTTGCCGGTGGGCGCCGTCCGGTGTAATCTTCCATCTTTTCCCGACCTTTCCGCCGCAATGCGGGCCAAGCTGATTCCTTCCATTCGAAACGCCCTCACCACCACCCGGGCCATGCAACTGTACCAGTTGATGCGTCTGGGCTCGGTGATCCTGACCAGCATCGTGCTGGCCAAAAGTCGATTGGGGCTTGCGGAGATCGGTATCTATGAGGCGTTGTTGTATATCGGCTCCACGGCGGCGTTTTTCTGGGCCAACGGTCTGCTGCAGGGCATTCCGCCGGTGTATGCCCGTTTGGAGCCGCCCGAACGCCGGGCATTGGTATTCACGGTTTTTCTCGTATTTAGCGGCATAGCACTGATCTTGTGCGGGGGCCTGTGGCTCGGGCAGCGCTGGGCAGCGCCGGCCCTGACCGGACTGCCGGAGCTGCCGTATTTCGGCTGGTACGCGCTGTATCTGTTCTTCAACTTGGCCACGCTGCCGGTAGAGTATTTCTACCTGCTGCGCGAAAAACCCTGGGCGCTGGCAGGGTGGGGGAGCGTCTCCTTCGGGTTGTATATCCTCGCTTTGTTCCTGCCCGTGTACGCGGGCTACGGGCTGCCGGGTGGTCTGGCCGCGCTGGCCGCACTGGGCGTCATGCGCTTTGCCTGGGCGCTGGGGCTGGTATGGCGATACGCCGACTGGCCCTGGCGACCCGACCTGCTGCGGCAGTACCTGAACTTTTCGGCGCCGCTGGTGCTCAACCTGCTGGTGGGCAACCTCGTGCTGTTGTTCGACAACTGGCTGGTCGGCTGGTATTACCACAATGAAGCCGTGTTTGCCGTGTACCGCTACGGATCGCGCGAGTTTCCCCTCGCTACGGCCCTGGCTACCGCCCTCGGGACGGCTCTGGTGGCGCGCATCGCCGCGCAGCCGGCAGCGGGACTGGCGGAACTCAAAGCCAAATCGCGGCGCATGTTCCATTTACTGTTCCCGCTCACGCTCGTACTGCTGGCGGTGTCCAAGCCCCTGTTTCCATGGGTGTTCAACCCGGCTTTTGCAGCCAGCGCGCCGTTGTTCAATATTTATCTGCTGCTCACGGCCAGCCGGGTGCTCCTGCCCAACGCCATCGTGCTGGCGCAGGGCCGGCCGCGCGCCATCCTCGGCATCGGCCTGCTGGAACTGGCGCTGAAAATAACGCTGGGTTTTGCATTCATTCGATGGTGGGGGCTGGCCGGCGTCGCCTGGTCGGCCGTTGCGGCATTTTGGGTGGAAAAAATAGGACTGATCTGGTACCTCGAAAAACGCCTGGACGTCCGTACTGCCGACTGGCTCGACAGGCGTTGGTACCTCGGGTACGTAGCGCTGCTCATCGGCGGATATGCGGCGAGTTTGTGGTTTTTTTGAGGCATAATCAGGTGGGTAAAGGTCGGGGGATTTTATGATCCATGATTGGCGGTGTGGCCCGCTACTTCGCCAGAGTCTTCAGCCAGTGAATCCCCGGCGTGCGCACGCGCTTCGGATACATTTTCAATCAGGCCGATACTGGTTTTCAACGCTTCCAACGCCTCGCGGATGTTAAACTCGCGCTTGCTTCTACCGCCTCGAGTCCGGGATTTCGCCTCCCGGATTGTTCCTGTTGGCGCGGCCGGTGAGGTGAAACTCGCAGGCGCCTGTCGCCTCGGCCACGGCCCGGATATTCTGGGCCGTCAAGCCTGCGCCGGGCATGATTCGGATGCGGCTATCCGCCCTTTTCACCAGTTTCCGGAGCAGGAAACGGCCTGCCCAGGCGCTGGCGGCTTGCCCCGAACTCAGCACTCGCGGGATGCCCAGGTCAATCAGCGTTTCCAGAGGGCCTCAAACGGATCGGCGGTGTAGTCGAACGCGCGGTGGCAGGTAACGTCCAGCCCGTCGGCGGCGTCGAGCATGGCCAGCATGTGGGCGTGATGGAGCTTGCCCCGTTCGTCGAGGGCGCCGATAACCACCCCATCGGCGCCGGCTTCCCGGCAAAAGTGAATATCCTGGGTCATAATGGCCAGTTCGGCAGCGGTATAGCAGAAATTGCCTTCGCGGGGGCGTATCAGTACGTTGACCGGTATGCGCAGTTGTTCGCGCACCTGGCGGATCAGGCCCGGCGAGGGGGTGAGGCCGCCGCCGTCGATAGCGCAACAGAGTTCGATACGGTGGGCGCCGGCGCGCTGGGCGGCCAGGGCCGATTGGAGGTTGGTGGCGCAGATCTCAAGCAGGTGTTCCATTCGGAAAAGCGTTGCGGATACGTCAGGGTACTGGCGGTGATGGTTCGCTGCCAGATGACGACGTTTTCAGCCAGGCAGCGGAACCGGGCAAAAATACTTCTTTACCTTCGGCCTTGGCTCAAATCCCGTTTCGATGATGCGCACCCGCTTTTTTACCCTGCTCTTTTTGTGTGCCGGCACCCTGCTCCGGGCGCAGGACCTGCACTTTTCGCAGTTCTACCTTCATCCGCTGCACTACAACCCGGCACAAACCGGCGCGATGCCCGGCGACCTGCGCGCGGCGGCGCTCTACCGCAGCCAGTGGACTACCGTGCCGGTATCGTACCGCACGGAAGCCGGCGCCGTGGATATGAAATTGCTCCGGCGCGGGGCAAACGCGCTGAGCGCCGGCTTGCTGCTCCAGCACGACAAAGCCGGCGATGCAGGCCTGACCTGGACGCAACTCGGGCTGTCGGGCGCTGTTGCCCATATGCTCGACGGGCAAAATGCCCTGTCGGCCGGCTTCGGCCTGGGCATCGTACAGCGGAGTTTCGATATTTCCGGCCTGACGTTCAAGAATCAATGGACGGGTGATCTTTTCGACCCCGCACAGCCGACAAAAGAGGCGTTCGACCGGTCGTCGGGCTTGTCGCCGACTGTTTCGGCAGGGCTGACCTGGCTGTTTGCCGTGCCCCGTACCCGTACGCGCGTCAACGTAGGCGCGGGCGCCGGGCACCTCAACCGTCCCAGGATCAATTTTAGGGACGATGCTGAGACCCAGCTCCCCATCCGGTTGGCCATCACGGTAAATAGTGCCGTGCAGCTAAACGAATTCCTGGATTTGGTCGTTTTCGGTTTGGTTCAGCGCATGGGCAAGGCGCAGGAGATCATTGGCGGCGCCGGCGCAAAACTCTGGCTGATCCCCAATGATGCAGCCTTGCAGTTTGCCTTGTCCACCCGCTTGGGCGACGCGTTTATCCCGGCATTGCAGTACCAGCGCGGCAACTGGACGGTCGGCCTGAGTTACGATTGGAATATTTCCGGTTTCGAGGTGGCTACGGCGCACCGCGGCGGCTTCGAGATCGGGGTTGTGTACCAGTCTATACCAGCTCCGCCGGTAAAAACGTTCAAATCCTGTCCGATTTTTTAACACCCGAGACCCAAAAACAGATTCTTCAAAAAATGCCTCCTGCTTTGAGTAAAAACAAACACCATTTGAACACGCGCGCGCTTTGCCTGCTCACTCTTTGCCTGTTGGGTTTTTGGGGAGGAGCAGCCGCCCAATCGCGCAGGGCCTACGAACGCGCCGGCGACGCCGAGATCGAACAAAAAAATTACGGCGCGGCTATCCAGCAATACGCCAACGCGCTTGCCCGCAAAGCCGACGACCCCGATATGCTGTGGAAATACGCCGAATGCGCCCGGCTATTGAATGCTTTTCCGCTGGCTGAAAAAACGTACCGGCAATTGGCCGCCGAAAACAACGCCAGGCGGCTCAATCCGCTGCTGCGCTACCGCCTGGCCGAGGTGTTGAAAAACCAGGGCCGTTATAGCGAAGCGGTGACAGCCTATACCCAGTTTCTGGCCGAACAACCCGCTGCTCCCTGGGCCGATCAGGCCCGCGTCCAGATTGAAATTTGCCAGTGGGCAAACCAACAAGCCGCCGCTTCGCCCGAGGTGGAGGTTAAAAATGCCGGCAAATACGTCAACAGCCCGTACAGCGATTTCGCGCCGTTTGTCAGCGGCGACACCTTGTATTTTTCGTCGTACCGCTTCGACAAACGCGGCGCCAGAGGCCAACCCAAAACTAAACTGACCAAGGTCATGTATTCTATCGGCAACGGCCGGGCCCGCGAGCTGACGCGCGGCTTCCCGTCGACCGATACAGCCCACGTGGCACACACCGCGTTTACCCCCGACGGGCATTTCCTGTTTGTTACCCTGTGTAAAAACCTGAACGTATCCGATATTCGGTGCGAGTTGTGGCTGGCCATCAAAGACATCCGCGGGCGTTGGGGCGACCCGGTGCGCCTGCCCGAGCCCCTCAATCAGGCCGGCGCCACCACCACCCAACCCTCTGTTGCCTACGATCCGCTCACCGAACAGCTCTACCTGTGGTTTGCCAGCGACCGGCCCGGCGGCAAAGGGAAACTCGACATCTGGTATACACCGCTCGACACCATCTGGTTTTGCCCTTGTAACGTGCCCATCAACAGCCGGAAGCCACCGCGGCTTCCGCAGTTTGAGGCTCCGGTCAACCTGGCGGAAGTCAACACGCCCGAAAACGAAGTGACACCCTTCTTTTTTGCCCCGACCCAGACGCTGTACTTCAGCTCGGACGGCGGGAAGGGTTTCGGCGGCTACGATATTTTTCGTTCGAAGCAGGACAGCGCCGGATTTTCAGCGCCCGAAAATGCGGGCCCCGGGCTCAACACCAGCTACAACGACTTGTATTTCGTGTTGCGGCCCGACGGCAGGCAGGGCTACCTGAGCAGTAACCGGCCCGGCTCGCAATACCTCGACGAGGCCAGCAAGGCCTGCTGCAACGACCTGTTCACCGTGCGCTATCCTGACCCAAACCCGCCCACGCCCCCGCTGGCCGAGGTGTCGCCGCCCACACCGCGCATGCCTGTGGCGCGGCCTATGATCCCGATCGAGCGCTTGCAGGAACCAGAGCCGCCCAAGCTGGCGGATTTTGTGGGCCTGCCCTTATATTTCGACAATGACGAACCCGACAAGCGCACCCGAAAATCGACTACGCACAAGAATTATGTCGAAACGGTGCAGGCTTACCTGGACCGGCAGGCCGAGTACCGCGAGCGGTTTTCTGCGGGCCTCAACGAAGCCGGCCGGGAGACCGCAGAGGAGCAGATCGATGTGTTTTTTGACAATGAGGTGCGCCGCGGTTACGAACGGCTCGACCAGCTCTGCGAACTGCTACTGGCCCGGTTGCAGAACGGCGAGCCAGTGGAAGTGATTATCAAGGGGTTTACGAGCCCGCGTGCCGAAAGCGACTACAACCTGGCCCTGGGCAAGCGCCGGATCAGCAGCGTGCGCAATTACTTCGATGCTTACAGCGACGGGGCCCTGAGCCCGTTTATCGCCGCAGGAAAATTAAAGATCTCGGAGGCCAGCTTTGGTGAAACTACTGCGCGGGCCGGCATCAGCGACAACCTGCGCGACGAGCGGAATTCCATTTACCACCCGGATGCGGCCCGTGAACGACGTGTGGAAATTGTTGAAATCCGCGAAAATCAATAAAAAAATGATCCGAAAAAATTTTTGCCGTTTCAATACCCATTCGTTTAAATTTGCCCGTATCAAAACCTGGCGCTTTTGCCGGTATTCCACATCGAGTATGGTATTTTGCGCTGATTTTCAAAACCAATATCTACACCTGCCTTGACCAAGAAACGAGTTATCAAGGACTACGACGCGTTGCCGGAGGACATTGTCCGACAGGTAAAAATCCGCTACCCGACCGGTTTCGCTGCTTTTCTTGTCCAATACACGGACAAAGAAGGGAAAAAAGTATCTGCCCTGCCGTTTGAATCGGATGAGATGTACTACCTCATCCGGATGACCGTGCAGGAGGCCAAACGCCTGGTAAAAGAAGACGACGATTACGACGATGATGGCGTATTGCGCGAAGATTTCGCTGATATCGAAGTAGACTCCGAGTTTGACGGGGCAGGCGAAGAAGACGATGAAATCGCCGAGGGCGGTTCGGATGAAGACGATCACATTATTGTAACACGCCGCCGCGACGACGAGGAAGAAGATATCCCGGACGACACGGAATACTAGTCTACCCTCCGGCGCCCGGCCGGCATATTGACCAGCGCACCCCTTTCGGATCCGTTCCGGAAGGGGTGCTGCTGTTGTAGAACTAAGGTGGCATCGGGACCGCACCGGAAAGCGTCTGAATTTTAAACAGCTCCGGACAGGCAGCTACTTCCACCAATTTTTTCATATTTGCTGCGACCAAGCAGGAAATAAAGCCGTATTGCGGTGGAGGGCTTTGGCGATAAAAAGCCCTCCACCGCAATACGCCCGATTTCTTTAGCGGTCCAAACGGCAAATTATCCTTTCCATCTTCAAATTCAAACCGCATGAGCGTTGCTGCTACCCCCCCCTCCAGCTCCCCATGGCACAAACCCAAACTCAACTACGGCCAAATCTGGAACATGAGTTTCGGCTTTTTGGGCATCCAGGTGGGTTGGGGCATGCAAATGGGCAACATGAGCGCTATCTACGAATACCTCGGCGCCAAGCCCGATGAAATTCCGCTGCTGTGGCTCGCCGCGCCTATGACCGGCCTGATCGTTCAACCCATTATCGGGTACATGAGCGACCGCACCTGGGGCCGGTGGGGGCGCCGAAAACCCTACTTCACGGTGGGGGCTATTCTGGCTACCCTGGCATTGCTGGCCATGCCGCATGCATCGGCGCTCTGGATGGCGGCGGGCTTGCTCTGGATCCTCGATGCCAGCATCAACATCAGCATGGAACCCTTTCGGGCATTTGTAGGCGATAAACTGCCGGAAGAACAGATGAACCAGGGCTACACCATGCAGAGCATGTTTATCGGGATCGGTAATGTGATTGCTGCGGTGTTACCGACGGTTATTCTGGCCTGGTTCGGTTCGGAAGCGCACACCGGTGGAGTTCCGGCCTATTTGCTGGCGGTATTCACCATCGGCGCGCTTTGTTATATCGGGGCTGTGCTCTACACGGTGCGCACCACCGATGAATACCCACCTGTTGATCTGGAGGCCTTCGAACGAATGAAGGCTGAAACGGCCGGCTTTATGCACGGCGTGAAGGAAGTATTCACCAACATATTTAAAATGCCGTCCACCATGCGGCAGGTGGCCCTGGTGCAGTTTTTTACCTGGCCGGGCCTCTTCCTGATGTGGTTTTATTTTACCCCGGCTGTGGCCCGCGATATATTGGGCGCGCCGGATACCAATTCACCGCTGTATTCGGAAGGCGTGGCGTGGGGCAATATCTGTTTCGGGTTTTACTCGGCGGTTTGTTTCGCCTTTTCGTTTTTGTTGCCCAAAATTGCCAACCGCTACGGGCGCCGGACCACACATATGGCTTGCCTGGCTATGGGCGCACTGGGCCTGCTTTTTGTCGGATTCGCCCCCGGGAAATACTGGCTGCTGCTGTCGATGACCGGCGTCGGCATTGCCTGGGCGAGCATCCTATCCATGCCGTATGCCATGCTGGCCTCCACGTTGCCGCAGGGAAAACTCGGGGTGTACATGGGTATTTTCAACTTCTTTATCGTGTTGCCGGAGATCATCGCCACGCTGTTTTTCGGGTGGATCATGAATCACGTGCTCGATAATAACCGGCTGACGGCTGTAATGGTGGGCGGCGCATTACTGGGGCTGGCCGCGTTGCTTTGCCTGCAAATCCGGGAAAAAAAGGCCTGAGGTATTACTTGTTGCGACGGACGTCTTTGGCGGTAAAAACGCCATTATTTCGACTGGCTTCGTTAAATTTTTCGCCGAATATGCCCGATTTCAACTGCAAAATTTGCCAAACCAGTCCAAAAAATGCCATTTTTCCCGCTCAAAGCCCCCGTCGCAACAAGTCAATTCTTTTCAAAACAAACTACTCTATTACTATGGATCACCTCATTTATACGCTTGTTATCGGCGCCGCTTCGGGTTGGCTGGCCGGTCTTATTCGCCAGGGATACGGCTTCGGCCTGTTTGGCAATATCGTTATTGGCATCGTTGGCGCCTTTATCGGCAGCTGGCTGTTCCGGCAGATCGGCGTCTCGATCGGAAGCGGACTGATGAGCCACATCATAACATCGGTCATCGGCGCACTGGTTTTGTTGTTTGTCATTGGCCTCGTGCGAAAATCAAAGTAAAACCTGATATGAAAAGAAGGCTGTTCTTGTTCCTGGTCGCGATCGGGAGTGTATTCCCTATTGCCTGTAAAAACTATATCGGCAATCCTTACGCCCATCCGCAGGCTGCCAGAATGGTCCCCGCCACCGACGATGACCTGCGTGTGGAGCCCGCCAACTGGTGGACCGGCATGCTGCACAACCGGATTGAGGTGCTGGTACATCGCTCCAATGCGGCGGCGTTCGACGTGCGCCTTGGCGAGGCCCGCGGGGTTACCCTGGAAAAAGTGGACAAGGGCGATAGTCCCAATTACGTATTCCTGACCTTGCTCATCGCACCCGACGCACCTGTACAACGCGTGCCGGTCCGGTTCAAACACCCGGTCAACAATACTGAATTCACCTTCGAATTCCCTATTCTGGCTCGCAATCAGGGCCCTAAAGGCCAGGGGGTGGACAGCCGGGAAGTGATCTACCTGATCATGCCCGACCGTTTTGCCAACGGCGACACGACCAACGACCGGGCGCCCGGCCTGCTGCAAGGGGTGGAGCGCGATTCCCTGTTGGGCCGTCATGGTGGCGACCTCAAAGGCATCATCGACCACCTGGATTACTTGCAAGACCTCGGTATCACGGCTATCTGGCTTACGCCCGAAATGGAAAACGACCAACCCCATGCGTCGTACCACGGGTATGCCATCACCGACCTGTACCGGGTGGACCGCCGCCTGGGTACCAACGAGCTGTACCGCGAACTCGTCCGGCAATGCCACGACCGCGGCATCAAGGTTATCCGCGACGTGGTGCCCAACCATATCGGGCTGCACCATTATTGGATGCAGGATCTCCCTTTTGCCGATTGGGTAAACACCTGGCCGGTGATGACGCAAACGTCGTACCGCGCCCCTGCGCTGGTCGACCCGTATGCGTCGGCGTACGACAAGAAAAAATTCAGCGACGGGTGGTTCGTGCCTTCCATGCCCGATCTCAACCAACGCAATCCGCATTTGGCCAATTACCTGATCCAGCAAGCCATCTGGTGGGTGGAATATTCGGGGCTGGATGCTTTTCGCATCGACACGTACACGTACTCCGACCAGGATTTTATGAGCCGGTATTGCCACGAAATCCGGGCCGAATATCCTTCGATCCATTTGTTTGGCGAGATCATGGAGCGCGGGGTGGTGGTGCAGGGTTTCTTCGCCGACAACCAGCCGATGACGCGTGCCAATTTCGACTCCAACCTCCCCGGCGTGATCGATTTCCAGTGGTGTTTTGCCGCGCAAGAGACCTTGCAGAAAGAGCAAACCTGGATGGATGGCGTGTCCAAACTGTATTACACCCTCGCCAAAGACTACTTTTACCAGGACCCTTTTCGCAACATGATCCTCCTCGACAACCACGATATGACGCGGTTTTTTTCCATGATCAGCGAGGACATCAACAAATACAAAAGCGGCGTGGCGCTGCTGCTCACCATGCGCGGGGTGCCGCAGGTGTATTATGCCACCGAGATCCTGAGCACGGGTTTTGAATTTCCTTCGCACGGCAATATCCGCAAGGATTTTCCCGGCGGCTGGCCCGGCGATCCGGTGAATAAGTTCACGGCGGCAGGCCGTACGGCCCAGGAGAATGAAGCCTTTCAGTACATGCGCACGCTGCTCCGGTACCGCAACGCCACGCCGGCGCTTCAGACCGGAAAACTCATGCAGTTCATACCCGAAGACAACGTGTATGTGTACTTCCGGTACGACAAAGCCAAAACAGTGATGGTAGTGCTCAATACCTCCGGCAGTGAAAAAACGGTGCCCACCGGCCGGTACGCCGAGCGGATGACCGGCTTTACCCGCGCGAGGGATGTGTGCACGGGCGTCGTGATGACGGATTTGTCAAAACTGATCGTCGGCCGGAATATGCCGCTGGTGCTCGAGCTGATGCCTTAGCTCGACTTTAGCCATTTGGCGTATCCGTGCCGATGATCAAAGATTTAAAAATCAATTCGTTGATTATCAACTGCATTTAGGCTTTTGTAATTTTTGAATGTCGGTAAAAAACAGCGATGTTCAAAAACAATAGTCCGGTACAGTTTGCTGTTGACGAGGACGCCAACAGCGGCATTTCGTTGAAAATCAAGCCTTAACGCCGTTGTTGGCGTCCTCGCCATAGCCGTCAGGCTAAAGCATGAAACACCGACAAAGGGGATCTTTTGGGGCGTAATTTGTTTTTTTTCTGCTCTTTTGAGCCATGATTGAGCATGCGTTT
>JBGARJ010000063.1:0-28137 GCA_044230315.1 Saprospiraceae bacterium
CATTTGAAACCCTGAAACCATCTGAAACCTTGAAACCATTTGAAACCCCTGAAACCTTGAAACCCTGAAACCCTGAAACCCCCTGAAACCTTGAAACCTCCTGAAACCCTGAAACCCCTTGAAACCCTGAAACCTCCTGAAACCCTGAAACCTCCTGAACAACTTTTTTACCTTTGCCTGCTCAAATTATTTATTCAATCGATACCAGAATTTAGACTATGAAGAAGATGTTCGTGCTGTCGTTGGGCTTGCTACTGGCCGTGGCTTCCACCGGTTTTGCACAAAAATTTGGCTACTGTAATTCAGTGGCGCTTCTGGCTCAGATGCCGGAAGTACAACAAGCCGACAGTGATTTAAAGGCTTATCAAACCCAACTGACCAAAAAGGGTCAGGAGATGGTAAAAGATTTACAGGATAAAGCGGCTGATCTGGATCGCCGGAAAGAACAAGGCACGATTTCTCCGAAGGATTACGAAACTCAAGCCGCCAAACTGAAAGCAGACGAAGATGCTATCAACAACTATGAGCAGCAAGTGTACAACGACCTGGCCAAGAGGCGGGAAGAAATGTACAAGCCTATTCTCGATAAAGTGAATACTGCGATGCAGGATGTCGCCAAAGAAAACGGCTATCTCCTCGTATTCGATTCCAGCACCCAGGTGTTGTTGTATGCCGATGAATCGCTGGATGTCACCAAATTGGTCCAGGCCAAACTGGGCATCAAGCCGGATGCAGGCGGGAAATAATACCGGAATCCGCCCTACCCGGGGTTCCGTTCCGGCAAATGATCCATTCGCTAAAAATAGACAGAAGTGGGGGTCCGTCAGGATACCCCACTTTTGTATTTGCCTGAATTGCAATGACGACTGATTCGATCAATACTGAACCTGCGAGCGGCCCGATCGGAGTGTTTGACTCCGGTTATGGAGGATTAACTGTTTTCAGGGAAATCGCGGCAAAATTGCCGCAATACGACTACATTTATTTTGGCGATAACGCCCGTGCCCCTTACGGAATCCGTTCATTCGAAACCATCTATAAATATACCCTGGAATGCGTCCGCCACTTGTTCGATATGGGGTGCCGGCTGGTGATCCTGGCTTGCAATACCGCCTCGGCCAAGGCCCTTCGAACGATCCAGCAGCACGACCTGCCGGCTTATGGCCCCTTGCACCGGGTACTCGGCGTGATCCGGCCTACCACCGAGCTCATCGGTAAGATTACCGGCAGCAGGCATATCGGCATCATGGCTACCAGCGGTACGGTGCAATCCGAATCCTATGTGGTCGAGATCAATAAATTTTTCCCCGACATCCAGGTTTACCAGGAAGCCTGCCCGATGTGGGTCCCGTTGATCGAAAACAACGAGCAAGACAGTCCTGGAGCCGATTATTTTGTAGAAAAATACGTGCGCGAGTTACTGTCCCAATCGGGCAAAATCGACACCATTATTCTCGGCTGTACGCACTACCCGCTTATGCTGCAAAAAATCCGGAAATATGTGCCCTCCAACATTCAATTGCTCGCCCAGGGTGAAATTGTGGCGGAACGGCTGGTAGATTACCTCCACCGGCACCCCGAGATAGAAGCGGCATGTAGCAAAAACGGCCGGTACACCTTTTACACAACGGAAACACCGGAGGTATTTGACGCCAAGGCCCGGCTATTCTACGGCGCGCCCGTGCAATCTCTGCACTTTGAATTATAGCCCGGCATGCACTACCCTGTCCAGATTGTCTTGGGACCGCTGCACCTGCCGGCGCACCGCTTGTTCGAGTTGCTGGCTTTTTTCCTCGGCTACCGGCTATATGTATGGCTCCGGCGCCAAAATAAGGATCCGCTCGATGACCTTCAACGGCGCTGGATATTCGTCGGCGCCGCCGGCGGCGCGTGGTTGGGCAGCCACCTATTGGGCATTTTAGAGCATCCCGAATGGCTTTCCGAGATCAGTTGGACAGCCATGGTAACAGACAAGACGATTGTCGGCGGTTTGCTGGGCGGCCTTGCGGGTGTGGAATGGACAAAAAAATGGCTGGGGATCGAACGTTCGTCGGGCGATTTGATGGTCTACCCTATCCTGCTCGGACTTGCCGTGGGACGCCTCGGGTGCCATCTGGCCGGGCTGGAAGACGGCACGCACGGCAATCCAACGAACCTGCCCTGGGGGGTCGATTTTGGCGATGGCATCGCCCGACACCCGGTAAATGTGTATGAGATTTTGTTTCTGGCGGCACTGGCAGGAGGGATCTACCGGTGTGAAAAACAACATTCGTTGGCCGATGGCGCTCGGTTCAAACTGTTTATGGTCGCTTATCTTTTTTGGCGGTGCTTCATCGAATTTTACAAACCGGTGTGGGTTTCCCCGATTGGATTATCCAGCATACAATTGGCCGCCTTGGCCGGGTTATTTTACTACCGGAAGGTGATCATCCATCCCCGCCGCACCCTTTTTATTCCTGCGGAAAAACCGGGCGGCTGAATTTCCGCTGACCAAAACAGGATTTTCCGGTAGATGTTATTTTCCAACTGCCCCAGCGCCATCAATGATACATCCACCAAAACAAGACGTACAAGACCGCCACGATTGGCATACCAAAGCCAAAAACGGTGTAACAAAGGGCTAAATAGCGGTATTTCAAGGCTAACGCCCGCCCGAGCAACAGGATATCCTGACTGAAAGCGGCCTGGAGCGCTTCCTCGTCGCGCATCAGCCGCCCGATATTTTCCTGAAATTGCGAAAACGGGAAAACCGCGAAACTTCCAAAAAACAGCCAGTTTGGCGGCAGTTCGGCCGGCCGGCGCGGCAAGATGGGCCGGGACGCCAAAACAGCCAGAACGGCCCCGGTCAGGCAAACGGCCACCAACGCCAGGTTGGGGTACTGAAACATTTTCACATGCCACAAAAAGCCCTTGTGGTGCTTGGAAACCAACATGGATAACGCCATCGTGTTGATCCACAACATCAGGTGCGCTTTATGATCGGCCTGCCGGCTGAGGTTCAGGTGGGTTTCATATACCACGCGAAACAGGGTACTGCTCCCCTTCGGCAAGTAACTTTTTCGCTTGGAATCCGACTTGTCTTGTTTTGTGAAAAACATGGGCGCAAAGAGACGAAACAATCTCCGAACTTGGCCGCAAATTTTTTTTAAACCGGACATTTCAACGCTTGAAATCACGCAATTCGAGCAACCTGATTCTGATGGAACGCCCTTACGTATATTTTGATTTTACCCTGAGCCTTTGCTCCCATTGTTTGCGCCGGGTTGACGCCAAGATCGTCCTCGAAGGCGATCTTGTTTTTATGCTCAAACGCTGCCCCGAACATGGGCCGGAAAAGGTGCTGATCGCTACCGATGCCGAGTACTACCGCAATACCCGCAATTATGCCAAACGCAGCGAAATGCCGCGCCGTTTCAACACGCGCACACACTTCGGATGCCCGTACGATTGTGGCTTGTGTGCCGACCACGAACAGCATTCCTGCCTCACCATCGTGGAAATCACCGACCGCTGCAATCTCAGTTGCCCGACATGCTATGCCGAAAGCAGTCCGTACCACGGCAGGCACCGCACGCTGGAAGAAGTAGCGCGCATGCTGGAACTAGTAGTCGACAACGAAGGCGAACCCGACGTGGTGCAGATCAGCGGTGGAGAGCCCACCCTCCATCCGCAATTTTTTGAGATCCTGGAACTGGCCAAAAGCCTGCCGATCCGGCACCTGATGTTGAATACAAACGGCATCCGGATCGCCAAAGACGAGGCTTTTGCCGAACGGCTGGCTTCCTATGCGCCTAATTTCGAAATTTACCTGCAATTTGACTCGCTAGAGGCCCATCCGCTCGAAATCCTGCGGGGGCTCGATCTGAGCGATGTGCGGCATAAAGCGCTGGAGGTGCTAAACCGTCTGAACTTGTCCACCACCCTGGTGGTAACCCTGCAAAAGGGTCTGAACGACCGCGAGATCGGCGCCATTATCGATTATGCCCTGAAACAACCCTGTGTGCGGGGCGTCACGTTTCAGCCCACACAGGTTGCCGGGCGAACGGAAGGCTTTAATCCCGCCACTGATCGCATTACGCTGACCGAGGTCCGGCAGGAGATCCTGCGACAACATCCCTTGTTCACCCCGGCCGACATCCTTCCGGTGCCCTGTAACCCGGATGCCCTGGCGATGGCCTATGCGTTGAAAATAGAGGGTAATGTATTCCCCCTGACCCGGTACCTCGATCCCCGCGACCTGCTGGATAATTCCAGGAACACCATAGTATACGAACAGGACGAACGCCTGCAAGAACATATGGTTCGCCTGTTCAGCACCGGCAATTCGATGCATACAGCAACGGCTGAACTGCACGCGCTGATGTGTTGTCTCCCCCAGGTGGAAGCGCCAAATCTCAGGTATGAAAACTTGTTTCGGATTATCATAATGCGCTTCATTGACGCATATGATTTCGATGTCCGGGCCGTCAAAAAATCCTGTGTGCACATCGTTTCGCCGGAGGCCGATCGGATCATCCCGTTTGAGACGATGAACTTATTTTACCGCGATGCGCAAAAGCGCGCGCGCCTCGAACAACTCCGTTCAGAATTTATGCCCCATATTTGATGCTACTTTTCCGTTCACCCGACACTGCTCTCTCCTGCAAATGGATGCACCACTCGACGACCTCCAGCCCGAACAACCGAAGCGCAAAGATGCCTTCGGTAAGATCTTGTTGTGGAACTTTGGTATTATGCTGGGCTTCATGACCCTGACCGGGTTGGGCGGGCAAACAGACTCCCTGATCATCGACCTGCTGTTGATGGTCCTTCAGGTCGCTGCCAATCTGCTGTTGGGCATCATCTTCGTCGTGCAACGAAAATACAATTCTGGCCTGGCTTTTCTGCTCAGCGCTTTTTTGGTCGTGATCATAGGCGCAGGCATGTGCGCCGGCAAGGCTTCTATTCTCGGCGGTTGAGCCCGGGCTTTAGAATTTCGGACACAAGATTTCTTCGTTCTCATACTCGCCCAGGTAGGCGATCGAAATTTCAAACGAGGATTGGCGCTGTTTAAATGAAAGCGCCTTCGGGTTGATATCGTAGCTCAACCCAAATAATACATTGTTGAATTCAAGCCCTACCATGGCCACTACAGCATCGAGGCCGAACGAACTTTCGGTCCGCACGGGGCGCACCCAGCCGCCGATGTGTAAAGCCGTAGATCCGTATTTCCCCATGGCGGTGCGGAAATTGGCGCCTGCATTCACCTGCATGTGCGGGCCTTGCTTCGCAAACAGCACCCGGGGCAGGAATGATGTGCGGCTGGTACCCAGCGGTATGGTAGCCGATAACTGTCCGGAAATTTTCATGAACAGCTTCTCCCCGTCCGACCCATTATTATAAAATGACACATTGGGTTGCAAAATATGGTGCAGGGCGGCCCCGGCGAATATGGCGCCCGAACGGCCGAAACGGGCCGAATAATTCAGGCCGACATTGAAATCCGGGAATGCAAAATTGTTTTCGGGCAACGGCTCTCCCGTAGGCAATACATACCCGTTAAAACCGTCGAACTGATCCTGAAACTGCAGCGATTCGTAATTGACGTTGCGTTGCATAATCCCCCCCTGTAAGCCAAGCGATAAGAACTGCCGGTTATCCGAGCTGAGCGATTTGTGGTAAGCCAGCGACAAGGCAATTTGCGTCGTGCTGAAATCAACGACACTGACCTTATCGGTGAAAAACATAAGCCCCAGGCCCAACGCATCGTCGAACACGTGTTTGCCCGGCGTTTTAAAGCGCAAATCGGCCGCCACCGCAAAGGTGCGGATCGGATTTTCCAGCACTTTCCTCCACTGATCCCGGTAAATCGTACCTACCCGGTAGCGCCCTTCAAAGGCCCCCGTGAGCCCGGGGTTCAAGGTCAGCGGCGTTGCATAGAATTGCGTAAATTGCTGGTCCTGAGCGAAGGTGTGATGCACCAAGAAAAACAGAAAGAGCGTGTAAAGGAGAAATTTCTTCATGCGTTTGGGAAAAATTTCGGCAAAAGTACAGAATACCGAATGCGGAATGCGGATTAGGGAATACGGAATTTTTGAATGGCCCGTCGGAATGCCTTAACGCGGCCTTTTTGAAAAAATTGGATTTCGGCGCCGCCTTGCGCCAGTTTTGCCAATTTATACCCCCTTCCGGTTCTCCCGTTCGCCACCCCTCAGCGCAAAATGTCTGTTATGGAAAGCTCCGGAGTCAACTTAAATTATTTCAAGTTTTATACCTTTCGCCCAATCTAAAATTCCGTATTCCGTATTCCGTATTCCGTATTCCGTATTCAATACTCCATCTGTCTTATGCAAGAAACGAACTCCTCCGATTTCAAACCCTACGTACCGGCCGGCGATTTATCGGTCCGCGAATTCACCTGGCGCGCTGTGCTCTTAGGGGCTTTGTTTGGCGTGTTATTTGGCGCGGCTACAGTTTACCTGGCGCTTAAAGCAGGCCTAACCGTGTCGGCCTCGATCCCGATTGCTGTCATCGCCATCTCTCTCGGGCGTAAGGTACTGAAGACCAGTATTTTAGAAAACAACATCATCCAAACTGCCGGGTCGGCGGGCGAATCGGTGGCCGCCGGGGTGGTATTTACCTTACCGGCATTCCTGTTTTTGAGCGACGGTGTTGGGAAGGGCTATTTCAACTATTGGACCATTCTGATGCTGGCCATATTCGGCGGAATTCTGGGTGTATTGATGATGATCCCTTTGCGGCGTTCGCTCATTGTAAAAGAACACGACAATCTGCCATACCCCGAGGGCACAGCTTGTGCCCAGGTGCTGGTGGCCGGTGAAAAAGGCGGCGATTTTGCCCGGACGGCCTACCTCGGCCTTGGGTTTGCCTTCGTGTACGCCTTGTTGCAAAAAATCCTGCACATCATCGCCGAAGTACCGGCCTGGACGGTCGCCGCCACCAACAAATACCTCCCAGCGGCGCGCCTCAGCGGCGAAATCACGCCGGAGTACCTCGGCGTCGGGTATATCATTGGGCCGCGCATTGCAGGTGTTTTGGTAGCCGGCGGTGTATTGGCCTGGATGGGCCTCATCCCCCTGCTGACCACCCTCGTACCGCCGGATACGATTGCGGCTCAACTCACAAAACTCGACCTCCTGAAAGGCATCGTTCGGGCCGACGGCAGCGTAGCCTACCCGTTCGGTTGGAATCCGTATTCGCATACGTTTGCCGACATGACGGGCGCCGTTTATCGCGCGTACGTCCGTCAAATCGGCGCCGGCGCCGTTGCCGGCGCGGGCTTTATCACCCTGGTGAAAACCATGCCCACCATAATATCGTCGTTTCGCGAAAGCCTCGGCGCCCTGCGCAACCGCGTCGCCGGCGCAGCCGTGGCCCGCACCGAAAACGACCTTTCCATTAAAGTGGTTGGGTTGGGCAGCCTGAGCCTGGTGCTCCTGATGGCGATACTCCCGAATATTCCGGGTGAGGGTATCCTCAGCAAACTGTTGCTGGGCTTGCTGGTAATCGTTTTCGGCTTTTTCTTCGTGACTGTCTCCAGCCGGATCGTGGGTATTATCGGTTCCTCCAACAATCCGATCTCGGGCATGACCATTGCCACGATCATGGGCACGGCGCTCGTATTTATCGGAGTGGGCTGGACGGGCAAAGTGTTCGAACCCATGGCCCTCGTCGTGGGCAGCATGATCTGCATTGCGGCGGCAAATGCCGGCGCCACATCGCAGGACCTGAAAACCGGTTATATCGTGGGCGCTACCCCGCGATACCAGCAGTTGGCCCTCTTTATCGGCGTGATTTGTTCCTCGCTCGTCATCGGCTTTACCGTACAATACCTCGATACCCCAACCGCCGAGCTCCGCGCGATGGGGATCGAACACGCTATCGGCAACAAATTCGATGCGCCGCAGGCGACACTCATGGCTACACTGATCAAAGGCATGCTGTCGTTCAACCTCGATTGGCAATTCGTGCTGGTGGGTGTTTTTGTGGCTATTACCCTCGAGTTGTGCAGTGTCAAATCACTTTCTTTTGCCGTAGGCTTGTACCTGCCGCTGAGCACAACCTTGCCCATCTGGATCGGCGGCGCGCTCAAAGGCCTGACCGATTGGGTCGCCCGACGCCGCGGGCGGGAAGCCGAAGATGCCGAATTGGGTAAAGGCAGCCTTTTTGCAACCGGCCTGGTCGCAGGCGGCGCCCTCATGGGCCTCGTCGTTTCACTTTGGCAAGCCAAGGAAGCCTCTTATCCGGCCGGCTCGGGCTGGCTGGCAAAACTGAATCTGCAGGAAGGTTTTGCCCATGCCCTGGGTGGCGGTGTTTATCAAATCATCGGGGTGGTGTTTTTTGCCACATTGGCCTGGACCTTGGTCCGGGTAGCCACCCGCAAATAGCAAATACAACTAACCGTTTTAAACAACATACTTCACACTTTCCTTGGCAACCTTGTTTGCTACAATCACGCTTATCCATGATGAATAACCAACTGACGTTCCGCCATTGGCTGCTGCCGGTATTGTTGCTGGCAGTACACACACTTGCAGCGCAAGACACACCGCCACCACCTAAATCCGATACCTTGCCGCCCGCAATGATAAAAAATGGTGCGGCAAAAGACTCTACTGCCAATAAAGAATCAAAAAAGGGTCCCAAACCATACGCCGAAATCATCACGGATAAAGCAATTTCGTCGGCAGGTATGCTCACCGCCCACCAGGTGGATGACAAGTACTACCTGGAGATCCCGGACTCGCTCTTTGGCCGCGACATCATGTCGATCACCCGGATTGCCAAAACGCCTACCGGCGCAGGATACGGCGGAGAACAAAGCAACAGCCAGGTGATCCGTTTCGAACGCGGGCCTTCCGACAAGGTATTCATCCGGGCCGTAGCATTCCGGAACGTCAGCGACGACACTTTGCAGCCTATTTACAAAGCCGTGCGCAGTTCAAATGTCGACCCGATTGCCGCCGCTTTTGATATCAAATCCATCCGGAAAGACACCTCCGTGGTGGTTGAGGTAGGTGATTTTTTCAACGACGCCAACCAGATATTTTCCATGACGCCGATCGCCAAACAGCGGTATAAAATCGGTGATTTGCAGAAAGACCGCAGTTTCATACAAAGTATCCGGGCCTATCCGATCAACGTGGAAGTCCGGAGCGTTAAAACCTTCAAGGTCGCCCCGCCTTCGCTCAAACCGCCCGACCGGAACGACCCGTTCGAACCGGTCAACCTGCCCGGAGGGCTCGATGCCGGGGTGGTGACCTTCGAAATGAATACGTCGATGATCCTGCTCCCCAAAACGCCCATGCGCAAACGCTTTTTCGATCCCCGCGTCGGCTATTTCGTCACGGGCCATACGGTGTACGACGACGACCAGCAGCGCGTGGAAGACGAAACCATCATCGCCCGCTGGCGGCTGGAGCCCAAAAACCAGGCGGATGCGCTCCGGCAGCAGAAAGGCGAAAAAATTGAACCGGCCAAACCGATTGTGTATTACATCGACCCGGCCACCCCGCCGAAATGGCGTCCCTACCTTAAAAAAGGCATCGAAGACTGGCAACCCGCTTTCGAACAAGCCGGCTGGAAAAACGCCATTCAGGCCCGCGACTGGCCGGAGAACGACACCACAATGAGCCTGGAAGATGCGCGCTTCTCCGTCATCCGCTATTTCGCCTCGCCCGTCCAGAATGCATATGGCCCCAATGTGAACGACCCGCGATCGGGCGAAATCATCGAAAGCCATATCGGCTGGTTTCACAATGTGATGCAATTGCTCAAAAACTGGTACACCACCCAAGCCGGAGCGGTCGACCCCCGTGCGCGTAAAAACGAATTGGACGAGGCTCTGATGGGGACGCTCGTGCGATTCGTTGCCTCCCATGAAGTGGGGCACACGCTCGGCTTGCGCCATAATTTCGGCGCCAGCAATGCCACACCGGTCGAAAAACTGCGCGATAAAAATTACCTCGCCGCCAATGGCCATACCGCTTCGATCATGGATTACGCGCGGTTCAATTACGTGGCGCAGCCCGAAGATGGCGTAACCGACCTGATGCCCCGGGTGGGCGACTACGACCGCTGGGCCATCGAGTGGGGTTATAAACCCATTTACAACACCCCAACCCCGGAGGATGACCGCAAAGTGCTGAACCGTTGGTACCTGGAAAAAGCCGCCAATAACCCCCGCCTCCGTTTCCTGATGGAGAGCAGTGCATACGACCCGCGCGCGCAGAACGAAGACCTGGGCGACAACGCCATGCTGGCCTCGGAATACGGAATTAAAAACCTCCAGCGCATCCTCCCCCACTCCATCGACTGGACCAAGGAAGAAGCCAAAAATTACGATCGTGCGACCGAATTGTACAACAACGTAGTAGGCCAGTTTTCCCGGTACATCGGACATGTGACGAAATGGGTAGGCGGTATTTATGAAACGCCCAAAACAAGCGACCAAACCGGCGTGGTATATGAACCCGCACCCGCCTCCATGCAACGCGATGCAGTAGCCTTTCTCAACCGGCAATTGTTTCAAACTCCGGTATGGCTGCTCGATTCCGCGGTCTTACGGATGATACGGCCGGATAACGGGCTGAGCGCCGTGGCCCGGCTGCAGGAAGCCACCATCAATAACCTGTTCGCGTCGAGCCGCTTGCAACGCATGCTCGAAAATGAATCCGTGGATAAAAATGCCTATACCACCGCGGAAATGTTCGACGACCTGCGCAATGGGATCTGGTCGGAAGTGAAAAACAACCAACCGGTCAGCATTTACCGGCGAAACCTGCAAAAAATATTGGTGGAGAAAATGATTGAGTTGTATCAATCGGCCGGCGCTGCGGGCAGCGAAATGCGCAAAACCGATGTGCCGTCGCTGGCCCTGGCTACGCTCATTCAACTCCAGACGGATGCCACCGCAGGTTACCGTTCGTACAACGACATGGCAACCCGAAGCCACTTTCTGGATTGCATGAACCGTATTGAAGCCGCCTTGGAGAATGGGAAGAAGTGAGGGTTTTTAAACGCCACGGAGGCACAGAAGCACAGAAAATCTATTGTAAATCAATTATTTCGCTGTGCATCTGTGCCTCAGTAGCGTATAAAAATTCTACCAGAATTTCACAGCCGAAGCGAGGTAGGCGTCGGCCATTCGTTTCAACTGCCCCCAGGAAAATCCGCAGGTGCCGCACTCGTAATACGACATGATATTGCCCAGATCGGGGTTATAATAATTGCCTGTCGCATCGGTGAGGGCATAGATAAAGACGCAATTCTGATCGACCCATTGCGACTGCGGCGTGCCGTCGACAAAAGGGTCGGCCGGCGTGTCGCACACCAGGTCGCCTGCCGTGGTACAATTGCTGCCGTCCACCAGTTCCGCTCCACTTCCGGTAAACGTATGCAGCAGGTTGAAGAAGTGGCCCATTTCGTGGGCGATGACCCGCACATTGATGCAGTTTTTCTTGATGAAGATACCCGAGCTAAACGGTTGCGAAATACCATTCAAATTGGCAAACCCGCAATGGCCGAGCGGATCGATGAAGTCGGTAATAAAGTAAATATTAATCCGGTAATCGGCGTGGTATTGCGTGATAATCTGCGCGCTTTCAGTGCCCTGGTCTTCGAGAATATCGTGTTGAAAATTGTCGTGGTACCGGAATTCACAGATCTCAAACGATGCGCAAATGGGCGCAAAAAACGGATTGATCCCATCTACCGCCTTCTTAATATCGGCCTCAGTGGCGCCGTAACTGCCCAGGCTGTCTTTAAAGATATGGGCAACTATCGTAAATTTCTTGTTGAGGCAAGGAAGCGATTCCTGTTGAAACGTATAACTCTGTGCGGACAAGTTGCCGGGCATATACACCAGCAGGGCTAGAAGGGTAAAAAGGATGCTGCGCATAGCGGTAGAAAAGCGTTTGTGAGGAGCAGTTAAACTGTTTGGTGTTGGCAAATGTGACAACTTTCCACAAGATTTTTACCGCTTCCTCTGAGTTTGGTATTTTTTAGCATAAAATTGCCCTACTTTGGCACTCCCGAATGGCGGCTCTTTTAACCGCCCGTCCTAAACAAACTGCACTTCAACTCATTACCTGATCCATGCCTCTTATGCGCATAACCATAACCCTGCTGACGCTGCTCAATAGTGTTTTGCTTTTCGCTCAAACAGCCGATATTCAGAAAGGCTGTGCCCCGTTGATTGTGACCTTCACACCGCCCAACGGAGCCAACTCATACTATTGGGATTTTAAAGACGGCGGCACTTCAGTGCTCTCCAACCCGGCACACTCCTACAGCATCCCCGGCACCTACGTGGTGGAATTCAGGGCCAGCCAAACCGGCCCAGTCGTAGGTACTATCGAATTGACCGTATTCCCGAAACCAGTGGTGGGCTTCACCGCCATCCCTGAATCGGGCTGCATCCCGCTGAACGTTCAGTTTACCGACACCAGCATTGTGGATCCCGGCATTCAGGTCACGGGTTACAAGTGGGTGTTTGGCGACGGCGGCACCGCGTCGGTGGCTAACACAGCACATACGTACAACCTGGTCGGGTCGTATGATGTGTCGCTTCAACTCATCACCAATTTCAGCACCTGCAACGTTAACAAGGTGTTTGATGACAAAATTCGCACCGGTATCAAACCCAATGTGGCCTTTACGACCGTACCCAACCCGGCCGTGGCCTGCGACCCGCCCCTGACCGTCAATTTTACCAACACGACTTCCGGCGGATCGGGCAACCTGACCTATTCCTGGAACTTCAACAACGGCAACACCTCCAATCTGGTAGATCCACCGGCCCAAACCTATCTGCAAACCGGCACTTATACGGTTACCCTCACCGCCACGGATGCTATCGGCTGTTCGGCTACCGCCACCCGGCCCGTGGTCATTGGCCACCCGACCGCCGACTTTACGGTAAAAGACACTGTTTGCCTGGGCGCCACGGTGATCTTCACCAACGCCTCTTCGTCCGGCAATTACGACTGGAAATTTGGCCCGAATGCCAACCCAGCTACCTCGTTTCAACAAAACCCGGCCACCATGTTCACCGCCGCGGGCCTGCAAAACGTAACCCTTACCGTAACGACGGGTAACGGCTGCACCAGCACGGTCACCAAACCGGTATTTGTAGATGTCGCCAACGCCAATTTCACCGTGTCGCCCATATACTCCTGCAGCGATCCTACCGTGTTTTCGCTCAACGCTACTTCACCCATCGCCAAGGAATGGGCCTGGACCTTCAGCGACGGCACCACGGCCAATACCAAAAGCCCAACCTTCAACTGGACCACACCCGATACGACCGGATACACGTCGCTGGGCTTGTTTCTGGATACTATACGCCTCACCGTGACCAACGCGTCGGGTTGCACCGCCGACTTTTTCCGCGTCGATTCGATCTGGCGGCCCAATGCCCGTTTTATTCCCAGCATCCAGCACGGCTGCGCACCGCTGACGGTCACGTTTGTGGACAGCAGCGGATCAAAGGAACCAATCGTGCAGTGGACCTGGCTGTTCGACGACGGCAGCGCACCGCTGGTGAACAATACCAAAGCATCGCCTACCCACACCTTCACCAATCCGGGCGAATACAAGGTCCGGCTGGTGATTCGCAACAGCGCCGGCTGCATCGATACGTCGTATGTCATTCTGATTGAAGTGGGCGTGCCCGTGCCCGGCGATTTTACGGCCGATAAGTTCGAAGTATGTCCCGGCGACACCGTGCATTTTACCAGCCTGAACAACGACCCGCGGATTGACGGCTGGCATTTCTCCTCCGAAAACCAACAGCAATGGCATTGTTTTCAGGACAAAAACCCGACCTGGGTGTACAGCCACGAATCCGGCCCGATGGACGTCTCGCTGACGACCGAATACAACGGCTGCTTTACCACTGTCACAAAGAATGATTTCATATTGACCAAGGGGCCCATCGCCCAACTGCACTACAAAACCACCTGCGACAACACGCTCCAGTTTGACTTCACCGATGAAAGCCACGACGCGACGGATATCAAATGGTATATCGGCGACGGCGACAGTACCATCGAGCATACCTTCACCCACCTCTACACTCCCGGAACGTATACCGTAGTATTGCAGGCCGACAATGCGGCCAGCGGATGCCCGACCTCCACCGATACGGCCATTGTGCATGCTACGGTGTTAAAATCGGAATTCAACCTGAAAGACACGATCTGCGGCGGCGACATGACGCCCTTGGACGGCTCCAAATCCTCCGACGTAAATGCCACCTGTTTTAAAGGCTATACCTGGTATTTCTCGTTCCAGCGCCCGATCCGGACGGATAAAGATGTGACGGACTTCAGCTTCGGGCCTTCCGGCGAGCAATGGGTTTGCCTGGAGACCGAGGACATCAACGGCTGCCGGGATACGCTTTGCGACACCATCTTTATCATCAACCGGTATCCCGGTTTCTCCGTCAGCAAAGACGTCATTTGCATCCCTACACCCGTTACATTCACCGACCTGAGTACCGTGGAGCCCGACACGTTCAAAATCGTCAAATGGGAGTGGGACTTCGGCGACGGCGCCACCAGCAACCAGCAAAACCCAACCCATACCTACAGCACCCCCCCGGCTAGCGGTTCCAGTTTTACGGTCAACCTGAAGATTACCGATAGCTATGGATGCCCGGCCTTTTTCAGCAAGGTGATCCAGGTGTACAAGCCGGTCAGTAACATCCTTACCCTGCCGCAACCGCCCAGTATTTGCGCCGGAAGTAATATTTCGTTCGCAGCCACGGACTATACCGACCACGGCTCGCACCTCAGTTGGCAATGGGACTTCGGCAACGGCAACACGTTCAATGGCCAGGGCTCGAGCCAGATGTACAATATCGCCGGGCAGTTTAAGGCCAAACTGGTGTACACTGAAATCGCCACCGGATGCAAGGATTCGACCACCACAGATGTATATGTGCAGGATAAACCGAATCCCATGTTCACTACCGACGTCGATCCGATCATCAATGCCGGCGGGGTACTGTGCGCACCCCGAAATATATTGTTCACCGATGCTTCCATACCAGCCGTTGGTTCGCCGGTTACTGCCTGGATCTGGGATTTCGGCAACGGCGGCAGTTCCACCCTTAACCCGACGGCCACCACCTACAAAAAAGGTACATATACCGTCAGCCTTACCGTGTCCACCTCGCTGGGTTGTACCGCATCCACAACCCGGACCTTCAAAGTAATCGGGCCGGAAGGAACCATCGCCCTGGACAAACACGACATTTGCCTCGGCGATACCGTTACTTTTACCCTGAACAACCCGGTTGATGTCACGGGTTGGTTTTGGGACTTCGGCGATGGCGACACGCTGAAAAACGGAACCCCGGTGCGACACAAGTTCGACGTTTTACCGACCAACTTTACCCGGTACCCCCAACTTATTTTAGTGGGAGAGGACCCATCCTGCACACTCTCCCTGATCGATTCGATCCATTTTTCGCGCGTAAATGCGAATTTTACCGTTCAATCGCCTTCTGTGTGCCTGGGTCAACCCCACCAGTTTTTCGGCACCTCTACCGTGGCCGACATTTTCCAGTGGTCGTTTGGCGACGGCGGCACCTCGCTCAACAACCCGGCTACGCATACCTACGCAGCGCAAGGCAATTACATCGTGACGCTTATGGTGACCGATTTGCCCTTGGGCTGTAAAGACACCTCCGATGCAGTGTCGGTCCAGGTGACCGGCATTCCCAACCTCGTGGCCTTTGGCGATACCATCTGCCCGGGCGAGACGGCCACGATTGGCGTAAACATTGCCAACGGCACCTACACCTGGACGCCCGCGAACCTGGTGCTTGATCCCAAAAACGAAGCGGTGGTGTCGGCCAAACCGACCCAAACCACCGATTTCAAAGTAAAGGTGGTGGATCCGCAAGGTTGCCGGGATACGGCCGTTGTCACGGTCTTTATTCCAGTAGCCTTTACCGGTACCAAGGATTTCGATACGATTGTCGGGCAAGGTAAGCCGGTATTGCTGCCTGTTCCCTTCGATCCGCTGTACACGTACACCTGGAACCCCTTGCCGGGTCCGCAGGGCTTCCCGCCCCTGGTCATGACCGAAGACAGCTCGCTGCATTACACGCTGACTGTTAAAGACATTTTCGGATGCACCAGCCGGGAGTTCAAATACAACATTCTGGTGGTGCCGGAAAAAGTGTATGCGCCGAATGCCTTCACCCCAAATAACGACGGCGACAACGACATTTTCCACCTGCACGCCGTCGGCGAAGAATCGCTGGTGGAAGTGACCAGCCTCCGGGTGTACAGCCGCTGGGGCGAAAAAATGTATGATGGCTCCGGAACGATCGCCGCTACA
Organism: Saprospiraceae bacterium; assembly: GCA_044230315.1. Classification (GTDB taxonomy): domain Bacteria; phylum Bacteroidota; class Bacteroidia; order Chitinophagales; family Saprospiraceae; genus M3007. Next base: position 16,354 of record JBGARJ010000063.1, read on the forward strand.
GGTTGGGATGGCCGGAAAAACGGCAAAGACGCTCCCAGCGATGTTTACGTTTGGGTGGCGGAGATCAAATTCAAGACGGGCCGTACCATCACCTTGAAGGGTGATGTGACCTTGTTGCGATAAATGGAAAGCGAACACGAAAAATTTATGCTGGAGGCGATCCGGATGGCCCGCGAGGGGTTGGAAAACAACCTGGGCGGGCCATTCGGCGCCGTTGTCGTAAAAGACGGCGTCATCGTGGGCGCCGGCAACAACCGGGTTACTTCCACCAACGACCCTACCGCACACGCCGAAATGGTGGCCATCCGCGATGCCTGCCAGCGCCTGAATACCTTTCAGTTGACCGATTGCATCCTCTATACTTCTTGCGAGCCCTGCCCCATGTGCCTGGGGGCTATTTACTGGGCCCGGCCCAAGGCCGTCTATTATGGCTGCTCCAAAGCCGACGCTACCGCCATCGGTTTCGACGACAGTTTTATCTACGCCGAATTAGAGGTTGACCTCGCACAACGAAAAATTGAAATGATCCAGCTCGGCCGGGCAGCGGCCCTGGAAGTGTTCAAAGCCTGGGAATTAAAGCCGGACCGGACAGATTATTAAAATTACGGGAGATTGGGATAGGGTTTAGGGGTAAATGATTGAAGATCATGCGCTTGTTCTTCATGAATCACCCCGGAGATGCGCAACGTTTGTAGAAAACAACGCACCCTAAATTCAGGCGAAAGGCCTTGCGCCGCGCTGACGCGATTTTAACGCGCCTTTGTGGCGTCCCCGCCAACTACATGCGTAGCCGCGAGAATCTTGTATCCGTTTTTGCAGGTCGTCTACTTCATTTGACAAAGCAGAATAAATTACCGCAGTAAAGCATGTTCGGAATTTACCGGCTGGGTGCAAAACGAGGGCTTTTTTTGTTATTTTTGGATTTTTTGAAGGCGTGTAGCCGGGGTTACGCGACTAAAAAAAGTGGAAAGTAGCGGCAACAGAACCGTTTTGGGCACAGCGGGTAAATCACCGACCTACGCTTAAGCCCGATCCGATCCTACTCTTTTCTATATTTGCCGCTCAGATCGAAACTCAACACTCGAAACTCAACACCATTTCATGATTCTGAACGGCAAAAAAGGCATCGTTTTCGGTGCCCTCGACAACCAAAGCATTGCCTGGAAAGTAGCGGAACGCTGCGTGCAGGAAGGCGCCCAAATCGTATTGACCAACGCTCCTGTAGCCATGCGAATGGGTGAAATAAACAACCTCGCCGAAAAATGCCAGGCCCCGGTCATTCCGGCCGATGCTACCTCGCTGGAAGACCTGGAGGCCCTGTTTCAAAAAAGCATGGACCATTTTGGCGGCAAAGTGGACTTTGTGTTGCACTCCATCGGCATGTCGGTCAATGTGCGCAAAGGCAAACCGTACACCGACCTGAACTACGAGTGGATGCAAAAAACCTTCGACGTGAGCGCCATTTCGTTCCACAAAACCATGCAAACGATGTGGAAACTCGACGCGATCAACGACTGGGGCAGCATCGTGGCGCTCACCTACATCGCGGCACAACGCGTTTTCCCGGATTATTCCGAAATGGCCGAATCCAAGGCCTTGCTCGAATCCTTTGCCCGCAGTTTTGGCTACCACCTCGGCACCGCCAAAAACGTGCGGGTGAATACCATTTCGCAGTCGCCGACCTGGACGACCGCCGGCAAAGGCATCAAAGGCTTTCAGGAATTTTTCGACTACGCCAACAAAATGTCGCCGCTGGGCAATGCGCCGGCCGAAGCCTGTGCCGACTACTGTATTGCCTTGTTCAGCGACCTGACCCGCTACGTGACCATGCAAAACCTCTTTCACGACGGTGGTTTCAGCACTATGGGGATGAATCCGGCCCTGGTGCAATAGGCGCCCGGGCAACGCGACGGCGTTTTGTACGTTTCTGCAACGATGTCAGTTTTTTCCACCCTCTCGTTCAGGCGACTGTGCGGCATGGCCCTTCGGGGGGGCCTGTTGCTCATCCCGCTGTCGGCTGCAGCCCAGCAGCCGGAGGCCGCCAGCAGCACAGCGCGCGCGATCCTGCCCGAAGAGCCGGCGGATACCACCCCGTTTTTGTTCACCTTTTCCCTTTCGCCCGAGCGGAACTACCCCGCCGCCGATACCTTGCCCGATTCCGAATTCCGGGCGTACGACCCCGCCCGGCGCCCGGCGGTAGATTGGGGCACCTTGGGAAACGTCGGTTCTTCCGCCCGGCCCCTGTTTTTCGATACGCCCCAGCGCCTGGGTTTCGACCCCGGTTTTCACGCCTTCGACCTCTACCAGTTGAAACCGCAGGATTTGCAGTTTTACCGCAACTCCCGCTCGTTCACCGACCTGTTGTTCTCTCAGGGCCGGATCCAAAACGACAACCTGCTCCGCGCCCGGTTTTCGAGGACATTCGGCGGCGGGCTCAATTTTTCGGTCGATTACAAGACGTTTAACCACCTGGGCCAGTACCGGTACCAGGCCGTCAAACACAATTCGGTGGCCATGGGCGTTTGGTACCCGGTCAATCCGCGCTACGAGTTCTTTCTGATCTTCACTAAAAATACCGACAAACAACAGGAAAACGGCGGCATCGTAACCGACACGGTGTTTGGCGGCGGACAATTCAGCGGCCCCATCGACGCAACCGTCCGGCTGCCCGATTTGCAGGCGCTCACCCGCCAATCCAACTTTTCCCTCAACTGGACGCACCACCTCAAATTCACCGGCGTTCGCGACAGCTCGGCCGGCAAACGCGTGCTGCGCGCCACGCACGTTTTGCAGTGGAGCAAGCAAACCCTCAAATTTTCAGATCCCGGTACCACGCCCGGGTCCGCGCTGAAAGAGGACGCCCTGTTCTTCGACACGTTTTTGGTGGACCTGCGCGGCATTCGAAACTATTGGGAGTTGCGCCGGCTGGACAACACTTTCACCCTCAACACGTTCAAGGCCAAGATGCAGGGACGCCCGTCCGATGTGCTGGCGCTTGGCCTGACGCATACCCTGTTTATTCTGAACCAGGAGCCGCGAGGCGATTCGGTCTTTTCCAACCTGTTCCTGACGGGAAATCTCGCTATCACACCCTCCGATCGTTTTGCCTTTCTGGCGCAGGGCAACCTGGGGGTGCTGGCCAATTTTGGCGAATATCAGGTCAGCGGCGACCTGAAGATCGGGCTCGGGAAGGCCGGTGAATTCCGGGCCAGCCTGCTCAGCCAGCGGTACCCGCCGTCGATGCTGTACCGCCAACTTTTTGTAAGCCAGCGCTTGTTCTGGCAAAACGATTTTGCCAAACCGCTGGAAACCTCCCTGTCGGCGACCTATGCCCTGCCGGTTATTGGTCTGGAGATCACCGGGAAAACACACCTGGTGAACAACTACTTGTATTTCAACCAGCAGGGAATTGCCGCCCAAACCACCTCGCCGCTCCAGGTCGCCCAGTTACTGCTTCGGGAAAACCTTCATCTAGGCCCGATCCGCCTCGATAACACCGTGGCGCTGCAACACGCCAACCGTGACGATGTACTGCGGCTGCCCAAATGGTTCACCAAAAACAGTTTGTATTTCTCCGGTTTTGTGTTTAAAAAACGCATGCAGTTGGAAACCGGCGTTGACTTCCGCTTAAACGGCGAGTTTTTAGCCGACGGCTATCAACCGGTAACAGCCCAATTCTACCTGCAGGATTCCCTCAACGCAAAGCCGTATCCCTGGCTTGATTTTTTTGTGTCCTTCAAAGTGCAGTCGTTCCGTTTTTTCGGCCGCTACGAAAATCTGTCCACGTTCTGGGACAAAAAGACGGTGTTTTACCAAACCGCTTGGAAGCCTCAGCCCTTCGGTTCGATCCGTTTCGGCGTGGCCTGGCGCTTTTTGGACAACAACAAAGAACAAAAGCCAAACCCCAACCCAACGCCCGGCGCCGATAGCAGCGGACCTCCTCCGGTCGGCAGAAGACAGTGAGTGGTTTTAAAGCTAAGATGTAGCGATCGCTATACACTTATCATTCCCGCAGTATGGCCTCCATATCCGCCAGTAGTTTTTTGCCGCCGTCGGAAAACTTGGCGGTGATGCCCGGGTCGGATTTTCCCTGGATGAGAAACGAAAAATTGTCGGCCAGCACTTCATCGGGGTGGATGATGTAACCGGTGTTGTCTTTGATCTGGCGGAAAAAATCGGGCAGGTTTTGCAAATTGAGGGTACTGGAGAAGCCATCGGGTTGGGTCACTACCGTCCAGCCGCCTTTGGCATCTTTTTCAATTTGGTACAGGTTGAACTCGACATACCCAAAAAACTGCCTTTTACCCGGCAGGAAACCGAGGTGGTTGGCATAAATGACGGGAATGGCATCGATGGTTTTGCCAGCCTCCGTTTTCAGGGTGATTTTCTGGGCAAAATCCACGCCGTCCGGGTTGTACAACACACGGGCCGCGAGTGCATCCGGCATGTTTAAATGCTCAAGACCGAGGTGTTCGAAACCGATCAGCCGGTATAGCAGGGTCCGTTTTTCGGGATGTTGGCGCGAATACACATGGAACAACTCGTGGTACATCGTCGAGGTAAATTCCTTTTTCATCGCAGGGTCAAGCGCGTCGATTGGGATCACGATCGTATTTTCCCGGGTGTAGTACACCGAGCGGCCGTAGTGGTCAAGCGCGTCGATTGGGATCACGATCGTATTTTCCCGGGTGTAGTACACCGAGCGGCCGTAGTGCTTGGCTTTGGTTTTGATCAGGATCAGGGTATCGGGGAAAAGCCCTCTGGTCACCGCCTGACAGGCATTAAACACCTCCTGCAACACCCCGGCCACCATCATCGATTCCTCTGGTGTAAAGGATTCCACATCCCGGCGCAAAAAATCCTGAAACGCCGGCAGCAGATCGGCCCGGGTTTGGCCCTCGGCGAGGGGTTTTTTCATTTGAATTGACATTTCAGAGGCAGTCACCAGGTCAAAAAAACGATCAGTTTTATCCAACAACAGGGTCTGCGCGGCGAGGGTACTGTCGGCCACCAGCAGTACATGATCGGGGTCGAGGTGGAGGGAATTGATTTGAATTTGCTTTTGTGCCGTACAGGAAAGCGTCAAAAGCAAACAGGACAAAGCGATCATTGCGGTACGCATGGGTGTGGGATTGGGTGAAATAATTTTTGTTGTGGAAATTGAAATTTACCCCAGCAGTTGCCGCGCCAATTCCGGCAAAGCAACGGATGCGGGTTGAGCAATAACGGTTAAATTCGGCATTCCTTGCAATTCCCAATTGAGTTGTGGGTCGGGGTCCAGATAAAAGCAGGGAATATGGCGCCGGGCATACCCCATCAGCCCAGCCGCCGGATACACCTGCAAGGAGGTGCCTACGATCAGGAACACGTCGGCTTGTGCGGCCAGTTCGGCGGCAGGTTGCAGCATCGGTACGGCCTCGCCAAACCAGACGATATGGGGCCGCAATTGAAATCCGTGTTCACACAAATCGCCCATCCGGACGTCGCCATCCCAGTCGTACACCGCATCGGCATACCGCTCGGAGCGCACTTTTCGCAATTCGCCGTGCAGGTGCAGCACCCGGCTGCTGCCGGCACGTTCGTGCAGGTCATCCACGTTTTGAGTGATGATCCGCACGTCAAAAGCGCGTTCGAGTTCCACCAATGCACGGTGGCCGGCGTTGGGCTCCACTTGAAGCAATTGTCGCCGGCGCTGATTGTAAAACTGCAGCACCAGTTCGGGGTCGCGCCGCCAGGCTTGAGGCGTCGCGACATCTTCAATCCGGTGCTTTTCCCACAAGCCGCCGGCGTCGCGAAACGTACTGATGCCGCTTTCGGCGGAAATGCCCGCGCCGGTGAGGACGATGAGTTTCTGCATGATTAGGTTCGACTCAATTTGCTGTTCCGGAACCCGTATCCGAAGTAAATGACCAGCCCGATGATCAGCCAGATCAAGAAGCCGAGCCAACTGTCGGCCGGTATTTGGGCCATCATATAAAAACACAGGATCAGCCCCAAAACCGGGATGAGGGAAAAACTGTGTTTGAAACTCAGCCCGGCCAATACCAGGCAAGTCAGGGCAAAAAGCCACATGGGTATCTTGTGTTTGAACAGCCCCCAGCCTGATTCGTATTTGATTTCCGTTGGCAAGGGCAAAGCGTCTACCGTGCTGGCATAAACCGTTGGGGTCAGCCCGCTGAGGTAGGCGCCAAGTTCGTTGCCGGCGCCGGCGAACCCGGCGCTGTCTTGCCGGGCCACATAGGATTTCGCTTGCTCGGCCTGGTCGTGATCCATTTTACTCAACAGCGTCACTTCATCGTTCATCTGCGGCGCATTGGTCAGCCAGGCTGTCATATCGGCTTTATATTGGGTGAACAAATAAACCAATCCGCCCGCCACCATCAGCGGGAACAGCCATTTCCCGTTGATATAGGGCGTCCGGAATTTGCCGCGGGGGGCATCGGGTGTGATCTGCATTTTCAATACGCCGGCACATACGAGCACAAAGGCAAAGAGGGTGCCCATGCTGCACAGGTTGAGCACGGTGTCGCTGGGGATAAACAGCATCGGCACCACTACGAACAATCCGGTCACGATGGTGGAAAAAGCCGGGGTGTGAAACCGCGGGTGGATGCGGGAAAATGGCTTTGGCAAGAGACCGTCGCGGCTCATCACCATCCAGATGCGGGGTTGCCCGAGCTGAAACACCAGGAATACCCCGGCCATGGCAACCACGGCGCTTACGGCGATGATCCCGGAGAACCATTTCAGGTTTAATTTTTGAAAGACATACGACAGCGGGTCATGCACGTCGAGTTCTTTGTAACTGATCATGCCGGTCAACACCAGGGCAATCAGGATATACAGGATCGTACACAGGATGATCGCATACACCATGGCCCTTGGCAGGTCGCGCTGCGGGTTCTTGCATTCTTCAGCCGTCGTCGACAGGGCATCGAATCCGATATAGGCGAAAAACACCGACGACACGCCGGCCATCACGCCGCCGAAACCATTGGGCAGGAAGGGATGCCAGTTGGAGGTGTCTACATAAAAAGCGCCGACAACGATCACCAGGAAGACGACCACCAGTTTTAAGGCCACCATGGCATTTCCGGCATTTTTGGACTCTTTAATGCCAATATAGACCAGGCCTGTGATCAAAATCGACATGACCATAGCCGGGATATCCAGGATGATCCGCAAACCAGCCAGCACAGGCGCGTTGCTCCAGGCCAGGTAGGCTTCGCGTTGAGCATCCGTCAGGCTGTTCAGCGCCGCACCGCCTTTGAGCAGCCCCTCGGCTGCCGCAAACCCGTCGCGGGCCGACACATAGTCTAACTGCGCCCACTCGGGCACATGCCAGCCGGCACTGTCGCACAGGCTGGTGAAATAGCCCGACCACGACACCGCCACCGTGATATTGCCGACTGCATATTCCATGATGAGCGCCCAGCCGATGACCCAGGCGATCAGTTCGCCAAATGCCACATAAGAATACGTATACGCACTGCCGGAAACGGGTAGCAGCGAGGCAAATTCCGCATAGGCAAATGCCGCAAACCCACAGGCCACGGCCGTAAAGATGAACAGAAAAATAACCGCCGGGCCGCCGCTGTAACTGGCCGATCCAATGGTCGAAAAGATCCCGGCGCCGATAATGGCGGCAATACCCAGGGCGGTGAGGTCTAAAACGCCCAGGTTTTTTTGCAAGCCGCCCGACTCGCCGGTTTCGCTGTGCGCGGTTGCAATGGCGTCGGGGATGGATTTTTTGCGGAACAAATCACTCAGGAAGGACATAAGGCAAGGTGGTTCGTGAAGTGATGCTGTTTTGCAAGACGCACCACCGCAGCATGCGGCAACAAGAGCGCCTCAACGGAAAAACAGTGCCGAATGTCTGTATTTTTGATTTATCCTGACCTGACCCGAGCAAATTTTCCCAAAAACAACCTGTTCCGGGCTCAACGCTTGACTACTTTAAGGCTGTACACCATCGGTATTTTATCTTCCAGCCCTTGGATCCGGTAATTCCCGTCGGCGCCGCGCACCGTTTTATCAAAGCAATCGTAGGGTGAATAGGGGTATTCATGGAGGAATTCCAATTGAAGCCCCTGGCGCAACAAACTATTGATCACTTCGCTCAGGCTGTGGTTCCAGCCGTATTCCTCATATTCGATGCCTGCGTACCGGTCGGCGTATGTGCCCACCTGTTCGCTCTTGATCACACCGGCGTTGTGGTAGGCGTATTTGATAAATTCCATTTTCTCATCCAGCATCCACACCACCGGATGGAACTCGGCCAGGTAGAAAAAACCGCCTTTTTTCAAAAAATGCGCAATAACGGCCGCCCAGGGTTCGAGGTCGGGGAGCCAGCCCACCACACCGTACGATGCAAAAAGGATATCGAATTTACCCTTAAGGTGTTGCGGCAGGTCGTACACATTACAGCAGACGAAGCGCGCTTTCAAGCCGCACTCGCGCGCCAATTCGCGGGCATAAGCCACGGCATTGTCCGACAAATCGCAACCCGTCACACGGGCGCCCATGCGCGCCCAGGAAAGGGTGTCCTGGCCGAAGTGGCATTGCAAGTGCAATAATTTTTTACCGTTTACCGGACCCACTTCGCGCAATTCAATAGGGGTCAAACTGGTTCTGCCGGCTTTCCAGCCTTCCACATCGTAAAAAGCGGAGGTTTTGTGCACCTCGGTGCGCAGGTTCCAGCCCTGGCGGTTGGCTTCGAAATAGTGGTCCATGATGTTGTTAAAAGACCCGTTCGCGCGCCTGGTAGCCGGTTTTCATCTGCCAGAGCGGGTCGTCGAGCAGCATACGCCGGGCGGCCGCCTCGGGATAGGTGTTGAGTTGGTCGTAGTTTTCGGCGCGAACCCGCACGGCGCCGTCAAAATCGTAACTGCCCAAACCGGCAAACCGCGCACTTAGTTCCGCCGGTACATCCGGAAGCCGGTACGTCACCAAACCGTTGTCGGTACTGGGGGGCACCAGTACTTCCCACGACAGGCTGGGCGGGGCGTTTCGCACCCGGGTAAAAGAAAGCAGGTCGAATATCCCGCTGCAGAGCACGCCCACCAGGCGGTTGTCGGCCAGCACGGTGGGTTGTATGTCAAACCCAAGCGGCGGTATTGCGGCCGGCAGGGTGTCAAAATATTGGTCGCAGGTATAGCCTTCGCCGGCGGCGTCATCAAAACCCGACAGCCGCAGCCGGTAACCGCCGTAGGGCAGGTTTGGCGGTTCGTACACGTCGAGTTTGTTCAACACCGGGATGGCTCCGCCCGGCACCCGCAAGGGCGCGCCGATCGCCAGAAATTCCTGCTTCGCCACATCCACCACCCGGTCGAGCTGATAACTCCAGGGCGCCAGCAAGGGCAAGGCAATCGCAGTGGTTGAAGCCGGGATCGCAGGCAAAACGGAGGCATCCAGCGTCGTATCCAGCGTGGCCGTGCTGACGGAATCGAACAGCACATAGCGCCAGCCGGCTTCGCCGTTGATCCGCAGACGGCACCAGAACCGGCCGGTGTGCAACACGCGGTATTGCCCCTCAAAATTGTTTGCCGCTTGCGGGCGGGTAAAGGTCAGGCTCTCCGGCACGATGATGGAATCGATCGAAGCGACATTCGTGAATTGGATATGCCAGTCGGTGCTTTGCAAATAATTGGGGTCGTGCAGGTGGATACCGGCGCCGTTGTACAGGTTGGTGTAGGTAGTAAGCGATACTACGGTGTCCTGGATACCGGTGCCCGGGGAAAGCACAGTGGTGATCTTGACCACCGTGCAATCGAACTGCTCCTTCGACGTAGCGCCCGGTACGGTTACATGCGCCGAATCATTGGCTGGCAACCAGCGAAAAGCGCGTACCTTTCCGTCCGCATCCGACAGGAAAACCGCAAACTGCGCTTCCAGAAGATTAAATTTGTTGTAGAAAATCAACTCGAAGGTGGATGAAGCCGGGGGTTCGGGAGTTTCCGTTTTGCGGCATCCGCCCCATAGCAAGGCAACGGATGCGATCAATACCAGGAAGCGAAAGTTCATCATACAGGTTGACCTGTTCAAAAGTTTGCAGGCGCAAAGGTAGGCATCAGGGGGCAATCGCAGCGCAGCTTTCCAACATGGTTTAGACGGGTTTTCACATACAAGCAAAATATACGCAATGAAGTCAGTAGCCGTTTTTTGTGGCGCCAATCCGGGCAACCAACCCTGGTTTGCGGAGGCCGCCGCCGAATTGGGTAAGACCCTGGCCCAGCGGGGCATCCGGATTTTATTTGGCGGCGGCAGCGTTGGCCTCATGGGCATCCTGGCCGACGCCGCGCTGGCCCACAACGGTCCCATTACCGGCGTCATCACCGACCAATTAAGCGAACTCGAACTGGGTCATCGCGGCGTAAGCGATATGATTGTCGTAGAGTCGATGGCCGAACGCCGCACCCTGCTGATCAAAGGTACCGACGGCGTGATCACCCTGCCGGGCGGATACGGCTCCATGGACGAACATTTCGAGGCGCTTACCCTGGCTCAGTTGCATCAATACCGCAAACCCGTAGGGCTGCTCAACGTGCAGGGCTATTACGATCCCATGCTCCGGATGCTGGACCATATGGTCGAATTCGGTTTTTTAAAAGCCCAAAACCGGACGCTTTGCATCCATGCGCCGACGGTGCCGGAATTGCTCGAGCAAATGATCCGGTATGAATACCAGGCTGCACAAAAGTGGGTTTAACAGAAATGCACTAAACTTGCCGGGGATAAAACCTCCGTTCCATGGAACACTATTTTGAGATCTTTCGGAGTAATTTTCAGGGTTACGCGGCGTATTTGGGCCATGAAATCCTGCACCCGCATTGGGGAAATTATTTCTACTGGCTCATCGCCATTTCCCTGGCCGTTTATGCGCTGGAACTCCTCTTCCCCTGGCGGAAAAACCAGCCGGCTATCCGGCAGGATTTCTGGCTCGACGCGTTTTACATGTTTTTCAACTTCTTTCTGTTCTCGCTCATCGGCTATGCGGCCGTGTCGAGCGTGGCGGTCCAGGCGTTCAACGATTTCCTGGCGGCCGTTTTCGGTATTCGCAACCTGGTAGCCATCAATGTGGCTTCGTGGCCGCACTGGGCGCAATTGTTGACGCTGTTTCTGGTACGCGATTTCATCCAATGGAACACCCACCGGCTGCTGCACTATGTGCCCTGGCTCTGGAAATTCCACAAAGTGCACCACTCGGTGCGCCAAATGGGTTTTGCGGCGCACATGCGCTATCACTTCATGGAAAACATCGTGTACCGCAGCATCGAGTACCTGCCGCTGGCCATGATCGGGTTCGGCATCCAGGATTTTATCCTCGTACACTTGTTTACGATCGTTATCGGGCACCTCAACCACGCCAATTTCTACTTGCCGCTCGGACCGCTCCGGTATGTGCTCAACAACCCTCAAATGCACATTTGGCACCACTCGAAAGCCCTTCCGGAAGGCAGTTACGGGGTCAATTTCGGTATTTCGCTGAGCCTGTGGGATTACCTCTTCGGTACCGTCTGGATGCCGGCCGACGGCCGCGACATCGAGTTGGGCTTTCCGGAGGTGGAAGCCTACCCGAAAGGATTTTTGGAACAGGAAGTGGGGGCGTTTTTGGAAAAGGCCTGAGTGGAAAAACAGGCGGCCTACGGCCGGTGATCTGACGTGTACAAGGCTTGTTGCCAGGGATAGCCATTGGGTGATTAGTGATACTATCCGTAAAATTTTCCTGCTCCCTGCTCGTGAGGGTCTGTGACGCACACGAGCGCATCGCGTTTTATTTTGAGA